>NZ_JBHVDF010000003.1:313882-407873 GCF_042802915.1 Nocardia sp. NPDC057440
AGTCGAACCTCCGCAGCCGCCCAAGCGCCGATACCACACCCTCCAACAAACCCAACCTTTCAAAAACACCCCCCCCCCCCCCCCGCCCACGAGTGCCGCAGGAGCGCTCGCCGTGCCGCGAGAATTCGCTGCCGGACCGCGGACTTCCAATCGACGCCCGGTTCCGGCGAACCGATCTCCCCGACGATGACGTCGACCATGCCACCGAGCAGTTCCTCTTTGTTGCTGACGTGCTTGTACAGCGCCATCGGCACCACGCCGAGTTCTTGCGCGAGCGTGCGCATGCTGAGGGATTCGATGCCGATGCCGTCGGCGAGCGCGACTGCGGCGTGCAGCACCCGCTCTCTGCTCAATGGGGTGCGGCGCGCTTGCGTCTTGTCGGCCAACCGATCCTCCTCTTGACGAGGTGTACATCGTACACCTAGCATTCCCGAACATCCGGGTGTACGTCGTACACCTCGGTCTCGATGGAGGAGTGCAGATGAGCTCGACGAGGACGGCGGCAATGGCCGCAGGCGTGTTGTTCCTGATCACAGAGGTCACCGCCATGGCAGGACTTGCCCTGTACCAACCAGTCCTGCACGACACGAACTACATCGTGGGCGCGGGCGCCGACAGTCGCGTGCTGATGGGCGGGCTCGCGGAACTCATGCTCGTCGTCGCCGTCATCGGCACCGCGGTCACGCTGTATCCCGTCCTCGCGCGGCACAGCCACAGCGTGGCCCTCGGCTACGTGTGCGGCCGCCTGTTGGAAGCCGCTGTCATCACCGTCGGCATCATCAGCGTGCTGTCTGTGGTCACCTTGCGACAAGACCTCGCCGGCACCCCCCGCCCTGGCGATACGGCACTGGTGACCGCCGGCGAAACACTTGTCGCCATCCATGATTGGACGTTCCTACTCGGCCCCAACGTCATCCTGGGCGTCAACAGCCTGCTGCTCGCCACTCTCATGTACCGATCGCGGCTCGTGCCGCGTTTGCTCGCCGCACTCGGTCTCGCTGGAGGCGCGCTCATCTGCGCATCGGCGACAGCCGTCATGTTCGGCCGCTACGAGCAGATCTCCGCCTTGGGCACGGCCGCGGCGCTCCCGGTGTTCGCATGGGAGGTCGGACTCGCCGGGTATCTGATCGTCAAGGGATTCGAGCCATCGCACGATTCCTCGTCAGGGCAACCACGGACCACACCGTCGGCTGTCTGAGCCCTACCGGCCGGCACAGTGCGCCGTAGCCTGATGTCGAGACGAACTCTCCGAGGGAAGAGCGCTATGCCCGACCGAACAGGTGACAGCACGCCGCTGGATGTGGTGGCGATCCTGCGCCGCTGGCAGGGGTCCGGCGCGGTGTGGCGGGTGATCGGCCGACGATCCGGCGGGGTGACGGTCGGTCTCTACGAATGCACCGGCGGCACGGAGGTCGATCGCTTCACCTCCGCCGACGCGGCCGTGCTCCGTTTCATCGGCGATCGCCACAGCAGCGAGGATTGAGCTGCTCGGCAGCCGGACTCGGGACGCGCTGCCGCCGTACAGTCGCCCCGGTTGACACCTTCGGCGAGTCGGCGTGTACTCAGGCACCTGAACATTCGTCCAGCCAGTCGCGCCGGCGCGACCTCCGTCGCGCTCGGTGACCCGGACCGAGAGGAACGTGATGAGCGAGGATACGAGCGCCCGCACCGAGGGACTCGCCTTCACCGGGGTGGCCGAGCAGGCCGAGGCGATCCGCTCGGGTCGGGTGTCGGCGGTCGAGCTGACTCGACAGACCCTCGCCAGGATCGAGCGCCTCGAACCGCGGCTCAATGCGTTCATCACGGTTCTCGGCGATCAGTCGCTGGCACAGGCCGAAGCCCTCGACGCACAGCAGGCGCGCGGTGACCAGCTCGGGCCGCTGCACGGCGTGCCGATGGCGATCAAAGACGAAGTCGATGTCGCAGGCGTCCTGACGACTTTCGGCGGCGCAGCCATGACGACACCCGCCGCGGCCGACTCCGAGATCGTGCGCAGGCTGCGGGCCGCCGGCGCGATCATCGTCGGCAAGACCGCGTTGCCGGAGTTCGGCACCTGGCCGTTCACCGAGTCGGCTGCGCATGGCTACACCCGTAACCCGTGGGATACCACGCGCACAACCGGCGGGTCCAGCGGTGGCTCCGCGGCCGCCGTCGCCGCGGGCATCGTCGCGGCCGCCACCGGCGGTGACGGCGGCGGCTCTATCCGGATACCTGCGGCGTATTGCGGCCTGTTCGGGCTGAAACCGCAACGGGGTCGCGTCAGTACGGCGCCGCACCGCGACCTGTGGCGGGCGCTGGGCACGCTGGGGGTGCTCACCAGAACGGTCGCCGACAGTGCACTGCTCTACGACATCATCAGCGGCAGCGGCGCGTCCGACCGCTGGCAGGCTCCCGACCTGAGCTCCGCCGCGATCGAGCCGGCGACCCCGCTGCGGATCGCGGTGTCACTGCGCTCCGCCGCGAGGGGTATCCGGCCTGACCCGGAATGCGTTGCGGCAGTTCGCTCGACCGCGGACGCGCTAGCCGAGCTCGGCCATCACGTCGAGGACTTCGACCCGTACTACCCCGATGTGGCATCGGCGTTCTTCCCCCAGTTTCTCGGTGGGGTCCGTGAGGAGGCCATCCGGGTCGATCGCCAGGACCTGCTCGAACGACGCACCCGCACAGTCTCGGCCATCGCCCGCGTCCTCGCACCGCAACCCGTCCTGCGCTGGGCCGAACACCGCGGCGAACAGGTCGCCGCGACCATCAATCAGATCTTCGACACCTACGACCTGCTGCTGACCCCGACCATGCCGCACCTCCCCGCGCCCATCGGCAGGCTCGACGGCGCCGGATTCCTGCGCGCGCTGCAACGCAGCATCCCGATGACCAGCTATACCGCCATCTGGAACGTCTGCGGCAACCCGGCCGCCTCCATCCCGGCAGGGTGGACGACCTCGGGGCTACCGCTCAGCGCCCAACTCATCGCTCGCCCGTACGACGAACTCGGCATCCTGCGCGTGGCCACCCAACTCGAACAAGCCCGCCCATGGGCCGACCGACGACCGGACGTCGAACCGATTGTGCCGTGACGCCGGTCGCCGGTCAGTCGAACAGGAGCTTCGTGCCACGGGAGGACTACCCGCCGATCAGATCGAAGCGATCCGTGGCACCAGTCCGGCAACCTGCTCGGTGAATTCGATCGGGTTCCGATCGGGCATGACGTCGAGTTGCTCGATGCCCAACGCCGCGAGCTGCTCGGCCGCTTCCAGAAAGGCGTCGGGGCTGTCGAGAACCGGCTCGATGTACACCGCGGTCTTGCGAATACTCTCGTAGTCGCGACCTTCCGCCTGGCAATGCGCCCGCAGAATATCGAGCTTGCGTGCTACCTCCTCGAGGTCGGACGCGAAAAGGTTGCAAGCATCCGCGTAGCGCGCCACCAGCAGGAGAGTCTTCCGCTCGCCGCCGCCACCGATGAGGATCGGCGGCCTGGGGCTGCTCAACGGCGCAGGGACACAGAGGGTTTCGGCGAGTTGATAGTGCTCGCCGTCGAACGGCCCATTGTTGTCGCTCCACATCTGCAGACAGATCTGCAGCGTCTCCTCGAGTCGTTCGAACCGCTCCGCCATCGGGACCACCGGCACCCCGAGCGCGAGCTGTTCGCGCTCGTACCAGGACGCACCTATTCCCAGCTGAGCGCGACCACCCGACAATACGTCCAGCGTGGTCACGATCTTTGCCAGCAATCCGGGGTAGCGATACATCACGCCGGTCACCAAGAGCCCCAAACGCATGCGCGTGGTGACCGCTGCGACATATCCCAGGGCCGTGTAGCCCTCGAGCATCGGCTCGTCCGCGGTCGCCTGGTGCTCCATCTGAAGGTAGTGGTCCATGACCGTGAATTGCGAGAAGCCGCCCTGCTCGGCAATCCGAGCGGTCTCGGCGAGTGTGTTGGCGATCAGCCTCGGCTCCGCCGGATGCGAATAGTTCCAGTAGTGCAGTCCGAGTTCCATTCGTCTCCTCTGTGTGCAGACGCGTCAAACAGTTCGGTCCCCGAAGACCTTGTCACATGACGAAGCCCCTCTGACCAAGAAAGTCAGAGGGGCCGCAATTCAGGCGTGCGCGAACTCTGGCGAGCCGTGCGGTACCGGGCAGGATCCGAACACGGACGAGGTTACCTGCGCGACTCCTGACGGTGGAACAGGAATTCGACGAGCGTGATCATGGACCGCAGACACGTGCTCCGGTTGCGCGCGTCGAGTGAGGTCAGGGGGGTGCCCGTCGCGAGATCGAGTGCGTCCCGGATCTCCTCGAGCGGATAGCGTTTGGCGCCCTCGAACTGGTTGACCGCTACCGAATACGGCACACCGCGCTCCTCGAGCACCGAAAGGACCTCGTCGGCCTTCTCGATACGCCGGGTGTCGACGAGCACCAGCGCACCGAGCGCACCGCGCGCCAGCTCTTCCCACAATGGGACGAAGCGCTTCTGGCCCGGTGTCCCGAAAAGGTACAGCGCGAGTTCGGGGTTCAGCGTGATGCGGCCGAAGTCCATGGCGACGGTGGTCTGCGTTTTTCCCGGCAGCCCCGCCATATCGTCGACGCCGACACTCGCCTCGGTGATCGTCTCTTCGGTGCGCAGCGGCTTGATCTCGGAGAGGCTGTTCACGAAGGTGGTTTTGCCGACACCGAAATTCCCTGCGACCAGTAGCTTTACCGACCTTGTTACGGTGTCGGGAACATAGTCGACAGCGCCCTCAGGCCGGGAGAGCACGGAGTCCATTGAGTACCTCCTCGAGCAAAGAGATTTCCGGCACGACAGCGGCCGGGCGGGGCATGACGAGGTATTCGCTGTCGAGCAGATCGGCCACGACGATCTTCACTACGGACGGCGGCAGATCGAGATAGGCCGCGATCTCGGCCACCGAAAGCGCACTGCGACGGCTACACAGGTTCAGTACCTGCCGGGCGTCAGGACTGACGCCCGGCGTCGGGTCCTTGGCGACCAACACCAAAGTCACCAGGTCCAGTTCACGACTCGGCCGCGTTCGTCCCCCGGTCCGCACATACGCACGGACCAGATCGGGATCCCGCCGCGACCCACTCATGATTGCGCCTTATCAGCGCTGGACTGCGTGGCGCTCACGGCAAGCCGCCGCTATCAGCCCTCCCACGTGGCTGGCTGCCGAGCTCCCGCCCGACCCGCCCGGCAAGCTCGTTCATGCGGTGCACGACCAAGCCGACATCAGCGTCGGTGTTGGTGGCGACACCGAGTAGCGCGCCCTCACCGGCCGCGGTGATGAGGATCATCCCCTGGTCGTACTCGGTCATGTTCTGCCGCACGCCGTTCTCGACGCCGCCACAGAACTCGCCGAGCGCCTTACCGAGTGATCTCAGACCCGACGCCGCGGCCGCGAACCGTTCCGCGTCGTCCTTGGATACGCCACCGGAGTGCGCGATTCGTAGGCCATCGTCGGACAGCAGCACGGCGAACCGGACACCCGGGGCATTCAGATCCTCGAGTAGCCAGCCCAGTTTGTTGGCACTGTCAGCCCCCGCTGTAATGGGTGTGCCCATCAGGATGTCATCCCTTCGGTGTGGTCGGATGGGGTGTTGTTGGCGATCGGCAGGCTGTCGGTTGCGGCAGCGCGGCCAGTCTTGGAACCGCTTTGCCATGCTGCCGCGACATCGGGCCGAGCAAGTCCGGGTTCGGTGTCCGAGCGCGCCCCGCCGACGGGAGCCGCAGCTGGTGCCGTGGTCCGGCGACGCCGCTTGGGTAGGCCGCCGCTGGTGATGTCATGCACAGAAAACGCCTGCTCCTCGTCCGACTGTTCGCGCGCGCCGACCGCAACCGGTACCGGTAATGGCTCCGCTGGGGCAGCAGCAGGAGCGACGGCGGCGACACCGCCATTGCCCGGTTGTGGTGCGACCAGCAGGGCTTCGGGGATGTACACCATCGCCCGCATGCCGCCGTACACGTTGGGGCCATCGATGTAGACAGTGAATCCGTAGCGGCGCGCCAACGCCGCGACGCCAGGGAAACCGACCTTCGGCGACGGGCCGAGCTGGTGGATGTCGACCGGGCGCTCGTGGGCGAGCACCTGACGCGCTTCTTCCATTTGCTCGGGGTTCATCCGCACGCCCGCGTCGTCGACGATGACGGTGACGCCGTGATGACCCTCCTGGAAGGTGACGTCGACATACGACGTCGGCGGCGAATAACGCAGCGCGTTGTCCAGCAGCGTCGCGAGCGTGTGCACGAGCGGTTCCACCGCTCGGCTGATGACGACACGATCGAGCTGGCTTGGTCGCACGCGCAGGTAGTCGCGCACACGACCGGTCGCGCCGCCGACAACGTCGGTGAGCGACTGCGCCGGCCAGCGGCGGCCCGGCAGGCCACCGCACACGATCACATACGACTGCGCCTGGCGCAGCATCTGCTGAACGGTGTGGTCGATGCGGGTGAGAGTCGCGTAGATCTCGTCGTCACGGTGTTCGCGCAGCGCGGCGCTGACCACCTGGCTGACGTCCGCGCCGAGGCTGACCACCGAGGTACCGAAGGACCGCACCGCGGCGCTGGTCGCCGCCCGCGAGGACGACTCGACCTCGGCCCGCGCCGACTCCTGCGCGGTCTTGACCGCCGTCTTCGCCTGCTCCTCGGCCTCGCGGTTGACGGACTCCCTTGTCTCGATCTGCAGGAGTCTCAGCTCGTCGGCGTAGCGCTCGGCAATCCACCGCAGCAGCTGCGCGAACCGCGAATTCTCCATGCCCGCAGGCACTTCGATCGAGGGCGTGGCGACCTCACCGCGGCGGACCGCGTCGGACACCGAGGGCAGTGTGGTGACGGCAAGGTGCTCGACTGTTTCTTCGAGCACTCGATTCTGCTGTGTCAGTGCCTCATGTTCCCTGGCTAGCGCGGACGCACGGGTCCGCTGCTGCCTGGCGGATTGCGCCAAATACAACGCCGCCGCCACGGCAAGCACCAGCGCGGGGGCGAGGATCCATGAAAGCACCACGGCGATATCTTGATTCATCAGTTCTCTCGTCGTTTTCGGGCTCGAGGCTCACCGGACAAGCCGGGCCACGTCACGGTCTGTGTCGAGACTTCTGTGCGGTTCCATTGGGTGCCACAGGCTTCTGCCACAGCGCTTCGTCTCGCCTTCCTCGCGACGCCGACCATGAGCAACCCTGGTCGGATCAGGTCCGCGTCGGAGGCTAGCGCGTGGAACGGCAAGCGGAGGCGCACAAGCATTTACCCCGACGACTCGGTCACATTAGCAGCATTGCCAGGAAGTCTCTCCGGATACGAGTTCATGCCTGGGAACGAGCTCCGGTGCAGCGGAGTGCATCTCACACGATGCAGTGTCGGATCGAGCTGTCGCCAGGCCCTTTCTCCCTCCGCCACGCGGTCGCGGCACGCCGCCCGCAACCCCGATCGAGCAGGTTGCTACAGAACCGCGGGTACCGGATACCATGCCCGAATGGCAAAGCTGAAGGTCTCCGTCGACGTGCCGATTTCCCCGGAACAGGCGTGGTCGCACACCTCCAACCTCACCGAGCTGGACAAGTGGCTCACCATGCACGAGGCGTGGCGCAGCGAGGTTCCCAGCGAACTCACGGTGGGCACGACGCTCGTCGGTGTCGCCTCGGCGAAAGGGTTGCGCAACCGGGTGACCTGGACGGTCCAGGCCGCCGAGCCGCCGCGTCGGCTGGCGCTGACCGGAGCAGGCAAGGGCGGCACCAAGTTCGGCCTCGAAATGCTCGTGGCCGCAAAGGGCGCGGGTTCCGCGGTCACCGTCTCCATCGATCTCGGCGGGCCGCCCCTGTTCGGCCCCATCGGCTCCGGGGTCGCCCGCGCGCTCAAGGGCGACATCGAGCGCTCGCTCGAGCGCTTCGTCGCGCTGTACGCGTAGGCGACTGCCCGAACAGTCGAACGGCCGGGCACCGGTGTGGGAACCACCAATGCCCGGCCGCAGCGCACTCGGGTGGCGCGTTGTCAGTGCACCAGGGCCGCCGGCGCGTCGGCGACCTCCGGATTCTTCGGCTTCGTGCGCGGCAGGAAGAATGCCGGGACCAGGGTCAGCACGATGAGGACCAGCGCAACGATGTAGGTGTGACTGAACGCCGCGGCAGCCTGCTGCAGCCCCGTTTCGATGGCGCCTGGCGGAAGCTGACCCGCGATAGCGGGATTGGAGTTGGAGGCGATCGCGGGCCCGGCGAACTGCTGGTCCTTCAACAGGTTCGTCAGCACCACCGACATGGTCGCGGTGCCGATCGAGCCCGCGGTCTGGTTGATGATGTTCATCAGGGTCGAGCCGCGGGCGACCTGCTGGTGGGTCAGCGTCTGGATCGCCGCGGTCATGATCGGCATCATCGTGCAGCCCATGCCGAGGCCCATCACGAACAGCGCGCCGCACATCGCGATGTAGGAGGTGTCCGCCTCCAGTTGGGTGAAGAACGAGGTGCCGATCGTGATCAGCGTGATACCGACGAGCACGATCTTGCCCGGGCCGATCTTGTCGACGAAGCGGCCCGCGATCGGCATCGTCAGCATGGCGCCGAGACCCTGTGGCGCAATCAGCAATCCGGCGGCCAGCGCGGATTCACCGCGGACCTGCTGCAGATAACTCGGCAGCAGCAGTCCGGCACCGAAGAAGGCGATCGCGAACAGCACCATCGTGAGGACCGCGAAGGTCAGCGACCGGTTGCGGAATAGATGCAGATCGATCAACGGGTGCTCGGTGCGCAGGGCGTGGAAGACGAACGCGACCATGAGGACCAGACCGATGGCCGCGGGCGCGAGCACCCGCACGGAGGCGATCGTGCCCTGCTCCGGAATCGATGACACACCGAACAGGAACAGCGCAAGACCAGGCGAGGCCAGCAGCATGCCGAGGAAGTCGAACGACTCCGAAGGTTCCGGCTTGTCCGAGGGGAACACGATGAATGCGAGGGCGAGCGCGATGACGCCGATCGGCAGGTTGATCAAGAAGATCCAGTGCCAGCTGAACGCGTCGATCAGCCAGCCGCCGAGAATCGGGCCGCCGATCGGACCGAGCAGCATCGGCACCCCGAGCACGGCCATCACACGGCCGACCCGCTGCGGGCCCGCGGCATGGGTCATGATCGTCATGCCCAGCGGCATCAGCATGCCGCCGCCGATGCCCTGGATCACGCGGAAGGCGATGAGCGACTCGATGTTCCAGGCGAAGCTGCACAGCACCGACCCGAGCACGAAGAACGTCAGCGCCATCATGTACAGACGTTTGGTGCCGAACCGGTCCGCCGCCCACCCGGTGAGCGGAATGACGGTCGCCAACGCGAGGGTGTAGCCCGTCATCGTCCACGCCGCGATCGCGTAGCTCGTCTCGAACTCGAGCTGGAAGGTGGGGATCGCGACGGTCACGACGGTGATGTCGAGGATCGACATAATCGCGCCGAGCACGACCACGCCTGCCACCTTGAACACCGCAGCGTCCAGCTTGTCGTTCGACGGGTCCGACCCCGCCTGAGTATCCGGAGGTTGGTTCACCGGTTAAGCCTGTCATCTCTCCGCCGGAAGAACCAGCACATTCTGGTTATTCCGGTAGCTAACAATAGTTGCTTCACGCAATCAAGCAATCTACTATTGTTTCATGCAAGCAAATAAAGACCAGATCGCCGAACTGGCCAGGACGACCGCGCGCTTCTCCGACGCGATGCGCACCGGCTTGGCCAAGGCATTCGATCCGGTTCGAGTCGGCGTGCTGCAGCTGGCCGTCGAGCACGGTCCGCTGCGGGCGGGCGAGGTGGCCGAACGGCTCAGTGCCCTGCCCTCGTCCATCACCAGACACGTCAAGGCGTTGACCGACGCGGGGCTGGTACAGACGCGCGTGGACGCGGAGGACCGGCGCGCGGTGCTGCTGGAGGCGACCGACGCGGGCCGCGCGGAGCTGCGGCAGTTTCTCGACGTCGGCACGCAGGTCTTCGGCGCGGTTGTCGCCGACTGGCCGGCCGCCGATGTCGTTGCCCTGACCGCATTACTCGACCGGTTGATCGAGTCCTGGGCGGCGCACGGCGCGCAGCAGCAGCAACGCGCCGGTCGGCGCACCAGGGCCTTCGGCTGGAGCCAGGAATGACAGTGTTCGCGCATGTGCACAGATCGGAAGGAAGAATCATGTCTGCCAACAAGTCCCTGCGGGTCATCGTCGCCGGTGGCGGCATCGGCGGTCTCGCGCTGGCCAATGGCCTGCGCAAGGCGGGAGTCGACGTCGCGGTGTACGAACGCGACCGCCACCGCACCGACCGTGTGCAAGGGTTCCGCATCCACATCAACCCGAGCGGCAGCCGGGCGCTGCGCGAACTGCTGCCCGAGACCGGCTATCGGGCGTTCATCGCCAGCTCGGGCAAGGGGGCCACTCGCTTCGGCTTCGTCACCGAGCAGATGAAGGACCTGCTGAATCTCGATTCCGAGGCGAGCGGAGGCGAGCGCGACGAGGTCGATCGCAACTACGGCATCAGCCGGATCACCCTGCGTCAGATCCTGCTTGCCGATCTCGGCGCGGTGGTGCACTACGACAAGGCCGTCACCGGCTACACCGAACTGCCCGACGGCCGGATCGAGGCCCGCTTCGCCGACGGCGGTTCGACCGTCGGCGATGTCCTGGTCGGCGCGGACGGCGGGACGTCGCGCATTCGCGCGCAACGCCTTCCGCAGGCGCAGCGGGTGGAGACCGGCATCGTCACGGTCGCAGGCAAATTCACCCTCACCGACGACAGCAGGCGACGGCTCACACCGAAGTTCCTGGCCTCCCCCCTCGCGGTCATGCCGCCCAAGGGATGTGGGATGTTCATCGCGCCGCACGAGTTCGATCGGCCGGATCCGCAGCACTCCGGTATCGGCGGCAACGACGGCGCTGCCGCGCTCGTCCCCGGCGCGCTCTTCGACAACACCCAGCCGTATGTCTTCTGGGCCTATGCCGCCAAACGCGGCGACTATCCCGGCGACGTCGAGCTGGAATCGCTGGACCCCACGCAACTGCACGACATGGTCAACCGGCTCACCGCCCGGTGGGCGCCCGAATTGCGCGAACTCATCGGTGGATCCGATACGGGCACGGTCACTCTCATCCCGATCCGCACCTCGGTCCCGGTGCCGCCGTGGGAGACGACGAATGTCACCCTGCTCGGCGACGCGATCCACAGCATGACACCGTTCCGCGGCATCGGCGCCAACGTCGCGCTGCGCGACGCCCAACTGCTGTGCGCCAAGTTGGTCGCCGCGGCCGGCGGCGAGCAACCGCTGCGCGCCGCCATCCACGACTACGAGGCGCAGATGATCGAGTACGGTTTCGCCGCCGTGCGCGACTCGCTGACCGCCGCCGAGCAGACAGTGTCCGACAACTCCGTCGGGCGTGCCATCGGCAGGACGGTGTTCCGGGTGGCGGAGGCCGTGCCACCGCTCAAGCGAAAGATGTTCGCGGGCTTCGGCTCCGAGTGACCGGTCGTCGGCCGCTTCAGCCGACGAGACCCCCTGCGGACGCTACAACCCAGGCGAGCTCGGGATGGACGATGTCGGAATGGGCTCCCGACGGCGGCGAGCCCTTCTTCACGACGCGGGCCGCATCGATATTCACCAGCTTGGCGCCGTCGAAGTCGTATCGGGTTCCCACGTCGAGCAACGCGGTGACCGCGACGTCGGGCTGGTGTCCGTCGTGACCGATACCGCCCCAACGGTAGGTCGCATCGTCGAGGCCCGCGGCGTCCTCGCGGCCGAGCAGCGAAGCCAGCGGATACAGCGTGCCGACGGCGGAGTCGTGCTCGGAATAGCACGCGGTGACCGGGCCGTCGACTCGCGCGTCCTTCCCGTTCAACGCCCCGCCGCGCCGCGCGTCGAACGGCAACGACGCGGCAAAGGCGAAGTGGGAGAACGCCCCTTGCAGCAGCGTGACCGAGCGGACGGTGCTGTTCGCGGGCAGCCCGGCGAGCGCATAGGACACGACGCGGGCGCCGAAGCTGTGGCCGATCAGATCGATACGCAGCGCGGGCCGTCGCGCGAGCAGCCGTCCGAGCAGCGGTCCGAGACCGCGTTCACCGACGGTGCCCGCTCGATGCTTCATCTGGAAGTAGGTGAGTTGGCGGGCGGCCTCCTGCGCACCGTGCCAGAGTCGGCCGAACGCGTCACCGAATCCCGCGGCCCCACCGGCGTCACCGGTGACGATGCCGAGCTCTTCGAGTTGGGTCGCGAAGCGAGAGAACAGCTCTGCGCCCGGATCGGGCTGCGCGATGAAGGGCAGTTCGTCGGCCTGTTCACCGTCGCCGTCGCCAGTGGTCGCGGTGGCGATCGTCTGGATGAGGTCGCGCGCGCGCTGTAGCGCCGCATCGTCGTCGGGACGCTTGACGAGCAGGTCGAGCAGTTCGTCGACGGCGGCACGCTGCTGATCGGGAAACGCCGCACGGATCATTGTCTGCATGTCCGCGTTCGGTGGTGCGGGCGGCGGGAATTCGGGTGCGTCGCCGAGGCCAGCGGCTCCCCCGCCGCCACCGAGATCGACGGCCGCGGCCGGTTCGAAGTCGGGAATCGGTTCGTCGGACCAGCGGCTGGACGGCCAGAAAACACCGAGCAGCATGATCTTCCGGTCCGGTAACCCGTGTGCGGCCAACAGGGGCGGCAGCTGTGCGTAGAAGGCTTCGTACAGGCGGCTCGCCACGCTCGGCGTGTTGTTCCAGCCGTGGCTGAAGACAAGCAGATCCGTTGGTTCGATCGCGTCGAGTTCAGCGGCGAGCACGCGCTCGCCGTCGGGGTCTACATCACCGTTCTCGTCGATCCTGAGCTCCAGCAGCGGCAGCCCACCGATGTCCTTGGTCATTGCCTTCTCCGATGTTCTAGACGTTTTGCAGTGCGCGCATCAGGTCGACGAGACCGGCGCCCTCGAAATAACGCTCCCGGCCGAGCGGGACAGCCGATTTCACGAAGATCTCTTTGATCTCCTCCGCCTGGGTGATGAACTCCGGTCGCACCGAGAGGAATGCGGCGATCGCTCCGGAGACATGCGGCGCGGCGAAGCTGGTGCCGGTGTCGGCGCCGTAGCAGGCGACGCCGGGAGGGACGTCGGTGATGCCCCATCTGGCCGCCGCTTTCCCCGTCGCGCACGAGGTGATCCGCTCGCCGGGAGCGACCAGGTCGGGTTTGAGCCTGCCGTCGCCGGTCGGGCCCTTGGACGAGAAGTACGAAACACCATAGGTGTGTGGCGATTCGCGGTGCGTCGACCCGACGGTGATGGCACGCTTGGCATTGCCGGGATCGTTGATGGTCATGGTGAGACCGACGTTGGTCTGCCGCTCCTTAGCGCTGAACCGGCCGTATCCGGTGTTGCCTGCCGCGACCACGACGACCACCCCCGACCGCACCAGACGGTCCACCTCTTTGCACAGCGGGCTCTGCCCGCAGGCGAACCATTCGGCATCGAACTCGTAGCCCAAACTGATGTTGACGCCGTGGATCTTCGTCAACCTGTCGTTGTCGCCGTTGATTTCCCGGACGTACCGCAGCGCGGCCATCACCGAGATCATGTCGGAGGTGCCCTCCGAGCGCAGCACCTTCAAGCTCACCAGGTGCGCCTGCGGAGCCATACCGGAAACCGCTGCGGGTTCGACCTGCCGTACACCGCGCAGCGGCCGTGCGTCGAGTTCGGTGTACTGCTCGGTGACCACCCGCAGGTTCTCGCCGGGGAAGGTATTCGGGAGGTAGCCAGCGATTATGCCTGCGACGTGGGTACCGTGGCCCAACCCGTCCTGCAATGCCGCATCGGCGGTCTCCGGGCCCGGATTGATCGACTGGGTGAAGTCGCGATGCAACGGGAAGACGTCGTCGGCGAGCACGGTTTTCCCGGCATCGAAATGCGGATGCATCCGATCGATCCCGGAATCCACCACCGCCCAGCGAATTCCGCGCCCGCATGCGTCGAACGCGCGCCGCGCCGCGTCGGCCTTGACCGTGCGTCCCGACACATCGATCAGCGGTTTGACCGGGAAATTGGGCCAGATGCGATGAATCACGTTCTGCCCGTGGTCATTCTGCCCCTGCTCGTGGTCGATCTCGACCAGCCGCTTGACCTGCTCCATCGTCATCTTGGCACGCACATACTCGTCGAACAGCTCGACCGCCACGGGCCTGCGTTCCCCGTGGTTGAGCTGGTCGAGCAGCTGCGTCAGCGCGGTGGTCGCCGCCTTCAGACCACCCAGGTAGCCGACATTCAATTCGATGACGACCGACAGCGGTTCGCTGTCGTCGCTCGGCTGATCGAGTACGCGCGCTCGCACATCCGGATCGAGCAGTGGCTTGGTGATCACGCTGGGCTGGATGGGGTTGCGCTGGTCCGGGCTCTGCGTCACGGAAGGCAGATCGGGGTCCGTCAAGCGCCGTCGCGCCTCTTGGGCGGCGTATTTCCCGGATTCGGTGATACGCCATTGATGGCGGTTCGACAGCACGAAGCCCTCGTCACCGAGATACCGCCGGGCGGAGTAGACGCGCGACTGCCATCGCAGGAGATTCGCCCGCGCCGGGTCCGGTTGCCGGTCTTCGGCACTGGGATGGAACTCGGGCATCGCCTCGATGAGGTCGATCGCGTGTTCCGGGGTTGCCTGTTGCACATCCTGCAGCGCAACGAGAAGCAGGTCTCCGAGGTCGGGGATCGGAGTGAGTGCCATGCGCGTCTCCTTATCTCAGCGCGCGCCGGCTACAGCGTGGACGTATGGGTGGATCAGGCGATCAAGTCCTTGATCGCCTTCTCGTGCAATGGAACGAGTGTGCGTCCCTGCGGCGATCGCGCTGCCCATCGCGCACCGCCGCCGGGATGTCACCCGCTACCCCACCGACGGTAGGACCGCGCACCCGCAATAACACGGGTAGTGCCCTACTCGTCCTCACCTGCGCAGACACGACTTCATTGGAGTACCGGACAGCACCCTTGACACCGCGGGGATTCAGTGACCGGAGCACCCCGGCGACTCCGGGACGGGAGTCGCGTTCGACTCCCCTGTCGTCGGGATCGTCGACAATCCGACGCTGAACGACGGGTTGGTCCGCCTGGTGGACACGAATCGCGGGACGCCCGCTGGGCAACGCGGTCGTTACCGTGATAGACCCCGATCCGGTATGGTGCGGCCCGTGACCGCCCTCCCCGACGCGCCGCACCGGCGGCACCGCCAGCAGCGCTGCGGTGCGCTGCTCGTCGGTGTGCTCGTGGCGCTCGGTCTCGTCGTCGATCTCATCACCGGAAGCACGCTGACGCAAGGCGTGTCGACGGCGGAGGCGACGCAGCTTTCGAACGCGTCCGAGGCTTCCCCGTCGCCGGGCCCCACCGAGTCCGTGCGGTTCGATTCGATCCACGGGCCGCCGAGCTGCGGCGGAAACGGACACATCGGGGCCGCCGCGGCAGTGCCGGTCATCGTGCCGCACCGCGATGGCGGTCAGCTGCCCCTCGCGCTGCGCACCGCGCGCCTCACCGTGGGCCCCGTGTGCTGGTATCCCTCGGCCGAGGAGCGGCAAGGGGCTGCCGACCGGCCGCTTCCTGCGCCACACCTGACGACGGTGCTGCGGATTTAGACGGCAACGCGCCGGCCCTTCCCGGACTCGCTCCGGACCCCCTCGGCCTGCCCCCCTCATGCCTTCATCCGCAGTCCATGCCTGCTCCGCACTCGGAGTGGGTCGTCAGGAGCACCCGAAAAATGTCGCGTCGAAACAATTCCGCACGTCCGCGTAGATCTCCAGCCGAGCCGCCTGTCCGGGAAACCCGGTCACGCACTCGCACAATCGGCGCCGCACTCGCACTCGTGGCGGCGGGCGGGCTGGTGATCGCCGCCGTTGTGCTGACCGGCGGCAAGAACTCCGATGCCGGTCGCGGCGGCGACACCACGCCGGTGGCCGCCGAGGGCAACGCGCAGCGTGCATTGGCGAAACTGGCCCGCCGCGATCAGCAGGACCCGATGGCGCTGGGATCGGCGAACGCGCCCGTGGTGATGATCGAATACTCCGACTTCCAGTGCTCGTTCTGCCGCCTGTTCACCCAGAACACCGAACCGGCGCTGATCGAGAAGTATGTCGGCACCGGCACACTGCGCATCGAATGGCGCAATTTCCCGATCTTCGGCACCGAGTCCGACGATGCCGCGCGTGCGGCATGGGCGGCCGGACAGCAGGGCAAGTTCTGGGAGTTCCGCAAGGCCGTCTACGACAGCGCGCCGAAGAAGAACAGCGGGGCGCTGACCCCCGAAAGGCTGGCCGAATTCGCCGAGCTGGCCGGTGTGCCCGACCTCGCAAGGTTCCGCGCCGACCAGGTCTCGGAGTCCGCGCGAGCGGCGCTGCGCATCGACGCCACCGAAGGTTTCGACCTCGGCATCACCTCCACGCCCGCGTTCCTGATCAACGGCAGGCCGGTTCTCGGCGCTCAGCAGGTCGAACAGTTCATCGCCATCATCGAGGCCGCCCGGCACAGCGGCGGCGAGGGCCTCGGGAAATGACCGGCGGCATCGGCTATTTCGCGGCGTTCCTCGGCGGCCTGCTCGCCCTGCTCAGCCCGTGCAGCGCACTGCTGCTGCCGAGCTTCTTCGCCTACTCCTTCGGCACGCCGGGAAAGCTGTTCGCCCGCACCGGGTTGTTCTACCTCGGCCTCGCGACCACCCTCGTTCCGCTGGGCGCTGCGGGGTCGTTCGCAGGTCGGCTGTTCATCGGCCACCGTGACCTGCTGATCGCCATCGGGGGTTGGACGATCATCGCGATGGGCGTGCTGCAAATCGTCGGCCGCGGGTTCGCGATGGGTTTCGCACAGCGCGCCGCCGCCCGCCACGGACACCCGGAGCAGGCGGGGGCGGTCTACCTGCTCGGCATGGTCTATGGCCTGGCCGGATTCTGCGCGGGACCCATCCTCGGGTCGATTCTCACGGTGGCGGCGGTCGGCGGTTCGCCGATCAACGGTGGGCTGTTGCTCGCCGTGTACGCGCTGGGGATGTCGGTCCCGCTGTTCGTGCTTGCCCTGCTGTGGGACCGGTTCCGCCTCGGCGGCAGACGCTGGCTGCGTGGTCGCGCATTTACCGTCGGGCCGCTGCACCTGCACACCACCTCCACCGTCTCCGGGCTGTTGTTCATCCTGCTGGGCGCACTCTTCCTGCTGTTCGACGGAGCCTCGGCGCTGCCCGGAGTACTGAGCGCCGACACCGAATTCGCCCTCGAGCAGAAGGTGCAGCAGTTCGGCGAGGCCGTCTCCGACGCCACGGTGCTGCTCATGCTCGCCGCCGCGCTGCTGGTCGGCCTGGCCTGGTGGTTGCTGCGCACCAGCAAAGTGGTGCGCTGACCGACTGGGTCGTCCCAACACCCCGTGGCATTCCTGCGGTGTCCGGTCCCAGCCCGGGGTGGTGGCCAGTGGGGTGGTGATCGGGCGGTAGGGCGGGTGGCAACCGAAGTCCAGTTCGGATGCCGCGTCGAGCAGTCGCCATCGAGCCATCCCGAACGGCCCCGCCGAGCCACCCTCCCGTGCTTGAATTGACGTCTAGAACGTGTTCCAGTGTGGGAGGTGGCCATGGCCACACCGTCGATACCCGCCGGGTTCGACTTCACCGACCCCGATCTGTGGGCAAGGGGCCGACCGGTCGCGGAGTTCGCGGAACTGCGGCGCACCGCGCCCGTCTGGTGGAACGCGCAGCCCAAAGGCGTGAGCGGGTTCGATGACGGCGGCTATTGGGTGGTCACCAAGCTCGAAGACATCAAAGAGATTTCACGGCACCCGGAAATCTTCTCCTCCACCGAGAACACCGCGATCATCCGATATCAGCCGCGGATCACCCGCGAACAGATCGACATGCAGCGGGTGATCCTGCTCAATATGGACCCGCCCGCGCACACCAAGAGCCGCCGCATCGTCTCGAAAGGATTCACGCCGCGTGCGGTGGAGAGCCTGCGGCGCGCACTCACCGAGCGGGCGGCCGCCATCGTCACCGACGCCAAACGCATCGGCAGCGGAGATTTCGTCGAACTGGTCGCCTCCGAGCTGCCACTACAGGCCATCGCCGAACTACTCGGAGTCCCCCAGCAGGACCGCAAGAAATTGTTCCACTGGTCGAATCAGATGATCGGAGCCGATGATCCGGAATTCGCGGGCGACGCGGCCACCGCGCAGCTCGAACTGACCGGCTACGCCTGGAATCTGGCCGAGGAGCGGCGCAAATGCCCGGCCGACGACATCGTCACCACACTGGTCAACGCCGACATCGAGGGCGAGCATCTCAACTCGGCAGAATTCGCCTTCTTCGTCATCCTGCTCTCGGTGGCAGGCAACGAAACCACCCGCAATTCCATCACCCACGGCATGAAAGCATTCGTCGACCACCCCGACCAATGGCAGCTCTACCGCGAACGCCGCCCGCGCACCGCACCCGACGAGATCGTGCGCTGGGCGACCCCCGTCGCCGCCTTCCAGCGCACCGCGACCCGCGACGTCGAGCTCGGCGGCCAGGCGATCAAAAGGGGCCAGCGAGTCGGAATGTTCTACAGCTCAGCCAATTTCGACGAAACAGTCTTCGACGACCCCTTCACCTTCGACATCCTGCGCGACCCCAACCCACACGTCGGTTTCGGCGGCGCGGGAACGCACTACTGCCTCGGCGCGAACCTGGCCCGCCTCGAGATCGACCTGATGTTCAACGCCATCGCCGACACCATGCCCGACATCACCCAGGTCTCCGAACCCGAGCTCCTGCGCTCGGGCTGGCTCAATGGGATCAAACGCTGGGAAGTCAGGTTCGAGTAGCCTGACCTCGGCCCTTGGCGTCCCAGCCGCGACCCCGAGCAGCGGAAAGCCCCGCATCTCGTTAGGTAGTGAGATACCGCTGGCCGTGCGGAATGGGTGCACGTAGTTGAGCGGGATCTTCCGGCCGCTGACGACAGCAGTCCGTTCCGTTGACCCGTCGGCGTCACTGTCGACGGTGAGCGCGGCAGCATCGCCACATCCGAGTAGCCGGGGCAGCCAATACAGGTAGGTGTTACTCGCGACAGCGCCCGGCCGGTGACCAATATTGAGTGCGACCTTTCACCGAAGGAGCAGGCGATGTCTTTTCCGACTCCGTATTCCACCCTGCTCGCCGCCGATTTCACGATGGAACAGGCTCTCGAACAAGCGCTGCTGGACACCAGAGCCTCGTTCCCGCTGTTCGGCGACATTCCGCACGTTGCATTGTCGATTGCCTCCGTCGAGGGGCCGGACGATTTCCGCCACGCCGGGGTTGATTTCGGCCGGATGTTCTACTCGGCGAGCCTGCTCAAGGTGGCGATTCCGTACTGCGCCTATCAGCTTCGCACTGCGGTCGAGGACGCCGGCAACGCCACGGGAGCGACCAACGCCGCGTCAACCTACGCGGCGGCTCGCGCCACGATCGATCCTGAGGCTGCCGACGCTGTCCCGGCGATCGGCCCCTTGAAGACCGGGAAGGACGTCTTCTCCGAAGGCAGCGTGATCGAGTCGAACGACTCGGCGAAGCAGTTCATCGTGGTCTGGCAGAACGCATTCGAAGCCGACGTGCCCGCGATGTCGTTCCTCGTCGAGCGCACCGTGCGGCACTTCCTCGATGCCTGAGCACAGGCCGAACCAACCAGAACGGAGGCCGCCATGGATATCTCCCCCGAAATGCTGGCCGCAAAGGAAGCCCTGGCGGCGGTGCTCGAGGGTGCGCTGCCCTTCCTTCCAGGCGTCGTCGGGGTCGACATCGGTTACCGAGAGGAGGGCCTCGAGCTGACCGACGACGTCGTCATCCGGGTGCTCGTGCGCGACCTGAACGATGTGCCTGCCGCGTTACCCGGGCTGTTATCGCCGGTGGAGGCTGCAGTGACACTCGTCGAGCGTGACCTCGACCCTCTCATCGATACCGCCGCGCGGAATCCGCTCATCGGCGGCATCTCGATCGCGGCGGCCCACGGAGCGGCCGAGATCCAGGCCGGGGCCGGTACCTTCGGCGGCCTGGCCACGGACACACTGTTCCCGGGCCCCCGGGTAGGGGTGACGTGCGCACACGTCATCGCCAGCAGCGACGTGGAGGTCCACCAGGGTGACCCCATCCGTCAGCCGGAAGCGCCACTGCCCGGCTCTCGCCGGATCGGCCAGCTGTTCCGGTTCTCCGAACCCGAAGACATCGCCGTATTCACCGTCGACCAACCCGCACTGGCGAACATCGTCGACATTGGCACCTATTCCGGTATGGCGAGGGCCAACGGCGACGATATCGTCCGCAAACGCGGCAGAACGACCGAACTCACCGTCGGACGAGTGACGAGCACGGGCCTGCAAATTCTCGGAAGGGGCACGCGTGCTATCGGATACGAGATTCGGCGACGCCCGACCGATCCGCCCTCGTTCTGCGATCGCGGCGATTCGGGTTCTCTCGTCATCAACGAGCAGAACCAGGTGGTCGGACTGCTCACCCAACGCGGCCTGCCCAACCCCGGGGCCCCGGGATTCTTGTCCGGATTCGCGGTGCAGATCGTCGACGCAGCGGCGGCGGTAGGCATCACGTTCTGACGGCGCACCAGCCGAACGATCGCCTGGGAACCATTGCGCCGCTGGTGTTGCCGACGCTGATGACGAGGTCGGTCCAGATGTGCAGCTCGGATTCGGCGCTGGCCTTGTGCGGCGGTTCCAGCACGAATGCCGACGGGTAGCGCCTTGCCCGAACGGATCATCGCATTCGAAACAGGTGCCGAAGCCAAGGCTGGAGTTCAGTGCTTACGCGCCACGCCCCCATAGGCACCGGACTGTTCGGGATGCGCGCCGATGTCGTCGGGGTTGTCGGGCCGCCACAGCGGCAGGTGGACGAGTCCGGGTTCGACCAGCGACCAACCGTCGAAGTATTCGGTGATCTCGGCCTTGGAGCGCAACACGATTTCGGTCGAGGTGCGGCCGGAGAGTTTCTGCGCCTCGAGGACCTCGGCGGGTTGGCCGTCGGAGGTGGCGTGGGTGATGGCGAGGAAGCTGCCGGGGGCGACCGCGTCGCGCAGGCCCGCCACGCAGCCGAGCGGGTCGGCCTCGGCGGAGACGAAATGCAGTACACCGAGCAGTAGTACCGCCACCGGCTGGTCGAAGTCGATCAGCTTTGCTACCTCGGGGTCGGCGAGGATGGCTTTGGGGTCGCTGATGTCGGCCTGGATGACCGCGGTGTCCGGGTCGGCGCCGAGGATCGCCCTGCTGTGCGCGACCGCGACCGGATCGATGTCGACGTAGACCACGCGGGCCGACGGGTCGCGCCCCTGGGCGACTTCGTGCACGTTGCCGACTGTGGGAATTCCGGATCCGATGTCGAGGAACTGGCTGATCCCGGCATCGACGAGGAAGCGCACGCAGCGGCGCAACAGGTCTCGGTTCGCGCGCATGGTCTCGGCCACGTTGGGTGTGAACGCCTCGATCTGCTGAGCGAGCTGCCGGTCGATCTCGAAGTTGTGCATGCCGCCGACGAAATAGTCGTACACCCGCGACGCGCTGGGGCGGTCCAGATCAATGCCATCGGGAGCCCAACTCGGTCTGGTCATGGATTATGAAATCCTTTCGTGCCGCGCATATTTCGGCCGCTCCCGCACCCAGAACCGCGGAGGCGCCGCCATAGTATCCCAGTAGTGCTCAGCCTGCTGTAGTTCATGTGCGGCGTGCCAGCCGATTGCACGACCTGGGGTGCGACACCGCCCAGGGCTGGCTGTTCCATCGGCCCATGCCTGTCGACGAGGTGACCGATCTGCTCGCAGACCGGTCACCCGCGCCCCACCGTGCGGCTCGCGCCGGAGTCGCACCACCTGGTCGGTAGCGAGCAGGCCGATCAGTAGTTCAGGACGATGTCCCCGGCAGGCGAGCCCACACCAGGCGTGGTGTTGGCCACGGTGACAGCCGCGCCGTTGACGGCGATCGTCAGGCCGCCTGCGACGCCGAGCGCGTGCGCGACCGGAGCTCCGCCCCCCCAGCGTGACGGCAAAGGTTCCCGCTGTCGGTGTGGTGACCACTAAGCTCCCTGCGAGCACGCCCGCTCCGAAATTAGCGTTCTGACCTGGTACAAGAACTGTTCTGGGCATTACCGGACTCCAAGATATCAACTGGGAAATAGAGAGCATTCGCCAAACCAATTGGGGTGGTGATGATTTCATCGTCGCTGTTTGACAGCGGCTTGGTCGCGCACACAAATCGTTCGCCCAATGATGTTCCGCCACACTTACTTTCGTATGCGCAAGCGCCAAGGAGATCGGTCGGTTCGCTACCCTGAAGGACAGGCAACGATCGAGAGCCCTTCCCGCGGACACCATTCCGGTGCCTCGATGTGAAAACCTCGCGATGGACTCCACGGCGACGCCTATGATTCAACGACGGTCTCCGCGGGTAATCCGGGCTGCCGGAGGCTATGCACAACGAGGAGCAGCATGAACGTCAGAACCGACCTCGAACACGAACTACGCGGGCCGTTGGCGACGCTCGACCTACTCTCCGATCAGGAGGCCGCCGACCTGCTCATGTTGTTCCGCGCGGCCAGGCAACACGAGGCAGACGCACTGTCGGAGTCCATCGACAAGGTGGTGGGCTCGCTGCCCCGGCCACTGCGCGGACCGGCGCGCCGGATCATGTTCGGGGACCGCCGCCACTGATGAGCGACCTGGTAATTCGCGCCCAGATCATGCTGCTGGCGCGCACGCTGCACGTCCCAGCGGAGCGCCTGGCGCACTTGGAACGACTCGGCGCGGCGCACCTGCACGAATTGCAGGAACGCATGGCGGGCATCATCTTCGACCAGCACGCCGAAACGTTCCACCGAATCAGCAAGCTGGTACCGATCATTCCGCTCGGCATCTCGATGCCGCTGGTCCAGCGGATAGTGCCGCCGATGATGACGGGCCGGGCCGCAGGCGCCATCGGCGTCGTGTATCCGAAGAAAGCCGCCGAGACGGTCTCCCTGCTCGGCACCTCGTACGCAGCGGACTGCGCACCATATATGGATCCGCGCACTGTCGGCCAGATCGCGGATGTGGCGCCGCCCGAACCGATCGTGAACGTCCTCAACGAGGTACTGCGGCGCCAAGACTACGTCACGGCCGGACCGTTTCTCGGGTACGCCACACTAGCCTTGATCGATGCCGTCGAGCAGGGCGTACACGACGACGAGGGCCTGATCTTCGCCGCCGCGTACGCGTTCTCGGCGACGAGCATCAGCGCCATCCTGCGACAGCTGCTGTCCGGGCAGTGGCAACGGATTCCACGGATCGTCCATACCGTGCTGGTCGGGTCGTCGAATCTCCAACTGGCGGCGCTTTCGGCATTCGCGCGCTGCGACGACGACGTGATCACCGCGATCGGCGACATCATGTTCACCATCGGATCCATCGAATCGATCAGCAACCTCATTGTCACCGCTATTCATGTCGGTGCGATACCAGAGCTGCTCACGTTCACCAGTCACTTGAGCCCGACAGCGCTGGACCGGATGGCCGCGAATCCGGTCGTCGGCAATGAGGCGGCGCTCGCCGCGATTATCAAAGTCCTCGACGGACGCAGCGAACCCGCCGTCTGGGGTGGGCTGTTCCAACTGGCCGCGCGCGTCGACGCCGACGCCCAGCGCCGGACCGCCCGAATGCTCGCGGACATGTCCGACCAGGCTGTGGCAGCGTTGCCCTCCATCGCCACCGAAGCCCATCTGTGGCCGCTGCTGCTGCCGGTACTCGCGGCCGCCGATGCCGAGGTGCACGCCAAGATCGGCGCGATCTGGGCGACGCTGCCACCGGAACGTCGCGCAGGCTTGGAATTGCGTATCCACGAACTACACCTCGACACCCGACTGGCCGCGATGACGAACCAGATCCCCTCGGTATCGGTGGAAGAGGTGTTCTTCAGACGGCGTCAGATGGGGCGGCGACGCGGTCCTACCGACAGTTGGGAACTGCACTGATCCGCACCAGATGCGGATCCGGAATTCGCCGCGCGCGCAGAGGCGTTCCCTATTGCATCGCGAGAAAGGCCTGACGGCACAGCACACCGCGCGACCGGCCCGCAATAGTTCCAGGAGCAGTGGCATCAGATCGTTTGTGCCGCATCGGCATTGACCAATCTGAGCAAGAACGGCTCGGGCACGTCCGGCCAGCCGGGCTGCCAGCGGCCCGTTGCCTGGTCCTCGCGCAGCGCCGCGAGCGTCGACAGCACGTAGGGTCCGCCGTCGAGCAGATAGCGGACCGAGCCGAGTTCGGCGCATTGGGCGGTGACGGTCGCCAGCAACGCCTTGGCCGCATCGGTCCGGCCTGCGGCGGCCAGGCAGGCGACAAGTAATCGGCGCGCCTTCAACAGTTCTCGGGGACGGTCGACCGCTTCGAGCCGGTCCACCCATTCCTGCGCCCACGTGCGGGCGAGCTCGGTCCGCTCCGGCGAATCTTCGGCCAGCAGCAACCGGATCGCGGTGAATTCCTCATAGAGCACGGTGAATTCGTCGATCGGGTCGGCGGGGGTACGGCGGTAGGCGTAGTCGACCACCGGCAGCGGACCGGTTTCGGGGTTCGGCGGCAACCCGAGCCGCAACCGCTCGTTCTCGACCTCGGCGCGCAACCGCGGCAACGACATCGAGCGTGCGACACGGGCGCCCTCGTTCAACCTGCGGATCGCGGCGGCCCGGTCGCCGAGCAGCGCCTTGATGCGGGCGCCGACCACGTAGCGGGCCAGCTTGAAATCGACGACGCCCGCCTCCGGCCCCAACTTGTAGCCTTCGTCGAGCAGCCGTTCCGCCTCCACGATCTCGCCGCGCTCGTAGAGCAGCTCCCCCAGCAGCGATCCGGCCAGTCGCGCGCCGTAGGAGTGGCTGCCGCCGGACTGTTTGGCCACCTTCATCGCCCGCCGGAAATACTGTTCCGCACGGGCGATGTCGAGCCGCAGGCTGGCGGCGAGTCCGAGAAAACACAACCCGTTCACCGTGTTGTAGTAGCCCTTGTTCTGCCGCACGTACGGCGCGGACCACTCCTGGATGCGCACCGCCTCGTCGAAGTCGTAGCGATAGCCTGCCGCGAAGGACGCGACATTCGCGCCTATGGCCACCACATACGGTGACATTTCGTCCGCACGGTCCAGACACGGTCGCAGCATGTCATCGACACCGGCCAGCACATCCGCGCGCACCGTCACTACCGCGCGCACAACACCCGCCTCGGCGCGCAGATTCGCGGTCACGGTCTCGTCGAGGCCCGCGCTGTCCAACCTCGACTCCGCAAGCCGCAGTGCCCGTTCCGCGGGTGCGGCGCGGTGCAACAGGATGTTCGCCCACGCCAGATCCAGCTGCAGTCGAGGATGAGTCTCGATGGTCGTCGCGGGCAGTTTGCCGACCAACCCGATGAGGCTGGCGAACTGCCCGTACTCGAGCAGCGACATCCCGTCCGTTTCGACGATCTCGACCGCGCGCAGCTCATCACCGGCCAGCAGCGCGTGATCGACCGCTTCGCTCACATGCCGGTGCTCGGCGAACCATCGCGACGCCGCGCGGTGCAGCTGTGTGATCCGTTCCGGCAGATCGCGTTCCAGCCGCTGCCGCAGAAATTCCTGGAACAGGTGGTGGTATCGGAACCAATGCCCGTCGTCGAGTCTGCGCAGGAACATGTCCTGAAGCTCGATCTGCTCCAGCAACGCCTGTCCGTCGGCGACGCCGGTGAGCGCGCCGGCCAGCTCGCCACAGATGCGTTCGGTGATCGAGGTCGCCACCATGAAATCGAGCGTCCCCGCTTCGAGGGTGTCCAGGACGTTCTCGGCAAGGAATTCGCTGATGGCATGGTGTCGTCCGGTCAGGTGACCGATCAGTGCGCTGGGATCATCGCTGCCGCGCAACGACAGCGCGGCGAGCTGCAGCGCCGCGACCCAGCCTTCGGTCGATTCGGTGAGGTCCTCGACATCGCCGCGGTCCAGCTCGAGCCCACCGAGGTCGACCAGGAAGGCATAGGCCTCCTCGACATCGAAACGCAGTGCCGCGGTGCCTATCTCGACCACCTCGTCACGCGCTCGCATCGAACTCATGGGCAGCCGGGTCTGATTGCGGCTGGTCACCACGGTACGCAGGGCCGGACTGCAGCTTTCGATCAGAAAGCGCAGCGCGCCCGCGGTGGCCGGATCGTGCACCCGATGCCAGTCGTCGATCACGACGATCAACTGCTCACCGCGCCGGTCGATATCGTTGATCAGCGAGGTCAGCACGAAACGCTCGGCCTCATCGCCGTGCTCCTCCAGCAGTTCGCCGAGCTCCTGTGCGAGTGCGGGACGCACGGCGCGAATGGCCTCGATGAGGTGCGACAGGAACCAGACGACGTTGTTGTCGTCGTCATCGACGGTCAGCCACGCCACCGCGACCCCGTCGGCGGTCAGGTCCTCGCACCATTGCGCCGCGAGTGTGGTCTTGCCGAAACCGGTGGGGCCGTGGATAACCGCCAGCCGACGGCCACGCCCCGCCCGCAGCAGCCCGATCAGACGCGCCCGCTCGACGAGCGGGCGCGTCGGCACCGGCGGCCGCAATCGCGTCGCGGCCACCGGCGGGGTCGTCCGCGCCGAAGATATCCCCGAAGTGCGACGCCTACCCGTTCCGGTCGGCGTCGCCGTCTGGCGATGTCCGACCGGTTCCGCGGCGGCCAATGGAATCGGCATCTCGTCCGGCGCAAGCCCGTACCTGGCTTGGATCTCGCGTAGCGTCTCACCGAATTCCGCTGCGGTGGGAGGCCGTTCGTCGATGTCACGGGACATCGCGCGTTCGATCGCGCCCGTCACCTCGGCGGGCAGAGCGGCATCGCTCAGGTCCGGTATCGGCTGCTTGGTGATGCGGAGGAACTGGGCGACCAGCTGTTCGCCGCTGCGCCGCTCGAACACGGCGTGACCGGTGCCGGCACAGAACAGCGTCGAGGCGAGGCTGTAGATATCGGCCGTCACATCCGGGGTGCGACCCTGCAGCACCTCCGGTGCGGTGAAGGCGGGCGAACCGGTGACCGTCCCCGCGGTCGTCTCGAAACCGCCGACCAACCGCGCGATTCCGAAATCGGCGAGCTGCGGCTCGCCGTACTCATTGAGCAGGATGTTCCCGGGTTTGACATCGCGATGCAGCATTCCGCGCCGGTGCGCGGTCTCCAGCGCACCCGCGATCTTCACCCCGACATGCAGCACGTCCTGCCAGCTGAGCGGCCCATGGTCCTGGATTCGGGCATCCAACGAGCCGTGCGAGTGATACGGCATCACGATGTAGGGCCGCCCGGCCGCCGTCGACCCCACCTCGAACACGCTCACAATGTTCGGATGGCCCGAAAGCTTGCCCATGGCCAGCTGTTCACGGACAAACCGTTCGAGGTTCTCTGATTCCAGATCGGCGGTGAGCACCTTGATCGCTACCTCCCGATCCAGCTCAGCCTGAAAGCAGCGATACACCACGCCGAACCCGCCGCGACCGATCTCGACAGCATCGGTGAATCCGGCAGCATCGAGCTCCGCCGCGAACCCTGAGCTCAGGCCGCGTTGCGTGGAAAGCGGATCGTTATGCGCCACGACGACCTCGAGACAAACTGTCGGTTACTTACTCCGAGGATATTCCCGCCACCGCAATTGCGTGAGCCGACCGGCCGTCGGATAGCAGCGAACTCGACGTTTGCTGCGGTTTCCCGACCAGGATCGGCTGATCCGACCGTCCGGAATGCGGGTCCACAACGATCATCAGCACCTTCGAGTGGTCCCATCCTTGTTCCGACGAGATGGTCGCGCCGATCCGATCATGGCAGGCGGGCACGGGCGGGGCCGGCATGCGCGCCCACAGGTCCGCGGCGACATCGACCACTGATTGGACCGCTTGCCCGCGCACTGCCGCTTCCGCCGACGGGAAACCTTGGAAACTGACGGCTAGCCTCGAAGCATGTGCCGAAACATCACCGGTCTTCGCGGGCTGGAGCCCGCGGCGACACCCGAGGAAATACATGCGGCCGCCCTGCAGTACGTCCGCAAGGTCGGCGGCTTGTCCAGCATCTCCGCATCGACCCGCCCCGCGGTCGATGCCGCCGTCGCCGAGATAGCGGCGGCCACCACCCGACTGCTCGCTCAATTACCGGACCGCAAGGTTCCGCCCAAGACCCTGCCGCCATTGCGACGCCCAGAAGTACAGGCCCGGCTACACGCACACGACTGACGCTGTCAGTGCGACGGGCTCCCGCTACGCTGTGCGCGACCAGCACCGCCCGCTCCGGCCGATGATCACCGCGACACCGACGCCGACGATCAAGCCGCCGACCGCCGCCGACCGCAGCAGTCGCCGCGACCGCCGTCTGCCGAACAATTCGGCCCGGCGCCTCGCGATCTCCGCGGTCTGTTTCGCGACCGCGCGCAGTATGCGCACCGCCAGTTCGGGCGGCGGTGTCGATTCGTCCAGAATTGTGATGACGGCGAGCGTCTCGTGGATAGCGCGTACCGAGGTCGCGAACGCCGCTGCCGTCGCCGCGTCGGCGTTCGCGACACGTTCTTCGATATGCCGTCGCCCGGTCTCGTCGACCGCATCCAGCGCATAGGGATAGGCAAGATCGAGCAGGTCTTCGACAGGCTGCCCGGGTACGGTCATCGGAGCTCACTTCCGCTCAGACAAGTCTGGCGTCGGTTCGGTCCATTGCGGATACGGCACCCGTCATGCTGCGTCGCTGCCTGCATATAAGGGCTTCGGCGCGTCGGCGATGTCGGATGGGTCTGCGAACAGCACCGTCCAGTCCGTGATCGACCAGTGCGGGGCCAGACGGAGCCCTCGAGTCACCAACGCCAACCTCGCCGCCACCCATCATTGGGAAGACGCGGCCGCAGGAGCGCAGCCTCGCTTGCTAGTTTCGGCGCGGAAGTCGAGCTCGGCGCGGCTCGCCGAGCCCGCAGACCAGGTGGTATTCACAAGCTCATGTCGATAGCGATCGTCAATGGAATCCGGTTGAGCCACCACGTGGTCGGCGAGGGGCCATTGGTCCTGCTGATCATGGGAAGCGGCAGTCCTGGCCGAGTGTGGCGGACCTACCAGGTGCCTGCCCTGGTAGAGGCCGGATTCCGGGTGGCGACGGTGGACAATCGAGGGATCGCTCCCTCCGAGGAGGGTGCGGACGGCATCACCCTCGACGATCTGGTGGCCGATTCGGCCGCGTTGATCGAGTACTTGGGTGCGCCTGCGCATGTCGTGGGCACCTCACTCGGCGCACTCGTAGCGCAGGACCTGGCCCTCGAACACCCCGAACTGATAGATCACGCGGTCATGATGGCCACCGCGGGTCGCCCGCATCCGATGCTGCTCGCACTCAATGCCGGCGAGGCGGCGCTCCACGATCAGGGCGTTCGATTGCCACCCCAGTACGCTGCGGCGATCAAGGCGACGCTCAATCTGTCCCCTCGTACGCTCGAAGACCCCGCGGCCGCCGAGCACTGGCTCGACATGTTCGAATTCTCGGCCTCGGCGACGGCAGCGCCCGGGGTGCGCGCGCAACTCGACATCGACTACTCGCGCAATCGACTCCACGACTACACCCGAATCACCACGCCCAGCCTGGTCATCGGCTTCACCGACGATCAGCTCGCGCCGCCGATGTACTGCCGGGAAGTTGCCGCCGCGATACCCGGCGCACGCTATGTCGAAATCGATCGGTGCGGCCATCTCGGATATCTCGAGCGGCCCGAGGAAGTCAATCGCGTCGTGATCGATTTCCTGTCCGGCCGGGGTAACCGAGATCACTGAGTGTTTGTAAACTCAAGGCTATTCCCATTGTTGGTGATGCCGTAACGCGTCGGACCGGTCGGTCGCTTACAGTCACGATCGTGCAAACACCTGATGAGGTGCCGCTCCAACCACCGAATCGGTCCTGGTTGCAACGGTTAGACGAACAAACTTTCGGTGTGGCGCACGAGGTTGCGCTGATAGGTAGCCAGTTAACGCTGACATACCGAGACCTGGATCACTGGGTCGGTCGAATCTGCCGGGAATTGACCGAAGCCGGTGTTGCCGAGTCGGATTCGGTCGCCGTGGTGGTGCCACAGCGACGCAATCCCTACACGACCGCGGCGATGTTGGCGATCTGGCGTCTCGGCGCGGTGTATGTGCCACTCGCCGCGGATCACCCCCAGGAACGAACGCGATCCATCCTCGCGGTGTGCGGGATTCGGGTCGCCCTACTCGAACCGGGAAATCCGCCGCCGACGCTGCCCGAAGAGATTGTCACAGTGACGATCCCGTCGCCCGACACCGAGGATGCCGCCGGGCAGGATCCACCGGCCTACCCGGCCATCGACCCGGACGACCTCGCCTACGTCATCTTCACCTCCGGCTCCTCGGGCACGCCGAAGGGCGTAGCAGTGCCGCATCGAGGCATCGCGGCCATGGCGGACGCCACCGCGGCGGCACTCGAACTCCGGCCAGGCGCACGCATGCTGCAATTCGCCCCGGCTTCTTTCGATGCCTCGATCGCCGAAATCACCTCGACGCTCGGCGCGGGAGCGACGGCGGTGTTCGCCGCGCATGATGCGTTGACCGACGGTGTCGGCATCGCCGAAGTCATTGTCGCGCAACGCATCAGCCACGCGATCATGGTGCCTTCCGTGCTCGCGGCGATACCGGAGCACAAGATGCCGCCCGGCTTGCGACTCATCATCGCGGGCGAGGCGGCGAACTCGGCCGTGGTCGAGGAGTGGACCGTCCGACACCATCTCATCAATTCCTACGGCCCCACCGAAACCACCGTGTGCGCCACCATCAGCGATCCGCTGGTCGGTGCGGCACTACCCATCCCGATCGGCCGCGCCATCGAGGGCACCACCTTGCGGATCGTCGGCGACGACGGCACGGACGCGGAGCCGGGCGCCGCGGGCGAGCTCTGGATCGGCGGACTCGGAGTCGCGCACGGATATCTGGGATTGCCGCAGGAGACCGCGGCGGCGTTCATCGACGACCTGGTGACCGGCCGAAGGTTCTATCGATCGGGCGATCTCGTCCGGCAGCTCCCCGATGGCCAGCTCGAATTCCTCGGGCGCATGGATCGGCGCATCAAGTTGCGCGGTCGTCGCATCGAGCCAGGTGAAATCGAGACCATCGCACTGCGGTGCCCCGGTGTTCGCCAGGCGGCCGTGGTGTCGACCGACACTCAGCTGGTCTGCTGCGTCGTGGTCGACGATGCGATCGGTGCGACCGAGGTCAAGGGTTTCCTCGCCGAAAACCTCCCCGGCTATCTGCTGCCCGATCGGGTCGAGATCCGCACCGAAATGCCACGCACACCACACGGAAAGACCGACTACGCCGCTGTGACGGAATCGGCCCGGCAGACCGGCTCCGCGCGCAGCGCGCCGGAGACGATGACACCGGCAGAGCGGATGCTGTGCGAACTGTTCGCGGAAACGTTGAGCCTGCCCGAGTTCCATCCCGCGGACAGCTTCTTCGATCTCGGCGGCGAATCCATGGAAGCCGCCAAACTCACCCGCCGGATCCGGACGGTCCTCGGCGTGCACATGACGATGCGCATGCTGCTCGATGCCCCGTCGCCCGCGCAACTGGCTCCGCTGCTGTCGATTTCGGAACCCGAGTTGGTGATCGGGAGATGACCGGGGCAGTCCGGTCGACGACCCCGGATGACACACAGGTCCGGGATCTCACCGAACCGACGACGCACTTGCGCGCCGACATGTCGGAATTCTGGCGCGACCGACGCCGTCGGCAACCGATCTTCTGGCATGAGGGCGCATCCGACCACCCCGGATTCTGGGTGGTCTGCGGCTACGACCCGGCGGTGACCATATACCGCGACAGCAAGCGATTCACCTCGCAACGAGGCAACGTCCTGCTCACCCTGCTGGCAGGCCGGGACAACGCGGCGGGCGCCATGCTGGCAGTGACCGACCCACCCCGGCACACCCGCCTGCGTCGGCTGATGACAGCGGCACTGACACGCGATGCGGTACGCGCGTTGGCACCCCGCATTCAGGAACGCACCAGGCGATTGGTGGCCCAGTGGTCGGGTGCGGGCACGTTCGATTTCGCGGAGGAGATCGCCTCCCGGATCCCGATCTGGACCATCTGCGATCTACTCGGCATTCCGGACAGTGACCACGACCTGCTGGTGTCGTTGACCAAGCAGGCCCTGAGCTCCGAAGACGCCGCGCAGTCGGATGTCTCGGCGGTGGCCGCGCGCCAGGAGATACTGCTGTGCCTGCTCGACCATGTGGAGGACCAGCGCCGGCACCCGGCCGACGGCCTGATCACCGCTCTGATCGGCGAGGAATTCGAGGACACGCCACTGTCGGACGACCAGATCGTCACCAATTGCTACAGCATCATTCTGGGCGGCGACGAGACGAGCCGGTTGACCATGATCAACGCGGTCAACGCGTTCGCTGGTGATCCGCGCCTGTGGAACCGCTTCGAGGCATCGGGCGATCTCGGCACCGCGGTCGAGGAGATCATCCGATGCTTCGCTCCCACAATGCATTTCGGACGGGTCGCGAACACCGACGTGGAGATACACGGCACGCACATCACGGCGGGAGAAATCGTCACGATGTGGAATGTCTCGGCGAACCGGGACGAGACCCGATTCTCCGACCCCGATGCGGTGCAGTTCGATCGAAAGCCCAATCCCCATCTGGCATTCGGGTACGGTCCGCACTTCTGTGTCGGCGCGCATCTGGCTCGCTTGGAGATTGCGATCGTGCTCGACGAGATGCGACGCACCGCCCGAACCATCGTCCCCACCGGCAGACCACGACCGCTGTATTCGAACTTTCTGCACGGGTACGCCACCTTGCCGATCGAGCTCGCATAACTCCCCCACCAGGCGGTACGCATGAATCTCTCGAACTCCGACCGGTATCGGATCGGCCACTCCCCTCGCCCGGCGCAGGAATCGTGCGCGCCGCTGGACACCTTCATCTCCGACATGCGGGCCGAAGCGCCCTACATCGTGGGGTTCCCCGCTAATCTCGACTTCGGCTTCAGCAGGTTCGCCGGACTGCTCGATATCTTCGCCACCAATGTCGGCGACCCGGACAGCGAGGACAAGGCGCGCGTCGGCGTCAAGGACATGGAGCTGGCCGTGGTCGACTTCGTCGCCCGGCTCGCCAATGGCGATCCGAGCCGGACTTACGGATACGTCACCGGCGGCGGCTCCGAGGCCAATCAATTCGGCCTCGACCGCGGGTGCGATCTGCTACCGGAAGCCAGAATCTATTGCAGTCGAGCAACCCACTATTCGGTCCGCAAGAGCGCCGCGTTGATGCGCAAGGAATTGGTCGTCGTCGACTGTGACGAGCAGGGCCGGATCGACATCGACGCGCTGGCCCGCGCGTGCGCCGCCGACGCAGGCCGCGGTACCGTCGTCGTCGCGAATATCGGCACCACCATGACGGGCGCGATCGACGACGTGGACGCGATCATCACGGCCGCATCGGCGGCGGGCCGGGTGTATGTGCACCTGGATGCGGCACTGAGCGGACTCATCCTGCCGTTCACGCCGCAGCGGTCGTCGTGGGGTTTTGTGCGCGAGGAAGTCGGCAGCGTCACGGTGTGCATGCACAAGGCGCTCGGCATGCCGATGCCGAGCGCACTCGCGCTGTGCCGGTCCGAACTGGTCAGCTCCGAAGTGGCAGGCGAGTACATCGGCGCGACCGATGCCACCCTCGCTGGCTGTCGCAGCGGGCTGGCCGTCGCACTGATCTGGCAGTCATTGGCCGCACAGGGGATGTCGGGGCTGGAGCTGACGGCGCAGACCTCCCTCGAGATGGCCGAGCGGGCCGTCGAGAAACTCGCCGACGCCGGGCTGCGCCCGGCCCGCAATCCCCTGTCGATCATGGTCACTTTCGACCGGCCCGCCGAATGGATCTGCCGGAAATACCATCTGGCCACCGTCGGAGACCGGGCTCGCATTGTCACCGTGTCCCATGTGCGCAAGCAGGTGATCGACGAGCTGTGCCATGACGTCGCGACCGATGGTCGATAGCCACCGACCGGCATGGTCACGACGCCGTCGGTCTGGCCTCGTCCTGGGTCGGAGAGCGGTCCCGCATCGGTAGCGGCGTCACCGGCGCAGCGGCGTCCGTTGCGACAGCGACGAATGCCTCCGCGGGATGGCGGTGCAGCATGCGTGCGAAGGTTCGCGCCGAGGCGGGCCACGGGTTGGTGACGCGCCCACTCTCGTGCTTGTACCAACTCGCACCGGCCCCGGGCCACACGGTGGTGGCGATGGCCTGTTCCAGCCATCGCCGGTACTGCCGCATCGCATCGCCGCTCACCTCGATCGCCGGGGCGCCGATCGTGTCGCGCCACCGCAGACACGCCATGATGTAGGCGATCTGGCGTTCCTTCATGCCGGGGTTGCTGCCCGCCGGATTGAACGAGTTCGGTCCGGCGATGAGGAATGCGCTGGGGTATCCGGGCACGGCCAATCCCAGAAACGCCTCCGCCCCGTCCGACCATTGCTCATGCAGGAGTCGGCCGCCCCGTCCACGGACCGTCATCGGCGTCAGGAACTCCGGCGCCCGAAACCCGGTGGCCCACACGATGACATCCGCGCGACGATGCGTGCCGTCGCCGGTTTCGATCCCGTTCCGGGTGACGCGCGCGATGGGATCGGTGACCAGCTCGACGTTCTCCCTGCCCAGGGTGGAGTAGAACCGGCTGTCGAAAATGATCCGCTTGCTGCCGATCGGGTAGTCGGGAGTGAGCGCCGCGCGTAGCGCCGGATCACTGACGCGTCGGCGCAGATGGGTGCGTGCCGCCCATTGGGCGGGCCGAGCGGACCAGCCGCGGTGCATGATCGGGGCCAACGCGATGTCGGCGCCGTAGTACAGCGCCTGCCGGTAGAGCCGGTGAGCGCCCGGCGTCCGCAACACCCAGCGGCTGATCGCGCCGAACTCGACCGACGGTTTCGGCAACACCCAGTGCGGAGTGCGCTGATACACGGTCACCGTACGGGCATCTGCGGCGATCTTCGACAGCAGTTGCCCGGCGCTGGATCCGGTGCCGACCACCGCCACATCCCGGCCGTGCAGCTCCTGCCGATGATCCCAGTGCGCCGAGTGGAAGGCCGCGCCGGTGAAGTCCTCGCGTCCCGGGATGTCGGGGATATAGCGGCGATGCAACTGGCCTACGGCGAAGACGAGGAGGTCGGCCACAATGTGCTGGCCGGTACCGGTGGTCAATTCCCACCGAGCGATGTCCTCGCGATAGGACGCTTCGGTGACGCTGGTGTGCAGGCGCAGGTGCGGCCGCAGGTCGTAGTCGTCGGCTACCCCGCGCAGATAGGCCAGGATCTGTTCCTGGCCCGGGTACCGCGTCGTTGCGCTGCGATACGGCGCGAACGAGAACGAATACAGGTGCGACGGAACGTCGCACGAGCAGCCGGGGTAGGTGTTCTCCCGCCACACCCCGCCGACATCTCCGCCCTTCTCCACTATCGCGAAGCTGTCGATTCCCGCCTTCTTCAGCGCGACCCCCATCCCGATTCCGCCGAACCCGCCGCCGACGATCACCACCTTCAGATCCAGACGCTCATGCATGACGTTCCTCGATTCGACGGCCGCAACGATGGACACCACTTGGGTCAGCAAACTATCCGCTGCGACGTTAGTACCAGGTTACTGATTATGAAACCGAAAACCAGTAACAGTTCGGCAATCTGCCGTTTCATCGATATGAGCGGGCAGTGACCCTGCTGGTACATTGCATCAATTGGGCGTGCCACAAGTTAGCCGTATGCCCATGGCTCCACTTTCCCATCCAGATAGTTAGACATAGCCAACATGTAGCTATTTATTGGGAGATTCAGCTCCCGCTCGACCATCTCGAGTAAGCCCGACCCATCGACTCGGCGAGTGTGTTCGTCATCGTGGCGGCCGAAGGGGTAGAAAGGTCGAGGCCGAACAGCTTCGCGCGGTCACGCACATTGCACCTGTCGAACGAAGAGAGCGGATTCATGGCGACCTCTACAGCGCGCGCACAGATCGGGGTTACCGGCCTGGCAGTCATGGGCAGCAACATCGCCCGAAACTTCGCCAAGCACGGCTATACAGTGGCGCTGCACAACCGCAGCGTGGCCAAGACCGACGCCCTGCTCGAGGCGCACGGCGACGACGGCGACTTCGTGCGCACCGAGACCATCGAGGAATTCGTCGCGGCGCTCGAGAAGCCGCGCCGGGTGCTGATCATGGTCAAGGCGGGCGATCCGACGGACGCCGTCATCGAGGAACTCGCGGCGGCCATGGAGCCGGGCGACATCATCATCGACGGCGGCAACGCGCTCTACACCGATACCATTCGCCGTGAAGCGGCCATGAAGGAACGTGGACTGAACTTCGTCGGCGCGGGCATCTCCGGCGGCGAAGAGGGCGCGCTCAACGGTCCCTCGATCATGCCCGGCGGGCCGAAGGAGTCCTACGACTCGCTCGGCCCGCTGCTGGAATCGATTGCGGCGCAGGTCGACGGCACACCCTGCTGCACCCACATCGGGCCCGACGGCTCGGGGCACTTCGTCAAGATGGTCCACAACGGCATCGAGTACGCCGATATGCAGCTGATCGGCGAGGCCTACCACCTCTTCCGCGACGCGCTCGGCTTCGGCGCCAAGCAGATCGCCGAGGTGTTCACCCAGTGGAACTCCGGCGAACTGGAAAGCTACCTCGTCGAGATCACCGCCGAGGTACTCGAACAGGTCGACGCGAAGACGGGCAAGCCGCTGGTCGATGTCATCGTCGACGCCGCCGAGCAGAAGGGCACCGGCCGCTGGACGGTGAAGGCCGCGCTCGATCTCGGCATTCCGGTGACCGGTATCGCCGAAGCGGTGTTCGCGCGGGCGCTGTCCGGGTCAAGGGCCCAGCGCAAAGCCGCGGTCGGCCTCGCCTCGGGCAAGCTGGCCGATAAGCCGACCGACGTAGCGCAATTCACCGAAGACATCCGGCAGGCGCTCTACGCGTCGAAGGTCGTCGCCTACGCGCAGGGCTTCGACCAGATCGCGGCAGGCAGTGTGGAATACAACTGGGACCTGCACCCCGGCGACCTGGCCACGATCTGGCGCGGCGGATGCATCATCCGGGCCCGCTTCCTGAACCGGATCAAGGAGGCCTACGACGAGAACCCCGCCCTGCCGAGCCTGATCCTCGCTCCGTACTTCCGCGAAGCGATCGAAACGGCCATCGATAGCTGGCGGCGCGTGGTCTCCACCGCAACCCTGCTCGGCATTCCGGTGCCCGCATTCGCCTCGTCGCTGTCGTACTACGACGCCCTGCGGGCCGAGCGCCTCCCGGCCGCACTCACCCAGGGGCAGCGCGACTTCTTCGGTGCACACACCTACGAGCGCATCGACGCCGAAGGCAAGTTCCACACCCTCTGGAGCGGTGACCGCAGCGAAGTCTCGGCCGACTGACATCACGACCGATATCGACAGCATGACCGGCGCGCGGTAGTCACCCACGCCGGTCATGCTGCGGCGCAAGACATCAGCCGAAATCGTCGGCGCCCGCCTCGTGTCCACCAACCGGCCGCGGCAGATCCCAGCCGTGGCAAGCCCGACAGTTGCTCACCTCGCACCGAGGCTGTACAAAACGGTGCGGCGCGCGGGATCTCGCGTTGCCATGCCTAGCGGAGTGGTGATGTGAGCTTCTGGATCGACGTACTTGCCGAAACCGATGAAGAGCGAGCGCGAGCCTGGCGGCGGCAACTGGAGCCGTTGGTGGCGGAGGTGTTCGCGGCCTATTCGGCTGGGTTCTTCGCCGACTACTCGCCGGAGTCGTTGGACGACTTGGAACAGTTCGTCCTTGCGGCACTGCCGGATCCGGCAGTGATGAAGGAACCCTCCGTTTTACCGGTCGTCAAGGCCACCGTCGGGTATCTCGGCGAGACCCTGTTGCGAGCGGGCGGCGGCGAGTGGCTCTGGGGGCAGGGCGAACACGCGGGCACGCCGTGCGTCGCTCTCGAAGGGCAGTCGGCGCAGCTGGCCCCCCTGAGGTACGTCACCGAGGCCGTCCGCGTTCGCGATGGCCGCCAGTTCACCCAGCTGTGGTCGCGCATAGAGGCCGGAGAGGGCGCCGACTCCGCGGATCTGCTGCTCACGTTGGTCGAGACGGTCGTGCAGAACCGCGGCTATTCCTGCACAATCGAATCCGACGAAGTGCTGTTGTCCGGAAACGGGGCATCCGACTGGGTGCTGCCCCTGGACAATCTGCGCCGCAAGGTTGCCGCGCAGCCACCGGAGCAGTGGCCCGCCTTGGTGGCGGATCATCTGAGCACGATGTTCGCTGAGCTGGACGTCGCGGCGACGGACCCGCTCGACATGGACGACTTCGAACGGATACGGCCACTACTGCGGGCACGGATGTACCCGGAGGATATGGCGGACGTCGACATCCCGGTCGTGGCACGAACCCTTGCTCCCGGACTCGCGCAGCGGGTGGTGATCGACCAGGTCAATACAATGATCGCCGTCACCTATGACCGCCTGTCCCACTGGCGGATTCAGGAACAGGACCTGTTCGAACTCGCGGAGGACAATACCCACGACGACGGACTTCTCACGGTCGAAGATCTCGAAGACGAAGACGGCGAGCGGATCCTCGGCCTCTATGGCTCGGCCGACTATGCCAGCGCTCATGTGCGCTGGCTCGGCGAGTATCCCGTGGTCGGACGTTGGGGTGCGGCATTCGTGGTCCCGTGCGAGGGCACGGTCTTTATTCACCCGCTCCATGGCACGGACGCCTACATCACTGTGGGCACGCTGGCGAAAATGGCGATGGTGACTCACGCCGAACGGCCTTCCCCCGTGAGCCCGTCGGTCTACTGGTGGCACGACGGCATCATCGACCTAGCTGCCGAGGTCCGCGAGTCCGGCAACGAGCTCGAGCTGCACGTCTCGGCGGAATTCCAAGAAGTGATGGAGCAGATCGCCGAATATGCCGACGGCCCGGGCTGATACGTAGCCGACTGATGTCATCGCCCGGCGCGAGCCTGCTCGATTCCCGGCCGCCGGAACCGGCGACCGGGAACGGCCACCGTTGCTGCGGTGCGGGGGCGGTGACGGTCGTGGTCGTGTGGGCGCCTTTCGGTGGTGGCCGAGGTAGATCCGTCGACAGAGTTCGTACGCCCAGAGCGTAATGACTAGGCACACCGGACCGAGATGGCCTTACGCTCTGACAATGACCGAGCATCCGAGACTGCACTCGATCCCCGGTGGACGCGACGAGCGGCGTCGACAACCGGAGCAGCAGTCCGAACGGGAGCCGTTGTGGCGTGAAGTGCTCGGACAACAGTTACGCACGCTTCGACTGGATCAGCGCGACACCATCGCCGAAACGGCAGGACGTGCCGGGGTCTCACCGCAATACCTGTCCGAGGTGGAGCGTGGTCGCAAGGAACCCTCCAGCGAGATGATCGCGGCGCTGGCCGGGGCTCTCGGCACCACTCTCGGGGGACTGACCGAGCAGGTGGCCGACGAACTGCGCGCTCATCGCCGGCTCACCCTTCTCCCCCGGTCCGCGCCACAGTCGGGCACCGCGCCGACAATGCTGGCGCTCGCGGCCTAGCCGCTCCTGATAATCAGATGTCGCAGGGCAATTCAGCGCCGCCCGGTCAGGAGCGCGCGACCAGCAGGCGGTCGACGAGACCGTAGTCGACGGCGGCCTGCGCGGTGAAGACTCGATCGCGGTCGGTGTCGTGCCGCAGCCGTTCCGGCGGCTGTCCGGTGTGCTTGGACAGGATGGACTCGATCTCCGCGCGCATCCGCACGAGCTCGTCGGCTTGCAGGATCAGGTCGGGAATCGCGCCCTGTCCGCGCGAGGCGGGCTGGTGCAACACCACTCGGGCATGCGGCAGAATGGCGCGCCGGCCGGGCGCCCCGCCCGCCAGCAGCACCGCACCGACGGCGATGGCCTGACCGACGCAGGTGGTCTGCACCGGTGCACTGATGTGCTGCATGGTGTCGTACACGGCGAGCATCGCGGACAGGTCGCCGCCCTCGCAGTTGATGTACAGGTTGATGTCTTGTTCAGGGGCTTCCGAATCCAGGTGCAGCAGCTGTGCGATCAGCGCATTCGCCACACCCGAGTCGATCGGCGTGCCGAGGTAGACGATCCGCTCGGCGAGCAGGTGCGAGTAGATGTCGGTGATCCGCTCACCGCCGCGCGGATGCTGCGCGATGACATTGGGAATCGTGTAACTGGTCATGCCGAAATTCCGATCCGCTGACGTTGGGGCACGATCTGCCCGAACGAGTCGACAATGTGATCGATGAAGCCGTACTCCTTGGCCTGTGTCGCGGTGAACCAGCGGTCGTGCAGCGAATCCTCGTAGATCCGATCGAACGGCTGCCCGGTGTCCTCGGCGATGATGCCGAGCACGGTGTCCACCGTGTACCGCAGGTCTTCGGCCTGGACCTCGACGTCGACCGCGCTGCCACCGATGCCGGCCGAGCCCTGATGCATGAGCACCCTGGCGCGCGGCAAGGCGAAACGCCGCCCTTTGCTGCCCGATGACAGCAGGAATTGCCCTGCACTGCATGCTAATCCGAGCGCGAGCGTGGACACCTCGCACGGCACGAGCCGCATGACGTCACGGATCGCGAGCATCGCGGGCACCGAGCCGCCGGGCGAATGAATCCACAGCGAAATACCTGTCTCCGGGTCCTCCGCAGCCAGCGTGAGCAGCTGTGTCATCAGCAACGTCCCGTTGTCGTCGTCGAGCGGACCGTCGAGCACGAGTATGCGGCGGCTGAGCAGTTGCTCGCGAGCGCGCCAGCTGAACATCCGAGTGTTGTCGTCGTGAGCCATGCGTCCACCGTGCCGCACCGACAGCCCGAAAAGCGGCACTCGCTGCTGTGAGCAGAGCTGCCCACAGCAGCGACGACGAGCTCGCCCCGCGACGCAACCATGGCATCCGGCTGGAAGGCATGACATCTCAGCGTTTTTGGGCGCCGGTGCGGACGTGGATGCGTTCGCCGTGCTTTCCGAAGAGGCTGAGGACTTCGACGCTGCCGCGTCCGGCGGCGCCGAACCAGTGTGGAACCTGGCATTCGAACTCAGAGGCTTCGCCGGCGCCCATGATGAAGTCGTGGTCGCCGAGTTTGACGCGGAGTTGTCCGCGGAGCACGTAGAGCCACTCGTAGCCTGCGTGGGTCCGCAGGTGGGGTTCCTCGTCATGTGCGGGAATGGTCATCTTGTATGCACGCGGTTCTCCCTGTTGACGCGACAGTGGAATCAGCACTCGGCCATCTTTTCTGGTGGGATGCTGCGGCACGCGAGGGTCGAGGATCCTGGGTGCTGTGGCGATCTCGTCGAGTGGGATGCCGAGGGCGGCGGTGATCGGCAACAGGAGTTCGAGGCTGGGCTTGCGCTGAGCTGATTCCAGTCGGGACAGGGTGCTGGTCGAGATGCCAGTGGCTCGGGCAAGGTCGGACAGGCTGACGCCCTTCTTCTCGCGGGCGCGCCGCAACCGGGGAGCAATCTGCTTCGATCACGGCATCGACACTCGGTTGCTCTTCCATGAGATCCAGTCAATCAATGTGTCCCGGATTTCAATCAATGTGTCCCGGATTCAGCAACAGTGTTTGTTGGTTTCGGGTGGCATCCCTGATGCTCCTGTTCGGAGGTGATCCGAATGGACGCAACAACGGATACAACGAACAGCTCAGTGTCAGAGGTGTTTTGGGACACGATCATTATCGGTGGTGGGGCTGCTGGGCTATCAGCCGGCGTCGTACTCGCGAGAGCGCAATTCGCGACCTTGGTCGTCGATGGTGGTCCGCCCCGGAACGCGTCTGCCGACCACATGCACGGGTACCTGACACGCGATGGCATGTCGCCGAGCGAGTTCATCGCGGCGGGAAAAGCCGAGTTCACGGCGTACGGCGGGTCGCTCGTGCAGGCTTCAGTGGTCGACGCGCAGCGCAAGCCGGACGGCACGCTCGAGATGCGGCTGGCCGACGGGGACACATTGCGGGCTCGGTCGGTGCTGGTCGCAACCGGGATGACCGACGGTCTCCCTGACGTCCCGGGGCTATCCGAGCGATGGGCATCCGAGGTGCACCACTGCCCTCACTGCCACGGCTACGAAGTGCGGGGCAAGACGATCGTCGTGATCGGCAGCACTATGGCGGCGGTATCGACACATCGGGCAGCACTGCTGCGCCGCTACAGCTCATCGGTGACATTCTGCCTCAACGGCATCGAACTCAGCGACGCGGAGCGGCAACGCCTCACGGCATACGGCGTGCGGTTGATCGACGGATGCGTAACCCAGGTCGTGACAAGAACCGGCACCGCGACCCGAAGCCTCGTCGGGATCGAACTCGACAACGGCGAAATCGTCCCGTGCGAAGCCATCTTCGTCGCTCCTCGCCCAAGACCGCATGACGCGATCTTGACCGCACTAGGTGTGGCCCCGGTCAGTGGACTTCTTGCCGTCGACGCCCAGGGTGCCACCGACATCCCCGGGGTCTGGGCAGCCGGGAACGTGGTCAACCCCCGAGCGCAGGTCATCGCCGCCGCTGGCGCGGGCTCGACTGCCGCCATCAGCATGACCGCTTGGCTGCTGGAACAAGACCTGTCCGCTGCGGTCGCTCGAGACGGGCTCGATGTTGGGGGTGTCCGCTGATGGCCACCACCGTAGAGTCGTCCCGGACCGGTCGCTCCGACCGGCTGCCCACGGGGGTCTACCTGCTGGGTTTCAGCCTGTTCGCGATGGGCAGTGCTGAATTCCTGATGGCTGGAGTCCTGCCCGCGGTCGCCACCGATCTCGACGTCGCGCTCTCCTCAGCCGGAATGCTCATCACCGCGTTCGCGTTAGGCGTTGTCTTCGGCGGGCCGCTTTTCGCCGTGTTCAGCCTCCGCTGGCCACGTCGCACCGCCCTGGTGGCCACCCAGGTGGTCTTTGCTGCCAGCATCATCGTCGGCCTGCTGGGCAACTACCAAGTCATGCTGCTCTCCAGGGTCGTTTCCGGACTCGCCTACGCCGGCTTCTTCGCTGTGGCGTCGGTGACCGCGATCAGCTTGGTAACCCCGGACCGAAACGCTCGCGCGTCCGGTGTCGTGGTCAGCGGCCTCAGCGTAGCCATGGTCGCCGGTGGTCCCGCCGGGACGCTGCTCAGCCACTTCACCGAATGGCGCGGAGGATTCTGGGCCGTCGTGGTCCTGACGCTCGCCGGAGCCATTGCCTGCGTAGTCGGACTCCCCGCCGGCACATCGGCCGCCGACCCGGCCACCGGGTCGAGCCTGTCGCGGGAACTCGCCACGATGCGGAAACCATCGCTGTGGGGCGTATACGGGATCACCATCCTGACCACCGCGGCGTACATGATCTCGTTCAACTATCTCGCGGCCATGCTCGCCGACATCACCGGTATCCCCGAGGTCTGGATACCGGCGATCCTCGCGCTCTTCGGGGTGGGCGCCTTCATCGGACTTTCCATCGGTGGCAGGATCTCCGATCAGCGCCCTCACTTCGCACTGATCACCGGCGCGGTCGGCGTTGTGATTCTGTCGGTCGTCATGGTTGTCGTGATCGAGCAAATCTGGGCAGTGGCGCCTGCGGTGTTCCTGACAGGTATCGCCGCGTTCGTGCTCAACCCCGCCCTCTACGGGCGCGTATTCGCCATCGCTGCCGATGCCCCCACCATCGCGGGCGCCACAACCGTGTCGGCTTTCCAGCTGGGCATCAGCATCACACCCGTTCTAGCCGCCGCGACACTCACCCACGGTGCCGCTCTCACCTCGGTGTACTTGATCGGAACCGCTCTCGCCGCAGCCGCTGTCCCGCTCATCCTCCTCGACCGCGCACGACAGCCACGATCGACGGCAACGGGCAACAGCTGACATCACCCACCACCCAAACCACCAACCGTCCGGCGCGTGACAAGGTCGCCACAGCCGGTGGGGACCGACAGCTCGAAAAGCGGCTCGCGCTGCTGTGAGCAGATCTGCCCACAGCAGCGCGTCAGCACATCGAACGCAAGAGGAAGCGGGCTTTCAACTCTTCTCACCGCTCGAGTCCTATACTTAGCTACCTCCGTCACTATCGATGGACGCAAACGCGGGTCGGGAGATCGGCGAGATTCTTATTCGATAAAGGCAAACAGCGGCGAGACCCCGGAACGCAGATGAGCGCTTCGGCCTTTCACCGAATTCCGAATCGCGACAAGCGATCTCGGCCGAATTTTCGAGCAGTGCCGACGCTGACGCGCCATTCGCCGCACGATAGAAGGAATATCGATGGGCACGACATTGCAAGAATTGCGTGAACAGGTGCGCGCACCTGTCATTACCGCGGACGATCCGGGCTACCACGAGGCACGCACGGTCCACAATGGAATGTTCGATCGCCGTCCGCTGGTCATCGTTCGAGCGGAGCAGGTCCCCGACGTCATCGCGGCAGTGAATTACGCGCGCGAGGCGGGACATGATCTCTCGATCAAGGGCGGCGGGCACAGCGCGCCCGGATTCGGCACCAACGACGGCGGCGTCGTCATCGACTTGTCGCTGATGCGCTGGGTGCACGTCGACCCGAGGTTTCGCATCGCACGGGCCGGGGGCGGGGCAACCTGGGGCGACTTCAATTACGCGACACACGCCTATGGGCTCGCGACGACCGGCGGGATCGTGTCGACCACCGGCATTGCCGGGCTCACCCTCGGTGGCGGTATCGGATATCTTTCCCGCGCATATGGATTGACGATCGACAACTTGCTATCGGCCGATGTGGTCACCGCCGACGGGCAGGCACTGACCGCGAGCCCGACGGAGAACGAGGACCTCTTCTGGGCGCTGCGCGGCGGCGGTGGCAACTTCGGCGTTGTCACCTCCTTCGAGTACCGGCTGCACCCGGTCGACGAGGTCTACGTCGGCCTGTTCTTCTACGAACTCGAGCACGCAGGCGCGCTGCTGCGCTTTTTCCGCGACTTCATCCCCGTCGCGTCCGAAGCCTATGGCGCGTTTCCCTCATTCCAGATCGCTCCGCCGCTGGAGTTCATCCCCGCCGACCGGCACGGCGACACGCTCTGCGCGGCGATCGTGCAGTGGGCCGGACCGCTCGACAAGGGCGAAGAGGCGATGCAGCCGTTCCGGGACCTGGCGCCCAGAGTCGGCGAAATGGTCGGGCCGATGCCCTATCCCGCCCTGAACGCCGCGTTCGACGCGATCTTCCCCAAGGGCATCCGCAGCTACTGGAAAGGCAGCTTCGTCACCGAATTGACCGACGCCGCCATCGAACAACACCTGATCTACGGCCCGAAAGTGCCCGAGGTGAGCGCGACGATGCATATGTATCCGATCAACGGCGCCTGCCACCGAGTCCCGGCAGCGGATACCGCGTTCGCCTATCGCAATGCGACGTTCGCGACCGTGATTCTGGCCTCCTGGCAGAATCCCGCCGACGACGCAGAGCGCATTCAATGGGTTCGCGATTACTACAACGCGACCGCACCGCACTCCGAGCCCGGTGGCTACATCAATTTCATGGATGACGACGACCGGTCCCGCGTACCCGAGAATTACGGCGGGAATTACCAACGGCTTGCCGAGGCCAAACGAACCTATGACCCGGACAACCTGTTCCACCTCAATCAGAACATCAGCCCGAGTACATGACCGAGCTCGTCTCGCGCGCAGCGGGCGTGCGGTTCGACGAACTCGCCCTTGCCACACGCAACCATGGCATGCCGCTGGAAGGCATGCGCTACGACATCACGCCGATCGGCATGCACTACCTGCTGATTCATTTCGATATCCCCGAGGCCGACGCATCGACCTGGCGGCTGCGCGTCACCGGAAGCGTCGAGCGAGAACTCGAGCTGTCTGTCAAGGACATCAGATCCCGGCCCGCGACGACGATGCCGGTCACCCTGGAATGCGCGGGCAATGGACGCACCGCGATGGACCCGCGCAACGTCAGCCAGCCCTGGGGACTGGAGGCGATAGGCACCGCATCGTGGACGGGCACCGCGCTGCGCGGCATCCTCGACGAGTGTGGCGTGCGAGCCGGGGCGGTCGAGGTGGTCTTCACCGGCGCCGATCGCGGTTTCCAGGACAACGTCGAGCACAATTACCAGCGCTCGCTCGGCATCGGCGACTGCGGTCGACCCGAAACACTGCTCGCGTACGAGATGAACGGCGTGCCGCTACCGCCGCAGCACGGCTTTCCGCTGCGGCTGCTCGTACCCGGGTGGTACGGCATGTCGAGCGTCAAATGGCTGCGAGACATCGCGGTCGTCGACCGGCCGTTCACCGGGTACCAGCAGACATCGGCCTACCGCTACCAACAGCACAATCACGATCCCGGACAACCGGTTTCACGAATCAGAGTGCGCGCGTTGATGATTCCACCAGGCATTCCGGACTTCCAGACTCGGCGGCGCACGGTCGAGGCAGGCGCGGTGACGATTCGCGGCCGTGCGTGGTGCGGCACGGCCCCCGTGACAGGCGTCGAGGTCGGCATCGATGACGTGTGGCAGGACGCTCGAATCGGTCCCGCGCTCGCCGAATTCGCCTGGCGCGGCTGGAGCTACGGGTGGGACGCCCGCCCCGGTGAGTACCTGCTGAGCTGCCGCGCCACCGACGCGGACGGCGGCATCCAGCCGGCCACATCGGTGTGGAACCTCCAGGGCATGGGAAACAATCTGATTCAGCGCGTCGCTGTCACGGTCCGCTGATCGGGGGCAAGGCGGCGGCACCTTCCGCCGCGCCTCGCCCATCGCGTTGGCGCGGCAATGTCCCGACGACGCGTCCGATGCGGGCGTCTGTGGAATGCCAGGAGATTTCCACGGAGGGCCGATCGGCTCGGTGTCGGTGATGTCGCCGACGACGTGGGCGACCACCCGCGGACCGAGGTCGTCATCGGACGCACCGAGCACGGCCGCTGCGTGGATGGCGGGAACAGATGCGGTCGCCGAGATGTTGCCAGATGGTGGCCGGGGCCGACAACGAGAGAGGATGACCGTGCAGGTCGAGATCTGGACCGATATCAACTGTCCCTTCTGCTACCTGGGGAAAGAACGCTTCGAGCAGGCCTTGACGGAGTTCGCGCATCGCGACGACGTCGAGGTGGTGCATCGTTCGTTCGAATTGGATCCGACGCTGCCGGTCGGCGAATCCGGTCCGGTAATCGCGAAGATCGCGCGCAAATACGGGATCAGCGAGGCACAAGCGGCGGCCAATGAACGCGGCATCGGCGCGCAGGCCGCCGAGCTCGGTCTGCCGTATCTGACCGAGGGACGTGACTACGGCAACTCTTTCGACATGCACCGGCTGCTGCACCACGCACTGGCGCAGGGCAAGCAGGACGAGCTGCTCGACGCCCTCTACCGCGCGAACTTCGCCGCGCAGCAGTCCTTGTTCGGCGACCACGAGCGGTTGGCCGAGATCGCTGTCGGCGCCGGACTCGACGAATCGGGCGTCCGCGCGGTCCTCGCCGACCCCGATGCCTACGCCGATGCGGTGCGCGCCGACGAACAGGAGGCAGCGCGGCTCGGCGCCACCGGCGTGCCCTTCTTCGTCATCGACCGGAAGTACGGCGTCTCCGGCGCTCAGCCATCCACGGTGTTCGCCCAAGCTCTGAATCAGGCATGGGGCGATCGTGAACCCCTCGTGCAGATGGCAGGCGGCGCGGACGTCTGTGGTCCGGATGGATGCGAGCTGCCTGCTCGCGATTGAACTGCGCGACAGCCGAATCCGGATCAGGACGCAGCCGCGCACCCGGGCGGCTTCCGCCGCGGAAGAGTTCGCCGCTAGCCCGCCGGGGGCTTGCGCCAGAGCAAGAGATAGCGCCAGAAGAGCAAGCGGCGGACGTCTGCGCCGGGTAGCGCCGCAGCCGCCGCGGCGCGCACTTCGCGCGTCGTCAGGGACGGGTCGAGCACGACGGGCATAGCGCCATGCGTGGGTTCTCGTGCGTACCAATCGCCTCCGCTCGTGGCCCTGGCCGTAGCGAATACCGCGGCGAATACCCGCTGTGCGGCGAATGCGGCAAGTTCGACGCGGAGCTCACGAGGTAGGTCGGTTCTGGGCAGTGCGATCGCGGCGAGCACCCCGCCGGGGCGCAGCGCTGCCGCCATGCGGGGCAACGCTTCCGCCAGCGGCATGTGGTGCAGTGCGCTCACCGAGAAGACCGCGTCGTAACGCCCCTCGGGGACGATGTCATCGCGCAGGAAGTCGGCGCGCACACACGTGACATTGTCGGGCACCGTGCGTTCGGCCGCCGCGATCATCTCCGGCGAGCGGTCGAGCGCATCGACGTGGCGCACCCGGGCGGCGAGCGCCGTGGCGAAAGCGCCTGCGCCGCAACCTACATCCAGCACATCCGCACATGGTGTCGGGAGGTGGCGCAGCAATGCCCGGTGGTAGTACGCGTTGTGGTCCCAGGCGAATCGGCTCACCCCGGCAAGTCTAGTGTGCGTGCGAGGCGGCCCCGGACCGATCAGGACCGCGCCGCGCGCCCGAAATACGTTCTCGGCGACGAGCAGCGATTCGCCCACGCTGCTGCGTGCCGTTCCGATCGTCGTCCGCTGAGCGGGTCGCCGCTGCTCGGCACCACCTGTGCCGCTGCTCTTCGCGTCGATGAACCGACATATCCGTGCAGGCTCCTGCCGAGTCGGTGCCCACCTGAGCGGACCGCGCGGGCCATAGTGGTTCATATGGGCCACCAAGCAACAGTCGCCGACGTGTTCCGACCTTTGCTGCGCGCCGCACTCGGGCCCCGACCGGCGATCGGGTTCGAGTTCTGGGACGGAAGCGCAATCCATCCCGAGGGCGAGTATCCGGGCACGATGCGCGTGCGATCCAAGGACGCGCTCAGCCACCTGGTGTGGGCGCCGGGCGAACTCGGCCTCGGCCGCGCCTTTGTCTCCGGCACCGTCGACCTCGATGGCGACCTCTTCCAGATCCTTCGATCGTTGCAGTCGACAGCGCCCCGTGACGCCCGCCTCGGTCTCGGCGCCGCATGGAAGGCCATCGGCGCCGCGCGGCGACTCGGCGCGCTCGGCCGACCGCCGCAACCGCCTCCCGAGGAGGCGCGGCCGCGCCGTGGAAAACTGCACACCAAACGCCGCGACGCGGCGGCGATCAGCCATCACTACGACGTCGGCAACGACTTCTATCGGTTGGTGCTCGGGCCGAGTATGACCTACTCCTGCGCACGGTTCGCCGCAGCAGCCGACGACGGTCGTGGCGGCCCGGATGCCGTGCTGTCGCTCGAAGACGCCCAGCGCGCCAAACACGACCTGGTCTGCCGCAAACTCGGTCTGGCCGAGCAGCGGGAGATGCGGCTGCTCGACGTCGGCTGCGGCTGGGGCTCCATGGCGATGCACGCGGCGTCGACGTATGGCGCGCAGGTGGTCGGTGTCACGATCAGCAAGGCTCAGGCCGATCTCGCGCGCGAGCGGGTCGCCGCGGCGGGACTGTCCACCAGCGTCGAGATCAGACTCGCCGACTATCGCGAACTGCGCGGCGAGACATTCGACGCCATCTCCTCGATCGGTATGTTCGAGCACGTCGGGACCGAGCGCGCCGCGGAGTACTTCGACACCCTGCGCACCTTGCTTCGTCCCGAAGGACGTCTGCTCAACCACGCGATCTCTGTAGCGGGCGGATCCACCATGCGCAGCCGCTCCTTCATCGGACGCTACGTCTTCCCGGACGGCGAGCTCCTGGACGTCGGCGAGGTCGTGCTGGCCATGGAGCGCGCCGGTTTCGAAGTGCGCGACGTCGAGTCGCTGCGCGAGCACTATGCGCTGACCCTGCGCACCTGGGTGGCCACTCTGGAAGAGGCTTGGGATCAGGCGGTTGCACTGGCCGGCGAGGGCCGCGCACGGGTGTGGCGGCTCTACATGGCGGCCTCGGCCCTCGGCTTCGAGGACGGCGGCCTCGGCATCCATCAGGTGCTCGCAGTAGTGCCCGATGCGCAGGGACGGGCTGGGATGCCCGCGACCCGACGTGCCTGGGGCTGAACCCTGATTCCTCCGTGCGATCGACCAACGAAGCGGCGAAGCAGGATCGAGGCGGCGGCCGCGGACGGCATCCTGAACGAAAGCCGTTCCTTCGGTGCGTATTTCGTGCTCGCGGCACCAGCGGTGAAGTGAGATCGTCGACGAAGCTCGGCGGACCGAGCCATCGCCTGCCACGGTTGCGCGGCTACCCCTCCGGTAACGGCGGCGTCGCCGGGAAGACGACCGGCAGCGCGGTCAATGCCCGGTGGAACGGGCCGGGACGCCAGGTCAAGTCGGACGGCGATCCGGCTAGTCGGATCTCGGGTAGCGCGTCGAGGAGTTGGTCGATGGCGTCTTGGGCGATCATATAAGCCATCGAGCTGGCGGGACACACGTGCGGGCCTGCGCCCCACGATAGGTGAGACCGGTTGCCGGAGTGCTGGTCGACGCTGATCTCGGGATCGCTATTGCAGGCGGCCATGCTGATGACGACCGGTTGATGGGCGGGCAGCCAGATGCCGTCGATCAGGATCGGCTGTCGTGGAAAGCTGATGCAGAAGTTCGCCATCGGCGGATCGGTGAACAGCACTTCATCGAGGGCGTCCCTGGTCGAGAGGCTACCGCCGAGCACCTCGCCGCCGAACCGCTCGTCGGTGAGGATCAGCAGCAGGGTGTTGACGATCAGATTCTGCTGCGGTTCGATGCCCGCGCCGTAGAGCGTGGCCAACTGGTGCACCATCTCCGTATCACTCAGACCGGAAGAGTGCTGCACCATCCGCGTGGTGACATCGTCGCCGGGTTCGGCGCGCTTGAGCTGCGTCAGCTCCAGCAGCGCACCGACGAGCATCTTGTTGCCGCGGTCCGCGTCGATACCTTCGAAGACTGCCGCCATACCGGTCGCGGCTTTCTGCGCGATCTCGGCTGGACAGCCGAGCATGGCGTTGAGGACCGCGAAGGCGAGTGGAAACGCATACCCGCGAACCAGATCCGCGGACCCCGCCGTACAGAACGAATTGATCAGCGGCGTCGCGATCTGGGCCACGGTGTCGTGCAGCCAGTATGGATCGACCTTATCCAGACCCGCGGTATTGGTCCGCCGATAGCGGACGTGCTCGTTACCGGCATTACGCAAGGCGTTCGGCCGCCACTGCATCATCGGCAACACCGGGCAGTCGGTGGGAATGTCCTGCTGCCAGATGCGCGGGTCGGCCGGGAAATGGTCCTGGTCGTTGAAGATCCGAAGCGCCGTGTAGTACCCGACCACCAAGGTGGCGGGCACGCCCGGCGCCAAATCCACCGGCACCAACGACCCGTATCTCTTCCGCATCTCGCGATAAGCGCCATGCGGGTCCGCCGCGAACTCCGGCGAATACAGCGACGCCCGTGGGCCATCGGTACCGGTAGGCGAACCGAGCTGCGCGCGACCGGAGAGGCCGGACGTTGAGGATGGGGGCATTGTCATCGGAGGAACTCCAGGCGGTTGAACAACAAAGCTCAGTGAGCCTAGGCAGCTACTGACGGGTACGCACCCGGAATCATTCCCCGGTCAGGTAACGATGCGGAGTGGATGTTCGAGTACACCTTTCAGTTGCTGGAGGAAGGTGGCGGCTGTGGCGCCGTCGACCGCACGATGGTCGGCCGACAGTGTCACTCGCAGAATCTTGCGACCGACGACCTGACCGTCGATCAGTCGCACCTCCTCCGCGGCGGCGCCGACGGCGAGAATGGCCGCCTGGGGCGGGTTGATCACGGCGGTGAATTGTTCGATGCCGAACATGCCGAGGTTGGAGATGGTGAAAGTGCCGCCGCTCATTTCGTCCGCGCGCAGCTTGCGGGCGCGGGCCCGTTCGGCCTTGTCCCGGCTCTCCGCGGCGATCTCGGAGAGGCTCTTGCGGTCGGCATCCCGGACGACCGGCACGACGAGCCCGGCCGGGATCGCGACGGCCACCCCGATATGAACGCCATTGTGCCGCAGCAGCTTATCCCCCGCGTAGGAGACGTTCACCGACGAGTCGGCACGCAGTGTCGCGGCCACTGCCTTGACGATCAGGTCGTTGACGCTGACCTTCCCAGCGCCGGCGATCCGCAGCGTCTCGTTGATGTCGGCGCGGAAGGCCAGCAGGTCGGTGACGTCGATGGCGCTCGTCAGGTAGATGTGCGGCGCCTGCTGCATGCTCTCGGTGAGGCGTTTGGCCGACACCTGCTGGACCGTGGTGAGCGGCACTTCCTCGAAATCGTCGTATCCGGCCGGAATCCCTTGTGCAGGAGCCGATTCGCTCGCGATGGCAGCCGCGGCCACAACAGCCGTCGCTTCGATGCCCGCAGATACGGCGACGCGCTGCGCGGCGGATTCCACATCCTGTCGAGTGATCCGCCCGGCGGGGCCCGTCCCTGTCACGGCGGCCAGGTCGACGCCCAATTCGCGTGCGACCTTACGAGCGAGGGGCGAGGACTTCGGGCGGCCACCCTGCGCGACTGCCGTCGAATTCTCCCCCGTACGAACAACTTCGGCTGTCGTCGCTGCCGCAGCAGCGCCGCCGGTCGCCGATGCGGTCGCTGCCTGCGGAACAGACACCGGCGGACTGGATTTCGCGGCCGACCCGGTACCGTCCCCGATCAGCGCGATCGGGTTGCCGATGGACACTCGGGTTCCCGGCTCGGCCAAGATCTGTTCGAGCACACCGTCGTCGTAGGCCTCCAACTCCATGAGGGCCTTGTCGGTCTCGATCTCGGCGAGGACGTCACCGCGGGTGACCGTGTCACCGACCTGTTTGAGCCAGGCGACGACGACGCCCTCCTCCATCGTGTCGGAGAGCCGCGGCATAGTGATTTCTGGCATGTTGTCGTCCTCGGTTCTAGCGGCGGCGGCCGACGGCGGCGAGCGTTTCCAACGCGGCCGTGTGCAGGGATTCGGCCGACGGCAACGCGGCCTGCTCGAGCGATTTGGCGTACGGCAGCGGCACTTCCGCCGCGGCAACCCGCCGGACCGGTGCATCGAGATAATCGAAGGCGCCGTCGGAGATGGTCGCCGCGACCTCGGCGCCGATCCCATAGGTCAGCCAATCGTCTTCCGCCACCACGGCACAGCCGGTCTTGCGCACCGAGGCGACGATGGTCTCGCGATCGAGCGGACGCAGACTGCGCAGATCGACGACCTCGGCGGAAATGCCGGATTCGGCGAGCCGCTCGGCAACCTGGGTGGCGATCGTCGCCATCCGCGAGTAGCCGATGAGCGTGATGTCGGCGCCCTCCCGGGTGACCGCGGCCTTGCCGATTTCGGCAGGCGGAAGGTCGTCGGGCACTTCACCTTTAGTGTTGTAGAGCGCGAGGTTTTCCAGAAAGAGCACCGGGTCGTCGTCCTCGATCGCGGCCCGCAGCAGTGCGCGGGCATCGGCCGGGGTGCTCGGGGCGACCACTTTGAGACCGGGCACGAAGGCGTAGTAGAGCTCGATGTTCTGCGAATGTGTCGCGCCCAGTTGCTGACCGCCGCCGCCGGGGGTGCGGATGACCATCGGCACGCTGGTCTGGCCGCCGAACATGCCGTAGATCTTGGCGGCATGATTGACGATCTGGTCCAGCGCCAGCAGCGAGAAGTTGATCGTCATGATCTCCACGACCGGGCGCAGCCCCAGCATCGCGGCGCCGACGGCGGCGCCGACGAAACCCTCCTCGGCGATCGGAGTGTCGCGCACCCGCTTCTCGCCGAATTCGGCGAGCAGACCCGCGGTGATCTTGTAGGAGCCCTCGAAGACGCCGATCTCCTCCCCGATCAGGAAGACGTCCTCGTCGCGTTGCATTTCCTGGCGCAGGGTTTCGCGCAGCGCTTCGCGATAGGTGATGACAGGCACGGTTGTCCTTTGCGTTTCAGAAGAGCGTGCGGTCAGAAGAGCGGATCGGCGGGCAGCCTGCGCGACGCTCCCGCCACCGGAGTGGCGTAGGTGTAGTCGAACAGGGTCGACGGGTCCGGGTGGGGGCTCGCGTCGGCGAAGGCCACCGCCTCGTCCACCTCGGCCTCGACCGCCGACTCGATGGCCGCGACATCGGATTCGTCCAGCACGCCTGCGTCGATCAGTTCCCTGCGCAACCGCACCACCGGGTCGGATTCGCGGGCGGCCGCGGTGTCCTCGCCGCTGCGGTATTTCGCGGGATCGACCACCGAGTGCCCCTTGAGCCGGTAGCTCACCGTCTCCAGCAGCGCCGGTTTGCCCTCACGCCGAGCGGTTTCCAGCAGGTCTCTCGCGATATCGCGGACGGCAAGCACATCGGTGCCGTCGACCTGTTCGCCACGCATCCGGTAGGCGGCGGCCCGCTTGTACAGGTCGGGTTCGGCGGAGGATTTCTCGACCGTGGTGCCCATCCCCAGCTGGTTGTTGATCACCACGAACACGACCGGAAGATTCCACAGCGCCGCGATATTGAGGGATTCGTGGAACGCCCCGATATTCGTTGTACCCTCACCCATTTGGCACACCACCACGTCGTCCTCACCGCGGTAGTCGATGGCGAGCGCGGCGCCGACGGCGAGCGGAAGCTGACCACCGACGATGCCGTAGCCGCCGAGCAGACGGGTAGCGGTGTCGAACATGTGCATCGAACCGCCCCAGCCCTTGGAGGTGCCGGTGGTGCGACCGTACAGTTCGGCCATCACCCGGCCGGGCTCGATGCCTTTCGCGAGGGCGTAGCCGTGTTCGCGATAGTTGGTGAACAGGTAGTCGGTGGGCCGCATCGCCGCGCCGAGGCCGACGACGGTGGCTTCCTCACCGAGATTGAGATGGCAGTAGCCGCCGATCTTGGCCTGGGAGTAGCCCTGGGCGGCACGTTCTTCGAAGCGCCGGATGAACATCATGTCGCGCAGGTAGCCGCGCAGGGTGCCGGGCTCCTCGACGGCGAAGGCATGGGGAGCGCGGTCGATTGTTTCGGTCACGGTGTTCCTCCTCAGCGCTGCCGCGGCGCGATGTGCACGGGCAGGCCGAGCGCGGTCAGCGCGGCCTCCATCCCGATCTCGCCGAGGGTGGGGTGGGCATGGATGGTGTCGGCGAGTTCGTCGAGCGTCGCCTCGAGACTGATCGCGAGAGCACCCTCGGTGATCAGGTCGCTGGCCGACGGTCCGATGATGTGGACGCCGAGAACTTCCTGATACTGCTTCCCGGCAATAATTTTGACGAAGCCTTCGGTGTCGCCGAAGGTCTTGGCGCGCCCCAGCGCCGCGAACGGGAACCGCGCGGTGACGATCTCGTGCCCGGCCGCGCGCGCCGCGGCTTCGGTCAGGCCGACACTGGCGATCTCGGGGTGGGTGAACGTCGCCGCGGGGATGGCGGTGTAGTCGATGTGACTGTCGTGTCCGGCAATGACATCGGCCGCGGTGAGGCCCTGGTGCGAGGCGACGTGCGCGAGCAACGCCCGGCCGGTGACGTCGCCGATCGCGTAGACGTGCTCGACGCCGGTGCGCAACCGATCGTCCACCGGAATGAATCCCCGTTCGTCGGTCTCGATTCCGGCGCGTTCGAGTCCGAGATCGGCGGTGTTGGGGCGACGGCCGACGCCGACGAGCACCACATCGGCGTCGAGTTCACGCGCGTGCTTGCCTGTCACCGTGACCCGCAGCGCCTCGCCCTGTGCGATCGAGGCGACCGTTGTCCCGGTCAGCACCGAGATGCCGTGCTTGGTGAAGGACCGGCCGAGGGCAGCGCCGATGTCGCTGTCTTCGGCGGGAACCAGGCGGTCCTGCATTTCCACGATGGTGACGTCGCTGCCGAAAGTGGCGAACAAGCTTGCCCATTCGGCGCCGACGGCGCTGCCGCCGACGATCACCAGCCGGTCCGGAACGGTCGTCAGTCCGAACGCGCCATCGGAGGTGATCACCCCGGGCAGGTCGGCTCCGGGCACGGGCAGGCGGGCGGGCACAGATCCGGTCGCGACGATGATGTCGCGTGCGGTGAGCTGTCGGATCGCCGCGCTGGGCGCGGCCGCGTAGCGCGGGCCGTCGGGACCGATCGGGGACGGACCGACCTCGTGCACGTCGACGGTGGTCGGTCCGGTGAAACGAGCATGCCCCTCGATGACGGTGACCCCGTTGGCCGCGAGCAGACCGGCGACGCCGTCGGTGAGTTCCTTGACGATGCCGTCCTTGCGCTGCCGCACAGCTGGAAAGTCGAACCGCACGTTGTCGGCGTACACGCCGTAATCCGCTGCGTCCTTGACTGTTTGGAACACCTCGGCCGATCGCAGCATCGCCTTCGTCGGAATGCAGCCCCAGTTCAGGCACACTCCCCCTGGTCGTTCCTTCTCCACCAGGCCCACCGACAGGCCACGCTGGGCCGCACGGATGGCGGCGACATAGCCGCCAGGCCCGCCTCCGATCACCAGCAGGTCGAACTCCGGCACTCGTGGTGCTCCTCAATCTCGAACGATTCGACTACACCGAGGTTGTGGCATAGGTCGTTTCAATCGAGTCTTGCCGGACCGGAATGCACATACAATGCCTTCGAAGCCCAGCAATCGGGCCGCGAAAATGGGCGCTGCGCCCAATCCGCCTGCTCCCGGATCGGCGTGTAGGCCGAGTCAGTCGGTGCGGCCGGTCAGCTCGAGCGCCGACAGTGCGAGCGAAAGCTCGAGATAGGCGCGCTGCCCGTCCACCGGGCGGCCGATCAGTCCGGAGACGCGCTGCAGGCGGTTGAGCACGGTGTTGCGGTGGCAGTGCAGGCGGATCGATGCATTGGCCGCCGAACAGTTTTCGGCCAGCCAGGCCGCGAGGGTCTGCAGCAGCACGTCGCGTTCTCGTGGCGCCAACTCCAGCACCGGGCCGAGCGTGCGGGAGACCAGCAGTCCGGTCAGATCCGGGGAGTTCACCAGCAGGGCCTCGGGATAGCGCTCCTCGAGTGACACCAACTCGACCGCGCCCTTGGGCAGCGTGTCCATGGCGATCCGAGCCAGCGTGTGGCCGCTGTCCACCTGGGCGAGCCCGGGCACCGCAGGGGACGACGCGGCCCGGCCGCGGACCAGGGGACGCAACAGGTCGAGCACGGCGGCGATGTCCCGCTGTTCCAGCGACACCAGCCCGATCATGCTGTCGACGCGGGTATGCCACACCGACCGGATGCCCAGTGCCGCCAGGACGGTCTCGGGCCCGGCCAGCGCGGGCCTGCCGTCTGCCCGCACATCCGCTGCCACCACCAGGTAAGCGCCGTGCACCGGCAGCTCGAGCTCACGGGCAGCCCGCGCGGCGAACGTGGCGTCCTGGGCGCGCCCGGCCAGCAAATCCTCGATCAGCGCATGCCTGCGTCGCTCGTCCCTGCGCACCTGCTCGAGCTCGGTGTTCCGATACGACGTGGACAACGCCGAGGACAACCCGTCGATCACCGTCCACATGGCGGTGCCTGCTTCGCGGATCTCGTGCGGCTGCGAGCCGACGCTTTCGGCGTTGTCCAGCAACGCTTCCCACACGATCCGTCCGCCGAGCCGGAAGGTGCGCAGCATCGCTTCCAGCGGCACACCTTGTTCGGCGCGATGCCTGCCGATCGAGGCGGCGACGTCGTCGCGCTCGGGATCGGTCGCGGCCCCGCTGAGCAGTTCCAGGATGCGCGTCAGGTAGCGGCGGCAACCGTCACGCAGATCCGCGCGCGGCACCGAGGTGTAGTCGGTCCATTCCGGGTTGTCGGTGAAGATCGCCGCCAGCAAGCGACGGGTGAGCACCGGAATGTCGGCGATGCATTCCGCGGCGAGCTTCCGTGTGCCCACCGTGGATAAAGCGGATCGAGGCGCTCCCATATCGACCGACGCTACTCACCGGGCGTCGATTCTTCGCGATCCGGCCGCGACAGCGCGGCCAGCGTGTCAGCTATCGCCCGGTAGCCCTGGTCCGCCGCACCCAGCACCGCCTGCTGCACGGGTTCATCGATGACGGCGTCGTTCATCCGTGCGGCGAAAGCGGACCAGCGTTGCCGGTCGCCGCTGTTGTAGTAGGCGAGGCCGCGACCGTCCGCTAATCCGAACGTCGCCCGGACATGGGCGGTCAGCTCCAATCCGCCCATCGTGGACCCTTCCATCACGTAGAGGAACCCGAGCGCCGCGGCGGGAGCGGCGGTGATCCGGTCGGAGATCAGCGCCGCGAACCGCGCTGCCACCGTGACGGCGGTGACGTCGTCGGGCACGGCATCGAAGAACTCCAAATCCTGTTCCAGCAGCGGCACCTTGGCGAGATCGGAGCGCCACACCGCGGTTACTGCCGGGTCGCCGCAGCCGGCCAGCCCGGTCTCCAGGGCGCCGAGGATGATTCGGTAGGCCCGTAGCTGGCCGACATAGGGGCCCAGCGGCAGTGTCCTGCTCAGGAGTTCGAGGTTGAAGGGCGTCGCCTCCAGTGCGTCGTGCCAGGCCCGGGTTTCGGCGCGTAGCCGTTGCATGATCATTGTTGCCGCCGCGCTCTACTTGTTCGAGTACTGGGCGCGAACCGCCTCGAGCAACAGCTCCATCACGTGACCCTTACGATCGATCGTCATGTCGAAATACGTTGCGCTGTCAGTAGATCGGCACAGTTGATGAATTCGGCTCTTGGCCTGCTCCTTGAGGTCGACCGCCTGTGCGGCCAGCTCGACCAGCGTCTGCCCGAGCCCGGGATGGCCGAGGGTGAACGTCTTCAACCGCTCGCCGACCATGTCGGCGCCGAGCTCGGAGAGCGCGGGGTCGGCGCCGAGCAGTTCGAGGCACACCCGGTTGGTCAGCCCATCGAAGTCCTCGTGTGTGTTGGCGCCGCCGAACTCGGGCACGAAATCGGTGAGGTCGTTGAAGATCTGGCTCGCCGTGCCCAACTGCCGCATGGCGTCGTCGAGCACGGTCAGTTCCTCCTCCGGCACCCGCAGCGCGGTCGCGGCCGCATTGAGCGGCATCCGGAACAGGGTCGAGGTCTTCAACGTCGCGACCGACTCCCAGAACTTCACCCGATCGCTCACCTGTGCCGCGACGATCTCGCGCCGGACCTCGGCCAGCCGGGTGGACATGTCTATCGACTGGCCGATGAAGCCGTTCTCGACGGCCTGCACGAGGTAGCCGACGACGGCAGGGGTTTGCGCGTGACGCAGCGCCGCGAGCACCATCCAGGCCCCGGTGTTGAGGGCGAGCGGCACCCCGTGGGTGGCATGCAACGCCGGCTCGCCGTAGCGCACCGCACTGCCGTCCTCGATATCGTCGAGCACGACCGCGGCCTTCAAGAGAATTCGAACCGCTACCGCTACCCGGCGGATGACCGCCAGATCGGCGGCCGCCTCCCCGGTTCCCGCGAAACCCCGGTAGTTGCGGAAGACCCAGTACACGATCGACGGCCGGAAGCCGGGGCCGCCTGCCGGGCGCAGGGCCTCCTGCCCCACTTTCGATCCCAGTGCGTCGGTGACCGGGTCGTGGAATGCCTGCCGCAGTGCGGTGTCCAGTTCTCGTGGCCCGTAGGCAGCGCCTGCCACCTTCGATGCCGAGACCGTCAGTTCGGCGAGAAATACCCGGAGATCGGTTTCCAACAGTTCCGAGTCGCCGCGCACGAAGTCGCCCACCCGCGTGTCATTGTCGACAGCTGTCATCTCTGGCCTCCAATCGTCCGGACCGCCTCCAGAGCTCCGGCGCGGTCCGGTTCCGGCCCCAGTCCATCTGTGGAGGCCGTGCACCATGGAGGAGTTTATGGACGATGCAAACTGGACGGTTTCCCAATTGCGGGGAGGGTTTTGTCCGCTTCGCCCGATCAGCAAGGCGGCCCGGTCAGCGCGCCACGGTGCGCAATCGCAGAGTTCGCGGAGCGAGCACAAACCTGGGTGCGGCCACGGTGCGCGTGTCGGAGACCGCTTCGAAGCGCCAGCGCGCGGCGAGAGTGGCCAAGGCAAGAGTTGTTTCGGCCATAGCGAAGCTCTCACCGATGCACTTGCGGGCACCGACGCCGAACGGAACGAGCGCGCCGCGGGCCAGCCGCTCGTCGTGCCGGTCGGGGTCGAAACGCCCCGGCTCGGAATGCAGGTCGCCGCGGTGATGGATGAGGTAGGGGCTGCAGACGACCGTCGCGCCCGCCGGAATCCGGTGTCCGCCCAGCTCGGTGGCGGCCGTGGTGACACGGGTGAGAAACCACAGCGGCGGATAAAGCCGCAGAGTCTCCATGACGACCCGGCCGGTGAGCTCGAGTGCCGGCAGATCGGCCAGGGTGGCGGTGCGGCCGGACAGCGCCGCATCGGCCTCCCGGTACACGCGATCCGCGACGTCCGGATGCTCCGTCAACAGGTGCAACGCCCAGGCCAACGCCACCGCCGTGGTGTCGACCGAGGCCGCGAAGAACGTCACCACCTGGTCGGCCAGCTCCGCCTCCGACAGCCCGCCACCGTGCTCGTCGCGCGCTGCCATGAGGACCGACAGGATGGCACCGCGGTCGGCGACCCGATCCTCGGCGACGATCTCCTCGCCGAGGCCGCGCAGGCGCGTCACGGCCTGGTCGTAGCGGCGTTTGCCCGGCGTGGGAATCCGGTCCAGCAGTGGCGGGAGGAGAACACGCCGGTACACCCCCGACATGAAGGTGTCGAGATCGCTGGTTACCTGGGCGAGCCGGTCGGCCGGTATTTCGGTGGCGAACATCGTCGCGCAGCTGATCCGCGTGGTGATCGCGTACATGGCCGCGAGCGCATCGACGATCCCGCCGTCTTGCCAGGTCTCGGTCACTGCCGTGACCTGCTCGGCCATGACCTCCGCGTAGCCGGGCAGCAGGTCCCGCCCGAAGGCGGGCTGCACCAGCCGCCGCTGACGGCGATGGTCGGCATGACTGCACGTGACCAGGCCATTGCCCGCGATCTCCCTGGCTCGCTCGGCGAGCACGCCGCCTTTGTCATAGATCCGGTCGTCGACGAGGACCTGCTTGGTCAACTCGGGGTCGCAGACCACGAACGCCTGCCACCGCCCCATCCCGATCGGCACGATGTCGCCGTAGGCGGGCAGTTCGGCCAGCGCTCGCAGCGGATCGGTCACCAGGCGGATGGCACTGCCGAACAGCCGAAATCGCCCCGGCGCGGACGTGGTCTTGGTGGTCATCGGATGACAGTAGACGGGCGCGGGCTACTACCCAGCGTCGAGAACTCGGTTTCGGACAGTGGCGTCGACCGCCCTTCGACGAGCACCGGCATCGCATGACACGCCATTGACTACGACCGTGCCCGAGGCAATCATGAACCATGGGAAACGATCAGGTGTACAGCAGTCGAACTACCGAACAGCCTGCGGTGCAGGCTAATTGATACGGGTAGCAGATGCTCGACGAGTCCGACATAGAACAGGCGCGCGTGTTCTATGACCTGCTCACCTATGAGGCCGCAACCCTGACCAGCACGATCGAAACGTTGACGACCCGACGCGGAGTTCTCCGATCGACCGCCGAAGCGCAGCTGTTCGGTAGAGAGTTGGACGAGGTTCGCCGGTGCTTGGACCAACTCCGAGCCAGATTCCCGGAGGTCTGCGACCGGGTCGACTAACCGCGGGGCCACCGAGCCGGGCTACCCGACCGGTTCGGTGTTACCGCTGCGTCATATGGTCAGTATCGATCGTCCCGCTCCGGCCAATGGCCACCCTGACGCTGCGCGACTCGCCCGCGCGGACGGCGGCGTTCATCAGGCTCGTCGTCCCAATCATCCTGTTCCCCGCGACTTTTCGGATCCCAGTTCATCGCCGCGGCCACCACGACCAGCAACACAGCGACCAGCAACACAACGAGAACGACTACGAAGAGTCCCCCGTCCAACAACAGATTCCCGCTTCCCTCGATCCGACAATTCCCACCCGGCGCCGTTGCGCGGATAGCTTACTCGCACAGATCTTTTCACGTCCGTCGGCACGGTCCTCACCTTCGCTGAGAAGTGTGCGCGGGGCGCGGAAGTGAGTGTCGTTCACTGCTGCGCGAGCAAACCGAGTTCCTCGGTGAGGATCTTGACGGTGTCGCGAATCTGGTCCTCGGTATGGCAGGCCGTGACGAAGAACCTCAGCCGCGCAAGGTCTTCCGGCACGGCGGGATAGATGATCGGGTTGACGTTGATGCCCCGGGTCAGCAAAGCATTGGACAGTTTCAGCGTCTTCAGCGAGTCACCGACGATGCACGGAATAACCGGGGTGTCGTTGCTGTCACCGGTGTTGATGCCGGCGTCGCGGGCCAGGCGCAGGAAAAGCCGCGAGTTGTGCCGCAGCCGTTCGAGTGGCTCGCGGTCGGCCCGCAGTTGTCGCATCGCCGCCAGCGAGGCGGCCGCGTTCATCGGTGTCATGCCGACGCTGTAGACGAATCCGGGCGTCGTGTACTTCAGGAAGCGGATCAGCTCCGCGCTGCCCGCCACATAGCCACCGCACCCGGCGAGCGCCTTCGACATGGTGCCGGACCACAATTCGACGTCGCGCCGATCGACATCGAAGTATTCGCCGATCCCGCCGCCGTGCGCGCCGAGCACGCCGATGCTGTGCGCCTCGTCGATCATCAACAGTGCCTTGTGCTTCTTCTTGATCTCGATAATCGCGGGCAGATCGGGGATGTCACCGTCCTGGCTGTAGACGCCCTCGATGAGGATGAGGACACGCCGGTACTGGTGGCGGATGTCGTTCAGCAAAGCGTCGAGTGCGGCGTGGTCGTTGTGCGGAAACGGCCGTCGCGTCGCGCCCGAGAGTCTGCAGCCCTGCAGGATGCTGTCGTGCGCGAGGCTGTCGTGGATCACGAGATCTTCCGGCCCGACGATATGTCCGATGATCGTGACGTTCGTGGAGTGACCGCCGACGAGTGCGATCGCATCCTCGGTGCCGAGCAGCGCGGCGAGTTCGGCCTCCAGCTCGAGGTGCACCGGCTTCTCGCCGGAGAGCACGCGGCTGGCCGAGACCGAGCTACCGTAGCGGGCGACGGCGTCCTGAACAGCCTCGACGACCGCCGGATGGCCGGACATGCCCAGATAGTTGTAGCTGGAGAAGTTGACCACCTGCGCGCCGCCGATGATGGAGGTGTCCCTGGTGACCCCATCGTTGATCAGGAAGTACGGGTTGGACAGGCCGAGCGCCTCGCCGCCGGAAAGCCGATCGGCGATAGCCTTCACCTCCGCGAACTCGGAGATCTGGTACTCCGGCGCAACGGCGGTGGGCCGGGATTCGGGCGCGACACCGGGACCGTCCGCGGCGGCGACAGTCGGCGCGGGTACGGCGGCATGGACGGCAGGCGCTGCGCCATCAGGGGAAGACCGACCGGCGAACTGACCCGTGACGTAGGTAATGACGTCACCCATGGTCGTCGCCGCCGTGAACCAGGTCGGGTCGATGGTGAGTCCAGGAAGTTTGCGGACGAGCCCGGCGAACAGGTCGGCCAGCATGAGCGAGTCGAATCCGAGTCCGTCACTGAGGGTTTGGGTTTCCCGGAGCCGGTCGGCAGGGAATCCGCTGACCCTGGCCAGTTCTGCGCGCACGATACCGGCGACGGCATCCGTGGTGAGGGCGGTGGGCGCGGCGGTGGGCCGTTCGGCAACAGCCCGCGGCACGCGAGCCGCGGTGGGCGCGGCAACCATGCTGGCCAGTACGGCGTTCTGCTCACGGAAGAGTGCGATCAGTTGGTCCATCGTAGTGTCCTCGCGATGCGCGAAAGCTATAGGGAGAGTGTGCAGTTCAGTGTGCTGGGCGGGCGATGATCCGGTCGGGTCCGGTGTGGTCCTGCTGAAGGCGGGCGGCTCGACCCAGAACCGATGCTCGGTCGAGAACTCGTACACCGGCAGGCGGAGGCGGACGCGCTGTGCCGGTTCGTAGAGTTCGTCCCAGGTGGGGTCAGCACCATCGCGATACAGCGCGGCGATCACCTCGGCGAGTTCGCTACCGGTCGCGCCGGGACCCGGACTCGGCGCCAGGCAGCGCGCGCTCGAGTCGGGCCGGATTCGGCCGACGAGCGGGACCAGGACACGACGCGGACCGATTTCGACGACATGTGTTGGCTCGGCGCCCAGTGCGGCCTCGACGGCCGCACCGAAAAGTACAGTGGCACGGACGTGTTCGGTCCAGTACGCGGCATCCATCGCTTCGTCCGCGTCGAGCAGGCGGCCGCGCACGGTCGAGTAGACCGGGAGCGCTGGCGCACGGAAGATGCAGGCGCGCGCGATGGCTTCGAATTCGGCCAGCATCGGATCCATCAGCGGGCTGTGGAACGCGTGGGACACCGCGAGCGTCTTCGTGGTCACCGCACGCGCGTCCAGCGCTGCCCTGATACGCGTGATCGCCTCCGCCGCACCGGAAATCACTACGTCCTCTCGTCCGTTGACAGCGGCGAGCGCGACCATCGGTTCGTCGGCGAGCACATCCGCAAGCTGTGCCGCGGCTGTTCGCACGGCGAGCATCATGCCGCCCGGCGGCAACTGCTGCATCAGTCGGCCACGCGCGACGACAAGACGGCACGCGTCCTCGAGGTCGAACACCCCCGCCACCGCCGCGGCCGCGAATTCGCCGATGCTGTGACCGATCACCCACGCGGGGCGGACGCCCGCAGCGGCGAGCGACTTGGCCAGTGCGTATTCCATCGCGAAGATCGCGGGCTGAGCGAGTTCGGTGCGGTCGATGTCGGCGCGTTCGTCGAGCATCAGATCCCGCACCGAGCGGCCGAGGTGAGCGGTCATGGCGTCATCGACGAGTGCCAGGGCACGCCGGAACGAGGGGCTCGCCGCATGCAGCACCCCCGCCATTCCGGCGAATTGCGATCCTTGACCGGTGAACATCCATCCAGCCGCGATCGGTTGCGCGACACCGGATTCCGCACCTGACCGCAGGCGCGAGATCGCCTCGTCGCGGTCGTTCGCCACGATCGCGAGCCGGCTACGACCGGACGACTTGACCTGATTGCTCGTCCAGCAGAGCTGCGCGAAACGATCCTCCGGCACCGACCCCAACGTTTCGGCCAGCCGAAGTGCGTTGCGCCGCAGCCCCTCCTCGTTGTCCGAGGACAGCGTGAGCACCGCGCTTCCCGAAGCCACTGCTGTCCGGCCGGGCACGCCGGCCCCTGACCGCGCCTCGGTCGTGGGCGCACTCGCCAGCACCATGTGCGCGTTCGTGCCGCCGATGCCGAAACTACTGACGCCGCCGTGCGCAGACCCATCCAGCGACATCGGTTCGGCGAGCAGGCGCAGACCGTGCTCCGCCATCCGCAGCCGCGGGTTCTCCTGGTCGGCGAACCGCGACGGCGGAACGACACCATGGTGCAGGCTGAGCGCGACTTTGATGATGCCCGCGACCCCGGCAGCACCCTCGGTGTGGCCGAGATTGCCTTTGATGGAACCGATTCCGCAGGGCCGCGCGCGGCCGTTCGCATGCAGCTTGCCGAGCGCTTTGACCTCGATCATGTCGCCGAGCACCGTTCCGGTGCCGTGCGCCTCGAGGAAGTCCACGTCCTCGGGCCGGACTCCGGCCCGCTGATACGCCTCGCCGATCACCTGCTGCTGCGCCCACCGGTTCGGGGCGGTGATGCCGTTGCTTCGCCCGTCGGAGTTGACCGCGCTGCCTTTGATCACGGCATAGATCGGCAGGCCCGCGACCTGCGCGTCGGAGAGGCGACGCAGCACCAGCACCGCGACCCCCTCGCCGCGCACGATCCCGTCGGCATTGCCGCTGAACGGTTTACACCGGGCATCCGGAGCGGAGAGACCGGCTTGGGTATAGAACACTCCGACGGCCGGGGTCAACACGAGATTCACCCCACCCGCGACCGCCTGGTCGCATTCGCCGGAAGCCAGAGCGGCACAGGCGAGATGGACCGCGACCAGGGAGGACGAGCAGGCCGTGTCGACCGCGATGCTCGGGCCCTTCAGATCGAACTGGTAGGACAGCCGGTTGGCGGTCATGAAGTATCCGTTGCCCGACCCGTGCTGCGGCGTGATCGCGGTGTAGTCGCTCATCTGCAGGTTGGCCCATTCATTGGCCATGACGCCCACGAAAACTCCGGTCCGCGAACCGGACTGGGCGCGCGGATCGAGTGTGGCATCCTCGAAGGCACGCCAGGTGGCTTGCAGCAACAATCGCTGCTGCGGATCCATCGCCTCGGCCTCACGCGGTGTGATGCCGAAGAAATCGTGGTCGAACGCGTCCGCGTCGTCGATGAATCCGCCGCTGCGGGTGTTGATCGTGCCGGGCGCTCCGGCCGGATCGTGGAAGTCCTCGGCGTCCCAGCGACTTGCCGGAACCTCCGAAATCACCTCACGCCCCTCGATCAGCAACTGCCACAATGCCGCTGGATCGGCTGCTTGCGGGAACCGGCAGTCGAGACCGACGACGGCGATATCGTTCATGCGGCGACGCTGAACTCGGCGGCGATATACCCGGCGATTTCGGCGATGGTGGGGTAATCGAAGACCAGGGTCGGGTCGACGTCCAATGACCACCGGTCCTCGATCTCGCCGCACAGGGTCACGGCCGATACGGAGTCCATCCCGAGCTCAGCGAGCGGAACCTTCGGATCCACCTGGTGCGGTGCGCGTTCGGTGTAGTCGGCGATGCGCTCCACGAGCCAGCCCTGGATCGTCGACGGGTGGGTGACGTTTGTGCTGAACATATTTCGGCTCCTCGGCGGGGCAGGTCGATCAGACGGTCAGTGCTCGGCTCAGTGCCGGTTCGAGATCTTCGTGCAGGACGCCTCCGATGCGGTCCTCCAGAAACGCGGCGCGCATCGAGCTGCGCTGGACCTTGCCGCTGGTGGTGTGGTGTACCGATCGGGTTTCTACGAGAACGACATTCGGCGCAGGCACGTCGAACCCGCGAGCGACCGCGATTTTGATCGCCGCGGTCAGCTCGGCGAGCGTGGTATCGCCCAGCAGTCCCTTCTTGACGCCCTGCATCACGACCAGTCGTTCCCGCCCGCCCGCATCGACGGATACGGCGACCCCTGCGGTGAGGGCCGGGTGTAGCTGGCTGACCAGTTCCTCGATGTCCTGGGGATACAGGTTGCGGCCGTTGACGATCAGCAGATCCTTGAGGCGGCCCGCGACGAACAACTCGGCGTCACGCAGTAGACCGAGATCACCGGTGCGCAGGAACGGCCCCTCGCTGCCGATGTGGGCATCGAAGGTCTCGCGGGTCTCCTCCGGCCGGTTCCAGTAACCGGCGGCGACGCTGTCTCCGCGAATCCAGATCTCGCCGACGCTGCCGTCCGGCACCTGCTGATGGGTATTCGGGTCGACGATGCGGATGTCGAGACCGCGAGCCGCGCTCCCACAGCCGACCAGCCTGCCGTCATTTCCGTGGTCCATGACGACGGGTGCCGCGTTGACCTCCTGTCTGGCGCTGGCGAGCAACGTCACCTCGGCCAGGCCATAGGCAGGCAGGAATGCCGTCGGCCGCCAGCCCACGGGCCCGAACCGCTCGAGCACCGCCGCCATGGTTCGTTCGCGGACCGGCTCGGCGCCGCACAGGGCGACCTCGAGCGTGGACAGATCGAGATCGGCCAACTGCTCGTCGGTAACTCTTCGGGCGATGAGTTCGTAGGCAAAGTTCGGCGCGGCGGTAAAGGATGCGCGGTACTTGTCGATGGCCCGCAGCCAGCGCGCCGGGCGCTTGAGGAAGGTCGTCGGCGACATGAACACCAGGTTCGCTCCGGCATACATCGTGCCGAGCAGCATGCCGATCAGTCCCATGTCATGGAACTGCGGGATCCAGCTGACGCCGGTCGCGGCATCATTGAGCCCCCCGTTCGCGGTGATCGCGGCCTCGTTGTGCATGAGGTTGCCGTGGGTGACGACGACGCCCTTCGGGGTGCCCGTCGAACCCGATGTGTACTGCAGGAACGCGATGGTTCCCGAGTCGATATCGGGCATCCGCCATGCGTCGGCATCGCCGAGCGGTTCGTTGGTTGCCACGACGATCGCGGTCGTCGCCGCCGCGACCATCGACTGGAAGTTGGTGGTCGTCATGACCATGCGCGCACCGGAATCCGCGATCACGGCCGCCACTCGTTGGGTACTGCGCTCGTCGTGCGGTACGGGCGCGGGCACGGCCACAACGCCGGCGTACAGGCAGCCGAGGAAGGCTCGCAGAAACTCCATTCCGTCGAGATAGAGCAGCACGACAGGCTCCGCCGCTTCTGGACGGTCGGCCAGCCAGGCGGCCACAGCCCTGGCGTCGCGATCGAGTTCGCGATAGGTGACGATCTCCTCGGTGAGTTCGCGTCCGGCCTCACGAAGATAGGTGTACGACCGGGTCTCCCCGTATTTCACAACTTGCTGCCTGACGTGGTGAACGTAACTTGGCTGCATTCCGTAGTTCCTTCGTAGTGGAGGTCGTCATAGGGGATGACTATTACTATCCGCTCTCCACGCGCCTGGAGATAGAGACCACAGGTATCGCCCAGCTAACCCCGGGGGTGAGCCCAAACCCACCCCTGGGTGGGGAGACAGACACCGATTCCGCGCGCCGATGCGAAGTCAGCGATATCGGCAGAGCCGCGTCGAGCACACCTCGGGTAAATCAGGGGTTCCGATCGACAGATGTCGACCCTTCGCCGCCATGCCTTGGGATAATCGGCCGATGAGCGCGGAGGTCGACGACCTCGAGCGCCGCTATGTTTCGCAGGCGGCCAGGCCTCGGCTCGACACCTTGGGTGTCCGCCGGTAACGCCCCCGCGGCTCGTCGACTCAGAGAATGCGGTAGCGACTCGTCGGCACTACATCGATGTTCTTGTCCGCGCCGAACTTGGCGACGCTGGTCATCAATCGATCGAATCTGCGGGCCAGCTCCGCGTTGTCACCACCGCTGCCGTAGAACGCGTGCGGGTCGGTGAGGGCCTCGATCGGGAACAACTCCTCGATCACCGCGGCGACCTCGGGTGCTCCGTCCGTCGCAGCGCCGATCACCCGGTTCTGCACATACCCGAATGTCGCTTGGGTCGCGATCGCGATCTCGGTGTGCTGGTTACGCCAGTAGTCCAACCACTCGTCGTAGGGCTGATCGGCCGGCCGCCGCAGGAAAGCGATGTTCGACAGACCCGCCGCCCGCTCCCCGATCGGAACGGCAGGCAGCTCGATCGGCGACACCGCCTCGACCAGCCACCCGACGACCCGATCCGCGACCGATGCGAGTACTTCGGCCACGGCCTCGACGCGCTGCTCCTCACGCATCCAGGCGCTGACCACCGCCTGCACCGGCGCATCGAACGCCGTGAGCCGCACCATGGCCTGCGCGACCGCGCCGTCGGAAATGTTCACCTGAGCCGCCTCGACCCCCGCGGCCCCGAGACGCTCGGCCAGTTCGGCAGCCAGCAGGTCCCCGGCACCCCACAGCGCGAAAACGAGCTTCACCTGTGTCATGCCGTCACCGCTTTCTGGAACACGTTCCATTTATTGAGCGCAGCGTAACAGGAGACCCCGGGCGCAGTCCGCGAATAGCCCGCGCCCGAACGAGTGGTTCCGCTCCCGAACCCGAGTACTGGAAGCCTGCGACTCGCGGCGAAGCGCTCTTCAACTACTGGGACTAGATGGACCCCGTGCACAGCGGCCGGCGGCTGAGCTCGGTATCCACGGCGCGATTACGCCGGAGTCGATACCTGTTCCGGCGCGGCATCCTTCGGGCGTCGAGGGCGGGATCGAGTGATCGCCACACCGGACAGGCACAACAGACCGCCGACGACGGCGAGTGGGGCCGGGACTTCGTCGAGCGCGATCCACGCCATCAGTACAACCAGCGCCGGGACCGCGTAGGTCGTCACGCCCATCTTGCCCGCCGTCGTGCGGGCGAGGGCGTAGGCCCATGTGGTGAACGCCAAAGCCGTTGGGAACACACCCAGATACACCAGGCTCAATGTCGAGGACATCGGAGCATCCGCGGCCTCGCGGACCAGCTGACCCGTGAACGGTAGACAGGCGACCGCGCCGATCACGCATCCGCCGGTGGTCACCTGCAGCGCCGACGCATGGGCGAGCGCGGGTTTCTGCGCGACCACCGATATCGCCCAGGTCGCCGCCGCCGTCAGGCACAGGATCACCCCGAGCACCGCGCTGCGGCCGCCACCGGAGTTCGACAGCCCGACCACGATCGCGCCGGCGAACGCCACCGCGATCCCCGCCATCAGCCGCGCGGGGAACCCCTCGCCGAGCACCACGCCGCTCAGCACCGCAATCAGCACCGGCCCGATGTTGATCACCATCGCCGCGGTGCCCGCATCGACATACTGCTCACCCCAGTTCAGGGCGACCATATACACCCCGAACCAGAGCACGCCGGAGATCAGAATGCCCCGCCACGCAGCTCGGACAGGCAAACCCTCCCCCGTGACGATCAGGATCGCCACCAAGGCGATGGCTCCGGTCAGCAGTCGGCCCAGCGCCAGCGCGCCCGGCGAGAAGTCTTCTCCCGCAGCACGAATGAATACGAACGCCGAGGCCCACAACACCACCGTGACGGCGGCCGCGACGACCGCCTTCCGATCGTCGGACCGAACGCCTTGCTTCATTCCCCGAACGTAGAGCACCGCCGACCGGAAATCACGCAGTTTTCGGACACCGCGCCGCCGCGGATTGCAGCCCCTCGACAGCCCCGCGCCCGGCCATTCGCCCCGGATCGGCAGGTCGCGGCGGCAGTGTTACCGTTGAGGAAGCCGGAGGCACTTCGTTCACGGACAGATACCGCGACGTCTCCGCGCAACAGTCGGCCCGCCCCACGGCCGAGGCAGGAGCGTCTGAACATGACGCTGCACCGCTTTCGGTTGCCGTGCGCCGCGAGCCACATCCGGGTGTGTGATGCGCCGAACGAGTGAGAAGGACTACCTGGAGCTCATGCGCGACCTCGCGGCGCTGCGCAGATCACGCGCCGAGGGCGTCCTTCATGAACGACTCGAGCGCGAGATCAGTGAACACGAAGAGGAAGTCCACCGGCGCGACCACCACGGCAGGTAGCCGCCCGAAGGCTTCGGTGCGTGTGCCTCGCCCACGGGCTCCGTCATCGCCGCTGACCCTGAGTGTCTTTCGCGCTGTGCGCGGTCCGGGCGCCCGACGCTTGCAGTCTGCGTCCCGCTTCGCCGAGCGCTACGACCGTCGTCACGAGGACCAGCGCAAAGCAGAAACCGGCGAGCGGTGAATCCTGAAAGGTGTTGCCGCCGAAGTAACCGAGCAGCGCACCCGACATACCCCAGAGCACAGCTCCGATGATGTCGAATGCGGTGAAGACTCGTGGCGCGACGCCGACCGCGCCCGCGGTGAGCGTCATGATCGACCGCATGCCGGGCAGGAACCGGCCGATCACGATGAAGACCGGTCCGCGCCGTTCCAGCACGCTCGCGATCCAGCCAACCGCCCTGTGCCGCTTGGTTCCCAGGGGAATCTTGCGCAGCATCGGCCGCCCCGCGTGCCTGCCGATCCGATAGCTCACCTGGTCGCCGACCGCCGCGCCCGCCGACGCGGCGAGGATGAGTAACCCGATGTTCGGACGACCGGTCGCCGCGAAACCGCCCGAGACGAGCAGCACGACTTCGCTGGGGAATACCGGGAGGACTCCGTCCAGCGCGGCGAGGGCGAAAACAACGAGATAGACCAAGGGCGAGCCCATTACATCGCGCGCCAGATCCAGGAGCTGATCGTTCATGCGATAATGATACTCGTATCATTTGTTACTAGTATCATTTTGTAGGCGGGTGGAGGACGCCCAGCCGCGAGCACCGAGAGGATCCACCGTGACCGAGAACCTGTCTCCGTTCGACGGCCGCGCGGCGTACACGCCTTTCGAGGAGTACGCCGAGCGTTACCGCGAGTTCTTCGTGATGACCCGCCGCAACGGCATCATCGAGCTGCGGATGCACACCGACGGCGGACCGTTCCAGCACAGCTGGCATGGCCACAACGCCTGGCATCGGGTGTGGACCGAGGTCGGCAACGACCCGGAGAACGAGGTCGTCATCATCACCGGAACCGGCGATTGGTGGCATACCGGCGATCCGTCGCAGCTGTGGCACACTCCCTTCCCCGACTGGACCATCGACAGTCAGCTGAAGATGTACGACGATATGGTGCTGCTGCTGCAGAACCTCTTGTTCGCCATCGACATACCGACGATCGCCGCGGTCAACGGGCCGGGAACCCATTGCGAATTCGCGACAGCCTGCGATATCACACTCTGTGTCGAGGACGCCGATTTCTTCGACCCGCACTTCCTCGCCGGTGGCGTCCCCGGCGACGGCATGGCACTGACCTTGCAGCGCACCATCGGCATCAAGCGCGCGTCCTACTACATGTACACGGGTGAGCCGATAAGTGGCCGCACCGCAATGGAATTGGGCTTGGTCAACGAGATCCTCCCCCGGGATCGATTACTGCCGAGGGCATGGCAGATCGCCGAAATGATGATGGCGCGACCGCGCGGCTCGCGCCGGCTGACGCACGCGATCGCCACCCGCCCATGGAAGCGCGCACTCGTCGAAGACTTGGGGTTCCACGCCGCACACCAGCTTTGGGGTATGACAATGGGCGAGGCGGGCGACCTCGATAAACTGCGCACAATGAACAGCCGGTTCGGTACCTCGTGACGTCGCCAGATCGTTCGACCTCGGCAACGGGGTCGCACCGCGAACGAAAGAAGGCGCTGGCGCAGGCCACGCTGCAACGCGAAGCATTACGACTGTTCCACGAACAGGGCTACGCCGCGACCACCATCGACCAGATCGCCGCCGCCGCGGGCGTGTCACGCATGACCTTCTTCCGATACTTCCCGACCAAGGCCGACGTGGTGCTGCACGACATCGCCGACCTGGCCGTGCTCGACGCACTCCCGGAAAACCTCGAAGGCATCAATCCCGTTCGGGCGCTTCGCGACGCAGTGCGCGCACTGACCGACTCGGCGGCACCCGCCGACAGGGCCGTCAGTGCGGAACGCGAATACCTCCTGCGCACCGTCCCTGAACTCCGCGCTCGTGTCCCCGCACAGATGGCCGCGGCGATCCCGCTGCTCGCAGGCGGGCTGGCCGAACGCCTCGGCCGGCCCGCCGCCGACCTGCCGACCACCACCCTCGCCGGCGCCATCATCGGCGTCGCGATCGCAGCGTGGACCGCGGCGGCCGACGACCTGTCGGAGGGATTCATGCAGCGCCACCGACAATTACTCGACGACTGCCTCGCCCTGCTGGAGAACGGGATGACGAGCCCGAACTAGCTGCCAGGGAGTCCGGGACTGCCCGGAATCCGGAAGTCCGCCTTGAACCGCGGACCCGGCGGCAGACCACGCAGGACCGCGCTGGTCCACGCCACCGCGGGCGGCCATCCCGCGACCGCGCTGGTGATGTGCTCCGGCAAAGGCATCGTGTAGAACCGCAGATCGGCGCCACGATTCCAGTACTCGTCGACCACCGGCAGCACCACCGACGGCGGGATCAACTCGTCCCACATCCCGTGCCACCAGAAGAGGGGACTATCGGGAATCTGCTGACCGAGACTCTGCTCCTTCAGCACCCGCATGACCTCGGGAATGGATTCCAATGTCTTGCCCGGCTGGTAGTAGTCGCTGATCGGCCGGTACATTCCGGTCAGCGCAATGGTGTAGACACAGCGGCTCTGCACATCCTGGAGAATGCGCTGACCCTCCTCGGTGAGCAGCTTCTTCGCGTCGAATACCTCAGGGAATTCACGCGACAGGCCCGCGAAACCGAGCCACATAGTGAAGTTGCTGATCCCGGTGAGTCCAGGTTGCTGCATGGTCGCGTAGCGCGCCTGTAATTGCAGATCACCCGGCGTACCGCCGATAGCGGTACCCAGCAGTCGCACATCGGGAGCGTAGATTTTGCGTAGTTCGGCGGCCCGGATCGAACCCGAGCCGCCGCCCGAGTAGCCGTACAGCGCGATCCCGGATTCGGCAAGCCCCAGCGTCGCATCATTTTTCATGGCACGAAGACTGTCGAGCACCATCTTGCCTTCGTCGAAGGTATTGAAGGTGTTGAACTTGCCATCGAAATCCGGGACGTTCAGTGCGAAGCCCTGCATCAGCCAATATTGCGCAAGCAGGCTTTCTTTCATGGTGCCTGTTTGCAGCGTGTACGACGGATTGCACGACGAGTCGGTCGAATCGATCGCTTCCTGGAACGAAACAACCGGGCGGGGGCCACCGAGCCACGGAATGCCGGGAGTGATCACCGACGTAGCGGTCGCGATGGGGTTGTTGTGCACATCGTTGCTGCGATAGAGCAGCTGCTTGGTGTCGACGGGGAACGGGATTCCCAGGATCCGAGTCTGCACGGTGCGGGTACGAATGATCTGACCCGGCTCATAGGCCGCCAAATCCGCCGGATCCGCGTACCACGGGTCCTCGTCGGGCACCGGGATCGGGAGCAGGTCGTAGAGCGGAGGTTCCGCTGGCAACTGCGGCAATTGGTTTTGATCCGGCGGAAAGGCCGGATAGGGATCGCCTGCGGCGACCCCGGTGGACACCGAAAGGCACAGCGCCGTCAACGACGCCGCGACCCACTTGAATCTACGGGGAACCCCGAACATATAGCCCTCACCTCGATGTGCGCGCTCCAGCCATCCGATCACCGGACCGGTGACAAGTAGACCGCTCGAGCGAGCTGTGACGCCATCCGCATTCCGACAGCTTCCGCGGCGACCAGTTGTGCACGTCACCAACGGACACCGCGGGGCATCATGTGCTGCCAGCGCCTTCGCGGCCGTTCGCCTCGTGGTGGTCGCCGCCGAAGGACGCGGCAGCGACGTGGACGCGCCCCTGCGCCGACCACGACCCGAGCTCGTGGCCACCGCATCGAACCGGTTTCGTGATGCAGACTCCTGCGAATTCCCATTCCAGAACGGGAGTTTCCTCCCATTCCACAACAGGAGTTTCCGCGCCATCACCTGACGCGACGATAATCGCAACCGATACTCGACCGTTTCGATACCCACTCGTTACACAAGGAAGATATCCACAGAAAACAGGCACTGCACTACATTCGCATTTCGCAAGGTAGAGCCGCCAATAGCAACCGTTTCATACTCGGAGTCGGAAATGCTCACAGTTTGCCCCCAGTCTGGATCAAAAATCCCGCAACCGTTTGCGCGGACGCAGTAGAGTACGAATACTCGGTTAGACGAACCCATTCGAGCAGTGACACGCAGAGTGTGACCGCTCGGGCAATTCGCCGAATTCGGGCGTGTGCTTTTATCGCCCTACTTCGGATCGGATTGCAGACAGCCTCGAATGCCCGGCGTCGGCGCGCATTACCACAGGCTGCGCCAAACCCCGATGCCGACGCGCCACGACCGGACGATAACCGTGCCGTCCGGAATGAGGAGGCAGCGATGGTCGTTATGACACCGAGCACAGCTGTTCGGACAGGCGCGATACCGCGACCGTCGGAAAGCGGCCTCCCGATCGATTCGCGCCACCGGCTCGGCGAGTTGCTCGCCGAGATCGCCGCAGGTGATCGGGCCGCCTTCACCGAGTTTTATCACGCAACCAGCCAACGGGTTTTCGGACTCGCGGTACACATCGTGCGCAGCCGCACGATCGCGGAGGACATCACTCAGGAGGTCTATCTACAAGCCTGGACCACCGCCGATCGCTACGACCGTACTCGGTCCGCCCCGCTGACCTGGCTGATGATGCTCACTCATCGGCGCGCCGTCGACCTGGTGCGCGCCGAGCATGCGATCGCAGCCCGGGAGAACAACTACGGCAATACCGAGACCAGGCGCGGTCACGATGTCGTCGCCGAACAGGTCGACGAGCACTTCGACCACCAATCGATCCGAGACAATCTAGCGAGACTGAATGCACGCGAACGCGAGTCGATCGCCCTGGCCTACTACGGCGACCGCACCTACCGCGAAGTCGCCGACCTGCTGGGGATCCCGCTACCGACCGTCAAGAGCCGCATTCGCGTCGGACTGAAGCAGTTGGAGGTATGGCTGAGCAACGAATGACGTGGAGGTGGTGCGCTACGCCCTGTGGCGCGACGAATCCAGCTTGACCTTCCCACCCTCCACCAATGCCCTGAGGGCGGCAGCCTTACGATCGCAGATGTCGACGCCACAATTGCGGTGCCGCTGCATTTCGTTATGCGCCTCCGCGATCGTGAACGGTTGCGATGGAGCCTCGTGGGTCCAGGCTGCGGGCCAGATATCATGCCGCACAACCTTTTTTGCCGGTATTCGATGCACGGCCGTAGTGCGCCTTCGCATTCCGGCGCCGCCTACTCCCGGCGGATGATGCAGAGTCCGTAGATGAATCGCGCTGACGGCGACCGTCACCACCAGAACCATCAATACGACCAGTATGAAGAAAATACGTGAGTCGAGCATGGGACATCAACTTTCCTGCGCATGTGACGACAGCTTGTTCGCACCGCACTGCCGCCGAGGCGATTGATCAGTACTGCACTGTCGACCCCTTCGAGTCTCCTCTCACCGACCACGACGACTTTCCCAGCACAGGGAAGTATCTTCCGGCGGGTTGCCACCTTCGAGCAGGCCACAGCCACGGGGCGCATCGGCTCCCGCCCGGCAGGATCCGGACTTTTACGGCAGCGGGAGCGCGATCCCGTCGGGCCGACACGAAGGTGACCGACCCGTCAGCTGGTGAATCTGAAGCTGCGCCAAGCCTCACTGAGATACTTGCTGCTGCGCGAGTGCAAATAGTCGAAGTTTCCCCGGCAATCAGGCTCGGAGTAGAGCGTGACCGTGGCGCTCGTCTGGTTGTCGACCAAACCATTGCCAATAACTATGTTATATGTCTGATATTCTTCCGGATTTTCGATCTGCTCGGAGTAGCCGTAGTCGTTGTTGAAGGTGAAGGTCCCTGTAGCCATGGCCTTCCTCCATTCTTGTTGCGACTGCAAAAACAGTCCTACCTGCGATTTCCGGCCGAAGCCTACGCCCGAAATCTCAGCACGCCGCGAATCTTCGACCTTCGAATCAATAAAGCGTCGACGCCGGCAATCAAGATCATTTACTGATCGATCGCTTTACACCGCACAGCAAATCGCGTGGGACCCAACAGATTTCACTGCGCATAATTTGCCTGGCCCGCGCCGAACACAAGCGCACGCGCAGGCTCGAATGTCGCAATAGTGGCTATACCCAAGGCTGGGGAGCCGCCGACCAGGCATTTCAGCCGAGCACCGAGACCCGGTCGGCCTGCCGAATGGACCCCCCACCCGACCCGATCAACGCAGAATCAAACCCGCCACCGCTTTGGGAGCGGCGAGCCACTCGCGGATATTGTTGCGCACCACCGTCATCCGCCTGCACTCGCAGTACGCGGTCACTCCATCGGCGTCGATCCCCTCGGCACGGCACAACGCGACAGCCCGCGGCACATGTCGATACTGAGTGACGATGATCGCGCGGTCGATTTCGAACAACCGTTCGGCTCGTGCACACGTCTCCCGCGTCGACAGCCCCGCCCCGTCGGAGCGCACGAGCGCTGGATCGACACCATGATCGGCGAGGTACCTCATCATCGAAGCAATCTCGTCCCCCGAGGTGCCCGCCGCATCGCCGGACACCAGGATCTCGCGGGCTTTCCCGGCCCGCAACAGCTCGATCGCGACATCGAGCCGCCCACGCAAATACGCCATCGGCGCACCATCGGGCCCCACTTTCGCCCCCGGCACGATCACCACCGGAACCGTTGGCGCCGCGGCGGGCTCGAACCTGTGCCCGGACGACATCATCCACAGCCGGACATTCGCCCCGACCACGACCAACACCGCCCCCGCCCCCAGCGCAACGCCGAACTCGAGGCCCCTTCGCACCCACCGTCGCCCCGCCCCGCCGCCGGACTTCCCGCGCCGCGTCGCCCGATCATCCACCACGGCAACCTCTTTCAGTCGTCGCGAAAGGCACTGGACCACAGCCGTTCGCCGGGATATCCGATCCGCGACGATCGTAAATGACCCTGTGAACCGACCGCAGGCGAGTCACGGCGCTCGAGTCGCAGCGGGCGGATCAGACGACAGCGTAGGGATAGGCCGCGGCACGACTCTGGAAGGAGAGGATCCGCAGATTCTGGACTCGGCCGTCGCGGATCTCGATCGCGCGCCGGACCGTCTCGCTGCCGTCCCACCCGTCGGGGCCCGCCAGCACGATGGGCAGGTACTCCAGCAGCGCCTCCGAGTTCTCCCAGGTGGCGGAGTTCCACAGGAACGACGGGCTGTGGTCGACACCGTAGTAGTACAGGTCATCGCCGACGGTGAACATCGGGTCCGCGAAGGAGGTCGGCCGCGCCCACTCGAAGCCCATACCCTCGTCGCAGGAGACATCGACGAACAGCGTCCCGCGCGCGAACAGGTCCAGATCCTCGTTCAGCACGAACATCAGCGGCTCCTCGGTGTCCTGCAGGATGCAGTTGACTACCACGTCGTACTGAGCCAGCATCTCCGCCAGCGGTCCGGGCTCTGGAGCCTTCAGAGCGAGGGTCCGGCTGGGATTCATCGGGTCGCGCTCGAAATGCTGCATACGGACCGAAGCGAACGGCGAGGCAACCGCCGAGACGCTGCGCTGAGTCAGCACCGTGACGTCGCTGATTCCGAGCGCGTTGAGCGCGCGCACGGCGCCACGGGCGGTCGCCCCGAAGCTGATCACCGCGGCCCGCATCCGCCGCCCGTAGTCTCCGCTGGACCCGCGCAGCTGCAGTGCGTGCATGACCGAGCAGTAGCCGGCCAGCTCATTGTTCTTGTGGAACACGTGGACGCTGAAGTTGCCCTCTTTCGTCCAGTGGTTCATCGCCTCCCACGCGATAAGCGTCAGGCCGCGGTCCACGGCCAGCTGCGTCATCCGCTCGTCCTGCACGCAGTGCGGCCACCCCCATACGACCTGCCCAGGCCGCAGGTTCTCGAGGTCTTCGGGCAACGGCTTGGGCAGCAACAGCACATCGCACTCGGCGAACAGCTCCGCGCGGGTGCGATGGCCCGCGACCAGCGGCGCCAAGTGCTCGTCGGAATAGCCGAACCGCTCGCCATAGCCATGCTCGAGGAAAACGCGGTCGCGAAGCCCCGGGTCGATCCGGTCGAAGTGCGCCGGGTGGATCGCCAGCCGGTGCTCGTCCTCCTTGCGGGAGGTCGCCACTACACCGACAGTTAGTTGCTTCACCAAATGAGCCTACGCGTGTAGCCGGGCGCACCTACGTCGTCGGCGGTCACGGACGCCGTCTGCCACCGCGAATCCGTGCACGATCTTGCGCATATCTGTCGGATTCGTGGGCACTCGCAGGTTAGGAGAACTGGGAGTTACAGAGAAGAGCGTCGATGCCAGAGATCGCGGTGCTCGGACGTGGTTCGGAAGGCGGCGGGGCCGCCCTGGACCAAGTCGCGTTGATGACCGGTGCCGCGGCAGTGGTCGCCGTCGCGTTGTTCTGGGTCGCGTACCTCCACCGCACCCGCAGGATCACCTGGTTGACAACCACAGCCGATCGGCTGGGGCGGATCGCCAATCGGCCGGGCTGGGTGGCATTGCCGCTGGCGCTGTTCATCGCCACCAGCCTCACGGCGCTGTTGGGCTTCATCTGGGATGTGAGCCTGCACATCGGCAAGGGCCGCGATCAAGGTCCGCTGGCCAATCCGGCTCACTACTTCATCTTGGCCGGGTTGTTCTTCCTGTTCATCGCGGGTATGACGGCCGTTGTCCTGCCGCTCGACGAGAAGCCCGGTCCGGCCGCCATCCGAATCACCCGCGACTGGCACGCGCCGGTTGGTGGCGTGCTCATGGCGGGCGCGGGGCTCTACGCCCTGATCGGCTTCCCGCTCGACGACATCTGGCACCGGCTCTTCGGCCAGGACGTCACCCTCTGGGGGCCGACGCATCTGATGCTGATCGGCGGGGCGGGACTCTCGCTGATCGCGGTCCTGCTGCTCGAATTCGAAGGCCGCCTCGACCGGCCCGATCCGGAACGCACCGATGGCCCGTTGCTGTGGCTGGTGCGGGCCTTCGTCTTCGGCGGACTGCTGATCGGATTATCGGTGTATCAGGTCGAATTCGACTTCGGTGTCGAACAGTTCCGCCTCGCCTTCCAGCCGATGCTGATCACCGCCGCGAGCACGATCGCCCTGGTCGCGGCGCGCTACACCCTCGGGCGCGGTAGCGCGCTGGTGGTCGTCGCGTTCGCGTTCGTGGTGCGCGGGTCCGTCGCGGTGCTGGTGGGTCCCGTGCTCGGCGCGCCGCACAATGTGTTCCCGCTGTACCTCGGCGTCGCGCTGGTGGTGGAGTCGATGGGGTTGCTGCCGCTGATCCGCAACCCCGTGTGGTGGGGTGCGCTGACCGGGCTGGCCGCCGCCACCGCCGGACTCTGGCTCGAATCCTTGTGGGTGCGGAGAATGTTCGTCGATCCTTGGCCCGCCGCCCTGTGGCCGGAACTGCTCGCGATGGCGGTGCCGGTCGGGATCGCGGGCGGCGCACTCGGGGCGATGCTCGGCCTCGTCTTGCGCGGCGAGCCGTTGCCTGTGCCTTCGGTTCGGCGTGTCATCGTCATCGGCGCCGTGGCGATCGCCGCCCTGGCCACCGCCAACGGTCTGCGCATCGAAGTACCCGAGAATGCCTCCGCGACAGTGCAATTGCGCGATGCCCAACCGGTGGACGACGGAAGGACGGTGACCGCGGATGTCACATTGTCCCCTCCCGATCTGGTCAGTGCGGATCCGGAGTGGGTGCAGATCCTCGCCTGGCAGGGCGGCGTCGGCCCGGCGAGCCCCGGTCGCGGACTGGTGGTCGATCGGCTGCGGCAGGTCGGTCCCGGGCACTACGTCAGCACGAAACCGGTTCCGGCCTACGGCGACTGGAAGACGATCCTTCGAGTGCACGACGCCCGCACACTGACCGCACTGCCGATCTACATGCCACACGACCGCGGCATCGACGCGGCCGCGGTTCCTGCGCTGGACCAGTTCACCCGGCCGTTCGTCGCGGAAGTCACCGTGCTGCAACGAGAACGATCTTTCGACCACCCGGCGTGGCTGCTCGCGACCGCGTCGATGGTCGTGCTGCTCTGCTCGCTCGCCCTCATCTGGGCGTTGTCATGGGGCGCGGCTCGCATCAACGTCGCCTACCTCCGTGCCGCACACACCGACTCGTCGACGGCATCGCGGTGAGGAACGAGCACGGCGTGGAGATTCTCGCCGATCATACTGTCCTGCTGGCTATCCCCGCGTTCGTGCCGGCGCTGGCGCTGGTGGGCGTCGTCGTGGTGATCGCGGTGCGTGATCGCCGCGCCGAGACCCGCGAGGCCGCCGACGACGACATCGAATCTCGCTCGGAGGAGAAGGAGGACTGATGCGCGACGCCGGACGAATGCTTGCCGCGATCATTGCCGGGTCGGCGATCGTCACCGCCTGTTCGACGACTTCCGATTCGGACGCCGACCGAGCGTCGCCGACCGTGTCACCTGGCCCAGAGGTCAGCATCGCCGTGCGAATCGCCGGAGGAACAGTCACTCCCACGAACACGCGCACCGAGGCGCGAGTGTTTCAGCCGATCGTCCTTCGCGTCGACAGCGACACCATCGAGGAACTGCATGTGCACTCCGATCCGGGCTACACCTTTCCTGTCGAACCCCGCGCCGGGCAGGAATTCCGGTTCACGGTCACCGTGCCCGGTCGTGTCGAGGTGGAACTGCACCATGCCGGGAAGACCGTGACCACGCTGCTGATTCGCCAGTGACACCGCTGGCACACGGTATCGACGGCGCGGCCGATCTGCCGATTCCGTTGTCCTACGCGCTGATCGGCGCGGCGTGGACGCTGACGTTCTCGTTCGCGCTGCTGCTGGTGGTGTTTCGGCGACCCCGGCTCGACCCGGACTCACCCGGCATGCCGTTGCCCGCCGTCGTCGGGTCCGTGGTCGATTCTCGGGTGGTTCGGGCACTGATCGGGGTGGCGGGCGTCGTTGCCGCGAGCGTGACCGGACTGATCGTGGTTGCGGGTTCGCCTTCATCGCAACGCAATCCGGTCCCCGGCGTGGTGTACATCTACCTGTGGGTCGGGATAATGCTGGCGTCACTGCTACTCGGGCCGGTCTGGAAGGTGGTCTCACCGGTGCGGGCAGTGCACCGGTTCGGCTGTCTGATAGCGGGTCGCAGTCCTGAGGACGGCTTCTTCAGGTACCCGTCGTCGTGGGGATGCCGGCCTGCGGTGCTGGGATTGTTCGCCTTCGTCTGGCTGGAACTGGCGGCGCCCGATCCCGGGGCGGTTGCGGCCGTTGGCTGGTGGCTACTCGGGTACGTGCTGATCACGGGCGCGGGTACGGTTCTTTTCGGCACCGTGTGGGCCGAGCGCGCCGACCCCTTCGAGGTCTACAGCAGTCTGCTGGCCCGCCTCGGCCCGCTGGGACGCCGCCGTCCGTCGGGTGCGCTGGTGCTGCGCGCACCGCTGAACAATCTGGCCGGGACCCCGGTGCTGCCAGGGTCCGTCGCGCTTGCGGCGACGCTGTTGGGCTCCACCGCCTTCGACAGCCTCTCGGCGCTGCCCGCCTGGCGGAATCTCCTCGACTCGCTCAGCGTCGATTCAGTGGCGGTTGCCACGATGATTCGCACACTCGGACTGCTCACCGTAATCCTGGTCGTGGGAACAGTTTTCAGCCTCGCGGCCCGCGCGACCGGCGGTCTAGACCGCGTCGAGCGGGCTCGGTTGCCCGGCCTGCTCGCCCACAGCATCACACCGATCATCGCGGGCTACGTGATCGCGCACTACCTGACCTTCCTTGTGGAGAAAGGCCAGAACACGCTGTTGCTCTTCGACGATCCGTTGCAGCGCGGCTGGAACCTTCTCGGGCTCGCGGGCCACCGCGTGCACTATGTGCTGTCGAACCATCCCTCCGTGCTGGCCACCACCAAGGTGCTCGCCGTCCTCACCGGCCACGTACTCGGCGTCACCGCCGCCCACGACCGCTGCCTGCGCCTGCTCCCGCCCGCCCATCGCGCCACCGGCCAGCTCGCCCTCATGCTGACCATGGTCGGATTCACCTTCACCGGGTTGTATCTGCTGTTCGGCGGATGAATCGACCGCGCGGCCGGTAGGCGCACTACCGTTACGGCCGTCGATGGTCCAGACCTTGGCCGCCGCGTCCTTGGTGAGCTTCGCGAGCAGTACGCATCGCGGAATCGTCTGGCCGGCAAAATGATCGAGCGACGGCACCACCACATGGTGCGCGTCGGCCCGCTTGAGCTCCTGCGTGAGCTCGGCGAACGCGGCGCCGTCACCTGAAGTCGATTCATGGAACGTTGCGGCGAAGCAGAGGCCAGCCTCGCGGGCGAGGGTGCTCATCGCATCCTCTAGCTCCGCACTGCGACCATCGGCCAAATCTTCACGCAAATACCCATAGATCAACGCCTCCACCCGAACCTCCGTTGGATTGGGATCGGTGTTCTTTTGATGTGGAACACCCCGCCTTCCGTGGCGTACGGTACTCCTGCAAGGACAGATGTACTTGCAAAAGCAATCTGGCGACCTTCCCACACCGACATCCAGTATTGCGAACTCCACACTGCGAATGCAGCTGTCAACCCGCGGACACCTGCGTGCCCTGACCCGCCCTGGTCGGCGCGACGGCGCCGTGGCTATTGGGCCGCACATCACTTGCCGACATCATTTATCACGATATAGACGAACCTCCACCGATTCGAGCTGACTCGAGTTCACTTCTGGCTATCCTCATGCGCCATGGACGAGATCCAACTGCAACCGCCGACAGTCACGTCCCCGCGCCACACCGGACTGATCGTGGACGTCGCCGACGTCGGCCTCGGCAACCCTGCGGGCGCGACGGGCGAACCGGCCCGCCCATACATTCGCTGCACCGACAGCACCCTGCTACAGCTGCCCGAACAACTGCACGATTGGGCGATCACGGTCATCGCAACTACCCACGCCCACTTGGCTACTCGTCATCCAACGATGTTCCCGCGCCAGATCGAGTTCGGCGTCCTCGACGGCGCCATGTACGCCGAACTGCTATAGACACCCGCCGACCGCGCGCGGCGGGCAGAGCCATGTGCCGACGACAGGATGGGACCGGTCAGGATCCTCGGGGCCGATGCGTCCGCTCCCATTCATGGTCGAGCATCGCGTAGACCGCGGTATCGCCCCACTCGTTCTCGAGCCACAGGTCTTGCACGTGCAAAGCTTCGCGACGCATTCCGATCCGCTCCAGAACACGGGCGGAGGCATGATTGCGCGCATCCAGCCTTGCGGTAATACGGTGCAGCGACAGCTCTTCGAATCCCAATCGCAAGAGCACGCCCGCCGCCTCGGTGGCATAACCGCGTCCTGCCGCATCCGGCGAAAACACGAATCCGATCTCACCGGTGCGATTCTCGGCATCACGCCAGAACAAGACGACATCGCCGAGCAGCCGACCGGAGGCCACCTCCTCGACGCACAGGTTGAGCGCCTGACCGGCTTCGGTGAGCTCAGTTCTGGCCCACACCCCCGAGATCCGCTCGGCCACCTCGGCGCGAGACATCGGTTCGTACGGCAAATACCGACAGACTTCGGGTCGAGACTTATACGCATGCATGTCGTCGATGTCCGCGACGGTTGCCGGGCGAAGTACGAGTCGCTCGGTCGCTATCGGATAGTCCGGTTGCAGCACGCCTTCCGACCCTAGCCGCCGCCGATCTTCGGCAGCGGCGCCGACGCGATTCACAGTCGGCTTGCGAACACGTTGTGGGTCGGTCCGGCCCAACTCCGTCACCCTCGAATCAACGATATGTGACCGGCGTTACAGTGGTCGCGGGCAAACACGAAGGAAACCGATTGAACACAGCAGCGCGCGGCAACCCCTGGGTCGCCGTCAGACCGGATGACGACCTCACGCAGTTGGCGCAACGAGTGTCCTCCGCGCACCGCTCCTTCCTCGAAGGCGTCGACCGTCTGCCGACGCTGCGCCCCGACGGCGACGCGGTGCGACCGGTGGTTCTCGACTCCTGGCGGCGCAGCCGAAACAACGGTGTGAACCCGGACGGCTTCGGCGATGCGGTGGATCTCGACGGTCTGGAACTGCAGCGGTATCGGGCCGCGCATCCGACGGCGCTCATCCGGCCGGTGGTGCGAAAACTGCTGGTCGAAGACGCGGCCGAGGCCGGACTGCTCGTGGCGATCAGCGACGCCGAGGGCCGGCTGCTCTGGGTCGAGGGCGATTCGAAGGTCAAGGACCGGGCCCTTGCGATGAACTTCGTGGAGGGCGCGGACTGGAGTGAGGACAGGGTCGGCACCAATGCCCCGGGTACCGCACTCGCCCTCGATCACCACGTGCAGATCTTCGGGGCCGAACACTTCAGCCGCGTCGCGCACGAGTGGAGCTGCTCGGCCGCCCCTGTGCACGATCCGCTCACCGGCCGGGTCATCGGAGCCATCGACATCACCGGCGGCCCGCGCGTCGCCGCGGTGGAGGTGTTGTCGCTGATCAGGGCGACGGTGCTGGCCGCGGAATCCGAGCTGCGGCTGCACCTGCTCGACTCGCCCAAACCGCTCGACGCGACGACGCCGCGGCTGCGGGTGCTCGGCTCGGACCGGCCGTCGCTGACCCGCGACGGTGAGCGCATCCGGCTGTCGCAGCGGCATGCCGAGATCCTGTTGCTGCTGGCCGACCACCCGGAAGGCCTGAGCGCCGACCACCTCGCGATGCTGCTCGACGAATCGGAGCTGGATCCGGTGACGGTACGGGCGGAGCTGTCCCGAGTACGAAAGCTGTTGGGCGCCAACGGTCTCGGCTCGCGACCGTATCGACTGCTGATGGAGCTCGACACCGATGTCGACGAGGTCCGACGCGCACTCGCGCACGGCGATACGGCGGCGGCGTTGCGCGCCTATCCGGGCCCGATCCTGCCCCGCTCGCTGGCTCCCGGCATCACCGAGCTGCGCGCCGAGTTGCGCGGTCGCCTGCGCGCCGCCCTCTTGACGGCGGGCGATCGCCGACTGCTCGGCCGATGGACAAGTTCGGCCGATGGACGCGACGACGTTGCGGCGTGGACCGCCTACCTCGCTTCCCTCGACCGACAGTCCTCGATGTATGCCCAGGTCAGGTCCCAATTGATGCTGCTCGACCGCAAATTGGGCATTTGACCAGTTTCTTGCAACTGTCGTGCAACATGGACGCTCGTAGTGTTCCGGATCACACCTGCCGCAGGAAACGTCACCAGACCGAGGAGCATTCGATGACCGTCTTCGCCCGCCCAGGAACGCCCGACGCCGCCATGTCGTTCCAGGCCCGCTACGACAACTGGATCGGCGGCGAATGGGTAGCGCCCGTCAAGGGGCAATACTTCGAGAATCCGACCCCGATCACGGGTCAGCCGTTCTGCGAGGTCGCCCGCGGCACCGCCGAGGACATCGAACTCGCCCTCGACGCCGCCCACGCCGCCGCGCCTGCCTGGGGCAAGACCTCGGTCGCCGAGCGCGCCATCATCCTCAACAAGATCGCCGACCGGATGGAACAGCACCTCGAGGCGATCGCCCTCGCGGAGACCTGGGACAACGGCAAGCCGATCCGCGAAACCCTGGCCGCCGACATCCCGCTCGCGATCGACCACTTCCGCTACTTCGCCGGCGCCATCCGCGCCCAGGAGGGCTCGCTGTCGGAGATCAATGTCGACACGGTCGCCTACCACTTCCACGAGCCGCTCGGCGTGGTCGGCCAGATCATTCCGTGGAACTTCCCGATTCTGATGGCCGTCTGGAAGCTCGCACCCGCCCTCGCCGCGGGCAATGCCGTCGTCCTCAAGCCCGCCGAGCAGACACCGGCCTCGATCCTGTTTCTGATCAGCCTCATCGGCGATCTGCTGCCGCCCGGCGTCGTCAATATCGTCAACGGCTTCGGCGTCGAAGCCGGCAAACCACTGGCATCGAGCCCGCGGATCAAGAAGATCGCGTTCACCGGCGAGACCACCACCGGCCGCCTGATCATGCAGTACGCCTCCCAGAATCTGATTCCGGTCACCCTGGAGCTCGGCGGCAAAAGCCCGAACATCTTCTTCTCCGACGTGCTCGCCGCGAATGACGACTACCAGGACAAGGCCCTGGAAGGCTTCACCATGTTCGCGCTCAATCAGGGCGAGGTTTGCACCTGCCCGTCGCGCGCGCTCATCCAGGCCGATATCTACGACGAATTCCTGGCCTCGGCCGTGGTGCGCACCAAGGCTGTGCGGCAGGGCGATCCGCTCGACACCGAGACCATGATCGGCGCGCAGGCCAGCAACGACCAGCTCGAAAAGATCCTGTCCTACATCGAGATCGGCAAGGGTGAGGGCGCCACGCTGCTCACCGGTGGCGAGCGCGCCGACCTCGGCGGCGACCTGTCCGGCGGCTACTACGTGCAGCCGACGGTCTTCGCGGGACACAACGCGATGCGGATCTTCCAGGAAGAGATCTTCGGCCCCGTCGTCTCGGTCACGTCGTTCGCCGACTACGACGACGCCATCAAGATCGCCAACGACACCCTCTACGGACTCGGCGCCGGCGTGTGGTCGCGCGACGGCGCGGTGGCCTACCGGGCAGGCCGCGACATCCAGGCCGGGCGGGTGTGGACCAACACCTACCACCAGTACCCCGCGCATGCGGCGTTCGGCGGCTACAAGCAGTCCGGGATCGGCCGCGAGAACCATCACATGATGCTCGACCACTACCAGCAGACGAAGAACCTCTTGGTCGGCTACGCGTCGAAGGCGCAAGGCTTCTTCTGATGGTCGATGCCGCTGCGGCAATCCCCCGGCGGGTGCGTGCCACCGCGGCGGCGATGGATCTGCTCCGTCGCCTCCGCGGCCTGCACGGGCCGCTGATGCTGCACCAGTCCGGCGGCTGCTGTGACGGCTCGGCTCCGATGTGCTATCCGGCAGGCGAATTCGTGGTCGGCGACCGCGATGTGCTGCTCGGACTGCTCGATCTGCGGTTGCTGGTCGGCGAACTGCCCGACACTCCGCCCGAACCGGACGATATCGCGCCGGTGTGGATCTCGGGCCCGCAGTTCGCCGCCTGGCAGCACACTCAGCTCGTCCTCGACGTCGTACCGGGACGTGGTTCCGGTTTCAGCTTGGAATCGCCAGAGGGGTGCCGATTCCTCAGTCGCGGAAGAGTTTTCGAGCAAGCCGAACTCCTTGCGCTGACCACGGTCGACACCGTGACCGGCGCGAGCTGGGAGCGCGGCGAGCGTCCAGCACCACCAACTCAACCGCAGGTCGTCGCCGAAGCGGCCGATGCCTGCCCTGTTCCCGATCGCGGAACATCCCAGAACACCCTGTGATTCATCCAGCAAGAAGGAGGTCGCGATGGCGATCCCCACCAATAAGCCCACCCACGAGGACTTCCACACCGAGGACAGTGCCTACCTCGCGAAGCGAACCCTGAAGTCGGGGTCCGCGGGCTGGTTACTCCTCGCCGGTCTCGGCATCAGCTATGTCATCTCCGGCGACTACGCCGGCTGGAACAACGGCTTGGCGCAGGGCGGTTTCGGCGGATTGCTCATCGCCACCGTGGTGATCGCGGGCATGTACCTGGCCATGGTGCTCGGTATGGCCGAGATGTCCTCGGCGTTGCCCGCGGCGGGTGGCGGCTACACCTTCGCCCGGCGTGCGCTCGGGCCATGGGGCGGCTTCGCCACCGGCGCAGCCGTTCTCATCGAGTACGCCATCGCGCCCGCCGCCATCGCGACGTTCATCGGCGCGTATGTCGAGTCGCTGAATCTCTTCGGCATCACCGACGGCTGGTGGGTCTATCTGGCCGTGTACGCGTTGTTCATCGGCATTCATCTCACCGGCGCCGGTGAGGCGCTCAAGGCAATGTTCGTCATCACCGCGATCGCGTTGGTCGGTTTGGCCGTGTTCGCGGTGTCGGCGTGGGGATTGTTCGACGCGGGGAAGCTGACCGACATCCCGGCCGATCCCGCGGCGGTGGGCAGTTCGTCGTTCCTGCCGTTCGGCTACTTCGGGATCTGGGCGGCGGTGCCGTTCGCGATCTGGTTCTTCCTGGCCGTCGAGGGTGTGCCGCTGGCCGCCGAAGAAGCGCGGGAGCCGGAGAAGAACGTGCCCAAGGGCATCATCATCAGCATGCTGGTGCTGATCGTGACCGGCGCGACGGTGCTGTTCCTTGCGACCGGTGCGCTCGGCGCCCAGGCGATTGCGACCTCCGGCAACCCGCTGGTCGAGGCGCTCGGCGACGGATCGGCCGCCAAGCTCGTCAACTACATCGGCTTGGCCGGATTGGTCGCCAGCTTCTTCTCGATCGTCTACGCCTACTCGCGGCAGACCTTCGCGCTCTCGCGGGCCGGATACCTGCCGACGAGCCTGTCGGTCACCAACGCACGTAAAGCGCCGATGCTCGCGCTGATCGTGCCCGGCATCATCGGATTCGCACTCTCGCTGACCGGTGAGGGCGCGATGCTGCTGAACATGGCCGTCTTCGGCGCGGCGCTGAGTTACGTGCTCATGATGATCAGCCACATCGTGCTGCGTGTCCGGGAGCCGAATATGCCGCGGCCCTACCGCACCCCGGGCGGCATTCTCACCACAGCCTTCGCCCTCGTGATCGCCTGCGCCGCCGTCATCGCCACCTTCCTCGTCGACCGCACGGCCGCGACCTGGACCCTGCTCGCCTTCGCCGGGTTCATGGCCTACTTCGGCCTCTACAGTCGCCATCACCTGGTCGCCAACTCGCCCGACGAGGAGTTCGCCGCCTTGGCCAAGGCGGAGGAGGAGCTCGAATGACGATCTATCACCAGCAGATCGGCGGCACCAACTACACCTTCGACGGACTCGTCGAATTGATGGCCAAGGCGACGCCACGGCGTGGCGGCGACGAATTGGCCGGCTGCGCGGCGGCATCCGACGCCGAGCGGGCGGCCGCGCAGTGGGCGCTGGCCGAGGTGCCGGTCGAATGGTTCCTCCGCGAACTCTTGGTGCCCTACGAGGACGACGAGGTCACCCGGCTGATCATCGACTCGCACGATCGCGTTGCCTTCCAAGCGATCTCGCATCTGACCGTCGGCGGCCTGCGGGACTGGCTGATGGAGACCTCGGCCCGCGACGACGCCGCCGCCAGGCTACATGCGGTGGCCCGGGGGCTGACACCGGAAATGGTGGCCGCGGTCAGCAAGATCATGCGCAATCAGGACCTCATCGCGGTCGCCCGCGCCACCGAGGTGACGGCGGGCTTCCGCACCACGATCGGGTTGCCCGGACGACTGAGCACCCGCCTGCAGCCCAACCATCCGACCGACGACCCGCGCGGCATCGCGGCCGCGACCCTCGACGGACTACTGCTCGGCTGCGGCGACGCCGTGATCGGCATCAATCCGGCGACCGATTCCCCGCAGGCCACCGCGGATCTGCTGCACCTGCTCGACGAGATCCGGCAGCGCTTCGCCATTCCGACCCAGTCGTGTGTGCTCTCACACGTGACCACCACGATCGAGCTGATCGAGCGGGGCGTTCCGGTGGACCTGGTCTTCCAGTCCATCGCGGGCACCGAAGGTGCGAATACCGGCTTCGGGGTGAACATCTCGCTGCTGCGCGAAGGCAACGAAGCGGGACGATCACTGCATCGCGGCACCGTCGGCGACAACGTGATGTACCTGGAAACCGGACAGGGATCGGCGCTGTCGGCCGGCGCGCACCTGGGTACCGGCGGCAAACCCGTCGACCAGCAGACCCTGGAGGCCCGCGCGTACGCGGTGGCAAGAGACCTGCAGCCGCTCTTGGTGAATACGGTCGTCGGCTTCATCGGCCCCGAATACCTCTATGACGGCAAACAGATCATCCGCGCCGGTCTCGAAGACCACTTCTGCGGCAAACTGCTCGGCCTGCCCATGGGCGTCGACGTCTGCTACACCAACCACGCCGAAGCCGACCAGGACGACATGGACACCCTGCTCACCCTCCTGGGTGCGGCCGGGGCCGCGTTCGTCATCGCGGTGCCCGGCGCGGACGACGTGATGCTCGGCTACCAGAGCCTCAGCTTTCACGACGCCCTGTACGCGCGGCGGGTACTCGGCCTGCGCGCCGCACCGGAGTTCGAGACATGGCTGCAAGGGCTCGGCATGGCCGACGCGGCGGGCCGGATACTTCCGGTGGAAATCGCCTCCTCCCCGCTGCGCGAATTGACGGGAGCGCTATGAGCGTCGAGCGCAGACACCGAGCGCCACAAGACTTCTGGGACACGCTGCGCCCGAGCACCCAGTCCAGGATCGGTCTTGGCCGGGTCGGCGACGCGCTGCCGACCGCCAGTGTGCTCGAATTCCGCTCGGCCCACGCCGCGGCCCGCGACGCGGTACACCTGCCACTCGACGTGTCCGCCTTGGCAACTCGGGTCGAAGCGGTCGGTCTCGGCGCCCCCGTGACCGTGCGCAGCCGGGCCGCCTCCCGACCCGAATACCTGCGCCGCCCCGATCTCGGCCGACTCCCCGCCGACCTGACCACTGTCCCCCACACCGGGGCCGACCTCGGCTTCGTCCTCGGCGACGGACTGTCGCCACGGGCACTCATGGACCACGGCGCGCCGCTACTGGCCGCCCTCGCGGAAGAACTCGCCGGCACCTATTCGATCGCGCCGCCGGTCATCGCCACCCAAGCCCGCGTCGCCCTCGGCGATCACATCGCCACCGCGATGGGCGTGCGCACCCTGGTCGTCCTCATCGGCGAACGCCCGGGTCTCTCGGTCGCCGACAGCCTCGGCATCTACCTCACCCACCTGCCGAAGCCCGGCCGGACCGACGCCGACCGCAACTGCATTTCCAATATTCATCCGCCCGAAGGCCTCGGCTACCACCAGGCGGCAAAGGTGGTGTCCAGCTTGATCTCCGGCGCACGGAAGCTGGGCAGATCCGGCGTGGATCTCAAGGACACCTCTCGCACCGAAGAGCTGGTTTCCACCGCGGCGCTGACGATTCCGGGGCCGGTCGAATAACAAGTTGAAGAATGGACGACAATTGTGTGGCAACCGTTCGAAGGATCCGCCACGCGGTGCGGCGATCGGGTTTTCGTTCAGCCCGCCGCGAGAATGACGACATCCCGCCCGGACGAGGTACGTACGTATACCGATCCGTCGGCGGGCTCCCATCGTTCGGCCGTCGCGACCTCGTCGGCCACAAGAACCGTGATTGCGTACTGTGACCTGCGGCTCGGCAATCTGGCGGGCAGGGTGATCCATTCGGGTCTTCTGAGGCGGCGGCGCCTTGGTCTTTCCCTCGACTACCTACGCAGCACCGAGCGAGTACATACCGCGAGCTACCGATGCGCAACGGCGGCCACTCGGCAATGCTCATTACGCCGACCGACGCAGCCCACAAGGCCGCGTGGCGACTATCCACCCGCACTATTGATCATTCAGGAAGTACCTCAGATGACCGAACAACCGGTGCAAACAAGGCCCGTTCGCCCGTGTGGCAGTGCGGTAGATCGCATCGGCGCAAAGAGCGCAGCGACCAGAAGTCGGCCTGGCCTGAACACACAGGGCAAAGTCAGTCTGGTCGACGTCGCCATGGAATGCGGAGTCGCGGCCATTCAGCAAAGGATTGCCGCTCTACGTTCCGACGGCCACTACACAGCAGCGCTGTGTATCGAGCGAGAACTCGCTCAATTGCGGCCGGACTCGGCGCCATGATGCCCTGAGCCGGAGCTCTCACTCAATCCCACAGCCGCGAGCAGGGGAGACTCGGTAGCACGGTCGAGATGTCGCTATCGATGGTCACCTGCAGTGCGGGCGACCATTCCGCCAGTGCGGCAGTGAAATTGCGAGCCTGATCCACGGTCGCCCGGAAGGCGAGAGCCACAGCTCCGGATGTGATCCGGAGGCGGCATTCGACGGTTTGCTTCTTCATGGTGCTCTCCGTGTGATCGAACGGGGACGTAGGCATTACGCCGTGCCGCTATGGGATGTACGCAGGCCGACCACCGACTCACCTGTTCGACTCACTGTCTGAGACCAGCAGCAGTTCAGGTCGGCAGGTGGCGCAGCGAACCCGATGGACGCGAACCGTGTGGCGCTGGTGTGACGTGGCAGGGCGGGTCTACTGCCCAGCCGAAAGGGCAGAGCAGAACCGACGGGACGTCTGCGGCACTACATCCGAGAGCACCTCACCGACGGTCGGCAAGTTACTCAGCCACTCCAAGCTTCACGCGATGGCGGCGGCGGTGTCACAGCCAGTCTCACCCAGCAGGACGCGCTGCCAGTGCCGAGACCATTACCGCGCGGTCTCGGCACTGGCGCCAGGCCGTCATTCCCCAGGTCATAACGCCGGAAATCCCGGGTCATACACGCTGGATCACCTGTTTTCCCTGGTCAGATCATTCGCCCGGAAAGGGGCATTGACCGTGGTGAAGTACTGGACGATGGCACCGATGGCGACCGGGGCAGTGACGAGAAGTTGACCGGCGAGGGTGCCGAGTGCGCCCACTGCGATGATGCCGCCGATACAGCCGACGGCGGCGGCGGGAATGAACGGCCCGAACATGCCGATGATGGTGGCCGCGGCCACGGTCGCACCGGCGATGCCACCGAGTACACAGCCGACGATGCCGCCGCCGACACCGCCGACCGTGGTGCCGATCGCGGCTCCGGTCGCAATGGTGTCCTTCAGCCGAGTGAAGGCCGCGACTTCACGTTCGTACGGTGTTCGCCACAGTGCCTGGTCTTCGAAGGGGAGGGCAACCGGCTGGTAGTTCGCATGCTCGATGTCGAATTGCGGTGTGAACGTTGCAGTCCGGTCCTCGATTACGGCGGCAATGGGGAAAACGAAATCGTCGACGCGGAACACCAGCGGAGTGCCCGCGAGAACAGTTCCGTCGGCTGCCCGGACTTCGAATGTTCCGTTCTCGACGGCCATCGAACCCGCATCGATCTGCATGACCACGCTCTCTTCGGAAGCCGTGGTCGTGTAATTGATGACGCCGCTGTCGGTGGTCTGCGGAGCCGCGCTCGCCGTTCCCGCCGTGATCCCGACGACCGCGATGGCCAGCGTCGACACTGTGGATATTTTGCTCAGAAGCATGTTCCCGGAACCTAACTCAGTCGTGTGGATGGTGCGAATACCTGCCGTGGGGGGGGGGCGGGGGGGGCCCCCCCCCCCCCCGCGGCAACACGTGGAGGCCCCCCGGCGCCAGGCCCCCCCGCGGGGGGTGGGGGGGCGCCCGGACGAAAGAGAGAGC
>NZ_JBHVDF010000003.1:407883-446977 GCF_042802915.1 Nocardia sp. NPDC057440
TTTTCTTTCTTATACCTCGCCCTGCGTGTTTTTATCTCTCAGCTGCGCCGGCCGCCGCAGATGACTAAACCACCCACCCGCCCGGCTGTCAATCCTGTTGCGCCCGGCCGAGCACGGCGCCGCTGTTGGAGTCGATCGTCACCTCGTACTCGATGCCGTCGGGCGCTCTGAGTTCGACCTCCCAGACCGTGGCGCCCTGGTCGGCGTCGAGCTCCGCGGAGGTCACCGTGCTGCCCGGCACCACCCCGAGCGCCTTGTCGATGGCCTGCTGCCTGTCGATCGTCGGGGCCGCGGTGAGCACCCAGTCGTGGTCCGGCGGGAACAAGGCGACTGCGTGCTGGTCGTGCCACCGGCTATCGGTGCTCGCGCCTATCGCCACAGCGCCGCCGACGAAGAGGGCCGCCACCGCCGCGCCGACGAGCAGCCAGCGCAGACCTGCGAGTATGCGACGGAGAATGGGATCCATGATGAAACCTCCTGTGAGAGTGGCTGTCTCGAAGCTGATGAGCACATTGGCAGGATGTGGCTGAAGGCAGCCTGAAGGCACCTGAAATCCGTTTCAGGAACGGTCTGCCAGGCTGTGCGCATGCGTTTGCTGATCGTGGAAGACGAGCAGCGCCTGGCCGAGACCTTGGCCAAGGGGCTTGCGGCAGAGGGTTTTGCGGTGGATGTCGTCCATAACGGAATCGACGGTCTACATCGCGCGACGACCGGCGACTACGACCTGGTCCTCCTGGACATCATGTTGCCCGGCATGAACGGTTACCGAGTGTGTGCCGAACTGCGCGCCGCGGGCGACGAGACACCGGTGCTGATGCTCACCGCGAAGGACGGTGAATACGACGAAGCGGAAGGGCTGGACACCGGCGCCGACGACTATCTCAGCAAGCCGTTCTCCTATGTGGTGCTGCTGGCTCGTGTTCGCGCCCTGCTGCGCCGCAGAACCCGCGGCGGCGCACCGGTGTTGAGCGTCGGCGACCTGACAGTCGACCCGAACACCCACACCTGCCGCCGAGGGACGCAGGAGGTGACGTTGACCGCGAAGGAGCTCGCGGTCCTGGAATACCTAGCCGTGCACGCGGGGGCGATAGTGTCGAAATCCGATATCCTCCAGCATGTCTGGGACTTCGCCTACGACGGCGACCCCAACATTGTCGAGGTGTACATCAGCACGCTGCGGCGAAAGATCGACGCGCCGTTCGGGCGTCGGTCGATCACCACCGTGCGTGGCGCCGGATACCGCTTGGTGGCCGATCGTGGCTGACCGGTCACGATGGTGGAGTTCGGTCCGCGCCCGCACCACCGCGATGGCCACCGCCGTCGTCGCGATCGCCCTGGTGGCCGCCGGGCTGGGCGTGCTCGCGGTGCTGCGGCACAACCTGGTCGACAGCGCAGGTCTGCAGGCGGAGTCGACCGCACGGCACGTCGCCGCCCAACTGGCCGCCGGGACCGACTTCGCGAATCTGGAGCTGCCCGACGCGGACAGTCAACCGGTGCAGGTGGTTTCGGCCGACGGGCGGGTCTTGGCAGCCGATGACGATCTCCTCGGCCACGGGCCCATGGCCGAGTTCTCCCCTACCGCCGAATCGGAGGATGAAGACGACGAGGACGACGAGGACGAGCCGGAGCCGGTAGCCGCGCCCGGCTCGGGCACCATCGCGTTCCGCGATATGCGACTTCCGGTGGCCCATGAGGACACCGGAAGCCACGACTTCCGGGTCGCCGCCCTCGACGTCGACATCCCGCGCGGACAGCACATCACCATCTATGCCGGCGCCTCCCTCGCTATCGCCGACAACGCTGTCTCCGGCGTCAGCCGTGCCATGGCGATCGGTCTGGTTCCGTTGCTCGCCCTCGTCGCGGGCGTGACCTGGCTGGTCACCAGACGTGCCCTGCGCCCGGTGGAGGCGATCCGGAGCGAACTCGCCGAAATCATGGGCGGCGACCTCTCCCGCCGGGTGCCGGTGCCCGCCTCACACGACGAAATCGCCCGGCTCGCAACCACAACCAACACCACACTGACCGCGTTGGAGGAATCCGCCCAACGCCAGCGCCGCTTCATCGCCGATGCCGCGCACGAGTTGCGCAGCCCCATCGCGAGCCTGCGCACCCAACTCGAGGTCGCCCAGGCCCATCCGCAACTACTCGAATTGGATGGACTGATCGCCGATTCCGTGCGACTGGAACATCTCGCCGCCGATCTCCTGCTGCTGGCCCGCCTCGACGCCGGCGAACAACCCCGCAGGGACCTCGTGGACCTCGCCGCGCTGGCCCGCGACGAATTGGCCCACCGCAACGGCGACCGCCACGCGGTCCACGTGGAGATACCCGACGACTGTGTCGCCGTGCGGGGCAGCCGGATTCAGCTCAGCCGCGTGCTGGCCAACCTCGTCGACAACGCGCAGCGCCACGCCGCAGGCGCGGTGCGCGTCACGCTGACGCGCACCGAAGGTGCGGTGGTATTGGCGGTGAGCGACGACGGCAGCGGTGTGCCGGAGTCCCATCGGGACCGGATCTTCCAGCGGTTCGTCCGGCTCGACGAGGCACGCAGCCGCGACGACGGCGGCGCGGGACTCGGTCTCGCCATCGTCCGCGACGTCGTCCAGCGTCACGGCGGCGAGATCCAGGTGGGTGCGAGCACCGAAGGCGGCGCCCGCTTCGCGGTCACCCTGCCTCCTGCCGATCAATGAAGAGAGTTACCGAGCGCGAGAGATCGCCCCAGCAAGCCGGTTGGGTGGCACCCGTGGGAGCGGGGAATCGACCCCGACGGTGCGTCGACGTCCGGCCGAGATCTTCCGATGGCCGCGGTCATGCGACGAAGGAACGATTACGGGGACAGAATTCCAGCGCACCAAACAGCGCGGCGCTCGCCTAGTCATTTGTCACGATGAATCGTCATCCGGGCCGCCGGAATCCGGGCCCCGCAGATAGCGACCGACGCAGGTCTCGTCCAACGCGAAAGATTTCACAACCGATGCTGCGCCCACTATCACCAACGACATGACGAAAAGCCAACTGACCGAGGTGAATGCGAGTCCCAGCGGTCCGAAATGGTGCTGGGCGTTCGTTGTGATGCGAGGTAGAACGATACGGCCTGCCACATGCACCGAAGTCAAACCGACGGCGGTGAGGAGGGCGGAGACCCAGAGCAGGCGCCCGGTCAGCGCGCCCTTCGTGAGAAGCAACGGCACGAGCGTCCAGACGAATGTCCAGATGGCGACCTCGCCGACCAGAGCGAGCGGGCGACCCGCGTAGCGGATGTGGGTAAGGCCTCGGGTCTGCCCGACCAGTGCAGCGCAGAGCGCGACCGCGAGCAGCGTAGCGACCCACCGCCAGGCATCTCGCGGGCCCATCGACGGCACCTGCCATATCGCCCCGTAGACCCGGCCGAGCGCGCGAGCGAACGAGGTACCGCCGAGCACCACCATCACCAATCCCACCACCCCGAACGCGGCGAAGGATGGATCCATCGGCGCGTCGGTGTCACCGGTGGACAACGATGCGGAGTTGAAGCCGAATTGGTCGCTGACGGTATCGGCCGCCGCATGCCAGCCGCTGAAGACCGACGCGGCGATGATCACCGGTAACACCGAGGTGAAAATCTGCGCCGCAAGCGCCAACGACCGATCGACGACCTGAATCGCCACCAGGCCGTCGACCACGCGCCACAGGGTGCGACCGGACGGCGTCGCGCGTAACCAACCGGTGGCGGCTTCGGCTCGCGCCACCGAAACCTGCCGAGCCAGCGACACAGACAATTTCATGAGCCACACCGGGTTTCGCTCCCAGGTAGCACCATGCGAGAACTGACCACTGTCGACATCGAAAGGCCTCCATCAGCCTCGACGTCCGTCCCGTTCCGGGTCGGCTGTTCGCGCGATCACGAAAATCGCGAACACGCTGCCGGACAGACGCTACGCCTTTGTTCGCACCGACAGCGGAGACTCCGGCTTATCGAGCCGAATTCCGGCGACTGACCGCGCAATCTCTGAGCGAGGGACGAAATAACATCGCCCGACCGAATACCTGCGCAAGGTTCGGTAAACCGGCACCGGCGATCGAAGACCGTGGATCATCCACCCGGCCCGATCCGAAGTGACATCACATTTCCGGCACAGCAGTGAATGTCGCGTATCCGATAGTCACAAACCAGGAGTATTCAGAGGCAATTCGGAAACCGCCTGCGGAATCGCCGCGATCGCAGCAGCCCTGGTCCCGCGGCTCGTCAGCCGAGTCGCGGTTCTGAACGTTATGGCACAGCCGGTGTTCCTCCGGCAATCACCGGCAAACCGGCCGCCTTCCACGCACGGAACCCACCGATGAGGTCCGTGGCGTTTCGCAACCCCAACTCGCGTGCGTCACGGGCGGCCAGACTGGAGGCGTAACCCTCGTTGCACAGGATCACCACCGCGGAATCCTCGGTGAGGCCGGGCAGGCGGTGCTCGCCGTGTGGGTCCAGACGCCATTCCAGCACGATCCGCTCGACCACCACCGAGCCAGGAATCTCGCCCTCGGCGGACCGATTCGCGTAGGGCCTGATGTCCACCACCAGGGCTCCGGCCGTTCGCAACGCCTCGGCCTGTTCCGGGTCGACTCGAACCAGGTGCTCACGGGCTCGCGCGAGCATCTCCTCGGCGCTCATACGCCCGCGAAATCCGTCAGGGCGCGGTACTCGCGCATCGGCCGCAGGGGTGGGGAATACGCGTGCACCGTCGCGGTCTGCTCCCCGGCGACGTTGCGGAGCAGATGCGCTCTGCTGGGCCCGAACGCGACAGTGGCACCCGCGCGCCGCTCGGCGGTCCGAACCCGGTCGTTCGGGAACGCGAATTCCTCGTGCAGTTCGCCGCGCAAGACCGTGAACGAACCGGATGCGCCGCCATGGTCGTGTGGTTCGGTGCCCTGTCCGGTGGTCCAGGACAACAGCCACAGTTCGACGCCCATGGTCAGTGCGAGCCGCGTCCACCAGCGCTGAAGAGAGTCGAATCGCACGATGCCGAGCAGCGGTTCGGCCAGTTCGCGTGTCACCGCGCTGGTCAGCTCGTGCAGTTCGTCCGGCGTCCACAGTGGTCGTTCCGCACGGACGAGATCGTTGAGTAGTGGAAAATCAATATCGGGATGAATGTCCTTGGTGTGCTTGAGGTTCACCGGAAGGGACGTCGTCACAGAGCGCTCCTGGCATCGTGGTGCGGTGGAAGATATGCAGCGTCACCGGCAACACGCACAGGCCACGACGCGAAGCAGGTCGACGACCCGATTTCGCGTGAGAAGCAGCCTTGGCACGACCGACACCTTACACAGTCCGTCGACAACCTCCCAGCACCGGCAACCGCCGAGCTCGCCGGCGAGAAAGATTCCCTATCGTGGCCATTGAGCGAAAGTGCCTGGCGCACAGGACGAGAGGACTACAACGGACGGCGCCACGCCACGTGCGGCCGTCCGAGCCGGCTCGCGCGGCCGCACAGGGGCCACTGGGTCGCGGTCATCAACTCGGCGGCGTCGGCGGGGACATCGGCAGCGTGGGTCGGCGCGCGGATCAGGCCGGGTGCAAGGCGGCCCGAAGCACCGCAACAGCTTGGGCGACAGCGGCTTTGGCGGCATGGGTGTCGTGCATCGAGTTGACCATGACGAAGTCGTGGATGATGCCCCCGTAGCGCGCCTGGATCACGGGGACGCCCGCCGCGCGCAGCTTGGCCGCGAATGCTTCGCCCTCGTCACGCAGCACGTCGGCTTCGGCGGTGATCACCAGTGCTGGCGGGAGGCCAGACAGTTGCTCGGTGGTGGCGCGCAAGGGCGACGCGGTGATCTGCGCGCGGTCCTCCGCGCTGGTGGTGTACTGGTCCCAGAACCACTGCATGCCCTCGCGGGTGAGGAAGTACCCTTCGGCGAACCGCTGGTAGGAGCCGGTATCGAAGCTAGCGTCGGTGACCGGATAGAACAGCACCTGCTGCGCGAACGAGACGTCGCCACGCTCCTTGGCCATCAGCGTCAGCGCGATGGCCATGTTGCCGCCGACCGAATCACCCGCGATCGCGATCCGGGACGGGTCCAGCGCCTTCTCGGCGCCGTGCGCAGTGACCCACTGGGCCACCCGGTAGGACTGTTCATTGGCCACCGGGTATCGCACCTCCGGTGAGCGGTCGTATTCGGGGAACACGACCGCCGCGTGCACTCCGACGGCGAGATCCCGGACCAGACGGTCGTGGGTGTGCGCGTCGCCGAACACCCAACCGGCGCCATGGGTGTAGATGAGCACCGGCAAGGTCTCGGTGACACCCTGCGGCTTGACGATCCTGGCCCGCACCGAGCCGGTCGGGCCGCCGTCGATGGTGATCCACTCCTCGTCGATCGCCGGCTTGTCGATCGGCGAGTCCTGTACCGAATCCACGGCCTTGCGGCCCTCGTCCGGAGGCAACTGGTAGAGGAACGGAGGCTGCGAGGTCGCGTCGACGAACTCCTGCGCTGCCTGCTCGAGCGCGATTCCCAAGGGGTTTCCTGTCATCGTCGTTCCTTCCTCGATGGAGTGAATATGTTGTGGTACAGCTGTTTTCGAGAGACGACCCGAGTCCGGCGAGCGCGTCGGCGATGGTGGCGACCTCATCAGAGTGGGTGTGCCTCACCAGGTGCGATGCGTCGATCTCGATGATCGACCGGAGCCCGGCTCGCTGGTATCCGAACTATTCGAAGTCGGGTTGACGGCACGGTCGGCGCTCGACACGATTCGCTTGATGTTCCATGCTGCCACCGACACGCGCTTGCCGGTCGGTTAAGGCGAGTAGATCGATGGACCGGCACTCCTGGCCGGGCGGTCATCACCCCGGCTGGGGTGGCCGTTCTTGCGGCGTTCGAACGCACACAGTTCAGCTCTGATCGAGCTGTCCCAGCTCCTGGATGACTCGGGCGAAGGCACGGACCTGCTCGGTTTCCCGGTCGCTGCGCCAGACCGGCGCCCATCGGACCAAGACGGAATCGGTGATCGGCAGGTAGGTGATGCCGGGACGGTTGTAATAGCGGGCGATGTGGCTCATGCCGCTGGTGAAGATACCGCCGGTGCTGGCGGTGGTCAGAATGTCTTCGAGCGTCGAGATCGGGGCGACGCGGTGGATGGGCCTGCCCGAAGGAGTCTGGAAGGGGCTCACGGCGTCCTCCCAATAGTCGGGCAGCGGCGCGCTGGGTTCGAGCACGCCACGGTCGCCGAAGACCTCCAGCGACACCCATTTCTCGCCCGCGAGTTCGTGATGATCGGGCATCACTGCCACCATCGGCTCCACCGAGATGATCGGCCCGACGGTCAGGCCCGGTTCTTCGACGGGCAACCACGCGATGATGATGTCGGCTTCGTCGCGATACAGCGGTCCGAACTGATCGCCGAACTCGCTGCTGCGGATCTGCAGCTCCCAGGACGGGTACCTGCTGCGGAAGACATCCCAGAACGGCTGGTAGTCATAGGGGTTGTAGCCGATCATGGCCACGCGGAGTACACCGGAAATACCCCTGGCGGCCTGGCGGGCGTGTTCGATCGCCTGAATGACACCGTGATAGGCCGGCTGCAATTCGGCAAGCAACTGGCGACCGAGCAGCGTGAGCTGGACGTTGCGGGGGTTGGAGCGGTCGACCAGGCGGCCGCCGATCCGACGTTCCTGGCTCTTGATCGACTGGCTGACGCGGGCCTGCGAGATATGCAGCCGCCAAGCGGTTCTCCCGAAATGGAGCTCTTCGGCCAGGGTCAGAAAGATCTCTATATCTCGCAGTTCCACCGGGATGCTCCTGACAAGCCGTGCGCCATCACGACCGAAGACTACGATGTTTTCGCTGTTCGCGCGCCGGGTACCCCCGCGTCCCGCTCTCCGTGCCGACCAACTTCGCCGACCGCGACGACCGCAGCAGGCCCGCTGGATGAGCCACCGCACCGCACCGGAACAAAATTTCCCCGAAATCACCCCGCCCAATACTTGAATGAGTCATACTTCGGAATGTGTCCACCAAATCGGATTTCGAGCGCATGCTGCGCGGGGCTGCTCTGCGCGTGACGGCGCCGCGGCTGGCGGTGCTGACGGCGGTGCACAACTATCCGCACTCCGATACGGACTCGATCCTCGGTCGAGTGCGCGAGACCCTCGGTGCGGTGTCCCATCAGGCCGTGTACGACGTGCTGCGGGCACTGACCGCCGCGGGTCTGCTGCGGCGCATCCAGCCGATGGGCACGGTGGCGCGCTACGAAACGCGCGTCGGTGACAACCACCATCACCTCGTGTGCCGGTCGTGCGGCGTCATCACCGACGTCGACTGCGCCGTCGGCGAGGCGCCCTGCCTGACCGCCTCGGACCACAACGGTTTCATCCTCGATGAGGCCGAGGTCATCTATTGGGGCCTGTGCCCCGACTGCTCCGTGAAACAAACGTCACGAACACCCCAGTGATCGCAGCCCGATTCACTCACTCCCGAAAGGAATTGCCGTGCCCCAGGAACACCCGCCCATCGGAGAGGCGCAAACCGAACCCGCCGAGAGTGGTTGCCCCGTCACGTCAGGTCGCCTCAAGTATCCGACCGAGGGCGGCAGCAACCGTGACTGGTGGCCCAACCAGCTCAACCTGAAAATCCTCCAGAAGAACCCCGCCGTGGCCAACCCCATGGGCGAGGACTTCGACTATGCCGCGGAATTCAAGACCCTCGATCTGGCCGCGGTGAAGCAGGACATCGAGGAGGTGATGACGACCTCACAAGAGTGGTGGCCCGCCGACTACGGCCACTACGGCCCGTTGTTCATCCGGATGGCCTGGCATGCCGCGGGCACCTACCGCATCAACGACGGTCGCGGTGGAGCGGGCGCGGGCATGCAGCGGTTCGCGCCGCTCAACAGCTGGCCCGACAACGCCAGCCTCGACAAGGCTCGCCGCCTGCTCTGGCCGGTCAAGCAGAAGTACGGCAAGAAGCTGTCCTGGGCCGACCTGATCGTCTACGCGGGCAATGTCGCGCTGGAGTCGATGGGCTTCGACACCTTCGGCTTCGGCGGCGGCCGCGTCGACCAGTGGGAGCCCGAGGAGGACGTCTACTGGGGTCCTGAGCACACCTGGCTCGCCGACGCGCGGTACACCGGCACCCGGGACCTCGAGAACCCCCTCGCCGCAGTCCAAATGGGCCTGATCTACGTGAACCCGGAGGGGCCCAACGGCAACCCGGACCCCCTCCTCGCGGCCACCGACATTCGTGAGACGTTCCGTCGCATGGCCATGAACGATGTCGAGACGGCAGCGCTCATCGTCGGCGGCCACACCTTCGGCAAGACGCACGGTGCGGGCGATGCCGACCTCGTCGGCCCCGAGCCGGAGGCCGCTCCCTTGGAAGAACAGGGCCTCGGCTGGAAGAGTTCCTTCGGCACCGGTGTGGGCAAGGACGCGATCACCAGTGGTCTGGAGGGCACCTGGACGCCTACCCCGATCAAGTGGGACAACAGCTTCCTCGAAACCCTGTACGGCTACGAGTGGGAGAAGACCAAGAGCCCCGCCGGTGCGTGGCAGTACATTCCCAAGGACGGCGCCGGAGCGGGCACCGTGGCCGACGCCCACGACCCGTCGAAGAGCCACACCCCGGTGATGCTGACAACGGACCTCTCGCTGCGGGTCGACCCCGTCTACGAGCAGATCACCCGGCGTTGGCTCGACCATCCCGAAGAGCTCGCGGACGAGTTCGCCAAGGCCTGGTACAAGCTGACCCACCGCGATATGGGACCGATCGTCCGCTACCTCGGGCCGCTGGTCCCGCAGGAGGCGCTGCTGTGGCAGGACCCCGTCCCCTCGGTGACGCACGACCTCATCGGGGCAGCCGACATCGCCGCCCTCAAGAGCCAGATCCTGTCGTCGGGTCTGACTGTCTCGCAGCTTGTTTCGACCGCGTGGGCGGCGGCGTCGTCGTTCCGCGGCAGTGACAAGCGTGGCGGCGCGAACGGCGGACGTATCCGCCTCCAGCCGCAGAGCGGGTGGGAGGTCAACAACCCCGACGAGCTCGCACAGGTGGTACGGACGCTGGAGGGGATCCAGGAGTCCTTCAACGCGGCCCAGACCGGGAACACGCGGGTGTCGTTCGCCGATCTCGTCGTGCTCGCCGGGTCCGCGGCCGTCGAGCGGGCCGCCGCGAACGCCGGCCACGACGTCGAGGTGCCGTTCACCCCGGGACGCACCGACGCCACGCAGGAGCAAACCGATGTGGAGTCCTTCTCCGCGCTGGAGCCGAACGCGGACGGCTTCCGCAACTACCTCGGCAAGGCCAGCAGGCTCCCGGCCGAGTACCTGCTGATCGACAAGGCGAACCTGCTGACCCTGAGCGGCCCGGAGACGACCGTCCTCGTCGGCGGGCTGCGCGTACTCGGCGCGAACTACAAGCAGTCGCCGCTGGGTGTGTTCACCGCGACCCCCGAGTCGTTGACCAACGACTTCTTCGTGAACCTGCTCGACATGGGTACGAAGTGGGAGCCGACGTCGCCCGACGACGGGACCTACGAGGGCAAGGATCGCAGCAGCGGTGAGGTGAAGTGGACAGGTAGCCGCGCCGACCTGGTCTTCGGGTCGAACTCGCAGCTGCGCGCTCTCGCGGAGGTCTACGCGACCGACGATGCGAAGCAGAAGTTCGTCGAGGACTTCATCGCCGCGTGGACCAAGGTGATGAACCTGGACCGGTTCGACCTCGCCTGATCACGGCGTGACGACCGGCCGACGGGCCGGTCGTCCATGCCTCGCACTGCACCCCGCGAGCAGACACCGCTCGCGGGGTGCAGTGCGCTTGTTCTTCAGTGGCAGCGGCAGTTACGTGGACCGAGCGCCACTGGCAGCCGTGGTCGGCAACGCTCGGGACCGCAATGACCGTGCGGCGGGTCCGCCGGCTCGGGATGTGAGGCATAGCGGCGATCTCGTTCACGAGTCCTCGGCGACGATGCGCACGCCGCTCGAGATCACGGCTGTCGCGGTCAGGCCGAAGATGGCGTGGAATGTGTCGCTGAAGTGGCTGGGCGAAGCGAATCCGGCCTCGGTGGCGGCCCGGGTGAGGTCCATTCCTTTGCCTACGGCCCTGGCGACGTACAGCATTCGTGCCCACACGCGGTATCGGCGGAAACTGGTGCCCGCGTGTGCCGAGAAGAGATGGAGAAATCGGGAGGTGGACAGCCCCGCCGCGGCGGCGAGTTCGGCGGCGGTGGGATTGCCGGCCGGTTGATCTCTGATCGTGAGCATGGCGGCGCGGATGCGTCCGTCGATGATCGGAGGTTCCGGTGCTCCGAGAACGCGTTCGAGCAGCGTTGCGGAATCCGGCGACTCCGAGTCACGCAGATAGCCGCGGATCGCAGACTCGGCTCGATGGTGGAAACAGATGCTCGGTGACTGGTCGAGCATCGCGGCGCGGAGGTTCCGGCCACGCGCCGCGCCCGGGTCGAGGTACAAAAACAGCATTCGACCTTCGCCGGAGACGATCTGATGCCTGGTCCGCGCGGGAATCAACGCACTGCCGACGTGGCGTTCACCGCATTCCGGCACGCGCAGCGTGAACGGAGCATCCACCCCCATGGCGAAGCAATCCACCGCAGTGGTGTGCGCGTCGAGATGAAATGACGGTCCGAGGTACGCGGCGTGCCCGGGCCACAGCCAGATCGTCGGAGCCATACGCGTCATGATCGCACCGCGCAACCGCCTCACGCGATCGCGATCAACAATCCCGCACCGACCGCTTCGACGCAGAAATAGAACCAGATCGGATAGAACGGTGTCGCGGTATCGAGCAGCCGCGACACCAACCGGCCGCAGGCCATGCCCGCCAACGCGATTCCGACAGCGATCACCATTCCGGCGTGGCGGTCGGTGCTGCCCGCGGCCGCCCACCACAGCATGGCCGCCACCGCGATGCCGAATCCGCCGTATACGGCCCGGATCTCCGAACGGCTCTTCGGCGTCTCGACTCGGATGTCGAACGGCCGGGCCAGCGCGGCCGGAGCGAGCAGTGCGAAAACGCCCATGGCACAGAACATCACACCGATAGTGACGACCGCTGCGGTCCTCATCACGACACCGCCACCCGGATCGATGCGGGAGCGGACGTCTTGCGCGTCACGAGCGCGAACCCGGCGGCGAGTGCGATCAATCCCGCGACATCGAACCACGCGATCCGCGCGAGCGACGAGTTTCCCGAAGGCTGGGTCAACACGAGGATGATGAAGCCCGCGAAGCTCGTCGCATTCGCCGTCACCGCGGCGTTGCGCAGATGCGGCCGAAAAACTGCGACGAGCAATCCGACGCCCACTATCCCGAAGAGCAACCCCCGATGTCGCAGCAGCACTTCGACATCACTGCTCACCGCATCGATTCCATAGGCCGCGCGGGCCCACTGTGTCGATACCGCGCCGAGCATCGGCACCACATTGAGTAATCCGGCTGCTACGAGCAGCCCCAGTCCCCACCGTCGCAATCCCATGTCTCCTCCGATTTCCGTCGCTGCGATCATGACGGGCACACGGTGCCTTCCGCTTCCAGAAACGTGTCGCGGCGAAAGCGGGTCCTCCTTTAGGAGGTTGCGGCCCGGAGCCGGTGTCGCCGAGGCTGGATCGCAACCGGTTCAGTGCTTGGAAGGAGACCGCTCTGTTGCCCAGACTCGACGTTCGGAATGCCGATACCGGATCGGCCGGCTTGTCCGCCCTGCGCCGCGGCGCGCGAACCAGGGGTGGCCTGGTTCTCGCGGGTGGGCTGGCGGTATTCGTCGTCGCCGTGGTCGGCCTGCTCGTCAGCGGTCACGATTCGATCGTCCCGTCCACGGACTCCGATGATCGGCTGCCGCTGGCGGGCGCGTTGTTGCCGGTCGCCGCGGGGCTGCTGCTGGTGCGACTCGTGCCGCCGCGCGCGACGGTGCTCGCGCCCGAGGTCATCGGAGACCGGCGGGTGCTGGTCAGGGAGACCACGGTGGTCGCCTGGGTGGCGGTGCTGATCCCGCTGGTGTTGTTCGGGCTTGTCGTCGCGGGGACGTCGACCGACGTCGTCCAAACCGTATGGGCCCTCGGCAAGCCGATATTCTTTGTGATGCTGCCCTGGCTCGCATTCCGGGCATTCCGCTCGGCGCGTGACACTTCGGCGCCACGCCGGGAACAGCACGTGTGGTGGCCGCGCCGCGGGTGGCGCTGGCTCGCACCGATTCCCGCACTACTGGCCTTCGGCTACTTCAGTCTGGTGGGGCCGTTCTCCGGTCCGCTCCCGAGTGCTGAGGATTATCCGGATCCGGTGGTGCTGGTCATCGGCGCCACGGTGACCATGTTGACCGCCAATATCTGCGAGGAAGTGTTCTACCGCGTCATGCTGCAGACCCGGCTGGAGGCGCTGCTCGGCCGCTGGCAGGCAATCGTGCTCGCCGCGTTGCTGTTTGCCTGGCTGCACCTCCCGACACACGGACAGGGTTCGGCCGCATTGAGCGGACTGCCGCTCACGCTGGGGGCCATCGTGGCATTCCAAGGCGCTTACGGCCTGTTCGCCGGGTACCTCTGGGCTCGGTATCGCAATGTGTGGGCGTTGGTGGCCGCGCACTCCATCATCAACACGGTTCCGTTGCTATTGATGTAGCCCGGTGGACGGCAGGCGCCGATCTAACGCCTCCCGCCGACCTCACCCGATCGATCCGGACCCTCCGCAGCCGAGGGCGCGGCGTCGGCAGCCAGCAACACGCGGATGGCGTCGGCCCAATGACGCAGCGTCGTTTCGACCGATGTGTCGGAGGTGTGCAGCACCCTGGCGATCGCGGTGCCACGCAGCATCGTGATGGTGAGGTCGCGGACGACCGGATACCGGGGGCGTGCGGTGATCTGCGGGCCGAACAGGTCATCGACAACGCGGAATAGATCGCGGCCCGCCGCGCGCTCGGCCGCGAGCAGCACCACCGCCAGGTCGGGGTCGGTGCGCGCGGCCGCCCACAACTCGAACTCCGCTTGCGCGGGCGGTCGCGTCATCGTCTCGTGCAGTGCCGTCAACGCGCGTTGCACCGGGTCGGCGGAGTCCCCGAGCCGTGCCGCGGCGGCGCGCGCCGCATGCTCGTTCAGCTCGACCAGATTGGCGATCAGCGCCTTCGACAGATCATGGATGGTCGGGAAGTGGTGCAGGAGCGCGCCGCGGCTGAGACCGGCCGCGTGCTGGACGGCGACCGTGGTCAGGGCCGAGTAGCCGCGCTCGACCAATAGCTGGGTTGCCACGTCGAGGATGCGGGCCCGGGTGGCTCGCTTCTGTGCGTCGCGTGTGGTCAATGCCGGCCTTTCGCTGTGTTCGGCCTCGACGCCCGAGAATTTCACAGTCACTATTGACTGTCAATGCCACGATCGGTCAAGCTCCATACGAACGCCCGGCTTCGTCGGGCCGACCCGGACGCGGCGGCACCTGCCGTAATTCCGCCCCCAGCGAAGGGAAAACCCGTGACCGACAACAACACTCATTCCGGACAGCGCCCGGCAGCGTGGTATGAGAACTGGACAGAGGCGCCCGATTCGCCCTGGCAAAATCGACCCGAGCCCGGCGGCGATCGCGAATACCGGACGCTCACCTACGAGCGCGACGGCCGCATCGCGCGAATCACCTTCAACCGTCCGGAGAAGGGCAACACCATCACCCCCGACACCCCGATCGATCTGGCGCACGCGGTCGAGCGCGCCGATCTGGATCCGCGGGTGCACGTGATCGTGGTGTCGGGGCGCGGCAAGGGTTTCTGCGGCGGCTACGACCTGGACATGTTCGCCGAACAAGGCTTCGGCGGCGCCGACGCCGCCGTCGATACCACCGGCACCGTTGCCGACCCGGTGGTGCAGGCGGTCAACCACAACCCGTGGGGCACCTGGGATCCGATGATCGACTACGCGATGATGAGCCGATTCAATCGCGGCTTCGCCAGCCTCATGCACGCCAACAAACCCACCGTGGCCAAACTCCACGGCTTCGCGATCGCGGGCGGCACCGACATCGCGCTGTACGCCGACCAGATCATCTGCGCCGACGACACCAAAATCGGCTATCCGCCCACCCGAGTCTGGGGCATCCCCGCCGCAGGCATGTGGGCACACCGGCTCGGCGACCAGCGCGCCAAACGACTGCTCTTCACCGGCGACTGCCTCAGCGGCAAACAGGCCGAGGAATGGGGGCTCGCGGTCGAATCGTGGCCCGCCGATGAACTCGACGCACGCACCGAAGCCCTCGTCGAGCGGATCGCCCGGATGCCGGTCAACCAACTGATGATGGCCAAACTCGCCCTCAATTCGGCACTGCAGTCCCAGGGCGTCGCCAACTCCGCCATGATCAGCACCGTCTTCGACGGCATCTCCCGCCACACCCGCGAGGGCTATGCCTTCCAATTGCGTTCGGCCACTGTCGGTTTCCGCGAAGCCGTCCGCGAACGCGACGAGCCCTACGGCGACTACAAGCGCGCCAAGTTCGACCGCTGACCACCCTGCGCGACGGACGGAGAACACCAGAGCTCACCGATTCTCGTCCTGCCGACCGGGAAGTGGGATGCCGCACCGATCCGGGTACGCAAGGCCGTGGCGCTGATGACGCCCCGACGAGACCGCGATGACGCGCGGCCGACCCGAGCGATGTGTGACCCGAAATGTGACGCCACCGCTGGGTGGGACTTTCCGGGCCGCGGCCAAGGTTGTACGTGGCGTCGATATGAGGAGGTCATGTGGCACAGGAATACAACAGGAACCCCGCCGCGGTCAGCGCGCTGTCGCCGGAGCAGTATCACGTCACGCAGGAGAACGGGACCGAGCGGGCGTTCACGGGCGAGTACTGGGACAACCATGAACCGGGTATCTATGTGGATGTGGTGTCCGGTGAGCCGTTGTTCGCCTCGATCGACAAGTTCGACAGTGGCTCGGGATGGCCGAGTTTCACCAAACCGATCGACGCCGCGAATGTGGTCGAGAAGCGGGACTTCAGTCATTTGATGATCCGCACCGAGGCGCGTTCGGTGCACGGTGACAGCCATCTCGGGCATGTGTTCAGCGACGGGCCACCCGCCGAGGGCGGCCTGCGGTACTGCATCAATTCGGCGGCGCTGCGGTTCATCCACCTCGACGACCTCGAGGCAGCAGGCTATGGGCAGTACCGGACTCTCTTCACGAAGGAGCAGGCGTGACCGACACGCGCAAGGCGATTCTGGCAGGCGGGTGCTTCTGGGGCATGGAGGACCTGATCCGTAAGCAGCCAGGGGTGGTGTCGACGCGAGTCGGCTACACCGGCGGACGCAATGACCACCCCACCTACCACAATCACCCGGGCCACGCGGAGGCCGTGGAGATCGTCTACGACCCGACGCGGACGGACTATCGGGCGTTGCTGGAGTTCTTCTTCCAGATCCACGATCCGTCGACGAAGGACCGTCAGGGCAACGACATCGGCACCAGCTACCGTTCGGGAATCTTCTATCTCGACGACGATCAGCACCGTGTCGCGCTGGACACCATCGCCGATGTCGACGCCTCGGGCCTGTGGCCGGGCAAGGCGGTCACCGAGGTGACCCCGGCGAGCGAGTTCTGGGAGGCCGAGCCCGAGCACCAGGACTACCTGCAGCGCTACCCGGACGGCTACACCTGCCACTTCCCGCGACCGGGCTGGACGCTGCCGAGGCGGCAGACCACCGCACAGTAGGCACGCCGCGCCGCCCCACACCCAGCCCTCGAGGCATCCGCACGCGGGGCGGCCGGATTCGTTCGCCGAGCAGCGGGCTGATGCGGACCGTGACCTGTTCATCGCGGGTCTCGGTCACTCGGGTTGGTCGACCCCGAGATCGCAAGGATGACGACCGTACCGATCAGGACCGCGCCGAGTCCAGGAAGCTCGTCACCCAGGCGACCGCTCTCGCACGGAAACCCGCTGCCGAACAGCAGTTTTCGCGAGGTATCTCCAGATCGCAGCAGCGGACTCGATGGTCCCGTCCGGTTACGGATGGGGGCGGTGCCTGGCGCCGGAGGACACGGCCTCACGATCCTCGACCGGCCACAATACGACAGGACCGAACCAGTGACAGATCAGCAAGGCGAGTTCGATGTCGAGACGGTCCTCGGTAATCGGGCGGCCGCGGCGGTCGACAGCGCGCTGCACGCGGTACTTCACCGAATTGAAGTGCAGGTTCAGTTCGTCGGCGGCGGCCTTGTAGCTCGCGCCGTGATGTAGGAAGACGCGCAGGGTTTCCCGCAATCGCGCATCGTTGTCGGAATGGGTGGCCAGCGGTCCGAGAACGTCGTGCACCCAGGCCCGCGCCTCGGCCAGGTCGCCGCCGAGCAGGGCCGCGGCCGAGAGCCCCGGGTCGCCCGAGGCCGTGACGCGCGGTGCCCACGGTCCGGCGGCGATCGCGACGTTGCGCACGTTCCCGGCCTGGCGGTGCGAGCGGCGAAATCCGTCGACACCAGGCAACGCCGTGCCGAGTGCGATGCACGGGGCATCGTGGCGGTCGGCGGCGAAGCGGCGGATCCGGCCGTCCGCCGACGGCGCGTCCTCGGAGCCGAGCGGAATCCACGCCCACCCGCTGACCCGATCGGCGGCGACGAACAGCGCCTTTCCTTGGGTCGGCATCGATTCGGTGAGTTCGCGCAGGAATCGTTCCAGCCGCACGAGCTCGTTGCCTGCGTTCGCGTCGTCCGGGTACCAGAGAATGAGTGCGAGGTGAATTCGCCGGAGCGGGTAGCGGATTGCGGCGGTCACCGCGTCCAGATCGACCTCGCCGTTGTCGAGCAATTCACGAACGCGGACGGCACGCAGACTATTGCGGTTCTCCGACCATAGATCCCGTTCGACCTCGTACACCCCGACCACCTGCTGAGTTATCCAGTCTATGTAGGAGAAGATGACTGTCGTCATCCGTTCATAGACATCCAGACTCAGTGCCGGTTCGAATTCGGCGGCGCGGATCTCCTCCAGGATCAGGTCGAGCAATGCCTGCTGACCGAGCCGGTAGGCGCGTACCAGCGCATTCGCGGGTACGTCGTGCTGAGCCAGTCGTCGCGCATATTCGAGCGCCGCGGTCGGTGGTTCGACCCGCTCGATCGGGATGTCGTAGCGCAGCGCACGGAAGACCGTATCGATATTTCCCTCGACGCTGGCGCCCAGTAATTCGACCAGTTGGGAATCACCCCGCAAATCGGATATCTCGGCGGCCAGCGACTGCTGAATGGATCGGGAAACCTCGCCGAGCCGGGCCCGGAGTTGCCCCACGATCGCCGCGGCGTGCTCGCTGACGACTGCCTCGTCGAACCGTCGCCGGTCAGCCATACCTGAACACTAGAACGCCGCCCGCACCACGGGGCCGATTTCCTGGGCATTGTCTTCCCGCGACAACCGCGGCCGCGGACTTCGTCGACTCGCGACGGTGTGGACGGTATGTCCGATTCCTACCGTTGATACATCCCCTCGAAACCGCCAGCCAGGACCAGTCCATGAATCTTTCGGCACTCCCAGATCTCCGCGCCTCCCAGGACCCGAACGGGCCGAGCATCGCCGACGACGACCTCGATCTGACCAACATCCAGTTTCTGGAATCGGTACAGCGGGCCGCGGCCACCTTGCGCACTCATGGCATCGGTGCCGGCGATGTGGTCGCGGTGATGCTGCCCAATACCGCGGGGCTCGTCGTCACCCTGTTCGCCGCATGGCGGATCGGTGCGGCCGTCACTCCGCTCAGCCCGGCGCTCGTCCCCGCCGAGATCGCCTATCAGGTTGCCGACGCGGGTGCGAAGGTGCTCGTCACCGACAGTCAGGTCGAGTGGGAAACCCCCGCGCTGTTGCCGGTGCGCGAGCTGACCGCGGAACGTCCGGCCGCAGCCGATCCGGTCGAGCAGTCGGAGCACGCGCTCGCACTGCTGATCTACACCAGCGGCACCACCGGTCGCCCGAAGGGCGTCATGCTCGACCACGCGAACCTGAATGCGATGTGCCGCATGGTGATCGACGCATTCGAGCTGACGAGCGCCGACCACAGCCTGCTGATCCTGCCGCTGTTTCACGTCAACGGCATTGTCGTCAGTACACTTTCGCCGCTGCTGGCCGGCGGCCGGACTACGATCGCGGGCCGGTTCAGCCCGAAGACGTTCTTCGAGCGGATCGAGCAGAGCGGGGCGACCTACTTCTCCGCGGTACCGACGATGTACACGATGCTCGCCGATCTGCCCACGGACGTGACACCGAATACTTCGGCGGTGCGGTTCGGGGTATGCGGCGCGGCGCCCGCCAGCGTCGAACTGCTCGAGAAATTCGAAAGCCGTTACGACATACCCATTGTCGAGGGTTATGGACTCTCGGAGGGATCCTGCGCGAGCGCTGTCAACCCGATCGGCGGCAAGCGCAAGCCGGGCACTGTCGGGCTGCCGCTGCCGGGCCAGACCATCCGGATCGTCGACTGGAACGACCTCCCGGTGCCCGACGGCGAGCCGGGCGAGGTGCTCGTGCATGGACCGAATGTCATGCGCGGCTACCTGAATCGCCCCGACGAGACCGCCGCGGCACTCGCGGGCGGATGGTTGCACACCGGCGATATCGGGCGCATCGACCAGGACGGCTATCTCGTGCTGCTCGACCGCGCCAAGGACATGATCATCCGCGGCGGCGAGAACATCTATCCCAAGGAGATCGAGACGGTCGTCTATCAACTGGCCGAGATCGCCGAAGCCGCCGTCGTCGGCCGCGCCGACCCGGTCTACGGCGAGCAGCCGGTGTTGTTCGTCTCGCTCAATTCCGGCGCGACGATCGACGCCGAGCGAATCCACGAGCACGCACGCCGATCGCTGTCGAAATTCAAACTGCCCGTGACCATCACAATTCTCGACGAGCTCCCGAAGAACGCTGTCGGCAAGATCGACAAACCTTCGCTGCGCACATCGCTGTCACCGCCGCGCGCTCGAGCAGACGCCTCCTCACCCGCACCGAAAATTAGGAGTTCATCATGAGTTTCACGAAGCCGGATCTCCCCGCCGTCGATCCGGAAACATTTCTGCGGCAGCCGCTCATGGAGCGGATGCGCATTCTCGCCGTCAACTGGGCCGAGCACGGATTCGGTTCGCCACGCATGGTGCACACGATCTACATCGTCAAGCTGATCCTGTTCTATGCGCTCGGCGGTGTCGTCGTGGCGACGGTGACATCGGATCTGCCCGCGTTCTGGCATGTTTCGCAGTGGTGGGACCAGCCGATCGTCTACCAGAAGGCCGTGCTGTGGACGGTGCTGCTCGAAGCGATCGGCGTCGCAGGCTCCTGGGGGCCGCTCGCGGGCAAAGTGAAGCCGATGACCGGTGGCATTCTGTTCTGGGCCAGGCCGGGCACCATCCGGCTGCGGCCGTGGCGCTGGGTACCGTTCACCGGCGGTGATCGGCGCTCCTGGTTCGATGTCGTGCTCTACCTGGCGATGCTGGTTTCGGTGGCGGTGGCGCTGGTGCTGCCCGGCGTGCACAGCGATTCGCTCTCGGCCGCGGTCCCGGGCAACACCTCCGGCCTGGTGAACCCGGCGCTGGTCGCACCCGCGATCGTGCTGCTGGTGCTCACGGGGTTGCGGGATAAGACGATCTTCCTCGCCGCCCGCGGTGAGCAATACCTGCCCGCGCTGTTCTTCTTCACCGTGCTGCCGTTCGTCGACATGATCATCGCGCTGAAGCTGCTGATCCTGGTCGTCTGGGTCGGTGCGGGCCTGTCGAAGTTCGGCAAACATTTCGCCAATGTGGTCCCGCCGATGGTCAGCAATAGCCCGTCGGTGCCGTTCAAGTGGCTCAAGCGGGCGCACTACCGCGACTATCCGCGCGATCTGCGGCCGTCGCGGGTAGCGGACCTGATGGCCCATATCGGCGGCACCTTCGTGGAAATCGTCGCGCCGTTGACACTGTTCTTCTCACCGAATATCTGGCTTACCGCGGCCGCCGCGACCGCCATGGTGGTATTCCATCTGTTCATCGTCTCGACTTTCCCGCTTGCGGTGCCGCTGGAGTGGAATGTGTTGTTCGCCTACACGACGATCTTCCTGTTCCTCGGGTTCCCCAACTGGCACGGCTACGCCGTCACCGATATGTCCTCGCCGTGGCTTACCGTGGCGATCGTGGCAGGCCTCGTGTTCTTCCCGATCCTGGGCAATTTCCGGCCCGACAAAGTGTCGTTCCTGCCCTCGATGCGGCAGTACGCGGGCAACTGGGCGTCGGCGGTGTGGGCGTTTGCACCCGGAGCCGAGGCCAAGCTGGATCGAGTGACCCGGTCGGCCAAGAACCAGGTCGACCAGTTCATCGAGTTCGGCTACGAACCGCAATGGTCGGAGATCACCATGCAACAGACCATCGCCTGGCGCACCATGCACAGTCAGGGCCGCGGCCTGTTCTCGATACTGCTGAAGTCCTTGCCCGATATCGAGACTCGAACGGTGCGTGAGGCGGAGTTCATCTGCAACTCGTTGATCGGGTTCAACTTCGGCGACGGCCACCTGCACAACGAAGATCTGATCCGGGCGGTGCAGACCGAGGCGCGATTCGAGCCCGGCGAGCTGATCGTGGTGTGGGTCGAATCGCAGGCCGTCGGCAGCAAGGTACAGCACTACAAGGTGATCGACGCGGCACTCGGCGTGATCGAGCGCGGCACCTGGAAGGTCGCGGACGCGGTCGCCGAGCAGCCATGGCTGCCCAACGGCCCCATCCCGACCGAGGTGAGCTGGTCGCTCACTTCGCCGAAACCCGCTGCCGCACCCAAACCCGCTGCCGCACCGGTTATCCGGGACGAGCAGGAGCACGGACACGGAGCACTGGCGTGACCACCGCGACAGTGGTGGGCAGCGGACCCAACGGGCTGGCCGCCGCTGTCGCGCTCGCGGCGGCGGGCGTGCAGGTCACCGTGCTGGAGGCCGCGGAAGAGATCGGCGGCGGCACCCGCTCGAGCGAGGCGATCGTGCCCGGCCTGCTGCACGACCACTGCTCGGCCACCCACCCGATGGCCGTCGGCTCGCAATTCCTCAACGAGCTGGACCTCGAGCGGTACGGCTTGTCCTGGCGGTTGCCGGAGATCGATTGCGTGCATCCGCTCGACGGCGGCACGGCGGGCGTCCTGCGTCGTTCGGTCTCGGCCACCGCGGCCGGACTCGGTCGCGATGGTGCACGCTGGCAACTGGCCTTCGGTCGCCCGTCGGCGCGCTTCGACGCACTCGCGGAGGACATCATGGGCCCGCTGCTGCGGTTCCCGCACCATCCGTTGACGTTGGCGCGGTTCGGCGCGCCGACCATGCTGCCCGCCTCGATACTGGCCCACCTATTTCGCACCGAGGAAGGGCGGGCATTGTTCGGCGGCGTCGCGGCACATACCTTCCGGCCGCTGCACCAGCCGCTGACCTCCGCGATCGGGCTCGGCATCATCACCGCCGGGCATCGGCACGGTTGGGCGGTCGCGGCGGGCGGGTCGCGATCGATCAGCCATGCGCTCGCCACGAAGCTCGCCGACCTCGGCGGCAAAATCGAGACAGGCACCCGGATCGACTCGATCTCCCAGCTGCCGTCCGCCGAAATCACGATGTTCGACCTCGCGCCACCTGCTGTGGCCGAAATCCTCGGCGATCGCCTGCCGCGGCGAATCGCCAAGGCATACCGCCGCTTTCGGCAAGGCCCCGGTGCGTTCAAGGTCGACTTCGCGGTCCAGGGCGGTGTGCCGTGGACCAATCCGGACGCGCACCTGGCCGGGACCGTGCATCTGGGTGGCCCCTACGCCGAGATCGCCGCGGGCGAGCGCGAAATTCACGCCGGATGCATGCCGGAGCGGCCATTCGTCCTCGTCGGGCAGCAGTATCTGGCCGACCCACAGCGGTCGGTCGGCGATATCCACCCGCTGTGGACCTACGCCCACGTGCCGAACGGATACACCGGCGACGCCACTGCGGCGATCATCGCTCAGATCGAACGGTTCGCGCCCGGCTTCCGCGACCACATTGTCGGGCAGGCCATCCGCACGACGACCCAGATGGGTGTCTACAACCCCAATTACATCGGTGGCGACATCATGACCGGCGCCAAGGATATGCGACAGTTGGTGTTCGGCCCGCGCATCACGCTGTCGCCCTATGACGTCGGGGTCCCCGGCATGTACATCTGCTCTGCGGCCACACCACCCGGCCCGGGCGCACATGGCATGTGCGGTGCCCATGCCGCACAATCCGCACTGCGCCATCTCGGCCTACACAGCGCACTGTGATCGACCGAGACCGATGCCCCCTCGGGCAACCGATCGATGCAGGACAAGCCGTGCTCAGGTATGAGGTCTGTGTCCGCGCGCCAATGAATTCCACCGATCTCGTCTCTCCGAGACGATGATCCCGGCCGAATTCCGGACGACAGTGATGTGAGCCAGCAACGGTGCGGCATACAAAGAATTCGGAAAACGCAGAAAGCATCGAAAATGACCGCATTGGACGTACAGGACATCGCCAGCCCCACCCAGATCAGCGGAAAACTCACCGGTCGGGTGGCTTTCGTGACCGGCGGCACCCGAGGCATCGGCGCCGCGATCGCCCGCAGTCTCGCCGACCAGGGGGCGACTGTGGCCGTCGGCTACAGCCGCAACAGAGACAGCGCCGCACGATTCGTCACCGAGCTGGCGGAGACAACCCAAGCACACGGTGCCGCCGCCTCGGCGCATCCGGGCAATGTCGGCTCCGCCGCCGACTGCCGCCGCACCATCGCCGAAGTGATCGATACCCATGGGCGACTCGACATTCTGGTCAACAACGCCGGTATCACCATGGACAAGACAGTGGCCGCGATGACCGAGGAGGACTGGTACACCGTGCTCGCGGTGAATCTGTCCGGCGCCTTCTTCCTCTCCCAAGCCGCGCTGGCGCACATGACCGAACGCGGGACCGGACGCATCGTCAACGTGTCTTCGGTGGTCGGTGAGACCGGCAATATTGGCCAGGCCAACTATGCCGCGTCGAAGTCCGGGCTCTTCGGTTTGACGAAGACCCTGGCCAAAGAGGCCGCCTACCAGCTCGCCAAGTCCGGAAAGCGCACCGATGACGGCCTCGGTATCACCGTGAACACGGTGACGCCGGGCCTGATCGCCACCGAGATGACCGCCCACATCCCGGAGAAAGTGATGGGCAAGCTGACTGCGCAGATCCCCGTCGGCCGGGCCGGCCGACCCGAAGAGATCGCCAGGGTCGTCCACTTCCTGGCCGCCGACGCCTCCGCCTACATCACCGGGCAGGTGTGGAGCGTCAACGGCGGCATGGATATGTGACGCGGCCACCGTCGAACGACCACCTGAGAGAAGTCCATCGTGACGAATACCGTTGATACCGAACGTAATTACCCACCCACCACCGCACGCGGCGCGGATGAGCTCGCCGCACCGCTCGACCTGTTGCTGCTCGGCCCTGCCCTCGGCTTGCGCAGGCGCATGACGCCCAACACCTCCTGGGCGCATCTGGCGGCCAATCTGGCAGGCAAGCCCGGCACGCTCGCCGAGCGCGGCTGGTCACTGGCCAAAGAACTCGGCGATATCGCGCGCGGTACATCCACCCGCGAACCGGCGAGATACGACAAGCGCTTCGCCGATCCGGCGTGGCAACAGAATCCGCTGCTGCACCGCGTCGTGCAGGCCTATCTCGCGGCGTCCGAGACCGCCGAAACGCTCTACCAGGACGCCGATCTGGACTGGCGCGACGCCGAACGGATGAAATTCGTCCTCGACAACGTGATCGAGGGCGGTTCGCCCAGCAACAATCCGCTGCTCAGCCCACTCGGCTGGAAAGCAATGATCGACACCGGCGGCTCGAGCGCCGCCCGTGGACTGCGCCGATTCCTGCGCGATATCGCCTCGCGGCCACGGGTTCCCGCGATGGTCGAGCCGGATGCGTTCGCGGTCGGCGAGACGATCGCCACGACACCAGGCGCCGTGGTGCTGAAGACCCGGATGTTCGAGTTGATCCAGTACACCCCGCAGACATCGACGGTCCGCACCGTGCCGCTGTTGATGGTGCCGCCGGTGATCAACAAGTTCTATGTCATGGACATCGCGCCCGGACGCAGCATGATCGAGTATTTCCTGCGACAAGGCCAGCAGGTTTTCGCGATCTCCTGGCGCAATCCACATGCCCGGCACCGTGATTGGGGATTCGACAGCTACGGCGCCGCAATTGTCGAGGCACTGGACGCGGTGGAGCGGATCGCGGGCACCGAGCGCACCCATGTGATGGCGAGCTGTTCCGGCGGCATCCTCGCGGCCATGGTCGCCGCGCATCTCACCGATATCGGCCAGGACTATCGGCTGGCCGGCCTGACCCTCGCGGTGACTGTGCTCGACCAGTCCAAGGCGGGTTTCGCCGCTGCCGCTATCGGGGAAAAGGAAGCGCACGCGGCGATCAGGATGTCTTCGCGCAAGGGCTATCTCGACGGACGGACGCTTGCCGAAGTATTCGCCTGGCTGCGACCGACCGATCTGATCTGGCGGTACTGGGTGAACAACTACATCCAGGGGCGGGCACCCGCCGCATTCGACGTGTTGTTCTGGAATGCGGACACCACGCGCATGACCGCGACCCTGCACCGCGACATGGTGCTACTCGGCCTGCACAATTCGCTGACCAAGCCGGGCGAGGTAAGCATGCTGCACTCGCCGATCGATCTGTCGAAGGTCTGCGTCGATTCGTATGTGATCGGCGGCATCGCCGACCACATCAGCCCGTGGCAGGCCACCTATCGCAGCGCGCGTCTGCTGGGTAGCAAGCAGCAACGTTACGTCCTGTCGACCAGCGGGCATATCGCGGCACTGGTCAATCCGCCGGGAAATCCCAAGGCGTCCTTCCGATTCGGACCCGCCGAGGCGGAGAGCCCCGAGGAATGGCTGGAAACCGCAGCGCAGGCCTCGGACTCCTGGTGGCCCGATTACGTCGCCTGGCTGGCCGAACGCGCCGGGCCGGACAAGCCCGCGCCGCAACAACTCGGCGCCGAGGGTCTGCCGCCGGTTGGTCCGGCACCGGGCACCAATGTCCACGAACACTGACAAGCTGGAGGTGCTGTTCCCATGGTCGCTGCCGCCGCAGACCAGGTCGTCACCGTCTTCGGCCAACGGATTCGGGTGCATGTCCGGCGGGGGCACGGCGTGCCGCTGGTGCTGTGCAATGGCATAGGCGCCGGGTTCGAAGTACTCGCGCCCTTGGTCGACACGCTCGACCCCGATATCCCGGTCGTGCGTTTCGATGTGCCCGGCACCGGCGAATCTCCGCATTCTCCACTCCCCTACGGGTTTCCGTATCTGGCGTGGCTGCTCGGACAGGTCCTCGACAAGCTGCACATCGGACGCGTCGACCTGCTCGGCCTGTCGTGGGGCGGTGCGGTGGCCCAGCAGTTCGCCTTCCAGAATCCGCGCCGGTGTCGCAGGCTGGTGCTGGTGTCGACGGCGACCGGCGCGCTGATGGTGCCCGCGCATCCGCGGGTGCTGGTCAAGATGGCCACGCCACGCCGCTTCCGCGATCCGGAGTATGCCGCCGATATCGCCGCGGCCATCTACGGCGGCAGCGCACGTACCGATCCCGAACCCATCGCCGAACTGTTCCATCGCCAGCTGCACGCAGGCTCCCGGCGCGGCTACCTGTTCCAGCTACTCGCGGGCTCGGTATGGACCAGCCTGCCCGCACTGTGGGCGATCCGGCAGCCCACGCTCATCATCGCGGGCACCGACGATCCGATCATCCCGGTCGTCAACGCCCGCATGATGCACTGGATGCTGCCGCATTCGACGCTGCACCTGCACCCCGGTGGGCATGTGGACGTCGTCACCGATGCGACTACCTTCGGGACGGTGATCAGCGGGTTTCTCCGATCAGACCAAGGAACGAAGTCGAAGGCGTCGCGACCCCCGCCGATCGCACCCACGGGTGGCTCCACGCCACCCGTTCGATTTCGCCACGCTCAGGGGTTGTCTTCTTCGCCGGGGCCGACCGCTACCACCTCCACCACCGGCACCACCGGCAGGTCCTGAGGAATCGGCCCCAACTCTCCGAATTGTGGCTCCGCGGGAAGATTGACCGGAATGCCCTCCAACAGCCCTCCCCCGGGGATGTTCTCCCAACGCGCTCTGTATGTACCGGCGACGGTGCCGAACAGTGATTGGATCATGATCGAATAGATGCCTGCCGGCACCGCATCGAATCTAATCTCCACCGACGCACCCGAAACAAAAGATACTGCGGAGCCCTTCACCCATTCGGGTCCACCATTCGGTATACGAAGTACCAGTCCGAGAACAAACCCGCCGTCGTTCTGGTCGACCTGCAGTCCGAGGACAACATCGACAGTCCTATCGAGGACGAACTCGGTCAGTTTGCTCGGAATGGGTGGACTATTTGTAAACGATCCGGCATCGAACTCTACTCCCATTGCGGTCACCGCCTTCAGCAAAGATTGATGGATGTTTTCTCGAAGCGCACAGTGTGCGCTCCGCCCACGTCGACACTCGAGCGTGGCCGACTGCCGATACGGGTAGTAGCGTCGCAGCATCGCAGACGCTTGTATCGAGTAGCGGTCTACTCGACTTGGCGTCGCTACCCGCCGGCCCCTCGCCTGAATAACGCCACCTAGGGAGAGCAACAACCAGGCGCGCAGCACGAGTCCACGGCGGCCGGATCGCCGGATTCGGACGCCGTCCCGGGACCTGGTTTGACGGCTTTGATGATCGCGGAATGCATGCCGTCTGCGACCTGATGGGTCGAGGTGATCTCGATGTCGGTGAATCCGGCTGTGGTGAGATGGTTTCGGTACTCGGTGAACGACAGCGCTCCGGCGATGCAGCCGACGTAGTCGCCGCGTTCGGCGCGCTGGGGCGGGGTCAGTTCGTCCTCAGCGACGACATCCGCGATCCCAATGCGCCCGCCGGAGGTCAGGACTCGGGCCATCTCGGCGAATACGGCGGGTTTGTCGACCGACAGGTTGATCACGCAGTTGGAGATCACCACGTCGATGGTGTTGGCGGGCAACGGAATCGCCTCGATGTTTCCCTGGAGGAACTCCACATTGCCTACCGCGGCCTTCGCCGCGTTCTCCAATGCCAGGGCCAGCATTTCCTCGGTCATGTCGAGGCCATAGGCCTTGCCGGTCGGCCCGACCCGGCGGGCGGCGAGCAGCACGTCGATTCCGCCCCCGGATCCGAGATCGAGGACGCGTTCGCCTTCGCGCAGCTCAGCGACCGCAGTCGGGTTGCCGCACCCCAATGATGCCGCGGCTGCTCGGATCGGGAGCTGGTCGTGGTCGGTAGCCCCATACAGGCTCGCGCCGAAGGTTTGATCGACCGCGATCGGGTCGGTCCCGCAACAATCCTGGGCGACCCCGCCCGCGGTGACGATTCCAGCCGCCTGCGCATACCGGGCTCGCACGGTTTCACGGAGTTCGATCTGCCGCTGATCTGTCATGACATCACGTCCCTGACTGGTCGGAATCCAGGCTGGAGCACGACCTGGCTGTATTGATTGATGTCTATATAGATTGCGCCGTTGGATCGAAGTCTGTCAATATAGATGCGTGTCTAAACAGAAGTTGCCGGTGATCGCGTCCACCGACTGCTGCAACAGCACCCTGGCCTCCCCGCTGGACCACGAGATGGCCGTGGAGTTGGCGAACGCGTTCAAAGCGCTGGCCGATCCGGTGCGGCTGCGGTTGCTGTCACTGATCGCCTCCCGCCCTGGCGAGGAAGTATGCGTCTGCGAGCTGACCCCACAATTCGAGCTGTCTCAGCCCACCATCTCCCACCACCTCAAAGTGCTGCGCGAAGCCGGGTTGATCGACTGCCAGCGGCGCGGCACCTGGGTTTACTACTGGGTGATTCCCGCAGCGCTGCACCGGCTTTCCGACGTCTTGGTCACTACCGGCGCCGACCGGGTCGAAGCACCCGCATGACCGGCGTCGCTTTCACGCCCGCGGCACTGAAGCGTCGGCTGCTGGCGGAGTTCACCGGGACCGCGCTGCTGGTGACCATCGTCGTCGGCTCGGGTATCGCGGCCAGCGAGCTGTCACCCGGCGACACCGGATTGCAGCTGCTGGAGAACTCCACCGCCACCGCGCTCGGGCTCGCGGTGTTGATCCTGATCTTCGGGCCCGTCTCCGGCGCCCACTTCAACCCGGCCGTCTCGGCCGCGGATTGGCTACTGGGCCGTCGTCATGGCACCGGCTTGGCCGGCGGCGATGTCGCCGCGTACACGATCGCGCAGATCGCGGGAGGCGTGCTGGGCGCGATGCTCGCGAACATCATGTTCGATCAGGAGCTGGTGCAGATCGCGACCCATCGCCGCGCCACCGACGGGCATCTGGTCGGCGAAATAGTTGCCACCGCAGGGCTGATCGCTGTCATTTTCGCCCTAGCACGCAGCGGCCGCGCCACTTACTCCGCAGCTGCGGTCGGCGCCTACATCGGAGCCGCCTACTGGTTTACCAGTTCCACATCCTTCGCCAACCCCGCGGTCACCCTCGGGCGGATGTTCTCCGACACCTTCGCCGGGATCGCTCCCACCTCCACCCTCGGATTCATCGCCGCTCAAGTCCTCGGCGCGCTGGCCGGGCTCGGCCTGATCAGCATCCTCTATCCGCACAGCACTACCGCCGACAACGTCGGCGTCCCGCACAACATCTCCGCCGACTGAAAGGCGCTGTCCGCCGATGCTATCCAAGCCGAGCGTCTTGTTCGTATGCGTCCACAACGCCGGCCGCTCGCAGATGGCCGCCGGATTTCTCGCCCACCTCGCAGGCGCGGCCGTCGAAGTCCGCTCCGCCGGAACCGCCCCGGCCGAGTCCATCAACCCTGTCGCGGTCGAAGCGATGGCCGAGATCGGCATCGACATCGCTGATCAGGCTCCGAAGGTCCTCACCCCGGACACCGTCGAAACCTCCACCGTCGTCATCACCATGGGCTGCGGTGACACCTGCCCATTCTTTGCCGGCGTCACCTACCGCGACTGGAAGCTCGACGACCCCGCGGGCCAAGACCTCGACGCCGTCCGGGCCATCCGCGACGAGATCGGACAAAGAGTCCGCAACCTACTCACCGAACTGGGCATCGACTGACAACATCGGACACTCGAACCCAGCGCCGTCGCTCTGGCCTAGGCGTCCGCCGCGATCACCACGGACACAGGCTCTTCGGCTACCGGAGTCGTGTGGGCGTCGATGCCGCGGCGGAAGAAGTCGGGGTTGCGGCGGCGTGCTACCAGCATCAGCACGGCACCGAGCAGCAGGATGCCGAAGCCCATGTAGAACACGAGTCCGATGCCGCCGATCGAGGCACCGCTACCGTTGTCCGGATCCATGCTTTCGCGGACCGACACCAGGAACACCGCCAGCAACATCGCGCCGCCGAGCAGCGGGAACAGGAATTTGAAGACGACGTTGCGGGCGCTGGTGAACAGCTCCTTGCGGAAATACCAGACGCAGGCGAAGGCCGTGATGCCGTAATACCAGCAGATCATGATGCCCAGTGCCGCAACGGTATCCAGCAGCGCTCGCTCGGAAAGCAGCGACACGATGGCGTAGAAGGCTCCGGTCACCACACCGGCGACGACGGTGCTGAAGGTCGGCACCAGGTAGCGCGGGCTCACCGTGCTGAACTTCTTCGGAAACGCGCCGTAGGCGCCCATGGCGAGCATGGTGCGGGCCGCGGGCAGGAAGGTTGTCTGCAGGCTCGCTGCCGAGGAGGCGAGAATCGCGAGCAGCAGCAGCGGGCCCGCCCAGCCGAGTACCGGGTCGGCGAGCGCACCGAAGACGTTGTCGGCGTTCTCCTCGTTGCCGAGACCGAGCCCGGTGTCGCCGACACCGGCGTACATCATCACGGCGACCGCGACGAGCAAGTAGGTCAGCAGGATCGAGAGCACGCAGAGCAGTCCGGCCCGGCCGGGCACCCGCTTCGGGTCCTTGGATTCCTCGCCGAGGGTCAGGCAGGTATCCCAGCCCCAGAAGGCGAAGATGGAGCCGGTCACCCCGATCATGAAAGCGCTCAACGTGAGTCCGGTGAACGGGTCGAACCAGTCGAGATCGAAACTCAGCTGGGTGGGCGAACCATGGCGGGCCACGTGTACCAGCGCGGTGACCGCGAAGGCCAGCAGGATGATCATCTGGAACCCGACCAGTATGTACTGCACCCGCTCGCTAGTGGTGATGCCACGGCCGGCGACCAGGGTCGCGATCGCAACGAACACCAGTGTGGTGGCGATGTTGATGCCCTTGTGGTCGGCCAGCTCGGCAATGCCTGGACTACTGAAGATCCGCCCGAGGAACAGGTAGAAGAACTCCACCGCGATCGCGGCCAGGTTGGAGAGCACGATGACCGTCGCCATCACCATGCCCCAGCCGCACATCCAGCCGACGTAGGGCCCGAAGGCCTTGGTCGACCAGGTGAACGAGGCACCGCAGTCGGGCATCCGCGCGTTCAGCTCGCGGTAGGCGTAGGCAGTCAAGAACATCGGCACGAAGCCGACGAGGAGAATGGCCGGCATCTTCAATCCGACCGCCGCGACGATCAGACCGATGCTGGCGGTCAGCGTGTAGCCGGGCGCGACCGTCGAGATCCCGAGGACCGCGCCGGAGAAGGTACCGATGGTGCCTGCGGCAAGCCCCTTGTCGGCCGGTCGCTCGCTGGTTTGCGCGGCGGGCGGGAGCTCGCTGACGATGCTCATTCGTTTCCTCACCATGACCATTGGCACCTGACAGACTCCGAGCAACGTCACGGCCGTAGCGGATAACGCTGCGAATTCGCCATCGACGTAGTTCTGGAGTGCGGGACCGGTCATCGATTCGCCGCCCGCTGAACGGGCGTTGTCTGAAATTTGCGTGGTCTTCAGTGTGCGCTGCGACACAGCTCACGACCCGCGCCGAATTGGACACTTGGTCGGATTTTCTTCGACAATCTGTACAACCACGCGCTGATGCCGCGACTGTTAGCTGAGCGCTACCCAGACGTCGGCAGCAGCGTCTCCACTGCGCTGCGCAGGTGCGCGCGGGCCTGCCCGGCGGCGAGCTCGCCCGATAACCACCGCGCGGCCAGCCCCTCGGTGAGCGCCGTGACGATGAGCCCGACCTGTGCTGAGTCCACGGCATCGGACACATCACCAACCGCCTGGGCTACCCGAATGGCATCGGCGATCTCGTCGATCCACTGCCGTGAGGTGCGTGCCAGCGGCTCACGCAAGGGCTGTTCATAGACCGCGCTTGCTCGTAATTCGTTCCAGGCCAACGAGTTCTCGACCATCTCCGGACTGTCCTCGAGCTCCGCCAGCAATTGACCGATGAGCTGCTCGCGCGATGACCCTGAGTCGTCCGCAGCCTTCCGGTACACGCGGGACCGGTCGTTGATATAGGTCAACGCGGCGGCGAGCAGTCCGTCACGGTCTTTGAAGTAGTAGTAGAGCAGCCCGGGTGAGACCCCGGCCACCTGTGCGACATCCCCCACGCGCAGGCCACGCACTCCGCGCTCGGCGATCGCGGCGGCGCTGGCTCGCAGGATTGCCTCCCGCCGGCTTGTCATGCCACGCACTTTCCTTCCCGCACTTCATCATTCGCAGCCGCCATGGTATCCGGCAACGGCCGCCGCCCATGGGCGCGCCGACGCCGGCCCGGCAGAGTTACGCGGGCTGCTGCTGGGTAATGCAGTGGATACCGCCACCACGCGCGAATATCTCGCGCGCGTCGACGGACACCACGCGTCGTCCCGGGTACGCATCGGCGAGGATGTCACGTGCCACGGCATCGTTCGGATCATCGAAACGACAGCAGATGACGCCGTCGTTCACGACCAGGTGGTTGATGTAGCTGTAGTCCACCCAGCCCTCGTCATCGCGCAGCACCCGCGGTGCGGGCACTTCCACTATCTCCCAAGGCTTTCCGTCGACATCATGACTGTCGCGCAACACCGCCATGATCTCGTCGGTCACTCGCGCATCGGGGTGGGAGCGGTCGGACTGTGAGTGCACGAGCAGCCGTCCCGGCGCGGAGACGGCGACGACGATATCGACGTGACCGCGGGTGCCGAACCGCTCGCTGTCACGCGTGAGCCCGCGCGGCAACCAGATGACATGTTCGGCACCGATGGTGCGGGCCAATTCGGCTTCCACCGCGGCCTTGCCCAGTCCGGGATTGCGGCCAGGATCGAGCTGGACGGTCTCGGTGACCAGAACCGTGCCCTGTCCGTCGACCTGGATCCCACCGCCCTCGTTGACCAGATTCGAGGCAATGACCTCGGCACCCGCCAGTCCGGCGACGGTAGCCCCGATGTGGCGGTCGTCGGCCCAGCGGGCCCAGGACTGTCCGCCCCAGCCGTTGAACACCCAGTCGACCGCGCCGAGGCGTCCGGCTTCGTCGCGGACGAAGGTCGGGCCGATATCACGCATCCAGGCGTCGTCCAGTGGCGCCTCGACGATCTCGACGGCCTGCGACAGGTACCGGCGCGCGGCCTCCCGGTCGGTGGGATCGACCACCATGGTGACGGGTTCGAAGTCGAGAATGGCGTGCGCCACCGCGGACCACGCGAGCCGGGCGGCGTGCGCGGACTCGGGAGTCGCCGAAATGGACGCGCCCAGCGGCGGGAACGCCATCCAGATCCGTTCCTGCGGTGCGGTTTCCGACGGCATCTTCCAGCTCATGCCTCCTCCCCGTACGGGCGGGCGGTATCGACCGGTGCGGTGAGGCGGGCGTAGGTGTCGGGCCTGCGAGTGGTCAGGAAGGGAAACAGGCCGAGCCAGTCGCGGCGCTGGTCCAGGTCGAGATCGGCGACCAGCACCGCCGCGGCGTCGCGTGGAGCGCGAACCAGCACACGGCCGTAGGGGTCGGAGATGAACGACGAACCGTAGAAGCTCACGCTGCCCTCGTCGCCGAACCGGTTCGGCACGATCATGAAAGTGCCTGCGGTGATGCCGTTTCCGACAATGACGTGGTGCCACAGCGGCTGGGTATCGAAGTCCGGAAACGACGGCTCCGATCCGATCGCCGTGGGGTAGACGAGGATCTCCGCGCCACCGAGCGAGTAGGCCCTCGACACCTCGGGAAACCATTCGTCCCAGCAGGTCGGCAGGCCGATCGCGGCGCCGTCGAGCGCCGCGGGCCGGTATACCGGGTAGGGGTCGTCGGCGGGTCCTTGGCGGAAGTAGGTGTCCTCGTAGTAGCCGTCGGTCACCGGGATGTGCAGCTTGCGGGTTCGGCCGATGAGTTCGCCGTCGGGCGAGACCAAGATCGCGGTGTTGAATCCGAGGCCGTCGGCAGCCTCCGCGCGCTCGTAGAGCGAGGCATGGACTGCGACACCATTCGCCTTCGCGGCCTCGGCGGCGAAGGCGAAGGTCGGGCCCGAAAGCAGCTCCTCCGCATCGCCGCCCGGATTCACGCCTGCCCGCACGTCCGCCGGATAGCGCGACAGGGTCAACTCGGGGAGAAACACCGCCCGCGCCCCCTGTTCGGCTGCGATCCGGATACCCGCGGCGAGCTGAGCGCGCAGTTCGACGGGGTCGGCCAGCCAGCGGTGCTGCACCACACCGACCCGGACGGGTCGACGCACTGCGGCGGTGGTCCGCGCGAATGAGGTCGGTGGTGCGAACGCGGTCTCGAGGACGAACGTCGGTCCACTCATGGCTTCGATACCTCCTGGAATCGATAAACTGAAAATTCAGTCAAAACAATCGGCAGTCGAAGCCGACTCCGGCGCACGGCCGGCGTGCCCGAACCACTCGGGGACCAGATCGCCTCGAACGCCACTTCCGGCGCGGCCCTGTGGGGCGTCCCGGTCCGGGGCGTCCACGATGAGCAACGGCGGATACCGCACAGACAACATCGCGAAATCGATACTGTCAACCATTGCAGACAACTGATTTCGTTGTACAAACATGGCGCTTAGGGCGAAGTGCGCCGTGATTTCTTGTTATGGACGGAGACATCAGCCGTTCGCACCGCGCCCTCGAACAAGGAGCGGACGTCCCCTTCGCCATCGACGACGCGGAACTGCGTAGTCGACTGCGCGGAACGTGACAGCCTTCTGCGAGAGGCTGTCCGGGCCCATGACGATGCGCTGCCGGACCCGATCGCCAATCGTCTGCGCATGTGACCGGCGTGCGGTACGCACAGGTCAGCAGCTGCCCGAGCCAGCGCCGCACACCCACCGGTCACTGGTCAACGAAATTCGCAACCGTGTCCGGAAAAAACATGGCCTCGCCGGATCAGCAGCCGTACGAGTCGCCCGATCGATGGCCCGCGATAGTTCGCCGCCGCACAGACCGATCGATCGGTTCGAGCGACCGCGGAGGGCATCGCCGCCGTGCTGGTGCACGGCCGGGCCACGACAGCGCCGTGTCGGTACAGTCCAAGTGCGGGCATCGCCGAGCGCGGATCCGGCGCTCGGTCACGATCGTCGAGATGAGGAGGCCCCGATCGAGACATCACGGGTGCACGGTGCGCAGACCGAGCTCGGACAGGACGCCGCCACTGCACCGGGTTTCGCGGTACTGACCAGCGCCGCCCTCGGTGTAGCGGTTCTCTTGTGCGTGCACGTCGGCTGGGCTCCGTTCATCGGCGACTCGACCGGCGCCGATCAGTTCGCCGGTCTGGTGATCGGCGGGATTGTGCTGAGCACTTCCCTGCTGGTGTGGGCGATCAAGACCCTGTACCTGGTCGGCAGGGAGCACCGGTGGTCATGGAAGGTCGCGGCCGCGCCTGCGATTGTCCTCGCGGGAGTGGTAGCCGGGATGGTCTTTCGGCCCGACGGCTTCGATGCCGCACGTCCGGCAATGGAAGACGTCGCGGTCGAAATGCTGCGCGCGGATGGACCGACCAGCCGCCGAGACCTGAGTCTCGGCGGGCTCGATATCAGCTTTGCTCAACGCGAACCCGATGGGCGCGTCTACTTCTACGACGCCGACGGGTCCATGGGCTCCACGGTCCGCGGCTGGGTGTATTCGCCCGGCACCGAGCCGGTAAGGAGTAACGCCCGGCTGTTCGAAAAGCTGTCCGGAGACTGGTACACGTTCGTTTTCAGCACCGAATGAGACTGCGGGCGACTCAGTCCCGGGGCAGGTCGGACCACGCCGAAGAGGTCGCGATGGTCCCGGTCTCGTTGCGGCCCGCCGGCGACGTAGACGACACAACGGGCAATCGAATCGCGGCGTTACTGTGCAATTTGGCGACCGATGAACGCGATCCGGTCAAGCGGCTCGAGACGATCACCCAGTCGATGCAGTCCGGCAAGGAGCTCTACCGCAGCTTGTCCCCCATCGAAGCCACCGCACTGTCGGCGCTCCTGCTGAGCCCCCCTTACCTTGACTCAACTTCCCGGCCTCGCGGCCAGGACCAACCCGCCGTTCAATATCGTCATTTCCAATGTGCCCGGCCCCCAACAACCCCTGTATTGGAAGGGCGCACGGCACGACGCGACCTACCCGATGTCGATTCCGGTGCACGGTCTGGCGGCCGGCATCACTGTCACCAGCAACGCGAGCACCCTCGATTTCGGCCTCACCAGTTGCCGGCGCGTCGTACCCGACCTACATCCGATCCTCGATCACCTCGATCGCGCCCTCACCACTCTCGAACAAATCTGCTGAACGCGCGCGTCATGACGATAAATACGGTGCGATTTGGGGTCAGCGCGTAAGTCCGGGCCGGTAGTGTCGCCCGCCCGTGTGCGTGGCAGATAACTGCGGCGACATCAGAGTTCATCATTGCCCTGCCATATTCTTCTCTGAACCCAAAATCTCGTGAGCCATTTGCTCAGCGCTGAGAACGTCAGAGGCCGGTCGGAAGTCCCGCGCCAGTTCCGTCAGCAGCACCGCGACCCGCCGCCCGCCACCGATCGGCTCGATTTCGGCATACGGCACCGGACTATGCCGAACAACCTTCACCTGCATGATTTTTCGTTGGCCGGTTCCGTCGGTCCGAACCAGATGCACTCCGATCGCAATCACCATGGCTTGTCCGCCTTTCTCCTCACCTCCGCATTCCCGGCCATTGCCGAACCAAACAGACAGTCCGTCGAATACCGCTGTCAATGTGCTCATTTCATATCCGGACGAATACGAGGACGCCGAGCACGTCGCGAGCCTCGTCGAGGGCGCGGGCGGCAAAACCGTGCTGGTGCCAGGCGACGTGTACGAACCGGCGCGCAATCATCGACAGGGCGGCAATAGAATTCGGCCGCGCCTACGTCCCGGTCAGCAACGCCGCTGGATGGCAGAGAGGTCGACTGTTCCGGGTGCACGATCATGCGTTTGCCGCGTGCCCGGCGGCCTCCCGTGCCGCCTCGGTTCACCGGAACCTGGATCAGCCGTCCCCGTGATCCTAATCGTCGTCGTTGGCCGATGGTTTGCCAGTATGCACGGACCCCCTTCGGTCAGTGAGTGACGGACCACCGAGGCGCGTCAGGAAGTGGTAACTCCTGACACCTGTTTTTCGGTTGACGAGCGTTATGTCGCCGCCGTAGTGGGCCATCACCCGATGATTCATGACCGCGCGCCACAGCGGGGGCACTGTGGCCAGCACAACCATCGTTGCATAGCCAGCAGGTAACTGAGGTGCCTGCTGGCTGCTGCGCAGGGTCTGGTAGCGACGCCCTGGGTTCGCGTGGTGGTCGCTGTGGCGCTGGAGGTGAAACAGGAAGACGTTCGTGATCAGACGGTCGCTGTTCCAGCTGTCGCGTGGCGAGCACCGCACGTAGTTGCCGTTGGCGCGCCGCGGACGCAGCAACCCGTAGTGCTCGACATAGTTCACCGTCTCCAGCAATCCGGCGCCGATCACCGCCTGCAGTACCAGGTACGGGATCACAGCGAGCCCGAAACCCAGGATCATCGTGCCGAACAGCACGACGCTCATCGACCATGCTTGCATGAGATGGTTGTGTGGACTGAGCCAGCGTTTTCCTTTGCGGGACAGACGTTCCCGTTCCAAGGCCAGCGCCGAGCGGAAACCGCCGACTATGCTGCGCGGCAGGAACTCCCACAATGACTCACCGAACCGGGCGCTGGCCGGATCTTCGGGCGTGGCGACGCGGACGTGGTGGCCGCGATTGTGTTCGACGAAGAAATGCCCGTATCCGGATTGTGCCAGAGCGACTTTCGCCAGCCAGCGTTCGTGACGCTCCGCCCGATGACCGAGTTCGTGGGCGGCATTGATACCGATGCCCGACACAACCCCCATCGTTACAGCCAAACCCAGCTTGTCGGCGAGGCTCAGTTCCTGCCTGGCCCACAGGTATCCGGCGATCGTCAGGCCGGTGAACTGGAGCGGCAGAAAGAGGTAAGTGCACCAACGATAATAACGATCGTTGGACAACGTCTCGTAGTCCTCATCGCGCGGATTGCTGCCGTCATCGCCCACCGCCAAGTCCAGCAGTGGAATCACCACGAACACAATGATCGGACCGATCCACCAAAATAGTTCCAGCCCGGTATGGGCCACTAGTTGTGAGGGCAGCAGCGCGCAACCCGGTGCAATCAAACCCAGCACCCACATATAACGTTTGGGGTCGCGCGCGTCCGTATTCTCGAAGATTGCCATAGTCGTCCCGTGATCCGACGTACCCGGTTGAGTGTGTCCGACAAAGACGGTTCCGCATACTTGTTGATCTAGAATAAACGTTTTCTCGCCGCATACCAGCGATCCGTTGAAATGGCGGCCTGACCGGCCGGTTACCGCGCCGCTCCTGACCACCATAGATCGGTCGAGCCGAATATTGTCCGAGAATCGTATGGGCGCACGGCTTCCCGCCTCGGCGCACGAATGGTGTAACACCGAGAAGACTTTCGCCGTGGTATCGCGCTTCCGCATCACTACCCGGCCTGAATGCCGGGTTAGTCGTCACCAGGTCGGGACTGGTGCACTCAGAGCACGAAAATCTGATGCGGGCGCACTGGTTCCGGCGGGCACGGATCACGCTTCCCGCTGTCGATCGGCTCGGTCCACCGGCCGGGGGGGGGGGGGGGGGGGCCCGCCCCCCCCCCCCCCCCGCGCCCGCGCCCCCCCCGCCCCCCCGGATGGCACCCCCCGCCCCCCGCCGCCCGACCCGCCCGGCGCCGCCGTCCCGCCGCCCGATGCCCACGCGCACGGTCTCCCCGACCCGATCCGGGACCAGCAGGCCAGCGG
>NZ_JBHVDF010000003.1:446987-589726 GCF_042802915.1 Nocardia sp. NPDC057440
GGGGGTCGGGGCCAACAACTCCACAAATTTGTGGGGGGGGGCGCGGGGGGGGGGGGGCGCCCTAACCCCGGTGCGGGTGTGCCCGGGGCGGGCCCCCGGGGGGGGGGGCCCCCCCCCCCCCCCCCCCGCCACCCTGCACAGTGCACGCACACTCAGGTGCGACGCGCCGACGACGCGCGGGCAGACACCGGACGCCGTGTATCCGATCGGAGTCCCCACGCCACCGGATATGCTGTGCACCGGAAACTACGGCAATGCAGCACAGTTGGACGGGGCGGGGGCACCCGCCAGCCGATCGGTCATCCATTGTTGCGAGGCCACCAGCGACGGGAAAAAGGCCAGCACGTGAGTGCCGACTGCTCCGGAGACCGGGGGAATGTCCGCATTCGACTCCAGCTGAATCGGCGCACCACGACCGCACCAGTTGGCGGCCATGTCCCGGATCGGCGTGTACGGCGCGCCCTCGTCGTTCTTGGCCGAGGAGATCAATACGGGAACCGACGGGGTGAGCGAGCCGACACGCTGCTCGTCGAATGCCGCTTTCAACGCCGGGGACTGATCGATCACGGCGATGAGTGGTTGTCCGCTGGTGGTCCACTGGGACGTGTACTGATGGGCCTGGGCCAGCCCGACCGGGACGGCGCATTTGTTCTGGGAGTCATCCAGGATCGCCTTACCGATGTCGTTGAGTTCAACGTCGAGCACCGGTCGCGTCTCGGGGTAGTAGGCGGCGATGCCGTTGAGAATCCACGCGTAGGTGGGTGCGACGGAGGGTCGGCCGTCGTTGTAACCGATGAAGTACTCGTCATCCACCACCGGCCCCCCGACGTACGCGCCGCGCACATTCAGCTCCGGAGCGTAGCTCGGTTGCAGCTCGGCCGCGCCTGCGGAGGCCATACCGCCCTGGGAGTACCCGTAAAGAATGACCGGTGAATTCGGGTGCAGGCTGCTCGGCAACCGCAACGCGGCACGCGCGGAGTCCAGCAACGCGTGTGCTTGTGCCTTCCGGTTGAGATAGTCGTGAATATCGGGCGTGCCGAGGCCGTGGTAATCGGTGACCACGACCGCCATGCCACGCGACAGCAGGGAGTGGAGCGCTACCACGTCGTACTCGAAAATCACGTCGAGCGGCGGCTGGAAATGGACAAGGTCCGGCAACAACTTCGACGGCGCACACTGATCGCCCTGCCCCTTCGTGCCGACCCCGTACGCGATCAGCGGGCGCTCCCCCGGGCCGGTCCACGGCGTAGCCGGCTCCAGATACGTGCCAACCACAGCGGTCGGCGCGTCCTGAGCATCGCTGCTGAGGTACATCAGGCGTGTCCCCATCGCCGGGATTATTCCGGGCTGCCCGGGGGCTGACAGCGCCACCGGCGCCGGTTCGGTCCGGATGATGGTGCCTGGGTCTCCCGGCGGCAGCGGCACGGGCGGCAGGTAGAAGCCGCTGGCCTCCACAGCCGGAAGCATCCATGGGTCGGCTGCGGAAAACGCCCCGACACCGACCGCGATGAAAGCTCCGGTCACAACTGCGGTCAAGCTGAGTATTCGACTCCTCACGAAACAATCCCTTCCTTCGATGGGGGATAGCCATGCCTTCGAGAATCGGATACCGAGACTAGCTGCCTTCGAGCCCCCAGCCAGGGACAACGCGCCCCAAGTTGATCGTGACCGCATCGTTTGCGCCATCAACCGCTTGCAGTTTTCCGGGTCCGCGGCGGTTTCGCGGACCGACGACAACAAAGCCCCTGGCGTGCGCAGCAGGCAGCCAGGGGCTCAGTCGTGCCGAATCGGTCAGCCCTTGACCAGTTCGGGGGCCGCGGTGTCGGGCTCTCCGGCCGCTTCCGGGGCGGCTGCCCGGCTCGGAAGGAGCACCGCCATGGCAATCACGATCAGCGCCAAGGCGGCGGAGACGACGAAGGCCAGGCGCATGCCGTCGAGGTGGGCGGTGACCGGGTCGGCACCGTCAGCGATGAGCTCGGTGCTGCGGGCCGACATCACCGTCACCACCAACGCGGTGCCGAAGGCCGCGGCGACCTGCTGCAGGGTGCCGAGCATGGAGCTGCCGTGCGAGTACAGGTGCTGTGGCAGAGCACCGAGGCCGAGAGTGAAGACCGGCGTGAAGGCCGCGGCCAGCGACACCATCAGCAGCACGTGCAGGGCGATCAGTTGCCAGTACGGCATGGTCATCGAGATCTGGGTGAATCCAGCCAGCGACGCGGCGATCCCGATCGACCCGGGAATCACCAGCAACCGTCCGCCGAACCGATCGAACAAGCGCCCGACGGTCGGTCCGAGTAGACCCATCGCCAACCCGCCCGGCATCACCAGCAGGCCGGTCTCCAACGGGCTCAGGCCACGCAGGTTCTGCAGATACAACGGCAGCAGGATCATCGACCCGAGCATCGCCATGAACGCGATCGACATCAGCACCAGCGCCTTCGCATAGGTACCTGACCGCAAGACCCGCAGATCCAGCAGCGGGGTGCCGGTGCGCTGCATGCGCAGCTGACGGAACACGAACGCGGCGATGAGCGCCGAGCCCGCGGCGACAATCAGCGCCGGGCTGGTGAGGTTGCCGCTCTCGAACCGGCTGAGCCCGAATACCAGCCCACCGAATCCGAGTCCGGCCAGCAGCACGCTGGCCCAGTCGATCGCCCCGGCCTGCGGTTCACCGATGTTCTCCAGCCGGCGCAGACCCAGCCAGGTGACTACCCCAGTGATCGGCAGCACCAGGACGAAAAGCCAACGCCACGAACCGATCTGCAGCACCACCCCGGAAACCACCGGCCCCAGCGCGGGCGCGACCGAAATCGCAAGGGTGACATTGCCCATCACCCGGCCGCGGTCCTGCTCGGGCACGACGGTCATCAGCGTGGTCATCAGCAGCGGCATCATCACCGCGGTGCCGCCTGCCTGGACGATCCGCCCGAGCAGCAGCACCGCGAACGACGGCGCGACGGCCGACAGCGCGGTACCGGCCAGGAAGACCCCCATCGCCACGGTATACGCCTGCCGGGTCGATACCCGCTGCAGGAACCAGCCGGTGGTCGGGATGACGGCCGCCATCGTGAGCATGAACGCGGTGGACACCCACTGCGCCGCCCGTTCGGTGACCGCGAGGTCCTCCATCAGACGCGGGATCGCGTTGATCATGATGGTCTCGTTCAGGATCACCACGAAGGTCGCGAGTACGAGCACCCGGATGACGGTCGGTGTCCGCCTTCCCGAGGCGGGAGCGGATGGTTCGGCGGGCATCGGGTACCTCCGGAGCATTGGTGCGTTGGCAGTAATACGTGTGGCCCGTTGGCCGAGTCACCGGATCGTGTCCCGGCGCCACAGTGGTTGAGACGGAATCGGCCACTCGAACTCATCGGGCGCGCGTCAGTATTCCGGTCGGCACCGACAAACATCACCCGATTTTCCCGCCCATCGACCCGTGAGCTCCCCGGAAACTACTGGTCAGCAGCCTTTCTCACCGGCGTCGATACCGGATCGTGAGCCTGGTCACGTACCTCGGGGTGGCGTCGGCGCTACGCCGGCCGCACACGACCTCCCTGCCACCCGAGGCGGGCAAAACCGGCGAAAAGTTAAGTGTCACTGCGCGTCATGTTTTATTGTGCCACCATCTATTGGCACGCTATGTAACGAGTCGATGGTTGCGCCGCCCCGGCGCGACCTGAGTTTCTACGGTCCGGGCGGTGAAGCGCGTTGCCAATGCGGGTATCGAGACTGCGGTCCAGGCCTTTCGACGGACTCGCGCGGGCCGGTCGCAGCGACCGATACGGAAATCCGTTGCCGGACTCGATATTCGACGCCGTCCCGAACGCTCTCCCGACAACTCCGTTCGCGCGGTTCGAGGCACGGCCGGATCGACCGGGCGGCAGCGACCATCCCCCTCGCAGTACCCCGGGCCGATGTCGGCCGGGGAACCAACCAATCTCCAATGATTGAGGTGATCACGAAATGTCAAGGCCACCTGTGGAAGTCGTTCGAAGCCTGGTCCCTGCTCGAATGGATCGGCTGCCGTGGACGAGATTCCACTCGTTGATAGTCATCGGACTCGGGGTGTCCTGGATCCTGGACGGACTAGAGATCCAGATCGTCAGCAGCATGGGTGGCGTGCTGGAGAGCCCGAGCACCCTGCACCTCACGAGCGGGCAGGTCGGCGCGGCAGCGTCGTGGTATCTGGCCGGACAGGTGGTCGGCGCACTGGTCTTCGGCAGAATCACCGACAAACTCGGGCGCAAGAAACTCTTCATCCTGACGTTGGCGATTTATCTTGTCGGTAGCGGATTGGCCGGCCTGTCGTGGAGCGCCTGGTCGCTGTACTTCTTCCGTTTCATTGCCGGCACCGGGATCGGCGGCGAATACACGGCAATCAACTCGGCGATCGATGAGATCATGCCCGCGAAATACCGAGGGCGAGTCGACATCGCCATCAACGGTACTTATTGGGGTGGAGCCGCATTGGGCGCGGCGGCCAGTCTGGTGCTCTTCAATGAAGACATCGTCCCGCTGCACTGGGGATGGCGGATCGGCTTCTTCATCGGACCGGTTCTCGGGCTGATCATCATCTTCTTGCGCCGCCAGGTGCCGGAGAGCCCGCGATGGCTCCTCACACACGGTAGGGCCGCCGAGGCCGAGCGAACGGTAGATGAGATCGAGGAGGGCATACGAAGCCGAGGTGTCGAACTGCCCCCGGTCGACGAAAGCAAGGCCTTGGACATCGTCGACGCGGGCCGGCTGTCTTATCTGCAGATGGCTCGTATCTTCTTCGGCAAGTACCCCTCCCGGTCCCTCCTCGGGTTCACGATGATGGCCACGCAGGCATTCTTGTACAACTCGATCTTCTTCACTCAAGGCATGGTGCTGATCTACTTCTATGACGTGCCGCTGGACCACACCGGGTACTACTTCTTCCCGTTCGCGGTGGGCAACCTGATCGGACCGTTGGTACTCGGGCCGCTTTTCGACAGCATCGGACGTCGAAAAATGATCTGTGCCACCTACGTCGGCTCCGGCACACTTCTACTCGTCTCGGCCTGGGCGTTCAATGCGGGACTACTGAATGCCGTCACCCAGACCGCGCTCTGGTGTGTCATCTTCTTTTTCGCCTCAGCGGGGGCGTCCTCGGCCTATCTCACCGTCAGCGAGATCTTCCCGTTGGAGCTGCGCGGCCAAGCCATCTCGTTCTTCTTCGCGATCGCGCAGGGCACAGGCGGTGTGGTCGCACCGTACTTCTTCAGCCGGCTGATCGGCGGCGCCGACAATGTCGACCTGGACCGGCTCCCACTGACCTGGGGGTACATCATCGGCGCCGCAACGATGGTCATCGGCGGGCTGGTCGCATGGCGCTTCGGTGTCGACGCCGAAGGTAAATCGCTGGAGGACATCGCCGATCCGCTGAGCACAGCACATCGCGCCGACGAACCGTCGACGCCGGAACCAACCCGGTCTATCTGACGCGGTTACCGGGCCGGCGGTGGGTGTCACACAGCCCGCCGCCGCTCGGGCAGTTCCCTGCACCGCCGTCCTCTGCCCTCAGGTCCCCTGCGCGCGCAACAACTGGGAAATGGTGACGAACCGATAGCCGCGTGCCCTGAGCTTGTCGATCATCGGGGCGATCGCGGCTATCGTCTGCTGCCGCCCGCCGTACATGGCGTGCAGCAACACGATCGAACCCGGTCGCACCTTGGCCACCGTGTAGTCGGCGATCGCCGCCGCGCTGCTGTCGACCTCCGGATACGAATTCGGTTCGACGTCCCACAGGATCGTTTTCCGGTCATGCCTGTGCAAGTAATACGGCAATGTCAGCAGCCTCTTGCCGTTGGGCGGACGAACCGTGATCTCGCCGGTGTACCCGGTGTTTCGAATCAGCTCGTCCGTGCGCTCGATTTCGCCGGCTACCGTGCCCGGCGTTACGAAGACCATTCGCTGATGCGAGTAGGTGTGGTTGCCGATCTCGTGCCCCGCTTTCGCGATGGCCACACCGAGTTCCGGATGACGTTCCAACTCCTGCCCGATCAAGAAGAACGTCGCGGGCACCCCCTTGTCGGCCAGCACATCCAGCACAGGTTGCGCGCCAGCGGGATCCGGTCCGTCATCGAATGTCAGCGCGACGACTTTCGATGTGGTGTCCACCCGGTCGGTCAGGCCACCGAAGAACTGGAAGGTCCGGGAGTTCATCAGACGGAACAGGCCGAAGCCGCCGCTGAGCAGCACAACGAGCACCATCACCAGACAGATTGTCCCGCTGCGGGCGCGGTGGGAGAGGCGGCGAGGAAACACCATGCCACTGAGCATGTCGGCCCGCTCGCGTACGCGGAAGCGGCAAATAGGCTTCCGGCTCATGGCAGCAACCGATTCCGCACACCGATCGGGCGAATTGGCCCGTACCCGGATCGTCGGTGTCGCGTTCGAACATTTCGCGCAGCACGGCTACCAGGGCAGCTCGCCGGCGCGCATTGCCGGCGGTGCTGCCCAGCCCCAACCCCGCCCAATAGGGCCAGCGCCCACCAGGCCACTTCGCCCGGTGGGCGCCACTGCTGGCGAAGAGGAGCGAGTGCCCGCATGCCGACCCAGGGCAAGCGCTATTCGCTCAGCTTCGTGAGCAGAAAATCCCTTGCGACGCAGGATGCTTGCTGGAACTGCTCCTCGTACACGGCGAAGTGGGAGCCGGGGATCAGAGCCAGTTGTTTGGGTTCCAGCGCCTCGGCGTAGCCCTGCAGAGCGATATCGCTGGGTGTCAAGGTGTCCTGATCGGCGATCACCATCAGCAGTGGCGTCGGGGACACGCGGCGCAGGAACGCTTCCGGGGTGTAGGACTGGAACTTGTCGACGCTGGAGAGAGTGACCTCGTTACGCCAGGTAGGGACTTGCGGGCCATTGGCCATCAACCAGTTGTAGACCTCGATACCCGGCATAGCGACGAGCTCGGTGGGATCATCGGAGGCCGCCTTGATCGTCTCGTGCGGTTTGCCGGAGGCGCGGGCTCGGCGGTCCGCGGCGATGGCCGCGTGGACGGCGGGCAGCATGATGGAGGGGACCAAGCTGCGGAAGTTGGCCCAGCCGTTGGTGATCGGCACCTGCGAGACGACGGCGCGCACACGGCGGTCGGTCGCCGCGACGACCAAGACGTGCCCGCCCGCGTAGCTGGTTCCCCAGAGGCCGATTCGTTCCGGGTCGATGCCGTCCAGAGTCTGGGCGAAGGTGATCGCGTCGCGGTAGCCCTCGATCTGGGCGGTGGGGTCGACCTCGTAGCGGGGTTCACCATCGGAGGTCCCGAATCCGGGGTGGTCGTAGACAAGACAGGCCAGGCCCGCGGCGCTGAACACTTCGGCAAACGGGGCGACCCATTCCTTGATGCCCGCGAAGCCGTGTGTCATCACCACCAGCGGGGTGCTGCCCGACGTCGGTTCCGGCCGGTAGAGCCAGCCCCGCAAGGTTACTGCGCCACTGGTGAATTCGACATCGACGCGCATCGCGATCCCTTCCATAAAACTCGGTCCTGCCATCACCGTACGACGCGAGCGAGATGACCGCTCGCGGTCGAGCCGCGACTCTGCTCCCAGAACATCGCGACGCCCTGGGAGCAGGACACGCCCCTATTCGCGTTCGTTGTGAACGATGGCCTGGTCGCCTGCCTCGCGATCAGACGACGGCCGCTCAGCGAGCACCGGAAACCGGCCGGTGTGACCTTCACGCTGCTGCGCGATGCTCGCTACCCGCTTGCGGGCGAGAAACCACCCGACGACCAGCATCGGAACCACGATGACGGCCACGGCGATCACCGCGCCACGCTGCAACTCGTCATCACTGAACGCCATCAGCACGACCACCGTCGCCAGGAACACCAGCGTCGCGTAGCTGGTGTAGGGCGCACCCATCAACCGGAACTTCGGCCGCTCCACCTTGCCGTCACGCGCCCAGCGCCACAACTGCAACTGGCAGACCACGATCGCCGTCCACGCCACGATGGTGCCCAGCGCCGACATGTTCAGCACGATCTCGAACGCTTTGTCGGGCACTACCACGTTCAAGCCGACACCGAACAACGCGATAGCACCGGTCGCCAGGATGCCGACATACGGCACACCGCCGCTGGACATCCGCGACGCGATGGCGGGCGCACTGCCGTTCATCGACATCGACCGCAGGATCCGGCCGGTCGAGTACAGGCCCGCGTTCAGGCTGGAGAACGCCGCGGTCAACACGACCATATTCATGACCGAACCCGCGCCGTCGACACCGATCCGGGAGAAGAAGGTGACGAAAGGGCTCTCGCCGGACTTGAAAGCGGTGTAGGGCAGCAACAAACCCAGCAGCACCAATGATCCGACGTAGAACAGCGCGATCCGAGCGATGACGGAGTTGATCGCCCGCGGCATGATCTTCTCCGGATTCTCTGTCTCACCGGCCGCCGTGCCGACCAACTCGACCGCGGCGTAGGCGAATACGACACCCGTGGTGACCAGAACCAATGGCAGGATGCCGCTCGGGAACAAGCCGCCACTATCGGCGATCACCTGCGGGCCGGTGTGCTCGCCCTTGATCGTGAATCGGCCCGCGAGGAAGATGGTGCCGACGATCAGGAAGGTCACCAGAGTGACGACCTTGATCATCGCGGCCCAGAACTCCAGCTCACCGAACCACTTGACCGACACCATGTTGATGCTGACCACCAACGCCAGCGCGACCAGCGCGATCAGCCACTGCGGAATCGCCTCGAAGGCTCCCCAGAAGTGGACATAAGTGGCGATGGCCGTGATGTCCACGATTCCGGTCATGCACCACTGGAAGAAGTACATCCACCCGACCGTGAAAGCCAGCTTCTCGCCGTAGAACTCACGAGCGTAGGAAACGAACGACCCCGAGGAGGGGCGATGCAGCACCAGCTCGCCGAGCGCGCGCAGGATGAAGAACACGAACACGCCGCAGACGGCGTAGACGAGAAAAAGCCCCGGCCCCGCGTTGGCCAGCCTGCCTCCCGAACCCAGGAACAGGCCGGTGCCGATGGCGCCGCCGATCGCGATCATTTGTACCTGACGCGGACGAAGCGACTTGTGGTAACCAGCGTCCTCATCGTGCAGCGTATTTACGGGCCCCGACACCTCTGAGGGAGGTCGAACTGTGGTCATGGCCAAAACCCCTCACATTACGACGATTATGTCGTCGATTAACGTGCCACCAAGTAACGGCACAGTGGGGGTAATGTACCGCTACACAACGGCATGATCAATAGGATTGGACCGATTCGGCCACCCCAATCCGGCCATGCAAATTAGTTGCCACGTCATATTGAATTGATCCCATCATTTCTCTCACACAATGGACTCACCGATTCCAATTGCAAACCAACCGGGATGTTCTTAATTCGCCGACTGTGAAGAGACCGCGAGGCCGCCACACCCGGTACGTCGTCGGCGTTGCGGGACAAAGACATCGAACCGCTCGACCACTGCAACGCCGCCAGCACCGCCCGCGAAAAATAGCGTGGCCACCGTCGCCCAGTCGGCTACGCACCCGCCGCCGAAGACCGTGATAGCCGCCGCTCTCGGGCTGAGCGGGCGCCGGCGATCGCAAGCCACAGCGACAGAGGCCGAACCCGCCACGACTACTCGCCCGCGATCGGATCGACCGTCGCGCCAGCGACGATCAGCTCCAGCCTTTGCCGACGAGCCTGTGGCACATTGGCGCGTTCGAGCGCCTTGGCCACTGGGTAGCCAGACCGTTGCGATCGGCCGACATTCGGAGTGCGCAATGAAATCGTTTGCAGGAGAACTAGATTCATGACTCCAGCACGCATGAACGCTGGTCCGGCCCCCTCGGGCAGCAAGCCGATTCCCCGCGAGCTCGTCCACTGATCAGAGCATTGATGATGAAAACGTTCTCAACGCCCGACTTCAGCTGTCGTCGCCGAAGTCGTCGAAATCTACCGTGGCGGAGAACTCGTCGCACTACACAACCCGCTCACTCCGCTCGAGCGAAAACACTATTCAGAGCCGCCCGCTCGGCGCCGACGAGATGCATCACCGAAGGTGCGTGAACGCACTGACGGACCGCGAATTAGCTCAACGGCGGATTCCGAGGTTGCACCGATCGTCGAACAGAACGACCTCCGCCAACCTAGAAGATTCGAAACATCCAACAATTACTTCGTTTTACAACTCGGATGATGGCAGTCGAGGCGTAAGAGGCTGGAGGGCAAAAAAATTCGACGGCGTCGGCACCTGCGTCCGCAATACGTCCGCAGTGGCGTCCGACGCCGTCGATCCTGCAACTCAAAAATTATCTGGTCAGCTCACGTCGTTCACGTTCGCCAACACCAACTCGACTCCCCTACGTCGAAAACGAAGACCTTGAATACCTTCGTAATTCACGCCACCACGCGGTTCGAGCTCCCCCACCCACTGCGGGTGAAGCACCATTTCACGATCGTGGTGGCCGGTCACGACAATCTTGATCGGCAGTGGGTTCGCGGCTGTCCGCGCGGCGATGCCCATCCCGTCGGACACGGTGTAGCCGGCCGACTCGAGAAGGTCGAGCGAGACAGCGACGCGAGGATCGATGGAGCTCTCCGGCCCGCGCTCTTCGGTGAAACCAGGCTCACCGAACTCTTCGCGGGATGACGGCGTCAGCAGGTATGAGGAATCGGCATTCGGGTCATTCACCACAGTGATGCGGATTCGATTCCGCAACTCGGCGAGGGCGAAAGCGGCCGCGGCGGCCGCGGCGAGACCGCAGATCAGCGCAGGAGTCTTCATCGCGGCGCTGGCGACCTGTTGTGCCGCCTCGGGGTTCGACCCCTCACCGCCACCGAAGAAATTCCGCAGAATGCTGCCGAGTCCGGTGGCCATCGCGTCGCTGTGTTTGGTCATGTCGCGCAGCGCAGGCGCTTGGCCGTTGAGATACAGCACCGCCGCCAGGACGAACAGCGCTGTGGCCACGCTGGCGCCGGCCATGAGACACGACAACGCCTCGATACGCACGACCATGTACAGCATCGCGGCGAATAGGGTGATCACTGCGGTGATGGCGGCCAGCATGCCCCAGGTACCGCTGATGGAAATATGGTTGGCGGGCGCGTACCCGAGAGTATTGAGCTCGGGTACGGAGCCATCGATCCGGCCGAAGGCGTTGGCGTGCAGGTCCCCCGCCGGCCCCGACGCCGAGAGCCACGGCTGGAAAAGGAACGCGAAGGTGAGCAGGCTCAACGCCGCGATACACCAACATCGCCAACCGGATCGAGACCCGGAACCCTGCGGCTCAACGTATTTGAATTGTTCTGAAGTTGAATATGCCATTATTCGGATTTCGACCTTTTGGATCTTTCGTTTTCGCTTGTAGCGAATTGGGTGGAGCGAGTTGCGCCCCTCGATGAACCAGCGCGAACGCAAGGCTCGGATAAGCAGCCGGATGATCTTCGTCGACCATCGACAGCTATCGAGGTTATGGCCGAATACACTTCGGGTCAACGTGATTTGAATCCCAAGGAGACCCAGGACACAGCATTCTCGAGCATCTCGGAGCATTCAGGTCGATTGACCAAATACCGAAGTCTTTGCCGAATTACCCTTGCTTCGAACGGTTTTCGGCACATCGAGATTCATCGGCGCGGTGTCGTACCGACCTCGGACACCAGTGCCTTCCGGGTAGCGGCGTCGTTGCGGTCAGTTGGTGCGGCCATGCTCGACGTGGAGCAGGACAGGTGCTGAGCGCGGATCTGGTAGGGGAACAGGCCGATTCGCCGCAGCGGGTTCGAACCTGGTCTTCAACAGCGAGCTCTCGCGCTCGCCGACCGCGCGCGTCTGCTGTTGGCGAGGTCGGCACTCAGGTCAAAGCCTGCAGGGTGTGCAACACCCAGTGCCCTTTTCCGCTGGTCTTGGCGTAATACAGGCTGGCGTCGGCGGCGTCGAGGAGGGATTCCGCATTGGCGCCGACGATCGGTGTCACCACCGCCCCGATGCTGGCTGCCACCTGCAACTGCTGGCCATCGATCGTGATCGGGTCGGAGAACACCGACAAGAGTTTTTCTGAGATCACCGTGATCTGGGCGGCGGTGGCAGGCGGCGGGACCAAGACGACGAATTCGTCGCCACCTAGTCGGGAGACCAGGCAGTCGTGTTCACTGAGCACGTCGTTCAGGCGGGCCGCCACCGCTGTCAGGACCTTGTCACCCGTGCCGTGGCCGAAGCGGTCGTTGACATTTTTGAAGTGGTCCAGATCGGCGAAGCACAATCCGGCCCGGTCGCCTTCCGCGGCGGTCGTGGTGAGTTCATCGATGCGTTCGAGTAGGTAACGCCGGTTCGGCAGGCCGGTCAGCGGATCGTGCCTGGCCTGCCTGCGTAGTTCGTCCTGGAGCCGATGCTGCTCGGTAACGTCGGCTCCGATGGCCAGCAGATAATCCGGCTGACCGCCATTGCCCTTCACATACGAGATGGCGAACGACATCCACCCCACGCTGCCGTCGGCGCGCACCAAGCGCCGGTCCAGCGTAACGGTGCCCTCCCCTGCTGGCACCAGCTTGTCGTAGAGCAGCGCCCGGATATCGTTCCGGTCATCGGGATGGGCGAAGTCGTAGACCGAGATCCCGCGGAGCTCGTCCACCGAGACGCCGATCATGTCGGCCAGTCCCCGGTTGGCTTCCAGCAGCTTTCCGTCGGTGTCACCGATAGCGATGGCGATGGTCGTGTTATCGAACAGGATACGAAACCGCGCATCCCGTTCGTCGCGATCGGTTCTATCGAGCCCCCGATCGACCGCCGAACTCGGGACATCGCGCGCCTGGTCCAGCTCCAGCTGGTGGCCTTGGCCCAACGCGGCCAGCAGCCCGGCGAGTCGCTGTCCGGCGTCGGGTCGCACACTGCGCTCGGCCAGCTGGTACAAAACCTGCGCCGATACGGCGGGCACCCGCTGGTCGTCCAATTGCGCGGTCGCCAGCGCCGCTCCCACCCGGGCGCCCACAGTGACGTCGAAGGGATCGGCATCCACCGCGTTCGCGAGATCGTCGATCAGGCCGGCCAACAATTGAAGGCCTCGGCCGTCCAAGGCAGGCATGTCGCCTGCCCTGGCAAGCGCTTGCCACCAGGTTCGAGCCAATACCGCACTCTTGCTGTCGTCCACCCCAGCCCTTCGATACGTCACACCACTCGACCACCCCTCGCCGAAGACCGTGATCCGTTCACTCGACGATAGCCCGATTCGACACAGTATCGCGTGAAAGCCCCGAGCACGGTAACAATCATGCGAGCCGGTTCTCGGCGAAGACCGATTCGCCCTTGTATCGCATGGTGGCGATCTGCCACACCCAGGTGGCCTGCACGCACCCGAGCAGATCCTGCACGTGCGCCGATACCGGCTCGGCAATGGTCGGGTCGGTATCGGCGCACACCCGGCCGATCCGGGCGCGAACCAGGCGGAACTCGGATATCCGGTCGCGCACGATCTGTGCGGCGGCGTGCACGGCGTCGGACAGGCCTGCACCGGGAGTATTCAGCAGGCACACCGGGATCAGATTGAAATCGGCGCGGTCCCAGATGCATTCCTTCTCGAAGGAGAACACGTCGTTCATCAGCGCCCCGATCTCCACGGTCAACCGCTGCAACCGCCGCAGGTCGACCTCGAGTCCAGCGGCACGCACACGCTCCCAGCGCAGATACTCGGCGCGGCCGAATTCGCACAGCGCGATCGCCGGGTACATCCCTGACACATGCGCACGCAATTCGATGTAGTCGACTACCGTCAGCAAGTCACCGCGCGCTCGGGCGTTCTGATCCCGGATCGCCGGTCGCAGATGATCGACAGTGGAATCCAGAAACCGAGCCAGCCAGTCCGCGTCGGCCTGCCGGTCGGCCAACGCCAGGAATTCGGCGGTCGCCGCCTCCACCGAACTAGGATCCGCGGCGGCACACCGTGTCTCGATCAAGTCGCACAGGCGTTCCACCGTGACGCGGGCCTGTCGTTGTTCGGCGGCGGTCAGGTGGGCAAACTTCTCCCGGCCGACAGTATCGTTGAGCCAGAACAATATTGCGTTGTAGATCCCGATGATCGTCATCCGCTCGGCGGTGACGGCGTGCGGATGCAGATACGGCGTCATGCTGTTGTAGTGCGCGCCCCCAGCCTGCAGCCAGATACCGTGCCGGGTGCAGAACTCCTCCACATCCGCACAGGCGCTCTCCCCGAACGGATTCGGCGCGAAACCCCGGCAGAAGTCGACGACGTCACAGTCGGACGTGCTGAACAACTCCCGCAGCGACCAGACCGGCTCGGCCCGAAGCAACGTCACATACTCGGCCCGCATCGTGGCGAGCCGCTTCTCGACCACCAGCGTGTACTCGCCCACCACAAACTCCCTCCCCGACCACACTCCGCCACAACTCAATAGCGATATCGACAGCGGGCCGGGCCGAATCGGCCACCGGCCGTGGTTCGGTCCCCGAATGGTAAACGATCGCGATCCAGATAGCTCGGCTGTGTCCACACCCGCTCAGCTACTACGGCGCACCGCCACCGCATCCTCGCATTTCCGGTCAGCCGCAACAGCCGAGATTGCGGCAAGCAGCGCCCAAACCTGGGCGGGAACCACTACCCGCCCACGGGCAGCGTGACAACGTGACGGGTGGCTGGTTGCCGCGGCTTCGGACTTCCCTCGCCGTTCTGTCGGGGTGGTCTGGTCGGGCCTCAGTCGCCGTTTGTTGTTCCCACTCGGATCTCGTTCGGCAACAGCTGAACCCTCGAGTACAACGGCCCGGCATACAGGTGTCGGGCCGTTGGTGATTCGTCTGAAACTCGGGTGGTTTCGGTCACCGCTACACAGTCCGGCCTGGAATGGATTCAGCCCGGCATCGGGGCGCGGAAGTGGCTGGGTTCGGCGTCGGCCGGCATATCGCTCGCCGAGGTGAACGGCTCAACCTGCGAACGCAGATCGACGAGGTGGCGGGCATGCGCCTCGAGCGCCCGATCCTCCTCGGAAACCGGCGCCCATTGCCGGACCGGCCGCGCTTTTCCGCTGTCGTCGACCGCGACCACGACAGCGAGGCCATGCGCCGCGAGCTCGGGTCTGCCGGAGTGGGTGTCCGTCGATGTCACGTGCACACTGACGTGCATGCTGCGCGGCCCGGTATAGATCAGCCGAGCGGTGGCCTCGACGATGTGGCCGATGACGATCGGCTGGTAGAAGCGGATCCCGCCGAAGTAGGACGTAATGACATGCTGCCCGGCCCAATCGGCTCCGCAGACGTAGGCGGCCTCGTCGATCCACCCCATCGTGCGGCCGCCGTGCACCTTGCCGCCCCAATTGATATCCGAGGGGGCCGCCAGGAATCGCAGCGTGGCGCTCGGCGCGGTGCCCGAGGCAGTGTAGTGCTGGGCAGCCATGGCCTCCTCGATCCGCTTTCGCACCGAAATCCTGGCCCGTGCCTGCCGATGCCGCTGGAGCTCGAGGATTGTGGCCGGATCCCATTGCGGGACTGCCACGGACTGCCGATTGTCGTCGACCGCGACGAAGATCGTCAGGCACTGCGCCGTTTGCACCGGCCGCTTCCGGGTCGGATCGGAGGAATAGACGCTGACGAGGATATGCATGCTCGTGCGGCCGGTGTGGACGAGGTTCGCATGCAACTCGACCAGCTCACCGACCGCGATCGGCCGGTCGAGGTGAATGTTCCCTACGTAGGCGGTCACGCAGTAGCACCCACTCCACTGGGCCGCCGCCGCGTAGGCGACCTTGTCGATCCATTCGAGGAGCTTGCCGCCGTCGACCGATCCCCCGATGCCGGCGTCGACGGGTTTGACGAGAAAACGGTGGATCGCCTCGGAGCGTCTGCCGGACGCTGCCGGGCTCGGGACGGAGTCGAAGGTAGTGGCGCTCACAGCCAGCCGATCTATTGAGGGATGCGGATACACGGTTCCGACTCCGTTGTCACCCGAGGAGAATAGGTACCCACGACGCTACGGGCGAGTAGTAGCCGCCGACCCGCGCGGCCCGGCTGTGGTCAACGCCGGAACAAGCGTCGGACGCGCCCCTGGATACCGGAGGCGTTCCGCGGTCCCGGAGCGGCGGTTTCGACGGCCGTCTGGGCCGACACCGCTTGGGCGAATCGCACATGCAATTGTTCGCGGACCTGGTCGGGAGTGTAGGCACGGCGCCGACGTTCGGCACGCACAATCACCACACCGGTGGCGACCACACCGGCCGCACCCGCCAATCCCACTGCCTTCCACCACCTCATACCGCATAGGCTACGGCCATGACGGGTACGGGCATCAGTCTCGACCGAGCGCTCGAGCTCACCAGAACTGGCGACATCTGGCTGTTCCGTGGGCATTCGGCAGCCGACCGGGCGATCCGGATGACGACGAACAGTCCGGTCAACCATGTCGGCATGTCCGTCGTGATCGACGATCTACCCGCGCTGATCTGGCATGCGGAGCTCGGCCGATCACTGCCCGACATGTGGTCGGGAGTCGCGCACCGTGGCGTCCAGTTACACAATCTGCGCGATGCGGTGCTGGTGTGGGCGCACCGTTACGGTCAGCGGGCGTGGCTGCGCCAGTTGAACCGTCCGGTCACCCGAGAGATGGAGGACAGCCTGCTGCGCACCATCGCCCGGCTCGACGGAATCCCGTTCCCATCCACCGCCGGTCTCGCCGGGCGCTGGCTACGCGGCCGGGCGCGTCTCCCGCGCCACAAGCCGCGCCAGGTAGCCGCCCAAGAATTCGAGAACGCGTACTGCGCGGAGATCGTGGCCGCGACATACCAGGCGATGGGACTGCTGCCGCAGCACCGCAGCCCCAACTGGTATGACCCGGGTCGATTCTGGAGCGGGGACAAGCTGCGGCTGGGTAGCGGCTACGAGCTGGGTGGCGAAATAGCCGTGGAGACACCGGTCGGCACGAACTCCTGACCACTGCGGCCGAGGCCCGGTGTAAGGCACGCCTGCGGGCGATACCATGCTCGAAGACGTTCTGCTGGAACGCTTTCCGTGCGATAATGTCGACGGCGGGCGGGTCGGCCCGAGCGCCGTGAAACCCTACAACTGCCGCAACAGTTCCGCCAGCAACGTTGGGTCAGCTTGGTAAGGCGTACTGAATCCGAGCCGCTCGACGATCCCGTCGTACCGCTCATGCAGCTGCGCCGCAGCTCGGGCGGGGTCGGTGACAGTCACTGCGACAGCGTCGAGGAATGGGTCGTCGATCAGGTCGGCCATCCGGTCCCATTCCCCTTTCTTGGACATGTCCTTCAGTCGGGGGCCCAGCTCCGCGCGATCATGGAGGTCGAGAATCGGCCAATACGCCGGTGTCGATCCGTAGAAGGCCAGCTGCTTTCGGATCGCCTGCCTGGCCGCGGCCCTCTCACTATCGGACCTGCCTATCGCGATCATCGCGGAATGATGAATCACGATGTCGTCCACAGATTTCCGTGCGCTCCGAGCACCTTGTTCCAAAGCGGGAAGGGTTACTTCGCGCAGGAATTTCGGCGTGCAGAACGGATGGGACATAAATCCGTCGGCCACCTCTCCAGCGACAGTCGTCATCTGCGGTCCCACGCCCGCGAGATAGATGGGCGGGGGACCGAAACCTTCGACCTCAGCAGGAGCCGGCATGAACAGCGGCGGCATCAGCGTGTGCTGATAGAACTCACCGCGATAGTCGAGTCGACCGCCCTGCTGCCAGCTGTCCCAGATAGCCCGCACGGCCAGCACCATGTCACGCATGCGGCGGGCCGGCTGACTCCACGGCATCGAGTAGCGGCGAGTGATATGAGCTCGGATCTGGCTGCCGAGACCGAGGACGAACCGGCCTTGGGAGAACGCCTGCAGATCCCATGCGATGGTGGCCAGCAACAGCGGATTACGGGCAAACGCCACCGCGATCGAGGTGCCCAATTCGACCCGATCGGTGTGTTCGGCGGCAAGCAATAGCGGCAGGAACGGATCATGCGCACCTTCGAACGTCCATATACCGGCATATCCCGCTGCCTCCGCGGCGGCGGCGTCCGTGCCCATCGTGCTGAGTCCGCCGGTCAGAGTGGTGTCGATTTTCACAGTGATACGAATCCCATCGCGATCATTAACCGTTCGTCCGCCGCTGCTCGGTGATGTCGTGAAACAACACGGCATCACCGTATCGTCTACACCTTCGGAGCAACGCCCGAAAATCCGGGACTCCACCCATTCCCTCTGGGACCGAGTGATGGGATTGTTCGGAGACGCGGAGCGGGCGGCTAGTGCTGCGTCAGGCAACCTTCGGTAGGTAATCGGGGTGGCGGATCTTGGAGCCGACGGCGAAGTCTCGGACAGGGCTGGCGTGTTGGTTGGGCCAGCGGATGTAGGTGCCGATCGCGTGGTCCTGCTCGCCGTGGCTGCGGTGATCGGTGCCGTTGAGAGCGAAGTTCCGCAGAGCGGCGAACTTCGACGTGGCGGAGTCTCTAGCCGCCGGAGCCGCTGGCCGACAGCGATTCCAGCAGGCAGTCCCAGTGCGGGGCGCCGCCGGGACAGCCAGGGCTGGCGACCGGATCCGACTGTTCGACAACGGGTTCGGCGGGCTGCAGCGGGATGGCCGAAGCCGGCACGACTGCGGCCAAAGGCGTCAGCAGGATTGCGCCGGCAAGCACTCCGGCACGAACGTGGTTACGCATCTATGTTTCCTTTCGAGCGGCGAGGGGAGCCGCCGCCAGGAGACGCTATCGGCGTCGCAGACAGTGCGGACAGACCCGGGAAGGTATGCCACCGAAACTGGGGGCTTCGCCGCCGCGACTTTCCCGCCGCTGTCAGCGCTGAGGCAGTGGTGGCGATTTCGGAAAGACGACCGGCAGTGCGGTCAGTGCTCGATGGAATGGTCCTGGCCGCCAGGCCAATTCACCCGGTGCCACCGCCAGGCGTAGCTCCGGTAGTGCGTCGAGCAGTTGGTCGATGGCGGCCTGAGCGATCAAGTAGGCCATCGAACTCGCGGGGCAGGCGTGTGCCCCAGCACCCCAGGCAAGATGAGATCTGTTACCCGCATGGTGATTTCCGATGATCTGCCGATCGTTGTTGCACGCGGCCATGCTGATGACCACCGGTTGGTGCGCGGGCAACCACACGCCGTCGATCAGAATCGGCTGCCGTGGAAAACTGACGCAGAAATTCGCCAGCGGCGGATCATTGAACAACACCTCGTCGAGCGCGTCCCGGGTCGACAGGCTCCCACCCAGCACTTCACCGGCAAACCGCTCGTCGGTGAGGATCAGCAGCAGCGCATTGACGATCAAATTCTGTTGCGGCTCAATGCCGCCGCCGTACAGCGTGGCCACCTGATGCACCATCTCCATATCGTCGAGCCCGCACGGGTGCTCCAACAATCGGGTGGTGATGTCCTCGCCGGGTTCGGCCCGCTTGAGCAGAACCAACCTCAGCATCGCGTCGAGCAGCATCGTATTTCCGCGTTCGGCGTCGACGCCCTCGAAGATCGCGGCCATCCCCGTCGCGGCCTGCTCCGCGATCTCGGCCGAACAACCGAGTAGCGCGTTCAGCACTGCGAAGGCAAGCGGGAACGCGTACTGCCACACCAGATCCGCCGACCCATCCGCACAGAACGAATTGATCAACGGCAGCGCGATCCGCTCCACGGTGTCGTGCAGCCCGTACTGATCCACCTTGCCGAGCCCCGCGATATTCGCCTGCCGATACCGCGCGTGCTCGAGCCCCGTAGTGCGCAACGCATTCGGCCGCCACTCCAGCATCGGCAACACCGGACAGTCGGCGGGCACATTCACCTGCCAGCCACGCGGATCGGCCGGAAAATGATCGGGATCATTGAGGATTCGGACGGCGGTGTAATATCCGATCACCAACGTGGCAGGCACACCCGGCGCCAAATCTACCGGCACCAATGCCCCATATCGCTCCCGCATCGCCGCGTAGGCGGAATGCGGATCCGCCGCGAACTCCGGTGCATACATCGAAATCCGTGGCTCATCACCGCCGATCGGCGAACTGTATTGAGCGCTGTCGTGCATGGCGCGCTAGAGTTGCGCCGTGGCGAAGCCCGCGAGCAGGACGCAGAAGCCGCCGATCTCGCCGATGATCAGGGCGGCCAGGACAAAACGCATCGAGGACGGCGGATTGCGCATTTGATTGTCGGTTTCGCGCGTCAATCCGAGCCGAATGTAGTTCGCGATCGTCACGACGAAAAGCAGGATGATCGTCGCGGCCGCTGCGGAATTCACCGCGGTCGGCCAACCGGACAGTTCGACGAATGCCGCGATCAACGCGGTGGCGAACGAATACAGCAATGCGGATCGGTGGGCGATGTCGACATACGGATGCGCCAATCCCTCCGGCGAGGTGGTCATCGCCTGCCATTTCCACACGCCCAGTACAAGCGCCCATAGGAAGATGAGCCCGGAAGACAACAGCACCCAGGCCGTGTCCGTGCCTATAACCAATTCCGTTCCCTCATCAATCCATAACGCATCCGGCCTGCCCGCTGCCCAGCGGCAGTGTACCGCCGAACATCAACGCCCGCACGACAGACAGCAACCAACCAGCCACCGCAATGGAATCACTTGCGAGGGAGTGCGGGGACTACGTCGCGGCAGTCCGACTCCGCCGCCGTTGAATCGGAGGACTGTTCACTCGGCGTCGGATTCAGGGGAACGAGCGAACCGGAGCGTAACGAGCTGGAAAGGCCGCAGCCGCAAGCGAACTCCCGTGCCCTCCGCTATCGCGGGGGCGTCCCCCGGCAGCGGCCGCTCCAGCAAATCGCAGACCTGGAACCCTGCGACACCGAAACCGGCGGCCACCAGCGCCGAGGCACGGCCGCCGTGCGCCTCATAGACGCGGAGCACGACATCGCCGCTGCCGTCGTCGGCGAGTTTGACAGCGCTGGTCACCACGGCATCGTTGTCGATCGTGAACAGCGGCTCGACGGCTTCGGCGACACCCGGCCGCAACGGCGTCAGGTTGACGCGGTAGCCCGCACACACCGCGTCCCCGATCGAGGCGCCCGGGACCAGTGAGTGCCGGAAGTAGTGTGCACCGTGGTCGGTCTCCGGATCCGGAAACCGTGGCGCCCGCAACAGTGAAACCCGCAGTGTCGTCGTCGTCCCGCCATCGGCCCGGACCGTGCGGGTGACGTCATGTCCGTAGGTGGAGTCGTTGACGAGCGCGACACCCCAGCCCGGCTCGGCGAAATGGACGAACCGGTGGTTGCAGGCTTCGAACTTCGCATACTCCCAGCTGGTGTTGATGTGGGTAGGCCGGAACAGATGCCCGAACTGAGTCTCGCAGGCATAGCGGTCGGCGTGGATGTCCAGGGGGAAAGCCAGTTTGAGGAACTTCTCCGTCTCGTACCACTCGACGCCGGTCTCGATGTCGAGGCCTCGCGCGCCCGCGCGCAGCGCCAAGGTCTGTTCGACCTTGGAAGACCCGAACGAACGGCCCACCCGCACCACAGCGGAGGCCGGCGAATCCGTGTCTACCGCAACGAAGTCCGCTTCGGTGAGGTCGGTGACGCGGTTTCGGTAGAAGAGCTCGACATCCCAAGCGTCCCATGCGTTCGGGTAATCCGGGTGCAGCTGCAGCAGGTTCGCGGCCGAACCCGGCGGCAGCGTCTCACGCTGCCGCTCGAGGTCGAACACCGACACGACCAGGCCGCGGGCGTCCACTTCGACCCGCAACAGGCTGTTGTCGAGGACGAACCCACCACCCGCGCGCTCGGCCACCGAGCAGGGGTGACCAGGCTGTACCACAGCCGCCGCACCGGCCGGGACCGATCGCCACGTGTGCGGCGCCGGGTTGAAGACATTCGGTCCCACTCGCTCACCGCCGAGTACCCATTGGGCCCGTTCGATGATCGCCGTCAACTCCTCGGCCACCGCGGCGTATATCTGCTTCGCCTCCCGGTGCACCCAGGCAATCGACGAGCCCGGCAGGATGTCATGAAACTGGTGCAGCAGCACCGTCTTCCAGATCCGGTCCAGTGCCGTGTAGGGGTACTGGCAGTTCTTCCGCACCGCCGCCGTGGCGGCCCACAGCTCGGCTTCCCGCAGCAGGTGCTCGCTGCGCCGGTTACCCTGCTTGGTCTTGGCTTGACTGGTCAGCGTGGCGCGGTGCAACTCCAGGTACAGCTCCCCCACCCATACCGGCGGGTTCTGATACTCGGCCTCGGCCTTGGCGAAGAAGTCGGCGGGGCAGTCCCACACCACCTTCGGCGAGCCTTCGAGGTTCTTCATCCTGGCGGCCTTGGCGACCATCTCGCGTGTCGTCCCGCCACCGCCGTCGCCCCAGCCGGTCGGCGCCAGTGACATCGACGCGCGGCCCTTGTCCTTGAAATTCCTTGCGGCGTGCGCGATCTCGCGGCCGTGCATCGAGCAGTTATAGGTGTCGACCGGTGGAAAATGGGTAAAGATCCGGGTTCCGTCGATGCCCTCCCACAGGAAGGTGTGGTGTGGAAACTGGTTGAGCTGGCTCCAGGAGATCTTTTGTGTCAGTAGCCATTTGGACCCGGCGGCCTTGATGATCTGGGGCAGCCCGGCGGCGAATCCGAACGTGTCGGGCAGCCATGCCTCCTGGTTCTCGACACCGAACTCTTCCAGGAAGAACCGCTTGCCGTGCACGAACTGCCGCGCCATGGCTTCGGAGCCCGGCATATTCGTGTCCGACTCGACCCACATGCCGCCGGTCGGCACGAACCGTCCCTCCGACACCGCCTTCTTGACCCTCTCGTAGACCTCGGGACGGTGCCGCTTGATGAAGTCGTATTGCGCGGCTTGGGACATCGCATAGATGAACTCGGGCTCGTCGGCCAGCAACGCGGTCATGTTCGCGGTGGTGCGCGCCACCTTGCGTACTGTTTCACGCAGCGGCCACAGCCATGCCGAGTCGATGTGCGCGTGCCCGACCGCCGAGATCGTGTGCGCGGATGCCGCCGCCGGCTTGGCCAGCACATCGGCCAAGCACGCGCGTGCCGCCGCCGCGGTGTGGTTGACGTTCGCGAGATCGACGGCGTCGAGCGCGCGCTCGATCGCCCGCACGATGTCGTAGCGGCGGGCGGGCTCCTCGGGCATCTCGTGCATCAGCTCGCCGAGCACCTCCAGATCCTGCACCAGCAGCCAGACTTCTTCGTCGAAGACCGCGAGGTCCAGCCGACCCAGCCGGTACTGCGGCTCGTCACCGGCGGTGGACTTGTCCCCGAGCGCGGTCGGCGAGAAGAAGGGAATGATCGGGTTCGAGGCCGCCTCGACGTGCAACACCACGTGCTCACCGCCGACCGCCGAGGACGCCACCCGCACCCACTGATTGCGCGGGTGCAAACCCTTGACCGGCGATCCGTCCGGCCGATAGACCAGGCCCTCACACTGGAAACCCGTCATGTTCTGGTCAAAACCGAGATCGATGATCGCCTCGACGGTCTTGCCCGCCCACGCGGCAGGCACCGTCGCTTCGACCGTGAGCCAACTGGTCGCCCACGGTGCGCCCCACCTCGCGCCCGATTCGATCGGCGTCCGAGGCGCGGCCAAGCCCTCGGCGACCGGCACCGGCTCATCCGGCGCGACCCAGATGGACACCTTCAGTGGCAGCGACTCCGGGTAGATCGCCGGAGTGATCCGCTCCGCCAAGACCCGCCCGAGGCGATTCTCTACCAATCGACGGTCATCGTGCATAGCGGTGCTCCCATCGGGCCGGGGCGTGATCGACGAACCGCGGCCGTCCTGATTTGGAGTTGCTAGACCACGCGCCCGAGCGCGCGCAGGTCTGCATCCAACTTCCTGAACAACCAATAAACGGCGACGAATGCGAGCCCGGACGCCGCGCACAACCCCAGAACGGAATTTGCCACGAGCGGAAGCTCCGTAGGTTCGAGGACGCTGAATCCGGCCAGCACCCCGACCAGCGGCACCGACGCTGTGACCGCAAGATAGACCGTGGTTCTTCGACGCAGCGCGCGAATAACAGCGAAGTCGTGCGCCGTTGTGGGGCCGTGGCGCAAATAGATGGGATAGACACACCGGACGATGTAGAACGTGGACAGGAAGAAGGTATAGGCAACGGAGATGGTGCCCGCCACCAGAACGGTTGTCGCCGCATGGACCAGCAGCCGCACCGGAAGGTCGGTGAACCAGTGCAGCAACATCACCCCCGTCACGGTTGCGCACACCGAGGTCAGAAGGGTGTTCAGCGCACACATGTCGCCCCAGAACAAGGTTCGCGACCGCACCCGCGCGAGCATTGCCTCGTCGTAGCGTCTGCCATCGCGCAAGCCGCGAGGAACGGCGAGCAGATCACGCGACATGTATGCGTAGATGAGCACAGCCAGCGGCGAAGCACAGAGGATGAAAACGAGGACGCCCTTGTCGAGTTGCGTGTTGGTGGCATCGGACAGTCGCGCTCGGATCAGTTCCTGGACGTGCACAGCCATGTAGACCGTAGCTAGGCCGACACCGACCAGCGAAGACAACCACAGGATGGGGGTCGGCCATTGCGACAATCGTGCCCGCCAACTGTTCGGCGGCGGATATACGAGGTCGCGGGCCCTCTCCTCGAGGCACAAGTCGAGCTGTTGGGCCAATTCCGAACCGCACGAGTAGCGGTCTTCACGGTCGGGCGACAGACACTTCAGCAGCACTCGGCGCAGCGCCATGGGGCAATCCGGCGGAAGCGCCGCCAGGAACTTCGACTCAACGGGTCTGCGCCGCAGTTCGAGCATGCGGGCCAGCGATGTCTCCGACTCGCCCGCAGAGGTTTCGTCCGCGAACGGACGCCGCCCGGTGAGCAACTCCCACAGCATGACAGCCAGCGCGAAGATGTCGCTTCGAGTGTCGAGGTCGGCGGCGGTCACCGGCAAGTCCGGGTGGCAGGCTTCGAGCTGTTCGGGCGACATGTACGCCAGTGACCCGCCGAAATACGCCAGGGGACTCGTGCCCTTGACGCGTTTGCTCGAGCTGACGTTGAAGTCGGCCAGCTTCGGAATTCCCTCGGCGCTCAGCAGCACGTTCGCGGGTTTGATGTCTCGATGCAACACCCCGCGTTCGGATGCGTGCTGGAGCGCGTCGGCGAGTCGGCGACCCAGCCAGGCGACAGTCTCCGGCCACGTCAGGGCGGCAGTCCGTGTTCGAACAGCTGATTCGGTGGGCCGAACCTCGCCCCTATCGGCAAGTACTTTGTCGATGGCATCGAGCAGCAGTTGCCCACTGCGGTGTTCCGAAGGCGTCGAGCGCAGTAAGCGCACCACGTCGAGCAGCGTTCCCCCCGGTAGGTACTGCATGTAGAGCAGCTTCAGTTCGCCATCGGCGATGAGTCGCTGGTCGAAGATGCGCACGATGTATTCGTGGTCCAATTGGGCGAGGGTCTGCGGCTCGATGCCGTGGTTATGGGAAATCTTGACCGCGACCAGTCGCTGCATCGATTGTTGCCGAGCGAGATACACCTGAGCGAAGGCGCCGGACCCGATCCCCATCAGTAGGTCGAAATCGTCGACATGGTCACCGACTTTGATGGCATCGAGAACAAGTTGGGCACCTGGGCGAGCAATCATCGTGCTGCGGTAGTCACTCGTGATCTCTGGGAGCTCGGCAACGGCCGCCGTGGCGGTAATCGCGGCGACCGTGGCAGGCGCATCTGTTGCGTGCGAACCGCGGCGCAGGGCGTGGAATTCCTCGTAGACCAGCTCGGCGGGAAGCGGACCATCTTGCAGCTCCGCAAACTCCGCACGGTATTCGCTCAGTCGTTTGGGAAAGTGATAACGAAGCCAGCGGTATTCGAGGTCGACCTTGATCAGTTCGATCAGTATCGTACGTCGGTCAGCCGGTTCACGGGGTAGGTAAGCCGACAGGTCGGGCGGGGACCCGGACGCCCACGCCTCGGAAAACGCTGCCACGACAGTGGCAAGCGCTGCGCGGGTTCGTTCCGCTGAATCGACCAGATCGATCGGCTCGTACATCGGTGGCCCGGAGATCAGCCCGAGGCGTTCACACGGCGGCTACGGTCGATGCGGCCTTGTTTCGTAGTGGCCCCACATTATTTCCTTTCCGCAGAACTTCCCTGCTCAAGGGTATCCAATTTCATGCCTTCCGGCGGACGAGCGTCGACATCCACCCGCACATCCCCCGGTGACAATCACGCCGTTCGAAGCCGGACCGATGCCATATTCACGACTCGGCCGAAACCAGAGCCAATCACCAGGCGGCCAACTCCTCGGCGACATGCTGCCGCACCGGATACGTGCCGATGCGCAGCGCAACCCGGACCGCATCCTGGCGGTGGCCGAAACGGTCATCAGCGAGCAGGCCTCGCTGCGAGATCGAATATATGTTCGACTCGAGCTATCGTCAGCGGATGCGTGAACTCATGCGGATCCCGTTCGCCCGAATGCAGCTCGAACAGGTGCGTGATCAACTACTCGATGCTGCGGCGTTCGGTAAGTACATCTCGCCGGAAAGCCTGGAGCACCCTGCCGGAAAGATCTCGGAAGGCCTGCGGATCTACACCGAGGCGACCCAGGACGCAGAGCGAGCCGGGGAGCGCTAGCGCCTGTCATTCGCAGCTTCTCCGTAGCTGCCGGAGTAGTGCCAGTGCGGGAAGTCGTTGGCCAGCGCGTTCGCTCGACGTTCGATCACGGTGTAGCGGGCGGTCAGATCGTCGGTGTCGATGTGGGCCGCTTGGGCTGTGGTTTGGCCGGGCCATTTGCGGTAGAGCAGGCCGACGCTGGCCGAAAAGTAGCCATCTGCAACGGCATTGGCCGCCAGGAGGAGTCCCGTGTCTTCGGATGCCGGGAGCCCCATCCAGCCGCCGAGAGCGAGAACGAGCTGGGTGCGAATGCACAGGGTTGCCGGGTGCACCTGGGCGCGATAGTTGTTCGAACGCCAATGAGCGAGGACTGCACCGCGTTCGATCACGCCCTCGTCGGGATCGCTGTCGAAACCGATCACGGAGCCGTCCAGCAGTAGATCGAGCACTCGTGATGTCGTCCAGCCGATATCGAATCGCTCGAGAGCATCGATGTCTCGCGCAAGTACTTCGTCGCTGAGTTGGTCATCGGCATCGAGGGTCTTGACCAGCTCACCGCGTAACGCGGCCGAGCGCCAACGTGCGGGCGACTCCGGGCCCGCCACGCCGGCCGACGGCGAATCGAATCCGGTCGTCATCGGGCAGCCCGGCGACGAATCGGTGGCTGCGCAACGTCATTGCGGCATCGACCTCCCGCGCCAGCGCATCGTCATTGATCGAGGCGTCCAGCACCTCCTGCGACCACTGTTCGGAGTCGCTCCTCAGGAAGTCGATCAGGTCTGCGGGGACGGGTTCGAGCGCTTCCGGGAACAACGCGAGGATGTCCTCCCAGAGCCGGACCACGTAGTAGTCGATATACCGTTCTTCGTCCCCGACATGTTCCGCACCCGAGAGGTTCGCACCGTCCCCGCGCAGCTGCTCGATCGACCGATCCGAATACCGCATCAACTCGAAGCCGCCGACATCGAGGCAGTACCAGCCCTGGGTCAGTCCGAACCAGTGGAGCTCGCTGTCCTTACCCCAGGGATGCACCTCGGCCAGCGGCGCCAGTCCGAATCGGATGGACATCGCCGTGCTCATGGGGCCACCGGCGGTGCTGGGTACGGCAGCTGTGTGCGCATGCGGTGATTCTGCCGCAGCCGACCCGGTAGGACTTGTTGCGGTGCCGGTGATGACGTGATTCCACACCCGACGGGAATGGCAGGGTCCTCGACTGCCCGGTCAATAGGCTCAGCGTCTCGATGGCTGTGCGGTCGCTGCTCGATCACACTCGATGCAACGTTCAACAGCTGCGCACGCGGAGTAATCGGTGACCGGCCGGGGAGGTCCGCCGGCGCCCGCCCAGCTGTGCATCCGAGGTGGACTTGGAGGTAGCTACAAAAATATCCGGGCGGACTGGGTCGAACTTCGTATTTCTTGTTCCTAGCTGCGCCATTGGCGAAACGGTGTACTTGGCGCCTATGCCCGATTCCGAAGCCGAGTTGCCCTCGGCCGGCGCCGACTCGAGAACCGCGATGGCCACTGCTATTGCGCGGTGCGAATCATTTCCCGAACCGTGGTCACCGATCGTCGAACGATCGAACCGGGCAAGTATCGGCACCCGAATCGCCCAACCACTGCTGCGTGGCACGGTCGGATTCGGGTTGGCAACACTGGCGCGGATAGGCGGCTATAGCCAGCTCGAGCAGATGCTCCTGCTCGGCCGCCTCATCGATCTACCGGCCGCTGTGCTCGTCCCCCCGAACGGCACCAAACGTCGGCGGGTTCAGTTCGAAAAGTTTCGCGCCGAATGGTTATGGCACGACGACCTGGCCGACCCAAGCCAACGGCAAGACTCGGCGCTGCTGTACTTCCACGGCGGCGGGTACATCAGCGGCGGCCTGAATACCCATCGGCGCCTCGTCGCCAAGATCGGGCGGGCCAGCCGGATGCCCGCATTCAATGTCGACTATCGACAGCTACCCGACGCGCATTTCACCGAGACTCTCGACGACGCGGTCGAGTCGTATCGGTACCTGCTCGCGCAGGGCTTCCAACCCGAGCGCATCATCGTGTCCGGCGACTCGGCCGGTGGGGGGCTCGCCTTCCGGCTCGCGCTGGCCACCCGGGAGCGTGGGTTGCCGATGCCCGGCGGCATCTCCGCGATCGCGCCGTGGGCCGACTTCGACTCGACAACCCGCAATGCCCACCCCAACCGGCACCGCGATTCCTACCTGCCCACCCGGATTCTGGAAACAATAGTGCGGCAAGGCTTTGCCATCGATGGCGAACTCGACCCGACATGGTCATCGGTCAACCACGACTTCACCGACCTACCACCGGTCCTGATCCAGGTCGGCTCCACCGAATGCCTGCTACCGGACGCCGAGATACTGACCCGACGCTGCGCCCAAGCCAACGTCCCCATCCAACTACAGATCTGGGATCGCGCTCCGCACGTCCACCACATCGGCTCGGATCTGCTCGCCGACGCCCGAGCCGCGATCCGCGACCTGGGGCAGTTCCACCGCCAGGTGATCAGCGGACAGATTCCATCGGCCACAAGCCGGATGCCAGTGTGCGACAGCCGAATACCGGCCGCTGAGACCATGGCAGTGCAGAGAAGTCCTCGCCTGACCGCCCCGCCCCAACCGAAGTAATGCCATGCCATGCCATGTCACAGTCCACTTTCCGGGTTGGCCGCCGATGCACTACCGGGCCGATTCCATAGCGGCGCACACTTTTGCGATGGCAGCGTGCGCCATGGGACTGGCGACAATTCTCATAGATCATGATATGCGCGAAGCTCTGCGGCCCATGCCTTACCAGCGGCTCTGGCGATGAGCAACATGACTGATACCGCCTGCCGCAGCATCTGATGGGCTCGGTCGGAGCCGAATCAATTGCCGTGCCTACCGGCTCTAGATCCAGCCGACCCCGACTCGGACTCGTTCAGCGTCGGCCACCGCCGCCTTCCCAAGGATGGAAGGCGGCGGTCTGCGCGGCGGTAGAATTTCGCGGCGCATCAACGCACTGATCATCGAGCTCACCACCACCCCGGCGAGCAGACGTGATCACCACACAAAACGAGGAGATCGGCGTGAGCGAATCGCTTTGGGCCGATCTGGACGCAATGCGAGCCTCGTCAGCAGAGCTGAATCAAATCGCCGCCGAGACGGCCCGGATGTTGTCCGAACTGAAGGCGGACCTCACGCTCAAAGGTGAGTTCTGGGGAGACGATGAGCCAGGAAAGATATTCGCGGAGTCGTATGTTCCCGGTGCCGAACAGGCGATGGAAGGCATGGAGAACCTCGTCGCCGCCTTGCGCGCGATGGAGCGCACCTACGCCGGCACGGCCGACGCTTTCGATCAGGCTGACATCGGCGGCGCGCACCACATCAACAGCACGAATTCGGCCCTGAACACGGGAGATCTCGACACATTCGGTCCGGGTGGCTATGAGAGTCCGGTCTCGCCAGCGGCTTGGCCCGCGCAGGCCGACCCCGACACCGGGTATCGTTCGTACGCTCCTCGCACGGCCGTGCAGGACCCAGGGCAGTCGTCCCACACACAATCCCCATCCGCACAATCCCGACTCGCGCAATTCCCATCCGCACAATCACCGTACTCACCATCCGCGCCCTCACAGTCCTCCGACCCGCGGTCCCCCGCCCCGCTGTCCTCGGGTCCGCAATCGAGCGCCCCGGTCGGTTCCGACGGACCCGGCCAGGACATGAGCAGGAACGGCGGGACCGACGAGCCGGGAGGACGCGCCGCAGAGACCGACCCCGCCGCAGCAACCGTCCCTCCGAACACCGCAAATGGGGCCCCGGCCGCGAAACCTGTCAACGGACCTCTCACGAATCCCGTGGCCGCCAGTGGGTCCGGACCAGCGAGAGCCACCACAGGATCACTGGGCGGCACACCCTGGTCCGGAAACTCCGCGCGCAGTCCCTGGTCGAAGTCCCCGACTGCGTCGTCCCCGGTCACTCCGCCGGAGAATGGCACTCCACCACGGGTTTCCCCGCCGCGACGCCCGTCACCGCGACCGGAGGCCGAAAAGCGCGCAGCCGATCAGCGCCCGCGCACCACACCACAGCGCGCCGCGCCGCGACCGCGGACGACCGGCATCGAGGCGATGCGGATCGCGCGCGAGATGGCGGCCAGGCACAACCTCGAGATACGCGGATTCGAGAACGCCGGCCTCCACGAGCACACGGTGCAACAGATCGCGTCGGCTCTCGACCACGTGCTCGGCCGCTACACCCTGCCGCTGTGCGGAATCGAAATCACCCACCTTGCCGGCGCGCCGTCACGTGTGGAAAACCGCAGCACGACAAGGGAATCCGGTGACTTCGCACCGTGGATCGTGCTGGACACGGCCGCCGCAGCGGATCCCCTCCTGCTGGCCGGGCCTGCCGTCGCGGCATCGCAGTCGACGGATGCCGTTCACCAGGAACGACCGATGTACGCGACGATCGTGCGCGCACTCGGCGGTGTGCTGGACATCGCCGGCGGGTTCCGGGCACGCACCGAGGCCCAGCGTGCGCTGATCACCGAATATCTCCGTGTGCGTGGCGGTAAAGGCGACACGCTGGCGCGGGTGGTCAACGGCTACAAGCGGTGGCGTAGCGACCTGGGCGACAACTGCTTCCGCCACAGCGTGTTCGCGCCCGCTCCGGCGCTGGCGGAGGCGTTCGCCGCCGTCGAGTTGGACGGCGAAGCGGCCGGCGGTCCCCAGAAAGTCCTGCATCGGCTGCTGGTGACGATGGCAAGGGCATCCAGCGCGGACGCGTGAAAAGCCGAGTGGCGACGAATCCAATTGCAGGGCAGCGGTGTTCAGGAAGGAGATCGGCGTGGACCGATGGAAACAAGAAGGCCTGCGGTCGGCCAACAGTGGGTTGCGCAACCAGATCGAGCACTTCCTCGACGCCTACGAACAACAGCGGCCCCTGCTGGCCGAGATGTTCCGGCAAATGGAAGCCGTTCGTGTGCAAGCGAACTCGCCGGACCAATCGGTCGAGGTAGTCGTCGATGCCGGTGGTGTGCTCACCGACCTGAGGCTGACAGCGTCCGCACTCCGCAAGACTCCCGAGCAGCTCGCCGGCGCCATCGTCGACGCAGTCCAGGCGGCGGCAGGTTCTGCCCGAGAACAGCACGAACGCCTGACCGCCTCCGCCGGTAGCGAGGTCGACGCCATGCCGGACCTCCGCGACATCGCGCCCGAGGCGCCCAGCATCCACGAGGTGCGTGCCTTCTTCCGCGGCGACGAGAATCGAGCGGGGTGATCATCGCTGTGCGTGACCCGTCGAGGATTCACCCCGAATTACCATGAATGAGAAGAGAAACCGAGGAAGCAGCACAGGTGTAGACAAAGGTTGATTGTGGTGAATCGGTTGGTGGCGGAGATGGCGGGAGTCCCCATCCGGACGAACCATGGCGAGGTCGCGCAGTAGATGGGCCTGGAGTTACCGCCATGGCTGCCTCCGCCGGTAATGGAGTGCGTGGCAGGGCATTTCCCACACGGCGATGAAACCACGATGCGCCATGCGGCCGACTATTGGTCGGACGTCGCTGAGCAGTGCCGCGCATACGCTGATTACCAAGACGCCCTTGCCGAGCAGGTGGAAGCCACCGTCCGCGGGGAAGCGGGTCGCGCGGCAGCCCAGAAGCATCAGGATCTGGCTGCGAAGTACCGTGCTCAGGCCGACTGCAACGACTCACTGGCCGAGCAACTGTACGAGAATGCGAACAGCACCGAACTGCAGAAGTACACGGTCTATGGGTTCGCGATATTTCTGGCCGCGCAGTTCATCCGCGCCGCGATCATGTTCTCCCCGATCGGCGCGCGGTTCGAGATGTACATCGACCGTCTCGCAACGGAAACAGCGTTGCAGATCCTCCGGCGGAAGTTCCTGATCTTCCTCGCCGGGCAATCCGCGAAGTACACCGCCCACCGCGGCACGATCGTGCTCGCGGTCAAGGCAGGGTTTTGGGGAGTTGTGCAGGTCGGCGGCCTCAACGTCGGCGTGCAAGCGGGTCAGATAATCGCCGATGACCGCAAGGTATTGGACAAGCAGGCCGCCAAAGTCGCTGTTGCCGCCGGTGGTATCGGCGGCGTCTTCGGCGCGATCGCAGGCAAGGTGATCGGCGAGCGCTTGATCATCCCGAAAACGGTCGCAATGGCCGAAGGCGCCAAGAGCACCGCCGGACAGGTGGCCTACCAACTCGCCGGCACGGCGTTCGTCGGCGCTTCCGGCGGAGTCGTGGGTGGTATCGCCGGCGCCTACGTCTCGATTCGGCTCTCGGGCCAGGAGCTCACCCTCGATGCCATCGGCGAGACCCTGCTGCCGGCCATTACCGGCGGTTTCCTCGGTGCCGCCGCACACGGTGCCGCCGACATCCGCAGTGCCGCACGCGGATCGGCTCCCGCTCCCACCGCTCCCTCAGGCATCGCCCGCGCCGCCAGTGCTGTCGCCGCCACCGCTCTGGCCACCACCGCTCTCGCCGGCGGCACTCCCGCTGTGGCCGCCCCGCATACCGCCCCGCGTAGCGGCCCGCTTACCGAGGCACTCGCCACCGCACTCGCCCAGCACGGCATACTGCGCGGAGGCGACCCGGCCGAGATCAACCAGCAACTCGACCAGCTCGTTACGCTGCTTCGCCAGCCAGCGGCCGACCTGGTCTCACGTCCAGCGCCGTTCGTGCGCGAGGAATACAACATCAGCATATGGAAGCCCAAGGATCCGGATGCGCTGTTGCCCGATGGCGTCAACCAGGTTCGGGCCGACCAAATCCAGCACCCCAGCGGCGAACAGCTGCCTGCGAACGCAGCGTCGCAGATCCAGTCGGTGTACGCGGGCGACCACGGCCGTGCCCCACGCACAGACTTCAATACCCTGGCCGCGCCGCATCCCGCCGATCCCCCCGTGGCCACCGGTGCGATGCGAAGTCCCGCGGATAACGACGTCACAGGCGCCCGCCCGCACCCGGATAATCCAGCAGTACAAGCGATTCAGCACCCTGATCGTGCGGAGGCTGGATCCGGCACCGCCGACCGGCGGCTCGCTGCACTGAATGACAGCCACGCCTCGGTACAAGATCCCGACCACGCCGACCCGGGAGCGTCCGCGGCCGAGGCCGGTGCCGCCCACCGGGTCGATTCCGAGACCCCGGCTCCGCATCCCACCGCCGAGCAGCCCACCGACGGTCCGCTTCCGCATCCTGCCGACCACACACCGGTCAACGCGCGCACCCACGTCGACGAGCAGGCTGCCCCGCCACCATCCGAGCGGCAAGGTCCAGCACCGGATGACGCCGCAGGCTTACCACATCCTGTCGAGGCCGACGCAACCGATGGTCCGCTGGCGCATCCCGCCGAAGCCGGCGCGGATGGTGAACCACCGCAACCGATTCCGGCCGCTCCGGCAGCGGTCCGCGCTGGCGCGGGGCATGCCGAGGGCCCGGCGGCGCATCCCGCCGATGCCGGTGCGGCTGGTAACCGTCCACATCCGGACAGTCCGGCCGAGTCGCCGCGGCCAGGTCAGGGTCGCCAAGTCGCCGCGGAGGCGGGGCCCGCACAACGGACCGGCCCCCGGTCGGCAGTGTCCGCCAAGGCCGACACCCCGCCGCCGAATCTCTCCGTATCGGGACCGCACAACCAGCGGAATACTCCCGGTGCCGTGCATGCCTTCGGTCCCGAAAAGGCAGGCTGGGTACAACGACCCGCCGATTGGAAATCGAACGATTCCGGGCTCGCGCCAGAGCTCAATGCCATCGACTCCCCCATCGCTGCGGCGCGCGAACTACCCGGCCCCGCAAAGAGTTCCGACGAGCCTGCGGGTATCGACGCGCCGGCAGTCGTCTCGGAACCGACGACGCCGCCGAAGCCGGACCCCGACGGTGAAAACGCGGCCGATGCGGCGCACGACCGGCAGCCGCCGCACGAACCCGAGTCTGCCACCTCGGAGCGCAGCCGCAATCTCCCCGGCGAGGAGAACGACTCCAGCACCGCGCCGAAGCCGAAGTCCGGCAATGAGGAGTCAACCGCCACCGCCGAGCGCTCCGAGGACCGGAACGCCGCGGCACAGCAGCATCCCGCCGATAACGAAGGGGCGGTTCCGGAGCGCACCGGGGACCCGGTCTCGGAGGACGCCCATCCGTCCGGCCATGAACGACCGGACCGGTCGGCGGCGCAGCTGGGAACCGAGCTGGCGAGGTTGCCCTCGGCTGATCCGACGGTGAAAGAGGACCTCACCACCGAGCAGCAGGCGCAATTCAAGGCGGCGGCAAAAGACGCGCTTGAGTTGTATCAGTCGCGGAAGGAGGAGTTGGCTGGCGAGTCGTGGGAGCAGCGCAGGCAGGTGATGGAGAGTGGCGACGAGGTGGAGTCGCTGCTGCGGTACATCGACGCAATACGCGAAGACACGGGAATGACGCCGCGATGGAATCAGATCAAGGCGTTCCTGCTCGGCGAGCACGGGTTCATGCGTCAGATGGGCACGTCGCAGGGCAAGACGATTGTCGGCGCGCTGGATTCATTGTGGCAGTTGTCGCGCGGGGAACCGGTGGAGCTGGCGAGTGGGCGGAAGGTGCGGGTCCACCATGTGATCACCACGACCGAGACGCTGGCCAATGACGGGGCCCGACAGTTCGCGTCGATGTTTCGCAGTCTCGGCTACGAGGTCTCTCGCTGGGATCCGCACAATCCACCGGCCGAGCCGGAAGGCCCCACGGTCTATTACATGACCTACGACGAGCGGGCGACGGCCGAGTTGTTCGATCGGCCCCCGCCGGGGAAGACCGCGACGATCGACGAGGCGGACGCGGTGCTGGTGCACAATGAGACGGTTCACTACCGGTCCGATGGGCAGCGTGAGGTCGCGTCGGATGTAGAGGCCGCCGGCGTGTATCGGGTGCGGGATTTCCTGCGGGGCGTACTGCAAGAGCGGGTGTTGACATCCGCGGATCTGCGGACCGCCCCGGAGGCGAGCTTGGCGGGGGCGAGCCGGTTGTGGGAGCAGCGGACCGGTCGAGCGTTCACCGGGGAGGAAACCGAGATGGCCCGCGCATTCCTGGATGTCAAAGCGGGCCGGTTGAAGCTGAATCGGGATTTCCAGAAGTTCGACGGGAAGATCCAGATCCTCGACGAGTACGGAAAACCGCGCAGCGATCCGAAGGTCGGGACCGAAAGCCGCTGGTTCGGTGGTCGCCACAAGATGGTGGAAGCAATGTTCGGCGTCGACGTGTATTCCGATGGGACGGGGTCGAAACATGTAACCGTAGAGGACGTGCTCGGCGGGTACCGGCGTTTGAATCTGATGTCGGGCACTCTGGAGCGGACCGCCGCCGAGATCAAAGAGAATTTCCCGGTCCAGGGTGGCTTGGCGAAGGTGGAGGACTTCGGCCCGTCGAAACTGACCGGTGAGGAAGATCGGATATTCCTCACCGAGCCGGACAAATTGAAAGACGCCGTCGTGCGGGTACAGCAGTTGCAGGCCGAAGGACGGCCGGTCCTGGTGATCTCTCCGTTCAACGATCTCGCGAGGAATTTCTCGCTGATGCTGAGCAAGGCGGGGGTCGACCACGACGTGATCGACGCCCGATGGTTCGCCGAGCACCGCGACAACAACTCGGCCGAGGAACACTTGTTGTCGGTCAAGGACGATGCGGGCGCCCGGGGCGCGGTGACCATCGGCACGGGAATGCTGGGCCGGGGTTTCGATGTGTCGATCACCGACGAGGTCAACCAGTTGGGCGGGGTGCACGCGCACATGCTGGGGCGCTCAGCGAAAAATCCGGACGAGGATCACCAATGGGCCTCGCGCGCGGGCCGCAACGGCCGCAACGGCAGCTACAGCTTCAACGTCGCGGTCACCGACCATCTCTACAGCCGGACGCAGAATCACCAGGCACAGGTCGCGGTCACCCACTATCGGACCGCCGTAGCCAAGCATGCCGAAGCTACTGCCGAATACGCCGAATACGCCCGCAATGCCGGTGCACCCGATGCGACGCATCCGGCCCACGCCAACGGCGCGGCCTTGCAAGCGGCCAGGGCGAAAGCCGCTGCCACCGAAGCCGACGTCGCCGCGGCCGAGCAGGACATCCGCAGTCTGACCTCCTCGCTGCAGAACGACGCCGCCGACCGCGCGTACCAGGAGCGCGCGATGCGGCGCGCCAACCAGGCCCACACGCCACCAGCCACAGGCGTCCACCTCCCCAACGCACCGCCGGCCTCCGACACCACCCCCAGTGCATCCAATACTCCCGCCGCACTCGTCACCTCTGTCGGGCAACCGCAGACACCGGCCGACGACCTCCAAGAGTGGCCGATCGACGACCTGGACGCGGTGCTGCAGCAGGCCCGGGACGGCCACTCGGCGGCGACCCATGCGCTCCAACGGCACTTCGGGCCCGCCACCCTCCAGCAGTCGTTCGACCTGTTGGGCTGGCGCCAGGAGCACGGCACGCCCGCAGATCCGGTGCGACGGCTTGCCGATGCGATCAACCTCGCCGGATTCCGTGCCGCACAACTGGACGGATGGCAGGTCCCTCAGAGCCGTGACCTCGGCGACTGGCTGGGTGAGAACCTGCGAAATGTGTTGCAGGACGCCCTCGGTCACTTGGAACACACCCAGGTCGAACACTTCGCCGACGCACAGGCTGCGCTGCGACTAGGCCACGAACTCACCCAACCCCAACTCGCCGCAGTCAGCGGTTTGAGCCAGGTGGTGCAGGCGCAAGCCCCGACCAGTTGGGTCGGTACACCCGCGACACCGACACCGCGCGCCGGACTCGAGGACGCCGCAGCCAACACGAGCACCACACCGACTGCAGCGCGCTCTGCACCTGCGGATCCAGATGCGACGCAGACACCGGACGCCGCGCCCTCCGCTCACACGGCCACACAAGCCGACCAAGCATCCCCTTCGCCGGGCGAGCAACTCGAAGCCTGGACGCCGAACGAGAACGTAGACGAAAATAGCCCGCCCACACCAGGGTTCGGCCTTACGGCCATTCCCGGTGGCGGGCCGCTGACCCCCGGCACCGCCCCACGCAAGGGCCGCAATAAGCAACCCCCGCAGCTGCGGCTGGTACCAGACGTCGCCCCCGACATGGAAGGTGCGGTCCAGGTTCCCCAATCAGACCCTGCACTGCGTCCACTGGTCACCGCCGACGGCAGCGCCGACACACCGGCCGCTCACCCGGTAAGCAGCTCGAATCAACCAGCGCAACAGCCCATGTCTGCCGGAGCACAGATGACAGCGCCGGACACCGCCGGTCGCGGCAGCGCGATTCCGGCGGAGCAGTTGGTGGACGGCTCATCGGGGTCGACGATCACGCTTTCGGCCGCGGCGCGGAGCTACGGACAGTCGAGTGCCGTCTCCGAGTCTGCCGTGCCGGCATCCGGAAACCCCAGCACGAATTCCGACTCGGAGGCCGATCGGAGTATCAAGCAGGCAATAGCGGGAGAATTGTTCGACACGTACGGCATAGACATACTCGGGCTCGACAATCCTGGGATTTCTGTCGAGACGGCGCTGTCGATAAGAAACGCTGTCGTAGACGAATTCTCCGAAGACCCGAACATCGGCATCGATATTATCGCGGTTGTTCCGTTGCGTCCAATCGCACTTTCGGGAACTCTGACCATCGACGGTCAACGTTCCCGATTCATGTTTCTCAATGAGAACTATTTCGGCAATGTCGAGAATTTTCGAGCGCGCCTTCAAGCCGACAGAGAAGATGGCAGATTTCTGGCGCCGACCGACGATCCCGTGTATGACACAGTCCGTCATGAAATGGCACATCTGCGGGATCCTCTCGCGCGGACCGCCGACCGAGAAGTTAAGCGCAATTCGCTGGAGGCGAGGGCGTTCGGCTTCCTCTATCAACATTTTTCGGGCCTACGAAAGGCAGGCGCTCTTCTCCCGGACACTCGCTTCGACGACTGGCTGGACCAGCTCGACGGGTACAGCCGCCACAAGAAGCTTATCCGTGATGCAGACATCTATTACGCGGCATTCAACGCATGGTTGCAGAAATTCGACAACCCGGATGCGTTGGACCGCTGGCTGGATGATTTCGGGGTTCCGAAGAAAGACGGCAAAGTCGAGCTCGGAACGCTGTTCAATGCATGGGTGCGGCAGCTCGATGTCGACACTTTGCCCCAGATAATCAAGGATTACAGGGCGGGAGTAGCAGAGCCCGCCCTGAGCGATCGTGCGGTTTTCAACCCGCCGGAAGCTTTGGCCGAGGCGAACATCGCGTTCGGACTCGATGCACCCAAGGTCAGCACAGCGTTCAAAAATGCATTCGACGCGGACACACCTGTCGATTTCACGCATCCGGCCTATGCTCTGCAAGCGTTGCTGAGCGGGCGCACGGTGGCAGAGGTATGGGCGGATGCGGAGCGCCGCAATGCCGTGGCGGAGGCAAGGGCCAGCGATCGTGGACCGATTCCGGCGGCTTCCGGCCCTCGCACGAGCATAGCGCCCAACGGCTCGGCGGTATCAATGGCTCGGACGTGGCGGAGAAGGACACCCGCCGATCAGGCAGCCTTCAAGCGAGCAAGCAGAAAGATGCATGCGAGTGACGGCCAAAGCCATGCATTGGATGAGTTCGCTCGCCTGATAGATCGACAACGCGGCCTCCTGCTCGGCGGCAGCTACGAGGGCGACAGCGCGCCGTCGCATGCGTACTCCGAGTTCGAACATCTGCCCACCGGCGAACTGGCGCAACAGATTCAGCGGATGACCGATGCGGCCTGGCAGCGGTCAGAAGTGCTCCGAAAACTCCGCTCCGCCGTTGTCGCTGCCGACGGTCTTGCCGAGCTGCTCGGTCTCACCGAGTGGATGGACGCAGGCACCGCCGCGACGCATCTCGACCTGAGCGCGCTGCAAGACCGAGTGGCCGACGCAATGTCACATCCCGGCCAACTCGACCACACGCGCCGCATGCAACTGGCGGTGCTACGCGAGTCCATCGATACAGTCGCTCCGCAGTACGCGGAATTCGACGCCGCGTTCACCCATGCACGGACGCGAGCGGAGGAGCTAGCCCTCCGCCAAGTGGTGGCGGCTCACGGCGGGCACGCGCTGGGGCCATTCGGACGGGTTGTCGACCGCGTCCGCGTGGAAATGTTCACGCGAGAGGGCCGCCCGCCCGCGATCTCCGCGGCAGCGCGGGCCGCGATCGAACAGCACGGAATTCCGGTGATCACGCGACGGGTGCGGGTAGACCTGGCCGGTCGGGTGCTGGTCGACGCACTACCGGAGTCAACGCGGATCGCGAGAGCGCAGCGGCAGGACCGGTTGTGGCAGTTGAGCATGCCAGCCAGCCAACGCCTACAGCCACTGCGGGCGGCAGACGAGCCCGGTGCACAAACGGTTGCCTCGCATGAGCCGTGGCAACACACCGTATCGACCGAGACTATGGCAGACCGGCCGGACTGGGGTGTCCGGATCGCTCTGGTTGCCGGGGACCTGGCCGCAGCCGGCTCGGAATTGCACGAGATGTTCCCTGCGAAGCTCGATCCGGACCAGTTGAACCCTGGCGACGAAACATGGCAGGACAACCTGCTCACCTCGCTGGAAATGCTCGTCGATGCCGAGCAGACCCTCCGAATACAAGCAGCGGCCGACGTGGCGGGGCGCTGGCTGGAACAGTCGACCGGGCAACGGATCGGACGCTGGGCCCGACTCGAGGACAATCGACTCACGATCATGTCGCCGTTCGCTGATCCCGAGCATTTCCTGACACCGGAAGCGCTGAATACTTTGGCGCAGGCAGGAATTCAGGTCGACTATCGACATGTGCAGGTCGACAGCGTCGGCCGCGTCTGGTGCAGTGTGCTCAGCTCCCACGGCAACCCGCAAACCACTGCTCCCGCCGTGACCGACGAGGCGGCCGCCCGCAAGGCGCGAGAGCACATGGACGATGCCGTCGCGCACCTCGATCGAATGCTCCAGCGCCGCGGCATTATCGACGCGCCGGGCAACGGAAGCTCGATACCGGAGTTGCACAGGGAGCGCAGGCGCTCGGTCATCGAGCGTGAGCGCAACCGGGTAGCGCGCGATCGATGGCGCGCCGAGCACGACCGGCTGACGGCGGCGCTCGCACCGGATGGCAGCGCCCCAGATCCGATAGCCCAGGCCGCCCACGATGCTGCCGCAGAAAGATCGGCTCACTTCGAACGTGAGTTCCACCGGTTCGATGCAGAAGTCGCACGGTTGTCCCTGCTCATATTCGACATCGCCGGCGCAGCACCGCAGGCAAGCGATGCCGATAATCCCGTCGAGGACATGCTCCTGACCGACATGCTGGCGCAGCAGCGGGTCGGCCGGGAGCAGTACTCGGCACTGTGGGCGGACATCGACGCGGTGGCCGCCCAGCTCACGGCCGAAGCACCGCTCGATGCGAACCGCATTCAGCAGTCGCCATCGCCCGCGGCCGGCACCCCGGCCGCCACGGCGGGCCATCCTGATTCGGTCGAGGGCACAGGACACCTTGGGGAGATCGCCGGCGAAGCGCGCGCTGACTCGAATTCGTCTGCCGCCGGCGACCCGGATCTGGCCGCATTGCTCGAGTCGTACACACCACAGCAAGTGCAGCAGGCACTAGCTCTCATAGACGAAGAGTTGCGGTCGATGGACCCCGCACACCGACGTCTCGTGCCGACACTTCCAAGCTTCGCGACGCTGCCGGAGTGGTTGGCAGAACGGCTCGCCCATGAAGCCCAGGCGCAGCAGCTGGGGCAGTCGCCGACTGCGCTCGCCGAATGGCGAAGCAAGACAACCGCTTTGGGCATACGCCTCGCCGCGACCTTCGGCCTGGAAGCGCCGGGGAACGAATGGGTAGGACGGTCCAGTAGCGATCCGCTCCACGAGCTCCGCAAGATCAGCAGGCACGCGGATGCACCACCCGCGATCAAGCAGTTGGTCGAGACCGCGACACGATTCCTGGGCCTGGAGGACATCGCGTCCGCCGTCGAGCCCATTCACGAGGTGATGACGGACTGGCCGGTAGCCGAACATCTCGACGTGGCCCTCGGTGCCGCATGGGAGCTCGCGCTACAGGCGCGCGCCAATAACGGTGGCAGCCCAATTATTTCCGGCACCATCCTCGGGGAAGCCGGCAACCGGTGGGTGCAGATCGAGGTCACCGACGACAGCCGAGATCTCCCCGCCCGCGAGACCGACGACCATCCCGCCTGGAGTGTCGTCGACTTGCTGGACATCAGGGCCGATTCGTGGGGTTGGAAGCTTCCACAGAGTGGCCGAAAGACCATGTGGTTCAAGCTCTTCGAGACCGACGGCCAAGAGGATCCGTCACGCGCAGACCCTGCACGCGGCGTGAAGACCACGCTGACGCCGGATGCTGTCGCGCCGGGCGTGCGGGCAGTGCGGAAGGCATCGACGAAATTCCTGACAGAGGCCGGTTGGTCGATCGATCAATGCGACGAAGCGATCATGCTGCTGTCGGATTTCGTAGGAAACGTTCATCTGCATGCGCCTGGCAGCGAGGCCCGAGTGCGAGTCTTCCGGTCCGGCGACGTATTCCGGTTCGAGATCGGCGACGACGGCGATGCTTTGCCGGAGCGACGAGCGGAGAGCGACCCCGACACCGTCACCGATCAAGCCTTCGAGGGCGACGAGGAGTCCCAGTGGGAAGCGGGCGTGCGGGTCGACGGGACCCACGGTCGCGGTATCGGATTGCTCGAATCGCTGTCCTCTGCATGGGGTGTCGAGCTGGAGCGTGACGGCAGTAAGACGCTGTGGTTCGAGATGCCGATCGAGAACCCCGCTCCTGGCAATAGCGCGAAGTCAGCTGACCCGGACCATGGAGCACCGACAACAGCCAACACCGACGCCGGCCAGCCCACATCCCGCCCAGAAGACAGCCCCGTCTACCACCACCTGATGGCCGCGGTCGGCAACCCCGCGGTGGCACGAGACCTCGCGACCGAGGCCGACGCACGCGCCGCTCGAGAGGTACTGCCCGCCAACGCATCCGACGCCGCACAGCGACGACTCGCAATCGCCGACGAAGTAGTGGCAGAACACCAAGCAGCACTCGACGCGCCCGAAATACAGCTCAACGACGGCCATCAACCGCCAGATACAGATCACACGCCCTCCGCCACAGACGCACCGAAAAGTGCGCCGCCGCGGTCGGTCCAGCAACAACCTGACCCAGAAGCACTCGAGAGACTGCGCGAACTGACGTATGGGCGCGTACTGGAGATGCTGAAAATATCGGGAGGACGACAAGGACCGCAATTCGCGGTGCTTGTGAAATTGGCACGCGAGATAAACGATGAAGTGTTCGCTCTTGCGAACGAACGTCGTTGGCGACCCGCCACCGGGCAGGATGTCGGCGAGTGGCTGGGCAGGATCACAGGAGAGGTGACGGAGCAGAGATGGTTCCGGCCGATCCGTGAAGGAATCCTGAAGATTTTGAGGGCGCATGGTGTCACCGAATCGGACTCGACGTATCGTCGCATCGCCGAATTGGATATCGAGCAATTCTGGAGCCGCCTCGACCAGTTGGACCGCCCCATTCGTTGGCGTATCGCGGAGGCCACCAACGCGGTATCACGTGGCCAAGACCTCAGCAGCATCCCACCCAGAGCGATCCGCGCACTCGCCCATCTGGCCCAGGACATCACGGGCAACGCGAACCCGACGACGCCTGTCACCCCGGTTACAGAACCAGGCCAGACCCCGCTGACCAGCCGCGAGGTCGAGATACTCGACCTCGTATCCGCCGATAAGTCGCCTGCTCAGATAGCGCCGTTGCTACACATGCCGAAGGATGCCGTGCTGGCGCACCAGGCCGGGATAGTGGCCAAGCTCGGCGTGCCGAACCTAGCGGCGGCGATGGCCGTCGCGGTGCGCGCGGGCACCCTTCCCCGCACGCCACTATCGTCCGGCGACGAACTCCGCCCCGCATTGACCCGACGTGAGACCCAGGTGCTCACCCTGGTAGCGGAAGGCAGAACGAACGACAGAATCGCGATATTGCTCGGCATTTCTCCCAAAATGGTCGACGAGCACATGACCCACATCACCACAAAATACGGCATCCTTCGCCGCGAGGCGAAAGTTGCCATGGGCTTGCGCACTGGTGACATTCCATTCATACCCCCGCCACTCATGGCTGACCCCCGCCCCGAACTCACCGCTCGCGAAGCCCAGATAGTCGCCCTGATCACGGAAGCCCGGTCCAATAGGGAAATTGAAGAGACTCTGCGGATATCGAGTCGCCAGCTTGCGAACAGCATGCGCCAAATCTGCGGAAAACTCGATGCGACCAATTCCGTAGATATATTGCAGGCAGTCAGCAAATGGGGTATCAGCCTCGAAACCACATCACTACAGCGGGCTCAGCAGGGTGATGCGGCGGCGTTCCAAGAACTCCGTCAGGAGTACGGGCCGCACACACTTCACAGCCTGCTCGCCATGCTCGCACCTGCTTCGAATCGTCCGCTCGGCAGTGAACTCGAGCGGTTGGGACCGCTGGCACAGTTCATCAACCGTTCGGTGTTCCGGCTTGCGGAAACGCACCGATGGCAGGTTCCAGAAGGTACGGACGCCGGAGCGTGGTTGGACGCGCTCGCCCAGCATGCGGTGCGCATGTGGCGCACGCTGAATTCCGGCCAACGCCAGCTCATTATCGCAGCCGTGGACGCTGGACCGCACGGCCGCGACCTCACCACCCTGCAGCGTCATGCGCTCAGCACGTTCGCCCAATTGGTGCAAGCACACTCGCCTGACGGCGACAATCAGGACGAAGAGACGCAAACAACCCAAGAGCCCGACCAGGACAAGCTCGATTCGACGCCACCGAGTCAATTCGGTCTGACGAATCGAGAGTTCGCGGTGCTCGAGCTGGTGGCGGCGGGCAAGTCGAACAGCGACATCGCGGAAATCCTCGACCTAGCGCCCCCCACGGTGCGAAGCTATCTGACCGACATCCGCCAGAAGCTGGACGTCAGCACTCGAGCCGAGATGGCGGCCAAGGCCGAGTACATCGGCCGACATGCGCTGACCGTACGCGAAATCGACATACTCACTCGCGTCGCGAACGGCGAGACGAACAAGGAAATCGCGTCGCGGCTGCGCCTGTCCGAGCAAGAGGTCCGTGACCATTGGAGCCGAATACGCCAGAAGCTCGGGGCCCATAACCGGGCGGAGGCCATCGCCGCGGCTCGGCAGAGGCCGGGCATCCCCTTGCCCGCCTCGACAGATGAAGCTGTCGAGATCGTCCATTTCGCGCCGACCCCGGAAGAAATCGACCTGCTCGTACGGCTGGCAAACGGCGAGACGAGCAAGGAAATCGCGGCCGACCTCCAGGTGTCCTCACGTGTCGTGGATGCCAACGTGGTGAAGCTCGGCCAAAAGCTCGGCGCCCGCTCCCGCGCGCAGATGGTGGTCATCGGTACCCGCATCGGCATCTTGCCCAGCACCGGCCACGACTCCGCTACCGACACCGACCGCCCGGAGGTAACCCCGGACGAGACCGACATGCTCACGCGAATTGCCAACGGCGACACCAACGAGGAGATCGCGACGGACCTCGAGGTGTCGCGCCGCACCGTAGATGTACGCCAAGCCGCGCTCCGCACCAAACTCGGTGCCCGAAACCGGCCGCATTTGATGGCAATGGCGCTGCGCATGGGCTACCTCCCGAGCTCCACCGATCAAGGACCCGCTGCCGGACGAGCCACCGAACCGAAAAACACTGAGCCGACCGAGGATCACCGGGGCGATCAACCGCATCGCCCACTTCCCACCGAGGCGACACCCGCGAACCAGTCGGTGCCGCTCACGCGTGGATCGGCGGAGCCGACGGCACCGCGGCAGGGCGACCAGGCAGTCGCCACGAGCGAGCTCGATCAGGCGCGCGCGGACATGGCGGAATCACCGGGGACCGATGCGAATCTGTTGACATCGGACGAACCGCTCGACCGAACACTCCCCGCCACCGCCGGACGGACCGACCCCGTGGTGAAGGCCCCAGGCCCTGCCGATTCGCAGACCGGCCAATCATCCACTGCGATCGAGGGACCGCAAGGCGACCGGCTGACCCCTGGCGAGGTCGAAGTGCTCCGCTTGGTGGCCGAAGGCAAGAGCAACAGCGGAATCGCCGAGCAACTGGGTATGTCCTGGAAGACTGTAGCGACGCGTCTGCAGAACATTTTCTGGAAGCTCGATGTCCGCAATCGGACCGAACTCGCGATCAAGGCGAGGGACTTGCTCGACCTCAACCGCGCTGACGCTCCCGAGGCAGGCAGAATCGCGCTGACCAGTATCGATGAAGAGACGCTGGTACTCCTCGTCGAGGGCAAAACCAACGCGGAAATTGCGGCGGCGCTGCACATGTCGGTCAAGGGCGTAAAGAATCGTCTGGCGAAAATATACAAGAAGCTGGGCGTAAGCAGCCGGGCCGGGGCAGCAGTCAAGGCTTCCCAGTTGGACCTCGACCCCCACAGCATCCGGCACCAACTATCGAACAGCGAGCTGGAAACGCTCCAACTGATATCCGAGGGTGTGCCAGTCAATCAAATTGCGTTGCGCCGAGGCGAACCGCTGAAGACCGTGAAAAACCGATTGACGGAGATCTATCGCAAACTGGAAGTCACCAATCGAACCGAGGCCGCACTCAAGGCTCGGAACCTGGGACTAGTCGACCCGATCACAAACTCCGAGGAAACGGCCGAAATTCCGCTCTACCCGCTCCGCGACCGCGAGATCGCGGTACTCGAATTACTCGCCGAAGGCAAAACGAACGGAGAAATAGCCGAGCAACTGGGTACCTCCGAGAAATACGTCAAGAACCAGCTGACGATCATCTACAAGAAACTCGGAGTCGCCAATCGAACCGAGGCCGCGATGAAGTTCGAACGTCTGAACCTCCGTGGCAGCGAAACAGATTCTGCAACTACAGCTTCCAGGCAACTCGAGGCCGTACCAGAGCCCGAGGACACGTCCAGAGCCTCGGAGCCGAAGGCAGAGGCGACCGACAAGACCACCGATTCGGACCGTGTTTACCACATTCTGATGAGCGAGGTCGCCGACGTTCAGGTAGCACGGCACCTCACCGCAAAGGTCCACCAACGCGCCGCTCGAGCACAGGCGGACCCCCGAACAGCGCTCACAGCAACACAACTGACCGAGATCGCCCACCAGGTGCTCGCCGAGCACAACACGGCACTCGCGAACCTGGACACCCAACACGACGCTGCCGCGCAACCCCAGCGGGCGAGCGGCCACGCCGGGCTCCCCTACGGCGGAGTCGTCTTCCACAACCTCCCCGGCGACCACGGCCCGTCCAACGCGTCAACACCACAAGGCAACCGCCAACCCCCGAGCCAGGCTGCGTCCTCCCGGAACGAAGTCGGCCCCGCGATGGCAGACAACCCGTATGCCACCTCGGCCGATCTCGACCGATTGCGCGTGCTGCGCAACACCGTCACCAGAAATCACGCCGACGCCATGTTCGGCCGGGCCGACGCGGAGCGCGTCGCGCTGCTCGAGCGAGTGCTGGTCCTGGTGAACGAGGAGCTGGCCGCCGAGAGTGCATCGAATCCGGAGATACCCGCCGCGCGGCTCAGGGTGCTGCGGTCCTTCTCCGCCGGGGTGGAAGAGTGGTCACGGAAGGCAGCGCAGGTCCGCGTGGCCGAGGCGGAAGCCCGGCAGGTGGAGCCGAGTGCGGCCGAGCGGGAGCGGATGATCCAGGATGCGCAGGCCCGGTTCCGGGAGTCTGTTCGCCACTTTGAGGCGGCCATATCGGAACTCGGTGCGGTACAAGATGGTGACCGCTCGAATCCCTATGCCACGGGCCTGTTGGACGGTATCGAAATCGACAGGGTGCGAGCGGTCGCCGATCAGATCGGCGAGGCGCTGTCACGGGCCGCCGAAATTCCGGAAAGCGAGATCAACGACGGCCTCGCACTGGATTCGGACAATTTCTACCAGCTGCACGACAGTTTCGCGGCGCTCGACGACCTGATCGCGGTTCTCGAAAATCCGACCGCGAAAATCGGCCGCGCAAGACTCGCGACCCTCACCGAAAACTTCCGCAAGGCAGCTGCATATCTGGAGGCTGCGCAGGCAGTGCGTTATGCAGAGCAGCCCGGAAGCGCCGCCGCCGAACGGGAACAGCGGCTCGCGAATGCGAAGGCGGAGGACGAGGCCGCCCAGCGCCTGATCGGCGAGCTGATCGCGGCTTTGGACGCGTTCGGGCCCACACCACCCCAACAGCCCGGTCCCGTTCTAGAACAGCAGGCGTGGCCCGAAGCGAATACCGAAGCGTCCGCGGCCCAACAGATCCCGCAAGTTCCGACGTGGCAGGAATCGAACACCACCACACCACCTGCGGCACAGAATGTTCCGCAGCACCAGTCATGGCAAGACCTCGTGGATACCTCAGAATCCACCGCACTATCCGACACTCCACAACAGCCGGTGTGGCCCGCAGCGAATACCGGCACGCCATCCGCGTCCGAACAGACCTCGCGATCTCAGGCTTGGCCCGAGGCGAATACCGCGACGCCGTCCGGCACACAACGGTTCCAGTCGTCGGAAGATCTCCCCGAGACATCAGAAGCCAGGCCACTGCCCGACGGTGCGCAGCACGCAGTGTCCTTGGAGCCAACTGTCGACGACGCACCTGGGCAGACCGCGCCTTTCCACCGTCAACCGCCGAGACATTATGAAGAAGATCAGGGCTCCGTCGCCGCGGTGACCGACATCGGCGGAGTTGGCGAGAACCAACATCCAGTGAATATGGATGCGTTCGCGATGGTGAAGACAACCATCAACGGTCAGCCGGTGGTTTTCAAGGCGGTGGTCGACGGAACGTCCAGTTCATCACACAGTTACAAGCTTGCCTGGCTCGCCGCACAAGCAGCCGTCAAGAGCATGGCCGACGCGGCAGGCGCGATCCAGACCGGCCACGATTTCGATCCGTTGGCGCTGGTCAAGGGCGCGATAGCCGCGGCAGAGCAGGTGGCGGCGGAACTGGCGGCGAACGAATACGCCGGACACGACAATCCACCCGCGGCCACGATCGTCGTCACCGCAGAAGGGCTGGATTGGGTCGCTGTCGATTCGTACGGCGACACACGCGCGTATTGGTGCCCCCTCGACAAGGGTCAACCAGCAGAACAATTGAGTGTCGACGATTCGAATCTCGCGGCCATGATGGAAATACTGGGCACCAAAGAAAAACCGGCCACCGAAAAGGAGGCGAGCCGCTCTCAGTTTGCGGAAGGTCCGGATCGGTTCCTGGGACGGACGTACACAGGATCACGAGGATCGAACGCAAGGCTTTACCGCCCCCGCGGTAAGGGCGTCGTAGTCCTGCTTTCGGATGGCGGATGGGAATTCGCCGTCGAGGCTTCCAGCGCAGAGGTAACGCCGGCAGATGTTCTACGCGACGTGATCGTCACGCAGCTGGAACAGGAACCGGGCAATATGCTCGGAGCAGCAAAGGCGGTGGTGCAAAGAGCGAAAGAGAAAGGGCAAAAGGACAACATCACTGTCCTCACGAGCGAATTTCCGCCGACAGGCCCCGGCTTCGGCCCGCTCTTGGAGATCGAGCCGGAGCCGGGCGGCAACCCGACACCACAGCCGCAGACACCGAATCCCGCCGCGCCCACAGATTCTCGCGGAACCCACGGATCGTCGGTCACCCCGCAAGGTCGCACATCGGAACCTGATGGCGAACCGACAAGCGCAGCCGGATCGTCCACTGCGCGCCCTCAACCCACACCGTGGCGCCGGGCCGAAACCACCGGGGCTACCAGCAAGTCGAGCACACCATGGGGCAGAGGCAGAGCTGTCCCTGCCGCAGGCGCGGCGCATTCAGCGGCCGCGTCTTTCGGTGAAGTCGACGCGCTCGGCAACCCCGTCCGCGGTCCCCGCATGCCACACGAGAAGCAAAACCGACTGTCACAGCAACATTTGGCCTTCCACCACGACCCGAACAAGCCGGACCCGAAGGGCTGGGTCGATCCGGCGGCAACCGGAAAGGGCGGCCACAGCCAGCGCCAGAACGACGACGCGGCCGCCGAACCCCCGACACCGCAGCAAACACCGCGGCCGGACCATCCGAATGGCCCCGTGCCGACAGCCGATCAGGTCCTGGCCGCAAAGGAGTCTCCCGCGACCCCGGCGACAGACCCGAGCACTGCCACCCCAGAAGCGCCAGCCGCACCACAACTCGATGAAAACGGCACGGGTGCAACCGCTTCCCACACTCACGCTCGCCCTGAACCATCCCCCGCCATCCAGCGGCGGCTGGCGATCGCCGAGAAACACGCGTCGGAAATAGCAGCCGAGGCGCTGCGCCCAGGGCTCGCGCTCGGAATCGACACGACGAACCTGCATCGGGAGGATGCTGAAGGAATCCGATGGATCGCGGAGAAGGTCGCGGAGATCCAGCGGCGCCGTCTGGAGGCGAAGTTGCGCCGACTCGTCGCCGACGACGAGTTGGTCACCCTGTTGACCAACGACAAAGCGGCCGCCGAGCTCCTCCAGCACTTCTGGCTACTGAAGCCGAACGTCGAACGCGCCTTCGCGCACTTGGAGGAAACACGACTGGCATTGGCTGTACTAGCGGCTCGCGACCTGCTCGCTGCGGAGGGCGGAGTCCCCGTCCACGACGCGGAGGGACGCCCGATCCCGGATGTCGTGGAGGTTCCGGGTGAACGCATCGTGGTCGCTTCACCAGTGCAAAGCCAGCAGTTGCTGCTGGACACCCTCGCCCCGGGGTTGCGCGAGCGGGCAGCGCGCGACGGGCTAGCAATCGAGTACCGGCGAGTGCTGATCGACACGGACGGAAAACTGCTCGCGACGCCGACATCCGGCGACTACCAGCGCGACGAACCTGCGATGGTTTTCTATACCTATCCCGAGGACATCGCGTGGCTCAACACCCTCACCGATGATCGCAGCTTCCAGGAAAAGCTCGCCGAAGCCGAAGCATCCGGCGAACTCTCCCCCCGGCAGCGTCTGGACTCCGGTTCAGATCGCCCGACGGCGCCGGAGAAAGTGGAGCTGATCACCTACGGAAATGGCTATCAGGCCGTCAAATGGACGATGCGCACCGTGAGGCAGGCCGACTCGCAGGAGATGGGACTGCACACCGTCAGGGATGCCGGAGTGCCGGCTCCGGACGCGCTGCGCCGTGGCAAGCGGATCGTGTTCGTCGAGTTCGTGCCAGGACGCGATGTGGTCAGCATGGCGACAGTGGACTTCGAGGACGCCTGGGCGGACTACGTGCTCACCCCCGATGCCAAACGACTGGGGTTGGCCAATAGCACTATCCATCCATCGAATTCGCATACGGGCGAAAAGTGGCGCTTGGATCGCGCTAACCGTCTGATTCCCGTCAGCTACCTCAACGCCTTCACCGACGATTGGGATCCGACCGGGTTCGTCGAACGCTTCATGACCGAGCACGACAGCACGCTGGAGGCGCTTGCGCACCACATTCCGCCCGCGGAGCTCGCCGCGACCGCGCAGCGGCTCAACGATTCCCAGCTCCGTTACGCGGCTCGGAACCGAGGAGACTGGCACACCGACGTGCTAGCTCGCTTCAGTGGCATTCAGGACAGTGCGGCCGATGCCGACCTCACAGGCGAATCCACTGATCTGGTAACGATTCTGGAGCGGCGCCGCCTCGATCTGGCGAACCGACTGGCCACGGAATTCGGATTGCCGCGCCCGTCCGATACCTGGACCACAGAGCAATGGCGTCAGCTGGTGGCCGAGGCGAAACAGCAGTTCGCCGACCACCCCTCCGGGCCGATCCATCGCGCACTGGTGATTCTCGACCAATTGAACCGAGTCCACCTGCATGCGCTGCTGAGACAGGTCAGGCCCGACGAGCTGGACGATACCTGGCCGGGTCTGACCGAAACCTATCTCGACGCGTTGGCCCTGCGGCGAGCCGATCTCGAAGAGTCGATCCAAGACCCGACTGGGCCGGGCGGACCCGAGGACCCATGGCCGATCTTGTTCGACCGCCAACTCCAGGAAGTGGCATCCCGATCGGACCTCACCAACGGCCCCACAGCGCCGCATCTGCCAGCCCAGAGGCAACTCCAATCGCTCCGCGAGCAGGCCCGCTCCCAACGCGATCAACTCGCTGGGCAGCTGCATGAAGATCCGGAGGCATTGACGCCGGGATCGGTGGCGATGCAGCGGCTGAACACTCGAATGCGCGGTGCACAGACGAGGGCGACCGCGCTGCTCAGCGATAGGCAACGCACCGCCCCCGCGCAAGCCCCCGACGAGGCCGTCAATGATGCGGTCAACGAATTCCGCGATATCCGGAACCTGCTCGCAGCAGCCGAGCGGGTCAACGAACTGGACGCCGAGATCGGCTTGCTCGTCACCCTCGACGCCGCGGTCCTGAAGGGCAACTCCCGACGTCAGCTGATGCAGGCCACCGCCGAGGAGGTGGCCGAACTGCGCAATCTAGCGCTCGGTGACTCGGCGGCATTGCGCGAACGTGACGAATTGGCGGAGTTGCTCGCCCAGCACATCGGCATCAGCCCCGCCGTGATGGGTCCATGGGTGCGGACTTTGCTGACACGGCAGGGAAGTCCCGGTGATGAGGGATGGTGGCAACTCTTCGAGCAGTACAACGAACTCGAGCTGCTCATCTCATCGATCAGCGAGATCAACCGCCTGAACGAGCACTTCGCGGCGCTCGAGCCGCTCATCCGGCAACATCGCGCGGCCAGCGCACGGCGCGAGCAGCTCCGCGCGGAGGTCCGCGCGGGAGCCGATTTCGGCGCTGTGGGCGTGCCCGACCCGCTGGACCCACACCCGACTCCGGATCCGAAGGCCGAGCAACTCCGTCGTATTCGGAAAGAGATCAGCGAGCTCGAGCGCCGATTGCGGGCAGCCACTGATCAGCTGCTCGCCCAGCCGCGGGTACCCACGCGCGTTTTCCCAACCGCTGTTCCGGCATCCAGCTCTGCGCGCACCCGCATGGCGAACGTGGCGGCCGAGCAGGTGTCGAGCATTGTGAACATGCTGAAGGTGGACGCTCCGCTGATCGGCTACGCCTTCGACCCAGGAGTCGCGGGAGCGCAAGCATTCCACTCCCTGAATCGAGAGCAACGGTGGGACCTGACCGGGGTGATGCATCGCCGCGTCAACCTCGCGTACGTGCCTGCGCGGTGGCGAGACCGAGATAAGCGAACACTGCTGTATGCGGCAAGAAGGAAGGACGGCACGGCGAATGCCAATGGAAACCGGATCACCGGAGAAATCGCCTCCGACCTGAACATCGCGCGAGCTATCCGGATCGCGGTGACGGCCGGGATCGCGATGGCGGAGGAACGGGCGGCCGAGCTGCCCGGGCATCCGCCGGTCCACTTATTGACGTACGCCTCCGGCGGGTCCGGAGAGCTGGTGCTGGCCATCGGTGATGTCGACGCCGCCGACGAGGTCCATGTCATCGTGCGCGGACCGGGCGTAGACCTGCATTCGGTGACATCGGGTGTGGCCCGCCAAGTCGAGGACATCGAGAATTCCGCGCGGACCGCCCCCGGTCGCCGGGTCGCGACGGTGCTGTGGATCGGATCCACCGATCAGGACGCGGCTGCGACAAAGCTGATCGCCGATCTCCGCGGGCTGATCAAAATTCGGAAGTACTACGCCACGCAACCTGGTGGGCGAGCGGAATTGACGAGGATCCGCATCGATTCGAGCGGAAATCCCGAGGCCGACAGGCTCGTTCAGCTCGCGCGAACGAACCCCGAGCTGAACCCCTATCTTGTCCGGGCATCCGCACCGATCGCCCTGCCCAGTCACGACGGGTCCACCGCTTTCGCAGTCCCGGACGATCAGGAATTGTCGTGGTACGACCCCGCGCTGGCAATTCTGTTGGAGGGCAGCAGGGATTGCGCGCTGTGGATACTTTCCCAGCTCTTCCTCGACGGCGTCCCGGTCACGATGCCCGCAGGACCGCTGTCGCCTGCCGGCACGTGGGCCGAAGATCTCGCACGGTTGACCGGCGCCGCTTGGCAGCCCGCCGGCGTCACACCCGACGAGGAACGCACCGCTCGCGACAAGGTCGCCGATCGGGTATCCGATTTGGGCCCTGGAGCACAGGCCGTGTTGGTCGTAGAACGCCCCGGCAGCCTCGGCGTCCACGCGACCCTGATACGCAACGACGAGGAGACCGGACGCATCATCGAAGGCGATCTCGTCGGCTACGACCCGAACGAGAAGCAGCTCGAGCGCCTGGACCGCACCGCAGAGTGGAAAGAATATGTCCGTGGCACAACGGGACTCGAGGGCGAACGGGTGTATGCCGTTTACTTCGGCAGCGACCGTCTACCGATAGCGCCGCTCGACCCGAACCTGCCTGTCCCCGGAACCGCGGGACACGACTATCCCGAAGGACCCATCGGCACCCCGGCACCCGAGACCGACCGCGGCGGGGTAGCGGCAACCAAGACTCGGCCAGTCCCGATTCCGGACGCGCTCCCCAAGGTCAGGGCTGCCTTCACAACAGCTCTGGGTGCGGCCGCACGAGGTGACGACAGCAAGCTCGAACAGCTGCGTGCCAAGATTCAACGGATCGACAACCCCGACCAAATACTGTGCCTCGAACTCAGACATGAGCGAAACCTGACCTTCCCCCAGATCGCGGAGGAAATCGGATTCCGCAGCGAGTCCTCGATCAAGCCGCTGTACAACCGCGCCGTCCAGGCGTTGGCCAAAGTCCTTGATGCAGAACTCGATCCGACGAATGATCGGTTGGATCCGGCGGTGCTGCTCAGGATGTTCGCCCAGGCGACCTCGATGGCGGAACTGACGACGAAAGCGGCCGGCAGGGGCTGGCAGGTCGTCGTGGAGTCCGAGCTGCGCGAGGCAATCCGCTCAGGTCGGTTGTCCGAGGGGCAGTTGCTACCCGCAGCGAGCGACCTCGCGACCCAGCTCGGGATGCCGTCGCCGAGTGCCATGGCCACGGCCTACCGGCGGCTGGCCGCCGAAGGGTATCTGGTGAGTCGCACCAAGGCAGGCACGTCGATAGCAAGCCGAGTCCACTGGCCGACGGACAGCAATCCGGCTGCAGCGCAGCCGAACACGCCCAACAAAGCCACACCGGCCCAACCCACCCGATCCGTGATGGCGGGCACGCCGTCGGTCGACTCCACTGGTCTGGTTGTGCTGCCGGACCTCGTACCGGATTCGACCCCCACTTTCCGACGGATGCTCGATGCGAACGACGACCCATGGACGGCTGAGTATCTCACTGCCCAGATATTCAGCCGCGCCGCCACGACGCCGGTTCGCGACGCCGATACCGCCGACGGTCGTTTGGATGCGATCACCAACCTCGTACTCGCCCGATATGGCCTGGAATTCAATCGGCTCCGACGGGCGCTGGTGGCCGCTGCGGGCACCAAAACACCGGCAGGGATGCGCGGCGGCCTCGTAGCATCGGCCGGCGCGGAAATATTGCAGCACGGCCTGGATCAGCTCACCGAAGAAACGCGTGAAGTGCTGATGTTGCGCTTCGGGATCGGCGAAGGGAGACCGGTCGCACAGGTAGCGCGGATCACGGGCTTGGAGCAGCGCGTGGTCAACCGGTTGGAGCGGGAGGGTCTGCAGCAACTGCTCGAGACGACTTCCGAACTCGGTGCGCCGCCGCATGCCCAAGTGCCTGCAGCACAGATCGTTTCGGCGTTGGCGCACAGCAGCATCGTCGACCGTATGCCACCAATTGTTCGGGATGCACTGACCGACGAACCCTCGGCGCTAGCGGCCTGCCTCGATCAGCTCACACCGGCTCAGCGGCAAATCCTGAACCTGCGCTTTCGGCGTGGCATGACCGTCACAGAATCCGCAGCAGCTCTGGAGCGAAGCCCAAGCGCGGTCAGAGTGTTGCAGCGCGATGCCATGCTCCACCTCGCTCGATCGCTCGAGGCGCAGGCAGGAAAAGAATCGCTGGAAGTCGTCATGCACGCGCTGAACGACGACAGGAAGGCCTTCAACGCGGCGCTGAGGCAGCTTGGTGACTTGCAGCGCGCAGCCGTAGTAGCACGCCTCCTCAACAAGCAGCCGATGAAAGACATCGCGCGGGCACTGGGTGCAGACCACAGAAACCACTACAGCAAGGGCATCAGACGCCTCGCCGCCCTGCTGCTCGGCGACGCCGAGGGTCGCGCCGACGTAGGCGCCGACCTGAAATTGGTGACGGCGCTGGCCGACAGCGCGATTGTCGAGGATCTGCCGCCCATCGTTCGGTACGCGCTCGACAACAACCAACAGGCGCTGCAGGACTGCATCCAACAACTTCTGCCCGAACACCAACAAGTCCTCCACCGTCGCTTCCAGCTCGAACAGTCGCCCGCCCAGACGGCACAAGCGTTGGGTCGCTCCTCGGACGCCATCGACACGATGCAGCGTGCCATCTTCCTCCGCCTTGCCACGCAGTTGGAAGAGCAGCTGGGCAGCCAACCGTTGGCGGCGGTCCAGGACACCCGCGGCACCACCATCGAGATCGCCGGTTACGTCCGCACCTGCCTCAACCAAACCCTCGATGTCACCTGGGCCCTCGGCTACGACAAAACCACCCGCCCGACCACCACCGTCAAGACCTGGAAAGACCTTGGAAAGGGCCTCGACAACCGCTTCACCAGAATCGACCCACCCACAACCAGCGCGCCCGGCGCCCACCCTCTCGCCCACATCCTCGACAAACTCGAAGACCCCACCAACAAGATCGACACCATCGTCTTCGTCACCGACGACGGCACAACCGCCCACAGCTTCACCGCCACCACCACCCCCGGCGGCCCGACCCTCATCTTCGACACCAAAATCCCACAACCAGCCACCCCAAAAGCCGAAAAGGAACAAAACAAACGACCGACACCCCGCGTCCGCACCCGCGAGGATTGGGAAAAGCTCCACACTGAAAAGCCCGTAGCCGTCTTCACCCGCGAATACACAAGAACCTCCGAAGGCAAACTCAGAGCACTCCCCCAAGTAGCCCCCAAAGGCCCCACCAAAGAACAACGACTACACGAAATCCTCGGCGACCCACCCACCGAGGGATCCAACCAGCCCGGAAACCCGGACGAACCCGCGAAATCGTGGCTCCAATGGATCCGCGACAGAACTCGACCCAAGTTCAGAAACCTCACCCTGAGATTCTGGGGCTCGGCCACTGCCGGCGCGGGAAGTGCCGGCTTGATAGCGACCCTCCCGCTGGTTTTCCTCGACATGGGTGCCTCGCTGCAGGCGATCGGCCTGACGGCAGCCGTGACCCAAGCAGCCACGCTGATTTCACAATTCTTGGCCGGACCGATTGCGGACCGGATCAACAACCGCCGGATGCTGCGATGGTTGTCGGCAACCAGCGCTGCGATCATGGCCGGCGTCGGCAGCTGGGTTGTGTGGGATCTGCCGCACGCTCTGCCGGTCGCCATGGGCTCGGCTGTCGTCGGTGCGGTCCTCGATGCTTTTGCCTCTGCAAGCGCCAATAAATACGGTACACAATTGGCTACCACAGAAAAAGAGAAGGATGCCGCCAAAACAGTTGCCAATAAACTAAGGATAATAGAACGGTCGATCGCCGGCGGATTCGGCAAGTCCATTGTCCCGTTACTCGAACGGATCTCAATAGCATTCCCGTTCTTGACCAGCGTTGTGACCTCACTGGTGAATCTGCTCGCACTGTCCAAGCTTCCGACGATAGAGAAGAAGGAAGAGAAGGAGGAAGCGAAGGAGGAGAAGGCCGGTTTCTTTACTGGAGCCCGCGCCATGTGGCAGGACTCGTACCTGCGCGGCGTCCTCTTGCTGTGCATTCCGGCGCTGTTCGGTGTCCAGACAGCCCTTATGCAATTGGCTCAACTACTCCACGACGGAGGTTTTTCAGCGGCCATGATGATCCTACTCTCCGTGGGGATCATCAGCGGAGGCCTGTTGGGGGCAAAATTCATACCGAAGAATTTTATCGACCACGCCAACGTTAAATGGACCTACCCGACCTCGGTGGCAGCGTACGCGGGTGTTGTGGCCGCATACGCGACCACCACCGACGCGTTGGTCCTTTGGTTGACCGCGGCTCTCGCCGGCGCAACCGGTTTCCTCAACAACGTCCCGTTCGCCGGATACCTGCAAGCCAAAGTTCCTGAAAATGCCGACGCTGGGGCATGGTCGACCCTTGCGAGTTTCAGCGCTGCAGGCGGAATCCTCGGCGGCATATTGGGCAGCTATCTGTTGACGTCCGCCGGTAGCTATTGGGGAGGTTTGATAAACAGCGGAATACTCGGCACAACAGCCCTCGCGTTCGCAGCACTCGGAATTTTCACACGCAAAAGCGCAAGTGAGCTGCCGCCGAGCGGTGACGGTTCCACCGGACACCCGGAATCCGGCCCATCCCTCCCCGCCGCCGTCAGAGAATGCGCGATCCAGCTCGCCCGCACATTCTACGCACTCAACTACAACAAATCCGCACACAAACCCGACGACACCGACCCCGCGTGGCAAACCGATAAAAACTACAAACTCCTCGAATCCATCTTCGGCACCAAACTCCGACAGCATAAAATCAAGGGCGATGGCGCTATCGACGACATCGTCGAAACCGTCCGCACCCGCCGAAACGGCATCGACAGCGCCGCCATTGTCGTCCAAAAAGGCGACAAGGCACACGGATTCCTCATCACCAACGTCGAAGGCACCGTCCTTGTCTTCGACACCCTCATCACCGGCGACGGCCCCCGCGTACGGAGCTACGGCGACGAAAACGGCGACAACAAATGGGAACCCACCTACCACGACATCGACAAAGCCTTCGTCTCCTACTTCACGACCAAAAAGGGCACAACCACCCCGAAAGCCCCCCGACTCCGAAGACTCCTCCCACGCCTACGCCGACCCCAACACCAAATCCAAGGCCAACCCCCCGAGGCCCCCCGAACACCCGACCACGAACCCACCCAGCCGACACCCGACAAAGAACCGGTTCGAGCACACGACGGCACGTCCGCAAACCTCGATACGGACTCGGTGCCGGAGTTCCGTGGTCGGCCCGATGACGATGTGGTGGAACTGTTTCACCGCTACTTCGACGCGAGGAACGCCGCCGACCCGCTCGTGGAGCAGATCCGAGCCGAGGCCGAACAGCGCATTCCGGATGACGGAGACCGTGCGTATGCCGAGCGTTATGTCGCGAATGAGCGCCGCACCGCGGCGTTGGCGGCGGAGTTGGGGATCACACTCGGACAGCTCAATGTATTGATGACCGAGGAGTTGAAGCAGGCGTTCAGCGGCGAGATCGTGCATCGGACCAGATCCTCGAATCTCGGAAAGATTCTCGCGAGCGGCAGATTCAAGACCCTCTTCGAAATTTATGAGGGGAGAATGCTGGCACAAATAACATTGGAGGGCAGGGCGAAAATCGAGGAGCAGCTGTTCGGACACACACTCGATCTTCCGGTGGAACTGCGGCCGGTCCACGGGCGCATACGCACCAGCCGCGGGGACTGGAAGCACGAGGCCGAGCTCCCTGGCATTGCAGAGTACGGCGATGTGGACATCGTCTTCAAACCGGCAGTGAGACTGAGAACAACAGCAAATATTGGCAGCCCGGCGTACGTAAGTGCCATACCGAGCAAAGTCGATGATCCAAAGCCCGAATCCTTCGGCGCCACGCCGAGTAACCACCGCGAATTCGGCTATTACGGCCTCGAAGGGGTCGGCCGCGACTATGCCGGAGAAAGTTTCCGCCGTAACTCGCACATCCAAACTCAGACGCACGGCGGCGTCCAAGTATCCGATATCGACTATGTCGTGTTCCATCGAGCGCCGCCGAACGAGGAACTACGCAACGCGCTTCAGCAGGCCGGGATTCGGTGGATCGCATCCAACCCGGACTGGGGCCACCGGCCGCAGTGGGAAACACCGGCCTCAGCCGATAGCAGGCAAACGACTACACAGCCTGCGGGCGTTCCTGACACCGTGGCAATGCCGTCGCCTGCCGAACGCGAACTGGCGGAGCAGGCGCTTGCCTCCCTCACGCGGCGAGCGATGGTCGAGCCGTCGGCCACCGCCGCGCTGTTCACCCGGGTCGGCAATCCTATTGTCTCGCGACGGCTTTCAGACTGGTGGGATTCGCTGAGCGCAGCCCACAAGGCCGCTGTCATCACCGTGCACCCGACGATCGGCCGCCAGCCCTTCCTGACACCACAGGATGCGGACACCGCCAACACACGGGCGATGAAGCTGCTCGAGCAGCGGCTTACTTCACTACCCGCGGAGGAACTCGACCACGCGCAGCGTCAGGAGCTGGCGTACCTCACTCGACTTAAGGAGGGCGTGAGCGAGGCGAAGCGCATCGCCGACTCCCGGCCGGGCATGAACACCGTGGTGGTGAGGTCCTTCAACCCCGAGCGGTTGGTGACCTTCGTTGAGCTGATAGAGACATCACCCGAAAATGAACGGCCACAGCGCTGGAATGTTCGAGTAGGGCCTGACGACGCTGACTGGTCAGTCAGACTCTTCGAACCAAGCCCGGCTGAAGACCCCCGGGTGACACACCCTGGGCGACACAGTGGGGAACCACCTTTCGAGGTGTCGGTGGGCCCACGCGGTGTGACCGAGGCTCGGCTCGGCGACGAGGAGGCGGCGCTTGCCGCGTGGAGCGCGGGCATCAAGGTGGCCGGGTGGCTGCAGCCACGAAATTGGTTCAGCAAAGAGCAGATCGACGTCGTCCGGTCCGCTGTCGCGGACGCGGTCTTGCGTTCGCTCGCCGTCAGTGACGGCGAGGTCGTGGTCACTGTCGACACCGAAGGGGTGATCGGCGACCGCAAGCTGATTATCAGCGTGGCCATCAAGAGCCGCGAGTCACACACCGTACAGGAGTTCACAACTGGTCGAAAAGTGGACGGAGCGGGAATCGTCCAAATCGAGGGGCGCGAGCGGATCTGGCTCGAATTCCGTGAATCGCTGATCTGGCATGTACTACCGGAGGGCGTGGCCTACAGCGAGTCGACCAACATGGGCATCGATCCCGGAGTCAGGTCCGGCCGAGAGGCCCTGCTGCGTCTCGGTTTCTCCGAGGAGGAAACAGCCCAGTTCACAAGAGACGCTCGCCCGGACTTTTCCGAGCTGTTCCCATGGCCGCACGACGTCGAGGGCGACATCACCGAGGAGTACACGACAGCGAAACTGGATTATGCCGCTGGGGTTGCCACCAAGAACTTCCTGGGACTGGGTTTCTTCGCCGACAAGAACCACCAGTTCGAACCCGCAGAGCCCGAAACATTCTCACCGGAGCAGATGTTCACGCTCCGGGAATTGGAATGGCTGCGGGCCACAGGTGACCACGACCTGAGACGTGACGGTGTTTACCTGGACCAACTGCTGTGGACAACCAAGGCCGCCGTCTACTCGGTCGCCAGAAGGCTGGTTCCCGAGAACGTCGTCGACAACGAGATCGACGTCACGCTCAACCTGGAGGACGGAACCTTCCAGGCGCGCCTTCTCATTCCCGATGGCCTGCCCGAATTGAGCCCACAGGTGAGGACGGTGGAAGGGCGCTGGTACCTGCGGGACGGCATTCTTATCGCAGCGGCCTGGGTGCCGCGACCGGACGGCGCGAATGTAGCTGCGCCGCAAGAGGAGTCGATCGACGCGACACCTCCGGTCCCGGGTCGCGGCGGCAGTGAAAGTGCTCCAGAGGCGAAGGGCGCATCGACAGAGCAGAAAACGCGCAACCCCGGGGCTCTCGATCATCGAGCCCCGCAGCAGAATAGTCTCTCCCCTCGGGCGCGGCGCCGAGCGTCCGGGCAGGAAGCAGCGCGCAACCCTGGCCCCACCAGCACAGGTGGGTCAGCTGCCGACCACGATGGTCCGCCGCAAGCCGCTTCCAAGCCGTCGCCATGGAAGCGCCGTCAAGCCACGAGTCCAGAGGATTTGAATGTTGCTGGGCGAGCGCCGAAGCCGGCCAACTCGGGCATCGATCACGAGCCGGGTAACGCCACACGTACCGGCCCAGGGGCAGCCGCATTCGGCCCAGGTGGCAGGCCGACCGACCCCGCACGGGAAGGCGAGTCGCCACAGGTGACGGCAACGCCGGCCGGTGACGGCGGGAATACACCACGGTCCGCCGATGGGAACCGGACCGAATCCGAACCCATCGTGGAGTACCGTGCCGGCCACGAGGCGGACGGTGCGCGACGGACCGACGAACTGATCGACCAGCTGTCGGCAGGCATGTCACCGGAGACAGTGGCGGCGGCCAAGCTGCTCGCGCGGCGGATGGTCGGCCTCACCCTCGGGCTCGGCACAGTCGAGCAGGGGCAGCTGGCGGTGCGAGCGAATGATGGGCCGTTGGGCCCTGCACTCGAGCTCGAGCTCTCGGACGGCGCAGAGCGGCTGGCGTCGTCCTATGTGCAGTCTCCCGACGAATGGGAGATCGACGTGGCGCGCCTCGCGCCTCTAGACGGCGAGCCGCGTTTGCTGGTGGACGAAACGCTGGGACGCAGGCTGGATGGCGACCAGCCGTCGAAGTTCGGGGCGATGCTGGAAGAGCTTGCCGCGCAACTCGACTCGGACGGGGATGGCTGGTTGCAGCTCGGTATTTCGCCGGGCTTGGACAGCGCGCACGAGTTGTCGGCGCTGCTGGGCCGGCGTGGCGGAGCGACCGCCACGCTGACGATGGAGGTGCCCGACAGCGGCGGGTTCGCCGATGTGTCGCCGCAGATCTCGCTGGCGATCGATCCGGCACAAGAGTTGAACACCGTGATCACCGGTGTGCATGGGGTGGTTCGTGAGCTGACGGCCGGATGGCCTTCTGACCGAGTCGATGTCGCGCGGGAGGCGACCGAAAGGGCGCTCCGGGCCGCGGCTGCTCGACATGACGACCCGGATGCGGTTTACGGATTCGAGATCCAGGCCCATCCAGAGGCGGGAGTCCGATCCATCGAGTTCGCCGTCATCGACCCGAGGACCGGGTTGTCGACCGAGCGGGGTTTCGTCTCCGAGACAGCACTAGAGCCGGGTGCGGAACGCGACAGCGATCTGTCCCAAGCTGCCGATACGGCGGTCGACCGCGGTGGGTCGGTTCGACCGGGCGGACCGACGCGCGCGCCGGATCAGGTCGATCCTGAGAACGTCCTCGCCGATATCGCCGCGGCTCTTGGCGAGTCCGTCCCAACGCCGCACACCGGTGACGAACCGACATCTACCCCGGCTACCAGCGACGTCCTCGCCGATATCGCCGAGTTGATCGGCCCGGATCGGCCGGTTTCCCCACAGGAACTGATGGAGATCCTCTCAGCGGGGTCGTCGAGAGAAGACCTTCTGGAGCAGGCGAGACGTAAAGGCTGGCGCGATACCGTCGTTCCCGCGCTGCGCGAGGCGATCATCTCCGGTCGGTTGACCACAGGTCGGTTACTGCCTGCGGCCGAAGAACTCGCCGAACACCTGGGCATGGCATCAGCAACCTCCCTGCGCAAGGGCTACCAGCAATTGAGCGGTGAGGGATACCTGGCGAGCAGCGGTGACGAGGTCGTCCTCACTGTGGCGGGTCGAGAACACTGGACCGAGGCCACACAACCCGACGATGCCCCGAACACGGTGCACGACAACGACTCCGACCTCCGGGCGACGCTCGATCTCGATGACAACAAGCGCACCGGGCGATTCTTGGGAGGGCCTGGATTCGCGGGACTCCGTGACAACGCCGTGGCCTTTTTCCAGCCACCTGCAACCGATCTCCAAGGCAGCGCCACTTCCCAAGCTCAGGCGCCCGTCCGGGGTGAGCTGTCTCTGAGTGCGCGCCACGCACCCGAGACCGCCGAGAACGAAGCGAACGAGGTCGACGCCGAAGCATCGCCCCCTGCCAAGAAATTCCGCCAGGGCAGGGGCGCGATGCCTCAGGACCAAGTCGAGTTCGAGGAGGCGTTGGACCTCCCTCGGGGCAGAGGAGCACAGCTGTCGGACCCCTCGATCAGACCCGCGTCCGAGCTGAAGAGGCAGAAAACCGGTAGACCGAACCCGTGGGTGCTCACCGACCTCGGCCCGATAAATTCCGCGCACCCGGAGAATCCGGATCGACCGAAGACCGTTGCCGACGCGTCCGAGATGGACGCTCCCCAGGAACACGATCTACCAGCCGACAGGCATGCGCTGCCCCCGAGTGCCGGTCAGGCACTCGAAGCCGAGACCAATTCGCCGCAGGAAGTGGACAATCCGGTTGACGAGAGGATCTCCGACGTTTCGGGTTCGATCATCATCGAACGCAACCTGGGCTCTTTCGGGTCTGACCTGGACATCAATAATGGACTTGCGGGGATTGTCATCGCCGCTGCTGCGGGAAGTCGGCCTGGTTCACTCGTTCTTCGCTCGGTAGAAGCGGAATACGCGTCACACGATGCGATCCGGAGAAAGTTCTGGGACGGACAAGACGAAATACCCCTCATCAATAGGGTGCGAATCGCGACCGGCGGTGCGGCGATGGATGTCTATCTGCAATACCGGCAGCAGTACGAAGGGGAATTCGCTGGCGCGGTAAGTGTATTCGCGATCTATACGGGTAGCCCGCAGACTGCCGGTTTCGATCGGGTGCGCGCAATGATTGTCGCGGCTCTGCAGGATAGATTCCCCGGCGCCAGGCTGACATTGAACGAGTCGTTCGAGCACAGCGGGACGACCGAGTTCTCACCGAACACTGAACTCGGTCCGAACCCAGTGGAGCGGACTCCAGTTCCGACGAATCCCATGGAGTGGGCCGGGTTCGGTCCCGTCGAGTTGACCGTCGGCGGGCAGGGCATGGCCGGTGTTTCGCTGACTGACGATGAGAACATGCGCCACGCCGATCAGGCGAGCCGCTGGGCGGTTGAGCAATTGCGTCTGAGCACGTGGAGCAGTCCCGAGCAGATCGAGGCAGCAAAGCGCAATATCTTGACATCGGTTGCGCGCAGCAAGAGCAAGGTACAGCTCGAACTGACAATGACCGGTACGCGAATTGGCGAGCGTGTCATGCGTTTCGACTTGATCGCCGACAGCACCGAAGACTGGTCGTCTACCGGATTCGACGTTTTGACAGACAACTCCGGTGTCGTGCACCAGGACAGCAAGACACGAGCATGGTTCGAGATCAACGAATCAATGCTGCATCGGGTATTACCCGACGGCGTGATTGCAGTCGAGATTTTCGGCACGGCGCGCGAGGCCATGTCCAAGGAAGTGGCAGACCTCGACGGTGACCTCTGCGCCGCTACAGCGCTGCAGAAACTCGGTCTGCCTGACGACGCTTTCACAACCGAGCGCCCTTCAGGGCCCGCGCCACGGCACGACGACGCCGTTATCGACATCGCAGTGGCCGTCGATAACGGAGTACCGGTTTATCGTGCGGCAGCAGTGGCCCGCAAAGGAGAGGTTGCCGCAATCGGAATCGCCGCCAAAGTGGTGACAGGACCGTGGTCGGCCGAGTCTGCCGCTGAACAGGCCGCCTACAATGCCTGGTCGCAATTGATCGGACAAACGGTAGCGGACACCCGCCAGGTAGACATCACGGTGGATCTCCAAGACGGCGGGTTCCGGGCAGACGTTCATGTCGGCAGCTCGACCGATTCGGACCTCTCGACAACGGGATCTGTCGTCGAGCGGGATGGCATCGTCGTCGCTGCTGTCGTGGTGCGGCATCCGCCCTCTGCCGGAGAGCAACTCATCGACAACAGTGCGGCCAGCGGTACTCCGACTCCCGCCGAAGCTGCCGTCGGCCCGGATCGGCCGGTTTCCCCACAGGAGGTCGTTGAGTCCCAGCCCGGTATCCCATCATCCGACCCAACGCCGCTCGCCACCGCGCCGGGCACCGCCGCCGAACCCGGCCCCACCAACGCCACGGCCGAAGAGCGCACTCCCGCGCAGCCAACTACTCCGCAGCCCACTGCGGGAACACCTATCGCCGAACCCGCAGCTCACCACGCGCACCCGCGCGCGCAAGCGCTGCACCGGGATCCGCGATTCGCGGAGCTGTTGCGAGGCGCGGACGACGCCGGGCCTCGCGTGCGAGATGAGCACAACGCGGCGGTGGCCCCGCTGCGTATCGGCAGAGGCCTGCCACCCCAGATGCTCGCACACCGTTTCCCACCAGGTGACGGGCAGGAACTCCCGCAGGCGCCTGCTCCGCACACCACGGCGTCAGCAGCCACAGAGCAGCAGTCGACGGGACCCGAACAACAGCCCGATGCGTCCGAGCCTTCGGCGGCATCCCCGGAGCCATCCACCGCGGCGAATAATTCCAGTGCCACACCATTCGGAGAAAAAAAATCACTGCTGCGCGTGATTCGCAACGACTTCAATGTCGGTATACGACTCGGCTCCGAGTTCCTGAACGAAATCGGTTTCGCGATCCTGAACTCGGCGATGAGCATCTGGATGGTAGACAAGGCCGGGCCGGGTCTGGCGGGCGCCATTGCGGCGCTCACCCCCCTGCCAATCATTCTCGGCGCACCGATCGCGGGATATTTGACCGACTACTTCTCCCCCAAGAAGTTGATGAAAGGCAGCGCAATCGTGGGGACGGTAACAGCAGCCATAGCGACTGCCGCCCTTGCGACGGGAACTTCATACGCCGTCCCCATACTCGTCGCAACCACATTCGTGGAAGCGGGAGTTTCCGTGCTCTACGGAAATGCTTCCGGCAAGGTGATCGCCTCGATGGCTGCCGATGCGCCAACAGGACTGACTCGCTACAATAACCTCAAACAGAACTTCACCCGAGTTATCGGGGGACTAGGGCCCATTCTGCTGTCGGCCGGAGCTATGTTTCCCCCCCTCGTCAATCTCGGCACGAACATTTTTAACGTCGCGTCAATGTCGGGGGTACCCGATCTTCCGACCGAACGGAAAGAGGGAAGTATCTGGAAAGAACTGCGCACTTCGGTCCCCGCCGGCGTGCGTACGGTCTACGGCCATCCCCTGATGCGGCGTATCAACAACGGCCTGAGTCTCAACAATTTCTATCTGGGAATGCAGTCGATCCCGTTCGCTTCACTGCTCCTCGACTCCGGCATGACGCATACACAGATCGGACTGGTATCGACGCTCGTCCCGGCCGGGGCCGTTCTAGGGAACCTCATACCCAACAAGTTGTTGGCAAAAGTCCGGATCAAAAGGCTCCTCGACGCCAGAATGGCCAGCCTGGCCGGGGCCGCCGTCGTGCAGGCAATGGCAATCACCAGCGACCCCTGGATAACCGCGGCGGCACTAGGCGCCAGCTGGACAATCCTCGGCTCGGCCTTCATACCTATCACCACCTACGCGCGCGAGAAGACCCCGCAGGCAGTACGCGGACGAGCGTCAGCCGTGCGCCTCCAGACGTCCATGGCCGGGTTCGGACTGGGCGGCCTGGTCGGCGGCGGCGCAGTCTCGCTACTGGGAAACCAGCCTGGCAGCGTAGCTATCGCCGCGGGCGTGGGCGCCATCACCGCCTGGTCCGTCCTCCGACGAGTCTTCGCACCCGAGAAGGCCCGGAAGCTGCTGAACTCCATCAACCAAACAGCCAAAGCATTGTGGGCGCTCGGCCTCAACGAAGGAATCAAACCCGAACGACGACTGAAGAACTGGACTGACCTCAGAGACGCCATCGCCACCCAACTCGTCGAAACCCACCTCGGCCCCGACGCCGCCGATCCCCTCGCCCACATCCTCGACGCCGTCGAGGATCCCGACAACGACGTCGACACTGTCGTCGTCTTCGTCGACTACGGCAAGAGTAAGAACCTGCACCCGTACACCATCACCAACGTCGGCGGCCACGCCGTCATCTTCGATACCAACATCCCCGACCCCGAAATCACCGACGTCGATGACCCCGACCGCATCCCCCGCGTCCGCACCCGCGAGGAGTGGCAACAGTCCTCCCACGACATCAAAAGGGCATACATCGCCGAATTCACCACCGACGACGACAACAACCTCACCAGCCTGCACCCACCAGACCCCATCGTTGTCAAGAACTGCGCGATCCACCTCACCCGCATATTCCGAGCACTCGGCGGCAACCCCGACGCACCCGAACCCGACGACACCGACCTCCGATGGAAAGCCGAGGACAACTGGAAAATCGTCGAACCCGCCCTCGGCGCCCAACTCCGACCGATCAAGACCGGCGACGACGGCCTCGCCGAGGTCATCGAAACCGTCCGCACCCGACGAAACGGCATCGACACCGCCGTCCTCATCGACGAGGACGACGCCAACTCACACGGCTACCTCATCACCAACGTCGAAGGCCAAATCCTCGTCTTCGACATCCTCGCCAACGCCCCGCGTTCCACCAAAACCGCCCACGGAATCACCCTCAACCACATCACCTCCGCCATCGACAACCCCGACATCAATACCCCGCGAGTACGCAACTACGACGGCGACGAACACGGCCAGAACAAGTGGCAACCCGCCAACCCGAATCCCACAAGAAGATTCGCCGCCTACTTCAAGAACGAAGACGGCATACCAACCCCGCTCCCCCAACCACTGCGCGCCCGCGCGCACAGCCAACACCCACACAACATCCAAGGCGCACCCACCCGGCCGACACCCGACAGCGAACCGATTCGAGCAGCGGAACCGGTCAGCCCGAAAGGCGTTTCGGATCAGGTAGTTCCGCAGGAAACGCCAACTGATGGAGCGACGCAGTCATTCGAGCTCGAAACAACTCCTACTGTGGTAGGCGAGACGCCGACCCGACCCGAGGCCGAGCGCCCGGATGCCGGACAGGCCGAAGCCGCGCTGCTGCGCCGCCCCGGCTTCGGATACGTGGCCACGGTACCGAGGGCCGCGCCCGATGAGCTGAGCGGCCGCGCCTGGAGCGAGAGCCCACAGCGGCACGCCTGGGAGCGCAGCTGGCTGGGCGAGCACGGTCCTCGCCTCTCGGTCCTCGGCGCGCTCACCGCAGCCGCGTTGGAAGCGGAAGCGCTGCTGGGCTTTTCCAATACGTCGCCGGGCCCACTGCTGATCGAACAGGACAGGCTCCGTTTGCCCGGTGAGCGGATCCCGATCTGGAAGTTCCGGACTCTGCCGGTGGGGGCGCCGGAGCAGTCGGGCGGCAGCGACACCACGAGCCGCGCCAGCGTCATCGGCCGAGCCGCCCGCGCTCTGTCACTCGATGAGCTTCCGCAGTACTACTACACCGCGCTGGTGGCGACGAGACCGTTGCTCGACCTCGACCGCGACCTGATGAAGCCGCCGGTGCTCACGGACGCCGAGCGGGAGTACTGGAACTCGATCGCCCGAGACGGGGTGTTCGGTCTGCACTACCCGGGCTCCCGGTCGCAGGAGGCTCAGGACCTGGAGTATCTGCGTGCACGGTTCGAAGCCGACGTCGTACTCGACGATATCGGTTGCCAACGGGGCTACGAGTACATAATGAACGACGTCGTCGCGCCCTACCTGCTCCGCACAGCCCTCGAACTGCGGGATGCTGACGACACCGGTCCGTCGTCCGCCGAAGATCGAGTAGGTCGATGGTTCGCGTCGATTGTGGCGGAAATGTTGACCGCGCCGCCCGATTCTGCCCCTGCTCTGCTGCACGAGGCCCTGCAGGCGCAGGCACGTCTCGACGTCGATTCGCTGTCTGCCGAAGACCGAGTGGTCCAGCAATTCGCCTCGCGTGTGAGCGAATTACTGGACGGGCATTACGATTTCGGCACCTATGTGCACCATCGGCAACTTCCGGAGGGACCGGCGTTCGTCGAGGACGTCGGGGCCGCCGTCGCCCAGCGCCACCCTGACGGCGCGGCAGCGCAGGTGCCGTTTCTCAGAACGCTGCTCGAGCCAGCGTCCGATGCGCCCGCGTCGGCGCCGATCGCCGACGAACAGCCGGGCATAGATCCGCGCGGGCAACGAGGGGCACTATGAGAATCTCGATCTCGCGTCGCTGCGGCAGGCGCTCGGCCCGCTCGCCGACCAGCTCCGCGTTACCGACGAATGGTCCAAGTACCTGGTCGAATTCGTCGTCGATGGCATGTTGTGGTCGGAGATCGATGATTGTCGAGAACAACTGGCAGCCTTGCACCCAGCGCTCGTCCGGACCGGCTGGCAGCCGTGGCTCGACAATGTGGTTAGCGACCTGGACAGGAAAGCGCGGTCCGCACCGGTGAGTCGGCGCGAGGCAGGTGTGGCGTGGTCGCTGCGGTGGACGGCGTCGGGCTGGGCAGAGGTCGCCGCTGATCCGATCGGCCCAGCCGCCCATATCTTGGCGGCCAGCACGGATCGTGGCGTCCCTGAACAGCTTCGAGCACTCGAGCGTGAGCGTGACGAGCTGATGAAGCGGCTACGGATTGTCAGCAACATGGAACGCGACCTGCCGATCGTCTCGCTCCGAGAAGCGGTCACGACCCTGACGGAACGGGCAGCCGCCAAGCACGTGGCAACGGCCGCGCGAATCGGTATCGAACCAGGGCAACTCGCCCGGGTCACGCTGGCCGGACGCGATTTGCTGAACATGATAGCCAGCAGAAGAACCGCGGTTCTGCGCGAAGAAGCCTGGCTGGCGCGGCTGTCGGAGGTGCTGGAACGCCATCGGACTGTAGCGGACACGGTCGGCGATCCGCGGCCGGAGCCGATGGTGCAGATCCCTGCTGGACGAGAAGATAACGCAGCGACGGTCCTCGACTTAAGGATCGCCGAAGTCCGGATCGGATTGTTGGGGGACGAGCGCCGCTCTTTGGCCAAGCGCTTGAAGATTTCGGAACCGCTCGAGTTTATGCCGACGACCGTGCGCCTTGCCGAACTGAGAGGAGAGGCGGAGCGGGACTGGGTTGCGCTGGCCGACCAACTACAGGTCGATCCGGCGGATCTCGCCGATATCCCGCTGAATATCCTCGGGAACCCCGCCGACCTCGCGCATGATGATCCACTTCGCCCCATCGCCACCCAATTCCGGGCCGCCGATAAACAACGCACGGAGATCGCGCAACGCGCCGTCGACAGTTTGCGGCTCGTCGACGTGGTCAACGAGCATCACCAGGCGGTTCAGATCCTCGACGAAGAAGTGTCGAAGCGTTGTGAGCTGCCGGATGTATGGGGCACCTGGGAGACCCCGTATGTCAAACACGTCCCGGCTACCGACGACGGTCAACCTGCGCAGCTGTGGGTCGTGGCGACTTCGGGCCGACACCGCCTGGCACTGAACCGGCTCGTCATCGAGAAGCCAGAATTCACGGCGGCGTTGGGCCCCATTCCGCCCTACCTCATATTCAACGTAACGGTGACGCCGTCGCCGGACGGCGAGGGTGCATCTATCCAGCGCACTATGCGCGTCCCGCCCGAAAAGCAGCCGACGGCGGGCGAGATTATGGCGGTACTCCTGTACGCGTATCTCACATATCGCCAGAACGGGCTGTTGACTACTCCGGTGGGCTTCCAGGCGTGGCTCGAACCGATCGGCCCGATAACCTCCGAGACATCCATCAGCGATCTCACCGATCGGTTGGCCAAGCCCAGCAAGACCGCGACGGCCGGCCCAGTGGCTGCCATTGTTCAGGAGGTCGAGCGCGGTTTCGCAGGTGTTGCCGCCGAGCCGTTCTCCGCATGGGAAATCGTGCGCAGATTGGTCAGTGCGGAAATCGCCGTGCGACACCGCTGGCACAAACCACGACCCGGCCGGCCGGAGTTCACGACCTGTCACACGATCAAGGTCGCGGGCTTCGACATCGAGATCCCGATGGCGCCGGACCAGCACGGTGGCTATGAAGTCGCCCAATCCCGCGACTCCGGTTCCGATCCCAGCTCGGTGCTGTCGATAATATTCGACGGCTGGCGCGCAGGCAGTGCAGAGAAACTTGCGAAAAAGATCGCGGCGGCCCTGAAGAACGGAGCGCTGGATCTGGCTGCCGGGGCCGAAACCCGCGCACCGGAGCAGGCCGAATCGGACGAAGAATGGCAGCAGCGATTCGACCGAGAGATCGCGCGCACTACTGCCTGGCTAGCCCCCGATATTTCCGCGGCCCAGGTGCGCGCGGTCCAGCAGCGATTCCAGGAGTTGGAGCCAGAGTTTCGGCGGCTGGACCACCACGAGTGGTACACCACGATCATGGCCTATCTGGCCGATCGGGCAACAGGGGCAACACCGAGCTGACACCGTATCGGTGGAAGACCTTGCGCTGCTTGCAGCCAGCAGCCAGACTCCGACAAGTACCACCATTCCGACAGTGATGATCCGTCGGCGATGACGGTCGCCGCTGACGACGGCGACGGCCCAGCACGCCGACCGCCATCCCCCGAACAACCCCAGCACTGTGCCTGCCGGGACACCGGCAATGCAGGACACCGTAACCCCGGACACCACCACGGAAGTCGCACGCACCATATCCGGTCCTGGAACTCACCATGGCTACCGGTGACCCAGTGGGAGGCAGCCACTTTCGGCCGAGCCGCATTGGTCGATGCCGGGAATCCGCGCTCGAGGGCGGACGATCGCGCCATCGGTGTCGTCGGGGCCGGGCAGCCCCGACGGACGCGAAGTCATCACCCGAGCCGGGCTCAGGCAGTATCGCGCAGCGGCTCCACCCGTCCGCCGATTGTCAGGAGGGCGAGTGTCGGTTTCGGTGTCCAGTAGATCCGGCCGTTTTCGAACTCCTGGTAGGTCCCGGTGTCGAAGGGGATTTCCTCGGATGTCGGCCAGCCGAGGGGGCCGTTCTCGAATCCGCTTCGGTTCCATCGCTCACGGATCTCGCCATGCACCCGGTACACCGGCCGACCGTTGCGCCGGTAGAGAGCCCCGTTCTGAAAGCCCTGCACCTCGCCCCACACTTCGTCCTTCGGGTCCCGCAGCACGGTGTGGTCGGTAATCGGATAGCCCAAAGGCCCTGCTTCCCACCCTGTTTCCGCATATTTCTCGAACAATGAATTCGGGATCGGATGCGCACCGGTGGACGGATGCCAATAGATGTACCCGTGCAGGAATTGGACGAATCGACCCACACCGTCAGCCGTCTTCATTTCCCCCTCGGGGCCAAGCCGCGGGCCCAGCCAGGGTGATGCGGCCGCCTTCGCGCCGATTGCTCCGGCAATCGGTATGCCACCGGCGAACTCTCGAACGTGGCTCTCGAACACGCCCCAGGGGAAGTTCCAGCCAACGTCGGTATGCGTGCCGATCCCGAGGCACTCGGTCACGTATTTGTGGTCGGAGATGCCGTCCCTGCGCGTATACGGCGGGGCGATGACATCGGGGGCGAAGCCATACTTCTTCGCGTCCTGCACCGCCAGCCATGCGGCTATCCGAAGGTCTGCTTCGATGGCCAGCCAGTCGTCGGTCGACCAGGACGCCCGGCTGCCCGCGAAGCAGAGATTGATCGTATGGCTGTTGGCATCCAAGACCGACCATGACGCGTAATCGGTATCCACGACATCGCAGACGATTCCATCCTTGACCGTGTAGTGATACGAGACGCCGTTGGCCGTGTTGTTGAGGTACGCCGCCAGTGATTCAGCCGTGCCGTTGCCTTCCTGGGTATGCAGCAGGAAGTTGGTGATACGAGCTCCCCAGCGCTCCGAGCGGGAGTTTCCGAACCTGTCGAGTTCGGTGTATTCGGGGGCGGTCACGGTGTGTTCTCCTTGCGTCGCAGCGCGAACGATGGACCACTGCCCGAAGTCGGCGGCCAAGATGTCGTTGACGTCGACCGAAGTACCGTCGATGAGCGGGCCCGGATTGGATGGGGTGTCGATTACGCGCTGATACAGGACGGCCTCGGGGGTATCGAGCCGGTTGCCCGACCATGCGCGCGTCTGCCAGGCCCAGTACCGCCCCTCGGAAGTCCGGCCGATCACGTCGTCTTCGATGGCCCAGGCGCATACCTTCGACGAGCCGTAGACGCCGGTCCACTCACGGCCGATCGAGTCGTTGACACCCCGGAAGAAGTCGACTGCCCGGTCGTTCCATTCGTTCAGCCCGATGTCCTCGTCCACCGCGAAGAAGATCGGGCACCGGCCGGTCCCGCCGGCAGCGGAATGGATCTCCCTGGCCTGACGGCCCATCCGATGCCCGCCGTCATAGCCCGTGGTCCAGTCCGAGGGCGCCTGGGCATTACCGGGCTTGCCGTACTGCCATATCGAAACAATGTCGAGGCCAACGGCTTTCAGGCGGTCGGCATATTCCTTGGTCACCGGCTTGGCGCCGAGACCGGCTCCGGGTCTGCTCGGTGCTACGTAGACCAGGACAGCACTGTGACCGGCGGCCTTGATGGCCTCGGGATCGATCAAACGTGCGGCGAAATCAACTGCCGTCGACATGCGGGAACCTCCATTGGTCGAGGACGGTGGGTCCACGGCTTCGGCCAGCAGCGGCAACGGGTCGAGCCGGGGGCGGTCCCCAGGCGTGCCGATGCCATTCGAAGTGCAAGTGCGGGGCGACACCGCCGTTGGATGTGGAGTCGGTGTTGATCCGGGCGATGCGCTGCCGGGCTTCCACCCGATCGCCCACTGCGACTTCGCGAATCACGTGTCCGTACACGGTCGCGCCGCCGCCGTCTTCGGTGGGATGGTCGAGGACGACCCGGCGCGCGGGGGCGGGCCCGCCGAACCCGGACTCCGGACCCGCGAATACCACCGTGCCGGCTCGGACCGCATAGACGGGTACTGCGCCGCTGCCGCCCGGCCTGCCGAGATCGACACCCCAGTGGAAAACGTCGCCACGAGAACCGAATCGGGAGGTGACGATTCGGCCACGCGGCAAGGGCCAGTATCTTGTCATGTCGGGCCCGCATGGTTCCGGTGGTCAGATGCCTCGATCACGATGCCCTCCAGGAAGACACAGCCGACCGTCTGTAGCGAACCGGTTGCCCTACCGAGTAGAGCAGGGTTGCTGACGCGGGTCCTCATCCGAACAGATGAGAGCGCGGGCCCTGCCGATGGCATTCGGGAGAGTAGAATCGAGTATCGGACTACTCGTGTGACGTGCCTCCCGAACACCTATCATCAGCACCCATGCTCAACTCTGGATGATTGCCGTTTCTCTTGTGCCGCAGGTCATTTCATATGGCGATGACAATCGAGAGGTTTTCCGCGATCGTTGCGCGAATCAACCGCGCGGCGCTGCATCCCCGTGACTGGTCGCAGGCGGTGCACGATATCGTCACAGCGCTGGGCGCAAACCACGGCGGCTTGGTCGTGTCCGGCTCGAGTAGCCGGCGGATGACCGCCTGTTCACTCGGAGCGGACGAGCTGCGCCGCAGTTACAACGCCCGATTCTGGCGTATCGATCCGATCGCCAGTGCGCTCGAACACCAACCCGCCGGTGTCATTACGACGTGCGAAGAGCTGCTGGGGCCGGATTACCTTCGCCGCCATCCATTCTTCCGTGACTGGATGGTTCCGCACCGGCTCGGCAACGGGATGCTCGCGCTGGTCACCAGTGGCGCCAGGACATCGTGGATCGGGGTGTATCCCGCTCCAGGCCGCGACCTCGACCGATCACAGGCGACCGCGACAATGCACCTGCTGCTCCCACATCTGCGGCACGCACTGAACGTCCAGTCCTGTTTGACAGAGGTCCGGACCGAGCGCGACCAAGCCATCGCCGTGCTCGCCGTGCATCGGCACGGACTGGTGATCGTGTCGAGTTGCGGGGCGATCAGCTACGCGAACCCAGCGGCATTGTCGATCCTGGAATCGCGAGACGGCCTCGCCATAGGACGCCGCGGCCACCTCGAGTCATCGGACAACAGATCCGCGGTCGGACTGCGCGCCATCATCGATTCGGCACTCCGCCAGTACGGGCCGTATGTCGGAGGGCGCGCCCTCATTCCACGACACAGCGGCGCCAGCGCGTACGCACTGCTGGTGGTGCCGCTGGATTCGAAGGCCGAGTGCCGCGATGAGCGCACCTCGGCGGCGCTCGTCGTCATCGTCGACCCGGATCAGGAAACATCGGGAGGACCGAAGGCGCTGCGACAGCTGTACGGGCTGACCGGGGCCGAAGCGCGCGTGGCGGTGGCGGCGCTACGCGGCGAAGGGCTGCGGGCGATCGCGGAGGAACTGGCGGTCTCGGTGAACACCGCGCGCACGCACCTGCAACGCGCCTTCGAAAAGACCGGAACGCATCGCCAGGCCGAGCTGGTTCGGATGCTGACAACGGTGCTGTCCGGAACCGGCCAGTTCGAGGGAAGTGCGAATCACGGTATGGGTGCCACCACCCCCGGTCCTCCCCCGCAACCCGCATCCGACGGGAGTGCTGGACGCGACGAGGGAGGCAGCGTCGAACACAGCAAGGACCGACCGTAGTCGGGAGAGGAGAGCGCCGAAACCCGCTGCTGCGTCCTGTTATCCGCCACAGCGGTCTCGGGCGGGGCGGCAACTGCCATGGTCATCGTCCCGCCATCGGAGTTTCCGGTCAGCGTGACTCGATGCGCGGCTCGAGGACCACGACGGCAGTTTCCGACGACCTGAGCGCGGCGTAGGTATCGAGATCGCGGTCGATCTCCCGCCACCTGTCCCACAGCCGCACTTGCTCCTCTCCCCCCGCGGCGCGCCCGCGCACCGCGCGGGAGCCACCCTTCAGATCGACCGTCGCGTCAGGTTGCGTCTGGAGGTTGAGCCACCAGGCCGGTTCGCCGTCAGCCCACCCGTTCATCGCCAGCGTGACGAGGTTCGAGCCATCCTCGAAGTAGCCGAGCATGACGCCGCGCGCACGACCGGTGCGGCGTCCGGTAGTGGTGAGCCGCATCGTCCCCCAGTGGGTGCGGTCCTTGGGACGCCACAACCCGGTGCGGCCACGGGTCACGCGATACAGGGCGCGGTGTGTGTACCAGGCGAGGCGAACCACCCATCGTGGAGGGAGCCATGGCTTGCGGCGCGACATAGCGCGTCCTCCTTTCGCAGGTGGCGATCGCCCGAGGCTTCCCTGCGGCATTCCCGGTTCCCACCTCGCCCGTCAATGTCCAGGCCCATTGTCCACGACCTCCGGGACCTTCGGCTCGAATAGGCCATGATTCCCGCAGCTCAGTGCGGACACGAACGTCGGTGGATCGCCGTCCGAACGGGTGCTGCTGTGAGAGATGGACGGGCGGCGTCACCGGACGGACTGAAACGTCGCGTCTACAGCAGACTTTGGGAGGCGAGGCGGGCAAGGCAGGTGTCGACGACGTCGGCGGCGGAGTTGGATCCCGTGCCTGCGGCCCACAGTTCGGTCGCCAGGCGCACGGCGGTATTGGCCATGGCGGCGGTGAGGGCGACGTCGAGGTCGTCGACGGAGCGACCGGTGCGGGCGGCGAGGATCGGAATGAGCTGGGTTTCGCAGTCGTGCTGGACGCGCAGCCAGGTCGCGCGCAGGGCGGGGAGTTGGGTGGCGGCGTGCACCAGCGGACGCAGGCTCGTCTCGGCGATGCCCTCCGCCGCGAGCGTGCCCGCGGTGGCGGTGCGGTAGGAGCGGCTCAGCGCCTCGCGCAACGGCACCTCGGGCGGGCAGGCGGCGAGTTCGTCCGCCCAGGCCTGGGTTCCGATGGCCAGCAGCGGCGCGACGACATCTTCCTTGCTGGCGAAGTAACGGTAGAAAGTGCGCAGCCCCATGCCTGCGGCAGCGGCGATATCGTCGACAGTTGTTGCGGTGTAACCATTTTCAATGAAAAGGTGCGCCGCCACCATCGCCACTTCCCGGCGCGTGGCCGCGCGGCGGGTCGCACTGAGCGCCGGGCGCCCCCGTCCGGGCACGGCACGGATTCGCTCGTTTCTCACAGGTGCACTGTACCGAGCCCGCGCCATTTAATGGCGCAGAGTGCCAATATCAGCATACTGTGTCAGAAACAATTTCACTGATCAGGAAGAGAGCCCATGAACCGTCTCGAACAGCGCCGCATTCTGGTCACCGGCGCCGGATCCGGCATCGGCCAGGCCACCGTCCTGCGCCTGCTGTCGGAAGGCGCGGTCGTCGTCGGCGCCGACGTCAACGCCGAGGGCCTGGAACTGACCGGCAAGCAGGCCACCGAAGCGGGCACCGACACCCGGCTGACCACCCTCGAGATGAACATCGGCCGGGAGGTCGATGTAGTCGCGGGCGTGAAGAGCGCCATCGAGTCCCTCGGCGGGCTGGACGCACTAATCAACGCGGCGGGCATGCTGCGCGCGGCACACACCCACGAGACGTCACTGGACCTGTGGAACGAGATCATCAACGTCAACCTCACCGGCACCTTCCTGGTGATCCGAGAGGCATTGCCCGCGCTGCTGGCCAACCCGCGCAGCACCATCGTCAACTTCAGCTCCACCTCGGCCAACTTCGCACACCCCTACATGGCGGCATACTCCGCGAGCAAGGGCGGCATCCAGACGCTGACCCACGTGCTGGCACTGGAATACGGCAAGCAGGGTTTGCGCGCGGTCAGCGTCGCCCCGGGTGGCATCAAGTCGGGCATCACCGACTCCACCCCCGGCTACCTCCCCCAGGACTCCGACTGGTCTCTGTTCGGTCGCCTGATCGCCGTTCTGCCGCAAGATAATCCGGAAGAGCTGGCCGGCCCCGAGAACGTGGCCGGTGTCATCGCGATGCTCGTCTCCGACGACGGCCGCTTCATCAGCGGCACCGAGATCCGGATCGACGGAGCGGCGCACACGTAGTTGCCGGTTGCGCGGACTCCCCTTCGGAGCGATGGCGCGCTCACGTCGGCCGGAGCAAAGGTGTTGACGCCTTCGAAAGAGTGAGTGTACAGTCACTCACATGAGCAAGAGCGGAGTCACCCTCTCCCGATCGGATGTACGACGCGACACCGTCGTCGACGCCGCGATCACCGAGTTCGCCAGGACCGGCTATCACGGCACACCGATCAGCACGGTGGCGGCGACGGCGCAGATCTCACCGGCCTATGTCTTCAAACTGTTTCCCGGCAAGGTCGCGCTGTTCGTCGCCGCGCTCGATCGCTGCTTCGAACTGATCGAGCGCGCACTGTCATCCGGCGCCGCCCGCGCCGACGGCGCGAGCCCGGAGCAGATCCTGCACGAAATGGGCGGCGCCTACGCCGAACTCATCAGCGACAAGAGCCTGCTCATGCTGCAGGTGCACGCCCAGTCCGTGGCGGATGTCCCGGAAATCGGCGACGCACTGCGCCACGGCCTCGGCCGGGTGACCGACCTCGCCAAACAGCGGTCGGGCGCCGAAGACGATCAGGTGCAGCGGTTCATCGCCTTCGGGCAACTCTGCCACCTGATCACCACCCTCGGCCTGGACGGCGATGGCAGCTCCTGGGCCGCCATCCTCACCGCGGGCATTCGTCACCCGAACTCCCACTAACGTCAACCAACCGCCCCCTCGTGGGGCATTTATTCGACCCATCGAGTGATTGACCAGTCACACACTAGGAGAAGATCATGTCCACGACCACCGCCACCGAAATCGTCCTGCCCGGCCGCGTCGAGCCCCACGGCCTGCTGGTCACCCAGCGCGAACTGTCCGCTCCCGGAGCCGGCCAAGCCCTGGTCCAGGTCGAGGCGAGCGGCGTCTCCTTCGCCGAGCAGCAGATGCGGCGGGGCAAGTACTACGACCAGCCGGCCTTCCCGTTCGTGCCCGGATACGACTTGGTCGGGACCGTCACCGCGGTCGGGGCCGACGTCGATCCGACCTTGGTCGGCGAGCGTGTCGCCGCATTGACCAAGATCGGCGGCTGGACCAGCCACGCCCTGCTCGATGCCGCGGACCTGGTGCCGGTGCCCGCTTCCCTCGATGCGGCCGAGGCGGAAACCTTTGTGGTCAACGGGATTACGGCCTGGCAGATGCTCTACCGAACCGCGAAGGTGCGGCCCGGGCAGACCATTCTGGTGCACGGCGCGAACGGCGGCGTCGGCTCGACGCTCGTTCAGCTGGCCCGCGCCAATGGAATTCGCGTCATCGGCACCGCCTCCGCCCGCAATGCCGAAGCCGTCGAAGCACTCGGCGCGGCCTGGATCGACTACCGCGGCGATGTGCCGCAACAGGTTCGAGCGCTCGTACCCGAAGGCGTAGACGCCGTTTTCGATCACATCGGCGGCCCGGGCATCAACGACTCGTTCGAGCTGCTCGCTCCGCACGGCACGCTGGTCTCCTACGGCACCGCGGCCACCAAGAACGACGAGGGCAATTCACGACTGCCCGTGCTGAAGCTGTTCGCCCAGCTGCTGGTGTGGAATGCGCTGCCCAACAAGCGAAGCGCGCACTTCTTCAACCTGTGGGCGGGTAAGCGCAATCTCACCCGCTTCCGCAACCGCATCACCGAGGACATGAGCAAAGTGTTCGACCTCGCCGCCCAGGGCGCACTGCGCGCCCAAGTCGCCGCACGCATCCCGCTGACCGAAGCGGCACGCGCCATGGAACTCGCCGAGTCCAGCACCGTCGTCGGCAAGGTCGTCATCGTCGCGGACGCCCGGGCCTGAACCACTTCCCACGACGTTCCCACCGCCGCGACCGCCCGGTCCGATCCACCTCCCCCACTGTGCCGCTCACCTCCGGGTCGGGCTCACCGGCCCCGGAGCATTCCACACAGGAGATCCGCCATGTCTCAGCACAATTCGCACCCCGAGTCCCGTCCATCCACCCTGCGTGCCATGCTCGACAACCGGCCGTCCTACCTGAGCTTCGGCGTGGCGTGGCTGCTCGGCCACGGCACGTACGCTCTGTCCCACGGCGACGATCCCGTCCTGCGGCTCCCGTCCGCGGTGCCGGGCATCCTGCTGATCACCGGACTGCTGACCGTGATGATCATCACCGGCATCGTGTCCATGAAGGCCCAGCGTTCCGCGACCGGCAAGGACGCGGTCGTCGGGAATCTGCTCGCCGCCTCCTGGCTGGTCGGCTTCGGCGGACTGTTCTTCATCATCACCGCACTGAGCTCGGCGCTGAGCCAGGACGACCTGAAGATGTTGCTCTGGCCGACCGGCTCCGGCCTGATCCTCGGATTGCTCTACCTCGCAGGCGGAGCCGCCTATCGCGATGTACTGCAATACACGCTCGGCGCATGGCTCGCCCTCACCTCGTCGGCCGCACTCTTCCTCGACGGCGCGAGCCCCTACTGGGTGCTGGCCCTCGCAGGCGGCGGCAGCTACCTGGTCGCCGCCGCCCTCGAACCTCGTCGCCGCGCCGCCGCTCCAGCCCTCTGAAAATGCCGCCCCACTGCCCGCTCGGCTCCGCCGGGCGGGCACCGTCGTGCGTCAGTGTGGGGCGGTGGTCACGCGCCGAGGCCGGGAAGGTTGCGCAGTTGCCCGCGGGAGGTGATGTTCGGTTTGCGCCGACCATCAACGCCACACTGCCGCCGGGGCACAACGGATATGCGATTCGCCTGATCAATCCACACCGCTGGGGCGAGAATGCTCACACCGGAGGCCCGCACGACGGCAACGGCGATACAGACGAGTCGAATGATCGCCAACGGGAAGCCGCCCATCCCGACAACCTGATCCGAGCAACAAGATGACCGAAGACCCCGACGTAGCCCAAGCACGGATCTTCCTGGACGCTCTCGAAGTCCGAGCACGAACGCTGGCCCGCGAAATCCAACGCGCACCCAGCTCCAGACCAACCACCGCGCGAGAGCTCATCGCCGAACTCGTCGCAGTCCGCGGCTACATCGACCGCCTCCATCACCGATTCCCAACAGCCACAGCAGAAGCGTCGCCATGAATCCTTCGTCACGGCTTCGGCGACGATCAGAACGACTGTTCGACAGCACTGAACCTGCAGTGCCCGAAGGGAATCGGGCGTGTCGCACTACTGGCCGCAACGGATACCGATCGACGCGATCGGAGGCCTCTGTGAGCGGCTGATGACTCCCCCGACACCTGCGACCGCGTCGACATCTCGCCCGCGCCGATCGAACCCGCCTCAGCGCCAACGGACTCCGCGGACAGCGGTAGGCTCGTGCGCTGGCTCAGGCGATATCGGCGGGAGCGGCCAGCGCGGCCTGCATCGCCACCCCGTCGACGTAGGAATGCTTTTCCCGCACCGCGCCGTCCTCGATCAGAACCACATCCGCGAGGTCCACATCGACGAGGCCACCCATGGCCGAGGTACCCGACAGCCTCCACTGGACCACCCAGAAGTCGTCGCCGACCCGCAGGGTGACCAGGTGGAAGGTCAGGTCCGGGACCAGGGCGAAGGTCTCCACGGCGGCGGCGCGGATCTCGGCGCGCCCGCGAGCGGGTTGGCTACCGGAGTGCAGGTGGAATATCGAGTCGGGGGTGTGCAGTGCGACGATGCGGTCGGGGTCGCGATCAGCCCAGCAGGCGTGGTAGCGCTCGAACAGATCTTTGGTGGCAGCGGACATAATCAGAAATCCTTCTAAGATACAAACAGGATGACTGTATGTTCCAGGATGGTGGTGTCACCGGTCAAGGGGCGACGTGACTCGGATCGAAAGCGAATTCGGTGCTGCCCTAGACTTCAACGTCGCTATGAACGCTGGTCGCCGAACCCAAGCCGAACGCTCGGCCTCGACGCGCGGTGCGGTGATCCGTGCCGCGCGAGAACTGTTCGGCCAGTATGGATACGGCGCGGTGAGCACGGTCGTGGTCGCCGAGACCGCAGGTGTCAGTCGTGGTGCGCTCTATCACCAGTTCAGCGAAAAGCGGGATCTGTTCGAGGCGGTGTTCGAGGACCTCGAACGCAGTCTGGTCGAGGTGATCGGTGCCGCGGTCGCCGAGTCGCATTCCGATGATCCGATCGCCAACCTGATCGTGGGCTGCCTGGCGTGGCTGCGGGCCTCGACCGCTCCGGAAGTGCGACGGATCGCGCTCCTGGACGGGCCCGCGGTGCTCGGTTGGCGCCTGTGGCGGGAGATCGAACTGCGACACACGATCGGTCTGGTGGAGAACGCCTTGGCCGGAGCCATCGCCGCTGGACGCATCAGAACCCAACCCGTGCGGCCGCTGGCGCTGGTTATCGTCGGCGCGCTGGACGAGGCCGCCCAATACCTCGCGCACTCCGACGACGACGCCGCCGAGGACACCGCGGCGATCCGCTCGGTGATCGAGCAGCTCATCTCCGGTCTCGCGGTCGACCCGGGTTCACGGAGCGCCGTCAAGTCCGGCCAGGTCGGCTGACGCGCCGGTTGCGACTGGTACTTGACGCGGTCGGCAACGCCGAACATGCCGGTCCGGACCTTCCCGGACATCACCGCGACGTACTGGTATGCATGCATTGCCGTAGAACCCACTCGATACGGAAAGGGAACCGGGATATGACCGACGAACACTCCCACGCCGAGCCTCATGCCCACGCACACAGTCACGGCACGCTGACCCATAGCCACGCCCACAGCGCACACGAGCATGACCACCTCGAACACGAGCACACCCATACCCATGACGGAGTCGAGCATTCGCATCGGCACGTGCATCAAATAGATCTGTCCGACGATCACTCACACGCCCACGACTGAGCCGGAGCGGCGGCCATCCGGGCTGCTGGACCGGAAATCGGTTGTGCGCGTGGATGAGATCGGCTTCGAGCAGTAGTTCCCGGTCGGCCGGGGCGGCGGCCTGCTCGTCGAACAGCGACACTTCCGGGTTATGACCAAGACGGTGCCGATCGCGAGCGTTTGCTCTGCCCCTGAGCGTTGGAACGGCGCACGATCGGCGATATCGGTGAAGCCGCTGCCCGGGTCGAGGATGTCCCCTACCCAGGCAGCGGCTTCACCGCGGTCCAACCGCTCGCTGATATCGATGGCTACAGATCCACCCCACCAAGTTTCGGCCGAGAGGCGAAACTTGGTGGGGCCCAGGATATGCCCAGTCGCAACCACTACCTGCGCAGCTATGTCACACAATCACGACATGATCAGTTGGTGGCCACCCCGAGTCCAGCCTGCTGACCAAGAGCATCATCGATAAGAAGTCCGGAAGTACTACCGGGCAGACGAGTCTCGATGGCCTCGATAATGCGTGGGCGGAGTTCGGACGCGCTGATAATGGCGTCGACCGAACCGACCTCGACAGCGCGCTGGATATTGTGCACGCGGTCGAATTCTGCGGCCACATCGCCGAGCTTCTCCGCGCGGACCGACGATCGGACCTCGTCGAGTTCCGCGGTCAGGGCCGCGCGGTCGGAACCGGGTGCGTTCGCGGCGCGCGCCTGCAGATCCCGCACCCGAGGATCGGCCGCGGTGCGCGTGTTGACCTCAGCGGAGAACACCACTGCGGCAGCCGGAGCGCCGCCGAGCACCGAGGCGAACGAACCCTGCAGCGCGAGCACGGTCATGTTCGGGTTCAGCGCCTTCGAGAACACCACGAACGCGCCGCCGTGGTATCGCGAAATCACGCAGAACACAATGGGGCCTTGGAAGTTCACGATCGCGCGGCCGATCTCGGCGCCATACTCCAGCTGCAGCTTGCGCATCGATTCGGGCGAGCCGTCGAAGCCTGACAGGTTCGCGAGCACGACCAGCGGCCTATTTCCACTGGCCGCGTTGATTGCCCGCGCGGCCTTCTTCGACGACTGCGGGAACAGGGTGCCCGCGGTGTAGGTGTCAGGACCGTCGGTGGACGGGAATCCGCGCCGCGGCACCCCCCGTGACTCGATGCCCAGCAGGCATACCGGGATGCCGCCGAGATGCGCGTCCTGCACCACTGCCGTTTCGGCGTCGGCCATGCCTGCCCAGCGTTCCAGCACCGGGTGGTCCTGATCGGCGAGCGCCCGCATCACGGTCCGGATGTCGAAGGGCTTCTTGCGGTCCGGGTTCGCGGTGGCGGAGAAGATCTCGCCGACGGTGGTGAAGTCGCTGTCGGCCAGTGCGTGCGGGAAGTCGGAGACGTCCCGATCGACGGGGTCGCTGGTCTGCGACCGCCGCGGCGCCTGCTCGCCGGGAGCGACGTAGGTGTGGTCGTAGTGCGACATCAGTACGTCTCGCGCCGCGGTCAGATCAGGCGCCCAGTACTGCGCTTGCCCGTTCGGACCCATGACCCGGTCGTAGCCGCCGATGCCGAAGTTGTCCTCGGCCGACACGCCACCGGAAAAGTCCAGCGACTGCTTGCCGGTGAGCACCATGGCGGAGTCCGGCGTCATCACCAAGATGCCCTTGGTGTGCATGAGCATCGTCGCTTCGGCGTTCCAGTACGGCTGTGCACCGACATTGATGCCGGCGACCACGATGTTGATCTCGCCGCCGTCCTGGGTGAACTCGACGATCCGCTTGAGCGCCGCCGCCACCCAGTCCATGTTCTCGGTGCCCGACTCCATGGAGATCCGGGCGCCGGAGGACAGCGCGTACCACTCGAGCGGAACCTGCATCCGTTCGGCCAAGTCCAACGCGGCGATCACGCGGCGGCACTCCGGTTCCGACAGTGCGCCAAGCGACTTCGTCGGATCGCCGAGCAGGATCACCCGGCTGATGCCCTGTGGATGCTGCGGGGTCGGTGTGGTGACCACGCCTGCGACGATGGCCGCGGTGTTGCGTCCCTTGGGCCGGCCGACCGGCACCAGTGCGTGGTCGGCGTCGAGGTCGTATTCGGCGAAGTCACCGAGCAGACCGGTCAGCTCGTAGGGGTACACGGTGTTTCGGCTGCTGGCCCGCAGCACCTTCTGCCGGTACTCGTCGAGCGGCTCGACCGGCTCGTCGGACCGCTCGCCGACGGTCACTTCGGTGGTGTCGAAGCCGATGCGCACGGCGACCTTGGTCAGCTCGCCGGTATTGGGATCGCGCTGACGCGCGATGAGCAGGATCTCCTCGAGCCCGGCGCCCGCGGTCGTCGGCCGCACATGCTGGACGACCGTCTCCAGTTCGGCAGGGGTGACGTCGATCGGCGGCCAGATGTACATCACGATGCGGTTGGTGTTGAAGCGTTTGGCCGACGGTCGCAGCGACTGTGCCCGGCGGATCGAGTCGAGGCAGGTAGCGATGGTGGCCTCGGCGGTCGGCAGCGCGAGCAGCCTGCCGTCGTGCTCGCGCAGTGCGGCCAGGTCACGCACCTGGGCAAAGGCGATGAGGCGATCGTCCGCCGGGTTCTCTTTGGCGACGCATCGGAACAGGTAGACCTCCTCGTCGTCGGAGGACGGCAGCCGAGTGAGGTCGAACTTGCGCAGCCGCTGCATCTGCATCCGTTGCGCGATGTACGGGTGCAGGCCGCGGATCAGTCGCTCTTCGGCCATACCGGTGGCAGAGGGACGGAAGGTGAAGTGGTGGTGCATCACCGCACCGCCGCTACCGGCGACGGTCGCGGTGATCCGGTGCACCTGGTTCGGCATCGGATGCGCGCTGAGGACATCGTGCAACGCCGCTGCCATCTCGTCGAAGTCCCCTGGCTGCTTCTCCCAGCTGAGGTAGATGTCAGCGTCGATGGACGCGGCGCCGGTCGCCAGTTCGGCGAGTCCGCGCAGCGCGGTGCCGAGCGCGTCGAAACTGACCGCCGCGGACACCAGACTCAGACCGCGGCGCTCGGCGATCACGAATGTGCAGCCGCCCACGTCTTCGGTGCGAACGCTCGCGAGGCCCTTGTTGCCGTAGTACCGCCGGGTCAGCACCTCCAGCATGACCGTGTTGTCCAGGCTGCCGCGCACCAGCCGCTGGCCGAGCAACCGCACCAGCGGCTCGGTGCTGCGCACCATATCGGCAATGTGCTCAGCGCGATCGGGCGCGTCCGGGCGCGCGTCCAGGTGGCGCAGATGCCTGCGGATATTGGTGTACGCGCGGGCGCGATTACGCCGCAGCAACGGCTGGCCGTACCAGGCGTACACCACGCCGCGCGCGAGGTCTGCGATCACCGGGAAGCGCACCTGCGTCGCGGCCACCAGCCGCTCCAGCGCCAAGCCGACGGGCTCGCGCAGCGCCCCATCCGGCATCGGCTCCCGCAGCCACTCGCGCAGCAGCGTCGTGATGACGGTGACGGTGTCGGACGGGCGTTGCTGGGCGAGGAAGATCCGGAAGACCGCGGCTTCGAGTTCCGGAGAACGTTCCAGATCGGTGACACCATAGTGCCCGAGCGCGTTGGCGAGCTTGGCTTGGAACGACGTCGGGAGCCCGGCCCGCTCGACGTCGAGGCTCTGCAGGTAGGTGTGGAAGTACTCGCGGGCGCTGTGGACGTGGCTGTGGCTGCCCTCTTCGTCCGACGAGCGGTTGTGGCTCAGTTCTGCGAGGTCGGCGAACACCGCCACGAGTTCGAGTTCCTCGGCGAGCGGTCGGTGGCCGTCCTTCAGGGCCGCCCGGCGCGCGGTGAGGTAGTCGTCGAGCACTCGGCGGTCGTCGTGCGGGTCGACGTCGAAGCCGAGCAACAGGCTGCGCAGGTCTTCCTGGCCGCGGCTCGTTCGCTCATGCGGTTGGACCTGCGCGGACTCGACGGGCAGGTCCAGCTCGACGGACCCGACCGCGGTGGTGTCCTCGGCTTGGTCCTCGTCGGCGAGCGGCTCGAGCCACAACAACGGTGCACCGGTCTCCACCTGGGTGCCGACGGACACTGCACATTCCTTGAGCCGTGCCTTGAACGGCGCGCGCAGCACCGTTTCCATCTTCATGCTCTCCAGCACCAGCACCGGCGCGCCCGCCTCGACCTCGGCGCCGACCTCGAGCGGCGTGGCGACAACCAGCGCGGGAGCGGGCGAGCGCACGACGCCGCCCTCGTCGCGGCTGATCCGATGTGTCACACCGTCGACATCGACGAGGTGGATCGGCCCATGGGTGCCGGTGATCAGGCGGTATCGGGTGCCGTTGACCAGAATCTGCGCGGTGTGGTGATCGAAGCGCTCGAGATCGACGTCGGCGGTGCGGATGTCGTCGCCCGCCTCGATACCGATGCGGAACCGGTGCGCACCGATGCGTGCGACACGCACGCGGTAGCCGACGCCGCGCAGTTTGAGGTCGAGCGGTCGGCCACTCGCGTGTTGCACCTGAGGACGTCCGCCGGAGGCCGTGGACAGCAGCCGGTGCCGCTCGACGCGCTCCTCCTCCTCGTAGGCACCGATGGCGGCGGCGGCCAGCGCGATGGCGGAGTGTCGATGCGACACGAGCCTGCCCTCACCGCGGACGCGGTCGATCCAGCCGGTGTCCGCGCTGGCGTCGATCACTTCGGGCTGATTCAGCAGGTCGAGCACGAAGCTCTTGTTCGTTGCGCCGCCTTCGATGATCACCCTGGTCTGCGCCATTGCCCGGCGCAGCCGGCCAAGCGCTTCCTCGCGGTTCCGACCGTAGGCGATGATCTTGGCGATCATCGAGTCGAAGTCGGCGGGAATGGTGTCGCCCTCGCTGACGCCGGTGTCGACGCGGATGCCAGGCCCGGCAGGCAGGTCGAGAAGCGCGATGCGGCCCGGGGCGGGCGCGAAGTCGCGGTCGGGGTCTTCGGCGTTGAGCCGGGCCTCGATGGCGTGCCCGCGCTCGGCCGGCGGGTCGCCCTCGAGCCGGCCGCCGGAGGCCACCAACAGCTGCGCCCGAACGAGGTCCAACCCGGTGGTGTATTCGGTGATCGGGTGTTCGACCTGCAGGCGGGTGTTGACCTCGAGGAATGCGAACAGCTGGTCACCGGGGTGGTAGAGGAACTCGACGGTCGCCGCACCGCGATAGTCGACCGCGATCGCCAGCCGCTCCGCTGAGGCCTTGAGCTCGGCTGTCTGCTCGGGACGCAGTACCGGTGACGCGGACTCCTCGATGACCTTCTGGTTGCGTCGCTGCACCGAGCAGTCGCGAACGCCGAGCGCCCACGCAGTGCCCTGGCCGTCCGCGATGACCTGGACCTCGACGTGCCGGGCGCCGGTCACCAGCCGCTCCAGGAACACCACGCCACTGCCGAACGCCCGCGCGGCCTCCTGGCGGGTGCGCTCGTAGGCATCGACGAGCTCAGCCTCGTTCGTGACCACCCGGATGCCACGGCCGCCACCACCCGCGGTCGCCTTCAGCATCAGCGGGTAGCCGATCTCGGTCGCGGCGCTCAGGGCGGCTTCCACGGTCTCGACCGCACCGCGGCTCCATGGCGCGACCGGCACACCGACCTCCTCGGCGATCAGCTTCGCGCCGATCTTGTCGCCGAGCTTGCGCATGGCCTCCGGGCTTGGGCCGATGAAGGTGACTCCGATCTGTTCGCACAACTCCGCGAACGCCGGGTCTTCCGCGACGAAACCCCAGCCGACCCAGGCGGCGTCGGCTCCGGTTGCCACCAGCGCGCGTTCGAGCGCCTTCAGATCCAGGTACGGGCGTGCGGACGCCGGCCCAAGGTCGTAGGCGATGTCGGCCTCGCGCACGAACGTCGCGTTCCGGTCGACATCGGTGTGCAGAGCGACGGTTTCGATCGGTCGCGCGGTCTCCGCGGCCAAGTCTCGGACGGCGTTGATGAGGCGCATGGCGGCCTCTCCCCGGTTCACGATGGCGATGCGGCTGAACACTCGCGACTCCTTCCTCTCCAGAGCACTGGCCCGATGGACGGGCGGGGTTTGCGACTCTCGTCACGCGTAGTGTTGCACCTCTATTGCGCGCAGGTACACAGCGTGCGGGTGTTACCGGCGCGTATCGTGGGCAATGCCTCATATGAGGCCATGACAGCGGTGACGGAATTCCACCGCTGGCGGCCGACAGCGTAGTTGAGCAGGGGGTCGATGAACGTATTCGGACGAGAGCGGGGGCATCGAGTCGCGACCAGCGCTTGCCAGATGCATTGACCTGCAGCGTTTCTCTTTTTGTCCGGGCCGCGCGACGGCGGGCCGTGTCCGATCGGCGGGGGCGCCCGAGAAGCTCTGAAACGCTCCGCCGCAGTGTAGGAAGTGATCTGTGTGGCCGACATTCTCGATGTACTGCACGCTCGCTGCGCTGAGATCGCGGGCGAGGCGATCCTCTCAGGAGAGGAGCATCCCCACCTCACGCTGACCACACGCGAGGTGGCGGACCTGCTCAACCACCTAGCCGACCTGCACCGCCGCTACTGTGACATCGACCTCGCTTACCACGAACTCGACCACCGGTACGCCGCGCTTCACCGAGCGGCCGGCGAAGCCACCAGATCGTTGGAGAGGATCCGCGCCGCGCTGGAGCAGCGCTCCGCGCATCCAGAAGCCCATGCACGCCAGGCATGCACTATCGCCCGGTTCGCTGCCCAGAACCTGACTACCGCATGCCTGACCGAAGGGGCAGGAAGTTGACGCCCCGCACGGTCGATGGTTCGCGTTGATGTTCGCCCCTGCCAGGACATTCGCTCATGCCGCGTATAGCGCAGACTCGAACGAGAGACTTTGCCGCTCAGAGCATCCCGAAAATGCGATGGCGGGTCAGGCGCGTTGATCGGTCGGTGTGTAGGGGATGTTGAGTGCGCTGTTCTCATCGACACGAATGGGTCTGCCGAGTTGGGGAAACGCACGCTGGGCACAGGCGGAGCGTTCGCAGACTTTGCAGCCGGGGCCGATCGGGATGGCGGCGCTGGGATCATCGATCGGTAGTCCGTGGGAGTAGACGAGTTTGTGCGCGTAGCTCAGATCGCAGCCCAGCCCGATCGCGAAGTCACGTTTGGGTGAGAGGTAGCCCGGTGTGCTTTCGTCGGTGGTGCGGGCAAGCCACAGATATCTGCGACCGTCGGGCATCTGCGCGATCTGGGTCCGGATGCGTCCCGGTGTCGCGAAGGCCTCGTGCACAACCCACAGCGGGCAACTGCCGCCGACACGCGAAAAATGGAATGCGGTGGCGGACTGACGTTTTGAGATATTGCCCGCGCGATCAGTGCGGACGAACAGAAACGGGACACCCCGCCCACCTGGGCGTTGCAGTGTGGACAACCGGTGGCAGACGGTCTCGAAGCCGACCTCGAACTTCGCCGAGAGCTGGTCGATGTCGTAGCGCAACGCTTCCGCGGCGTCACGAAACGGGGTGTAGGGCAGGATCAGCGCGCCTGCGAAGTAGTTCGCCAACCCGACCCGCAACAGGCCACGCGATTGCACAGCCAGCGAATCCGCCCGCGCGATGATCGCGTCGATGGCGTCGGCCTGAGTCAGGAACGCAAGCTGGGTAGCGAGCTGGAACGCGCGTTGCCCCGGCGAGAGCCGTCGAGCGAGGGTGAGGATCCGGGCGTCCGGGTCGAAGGTGCGTTTCGGACCCGGCTGATCAGGATCGTCGGTGCGGATCGCGACCGAGATGTCGTGTTCCTCCCGCAGCAAACGAGTCAGCTGCAGATCCAGCCCGCCGATGGTGAATCCCCGACGGGTGAACAGCTCTTCGGCCGCGGTGTCCAGGTCAGGGATGTGGTTGCGGTGATCGTAGAAGAAGTCACGCACATCCTCGTAGGGCATGGCGGCGCCCGAGTCACGGGTGGGGGCGTCGAGGCCCGCGGAGACGCGTTCGAGCTGTTCGGTCGCGCCGCGCAGCCGCCGGTGCATGCCGACCAGTACCCGCGCCGCGGCGGGGATGCGAGAAACGAGTTCGTCGATCTCGGTGGTCGTGATGGTCGCGCCCTCAGGATCTTCGGCGAAGACTTCGTGCAGATCGGCCAGCAGGCGCGCGTCGGAATCGGCGGCGAAGAACTGCATGTCCAGATCGAAGGTCGAGTTGAGTCGCAACAGCACGGGCACGGTGAGCGGGCGCTGATCGTTTTCCAGCTGATTGATGTAGCTGACCGAGAGCCCGAGCGTCGCGGCCAGACCGGTCTGGGTCAGCCCCCGCTGCTCCCGCAACGCGCGTAGTCGCCCACCCACGTACATCTTCTGCATATCCCGAAATCTAGCACCATCAATTTTCACAACTTCCACAAATTTGCCGATTCTGTTCCGCAAATATAGGCATTTGCGAGGCATTTCCGCAGCTTCACTGCATGTGTAGCGTGCGAAAGGTATCGATAGTTGCCGATGTCTGGAGGATTTCGACGGTGAAGAATCATCTCGTCCGCACCCACCGCTCCGCTGAGCAGTTTCCTCGCGAAGAACACCTCGCGTGGCGTATCGCCGAGGTCGCCACCGACCGGGTCGAGGTGGCGCCGGAGACGGCGGAGATGCTCATCAACCGGATCATCGACAACGCCTCGGTCGCGGCCGCGTCACTCACCCGGCGGCCGGTCGCCAATGCCCGCGCCCAGGCACAGGCGCACCCCTACCAACCGGGCGCGGCGGTGTTCGGTGTCGCCGGCGGCTACTCCCCCGAGTGGGCAGCCTGGGCCAACGGGGTCGCGGTCCGCGAACTGGACTTCCACGACACCTTCCTCGCCGCGGAGTACTCCCACCCCGGTGACAACATTCCGCCGATCCTTGCGGTCGCCCAACACGCCGGGCGCAGCGGCCACGATCTGATTCGCGGCCTGGCCACCGGATACGAGATCCAGATCGACCTGGTGCGCGCAATCTGCCTGCACGAGCACAAGATCGACCATGTCGCCCACCTCGGCCCCTCCGCCGCGGCCGGAATCGGCACACTGCTCGGCCTGGATACCGAAACCATCTACCAGGCTGTCGGCCAGGCGCTGCACACCACCACCGCGACCCGCCAGTCCCGCAAGGGCGAGATCTCCAGCTGGAAGGCCTGCGCACCGGCCTTCGCGGGCAAGATGGCCGTCGAGGCCGTCGACCGAGCACTGCGCGGCGAAGGTGCGCCGTCACCGATCTGGGAGGGCGAGGACGGCGTGATCGCCTGGCTGCTCGGCGGCCCGACCGTCGAGTACTCGGTGCCGCTGCCCGGCCCGGGGGAACCCAAGCGAGCCGTCCTTGACTCCTACACCAAGGAGCACTCCGCCGAATACCAGAGTCAGGCGCCGATCGACTTGGCCCGCCGGATGCGTGAGCGCATCGGCGATCTCGACCAGATCGCCTCGATCGTGCTGCACACCAGCCACCACACCCACGTCGTCATCGGCACCGGCTCGGGTGACCCACAGAAGTTCGACCCCACCGCATCGCGCGAAACCCTCGATCACTCGGTGATGTACGTCTTCGCCGTCGCATTGCAGGACGGAACCTGGCACCACGAGCGGTCCTACGCGCCCGAGCGCGCCCAGCGACCCGACACCGTCGAGCTGTGGCGCAAGATCTCCACCGCCGAAGACCCGGAATGGACGCGGCGCTACCACTCCACCGACCCGGCGGAGAAGGCGTTCGGCGCGCGTGCCGAGGTCACGCTGAAGAGCGGCGAAGTGATCACCGACGAACTCGCGATCGCCGACGCACACCCCCTCGGCGCGCGTCCCTTCGCCCGCGAGCAGTACATCGCGAAGTTCCGCACCCTGGCCGACGGAGTGATCGACACCGCCGAGCAGGACCGCTTCCTCGATGTCGCCCAGCGCACCGCCGAGCTGAGTGCCGCCGAACTGTCCCAGCTGTCGTTCACGGTGTCCGACGAGGTGCTCGCCCGGGCGCCGCGACTGCCGGAGGGACTGTTCTGATGTCCGGGCTGCTCGCCGCCGCCACCTCGGCCGCCGACAAACGCGCGGCGTTGCGCGCGGGACTGGTCTCGGGGAAGATTCAGCGCTTCCCCGGCGCGTTCAATCCGTTGGTGGCCAAGCTGATCCAGGAGATCGGATTCGAAGGCGTCTATGTCTCCGGCGCAGTGGTCTCGGCTGATCTCGCGCTGCCCGATATCGGCCTGACGACACTGAGCGAGGTCGCCGACCGCGGGCAGCACATCGCCAGGGTCACCGATCTCCCGGTGCTGATCGACGCGGACACCGGATTCGGTGAACCGATGAGCGCCGCACGGACCGTGACGATCCTCGAGGATGCCGGGATCGCGGGTTGCCACCTCGAGGACCAAGTCAACCCGAAACGCTGCGGCCACCTCGACGGCAAAGCCGTCGTACCGACCCAAGAGATGGTGCGCAGACTGCGCGCGGCCGTATCGGCAAGGCGAGACCCGAATTTCGTCATCTGCGCGCGGACCGACGCGGCCGCGATCGAGGGTATCGATGCTGCCGTCGAACGCGCCGAGGCCTACGCCGACGCGGGCGCGGACCTGATCTTCACCGAGGCCCTTTCCGGCGAAGCCGACTTCGCCAAGTTCCGTGCTGGTGTCTCGACTCCGTTGCTGGCCAACATGACCGAGTTCGGCAAGTCCGAGCTGTTGTCGGCGGCCACCTTGGAATCGCTCGGCTACAACGCGGTGATCTACCCGGTATCGACACTGCGCCTGGCGATGTGGGCCGCCGAGACCGGTCTGCGCGAAATCTACGCCGAAGGCACCCAGGCCGGTCTACTCGACCGCATGCAACATCGAAGCAGGCTCTACGAACTGCTCGAGTACCAGCGCTACAACGAATTCGATTCCGACATCTTCAATTTCAGCCTGGAAAGGAACCAGTGATGACGGATACCGCCATACCGACGATCTACAAAGGTCTCGCCGGCGTCATCGTCGACACCACCGCAGTCTCCAAGGTGGTGCCGGAAACAAACTCACTGACCTACCGCGGCTACGCCGTACAGGATCTGGCCGGACACTGCGGCTTCGAAGAGGTCGCTTTTCTCCTGTGGAACGGTGAACTGCCCAACGACGCTCAACTGGAGCGGTTCTGCCAGCAGGAGCGCGCCGCCCGCCGCGCCGATCGGTCGCTGCTGTCGCTGGTGACGAAGATGCCCGACAACTGTCACCCGATGGATGTTGTCCGCACCGCGATCAGCTACCTGGGCGCCCAGGACCCCGACGAGGAGGACAACAGCCCGGCCGCCAACCGCGCCAAAGCCTTACGAATGATGGCGGTCCTGCCGACCATTGTCGCGGCCGACCACCGCCGCCGCCACGGCCACGACCCGATCGCCCCGCACTCCCACCTCGGATTCGCCGAGAACTTCCTGAACATGTGCTTCGGGAAAGTGCCATCCCGAGAACTGGTCGAGGCGTTCGAGGTATCGCTGATTCTCTATGCCGAGCACAGCTTCAACGCCTCGACCTTCGCCGCCCGTGTCGTCACCTCGACACTCTCCGACATCTACAGCGCGGTGACCGCGGCCATCGGCGCGCTCAAGGGCCCGCTGCACGGCGGCGCCAACGAAGCCGTCATGCACGACATGCTCGAAATCAACGACCCCGCCCTGGCCGAGCAGTGGCTACGCAACAAGCTCGCCAAGAAGGAAAAGGTGATGGGATTCGGGCACCGGGTCTACAAGAACGGTGACTCCCGGGTACCGACGATGAAGAAGGCGCTCCTCGACATCGCCGCGGCCACCGACGGCCACATATGGGTCCGAATGTATGAGGAACTCGAACGCACCATGAACGAGGAGACGGGCATCAAGCCCAACCTCGACTTCCCGACCGGGCCCGCGTACTACCTGCTCGGCTTCGACATCGAGGTATTCACCCCGATCTTCGTCATGAGCCGGATCACCGGTTGGGCCGCGCACATCATCGAGCAAGGCGAGTCCAACGCCCTTATCCGACCGCTGAGCGAATACGTCGGCGTGCCACAGCGTTCGATTGTCGCCTGATCCGGGACTACCTCGTTAACGGTGTTTCCGGCGTTGTTCCTCAGTAGGTTTGGGCGTCGGGCCAGCGGTCGGCGAAGGTGATCGCGAATGCGTTGACCGCGGGTTTCCAGCGCATGGTCCATCGTGCCCGACCGGCGCCGGTCGGGTCGAGTGAACGGGTGACCAGGTACAGGCATTTCGGGTTTCGGGGCCACCCTCGGATACCGTCGCGGACCTGCCGCGACCTTGCGGGTGAGTGTCCCGCTCGAGGTGGGACACCGAACGCGATACCGGGTGGGAGTTCCGATGGCCCCCGCAATCGCGCCGACGATCCTCGCCCGGCCGAAGGCCGCCGAGCGCTCTTCGCGCCGGTCCTTCGATCACGACCGGCAGGGAGACGCCGAGCGGTGGAATCGAGACCGGACGACACAACAGCGGAAGACAAGGGGGAAGGGCAGGCCGCACCGGACGGTACGACCGGCACCGGAAACACCACCGATATGGCGCGACGACGGATGTCTATATGGTGAAATATATAGACAATCCTGGATGACACCCGGCCGGGGATATACCGCCTCACCAGCAGTTACGCGCTCTCGGGGTGGCGTGTTTTGAGCACCGCACGGAAAACCATCACCGAACACGCCACGGAACGGACACATCAAGATCACCACACAAAATTAGGTTTATCACCGGATTGTGGAGCTTGCCAGGAACGATTCTCAGAGAGGGGCTGATTCTGCACCAGACTCTTTGTTCGACCCGATTTTTTGGGCAATCAGCTTTGAAAGAGGTTCGTGTGAGTCACGGCTCAGGTGTGTACCGTCAATTCCCGGACACGCGACGGTAGCCGCGTCCACGAACAAAGCCTTGCGCTTGTCAGCGACGCGGCGTATCGCCGCGCTCAGTTCGCGCGATTTGCGCGCGGAGTCGGCGTCGTACTCGGAACTTTGCTCGGCAAACGCGGGCTGGTCGGCATCGAGATGGATCGGACTGACCAGCAATACCGCTGGCACTCCACCGGTGCGGGTCCAAGCAGTACGCTCGACGTTGTCGATATAGCCCTCAAGCGCGGTTGCGACGGCGTCCGTTTCTCGACCGAACTTGGTTTTGAGATCGTTGTTCCCCAGCATGATGACCACCATGTCCAAGGGCGAGTGGCTGCGCAGGCATGGTTGAAAGTAGGTACGGCCATTGCGGTCATGACGATCGGGGTCGTCCAAGTCGGTGGTACGACCGCCGAGACCTTCCTCGATAATGGCGTATCCGGTACCCAGAAGTTGCTGTAGCTGCCCTGTCCAGCGCACGTCGGCCGGCCATCGGCCGCGCCCTTCGGAGGGTTGGCCGAAGGTGTTGGAGTCACCGAAGCACAAGATGGTAAACGCGGCAGGGTTGACGATCAAGGTCGGATTCCTCCAGATTGGACGGAAACGCCGAGGCGTTTGGCAACGCCGACAAGCCCATCCGGCCGTTGCCTACCTCCACGGGTCAGTAGCTCATTGGTCAGCGCGTGGGCCAGGGGTATGTGACCAACGAATTCCGGTGCCATCGAGCAGGCATGGCGAAGCGTATCCACGGCTCCCGCATCGTCCCGGTTGTGGATCTGAGCTTGTGCAACATTGATGAGCCTGCGGCTGCGCAGCGTGGGCGGAATTCCGGTACCACCGCCACTGACAACAGCGGCAAGTCTCAGAGCTTCACGCGGCCGATTCGCACCAGTCTCGTTGATCACACCGAAACTAGCGGCCGAGGTCTGGCCGAACACATTGGACACCTCGGGCCTACTGGCATACTCGTCTTCTAGCTGCGTCCCAGCCGGTTCGCATAAGCGTAGATATCTTCGTGCCTCGCGATAGTCCCCCGTTCGAGAGGCAGCGAATGCCGCATAGCATAGGAGTTCTCCCCATATGGCGATATGGCGCGGGGTGGCAGTGGATAAACGCGGTTCAATGTCGGCAGCTGCCTGGTCGGCATATGCGGCTGCATCGTCATACATGCCGTTTTTCGCAAACAGCCATGACTGCGATCCTTTAATGGCAGCTCGTGTCAGCTCGTCCCCGCTCTCCGTTGCCAGTACATCTGCGCGGACGAGCGCCAGTGCAGCTAAGTCTTCCTGCGCCACATAGCCCAGAAGATTTGATGAGGCGTGCAGTAGTTGAGCGAGTGAAATATTGATCTGACGCCGCGTCTCACCTGTCGCCGCCTCAGCTGCGCTGTAGGCGCTTGCTAAAGCGGCAGGGAGCGCCCGTTTCATTTCGTCGAATCGAGCCGAAAAGAACAAATCCCATGCGCGAGCTACCGCAGCGGTTAGTTCCAGCGGTTCGCCTGGCGGCGTATCTGGAATGCATCCTATAAGCACCCGCCGCAGATGAAACATATTGCCGTCATGCGAGCCGCTGCTCGAGTCATCCGGGATTGCTTTGTCGGCAAGTCGCAGGGGCACAGCGGCGGGAGCGTCGAACAGCATCGCGTCAGCAGCAAGGAGGTCGGTGAGTTGTTCGGGGGTGACTTTCAACGCGACGGCGAGCTTGGGCCACAGCCATGCCAGAGGCTCACTCTTACCGGCCTCCCAGCGCACCACGGTTGACCGCTCCACGTTTACACGCGCCGCCAACGACTCCTGAGTAAACCCCAGAGCCTTACGGCGCTGCGCGAAACCGCGACGCGCCCCGCGCCCAACAGCCGCCATGCCCTTCACTTTCCGCCCCTACACCCGAACTCAGCGGGGCATTGCCTCTTTCGCGCCTCATTAGTGCACAGTCTGCGCTCTGGTCCGTGGTCGCTGCCAACGGTTGGCTACAGGGTACGGCCGAAACCCAGTGTGTAGCAATGGAGGCAACGAGCTATGACCAGCCAAGATACAGCGCGGCGCAGCGCGGTCAGTCCCCGGACAGTGAGCGCTGTGGGGGGCGCGCGATGAGCTTCCCCGAATCCGATACAGCAGAGCAATTGGAGACAGAGCGATGGTTGCTTGGTATTGCCGGGGAGCTTCCGCCGCTGCTGGACCGTCACCAGCTCGACAAGCGCGGCCGGTGCACGGTGTGCCGTGAAGTGCGCGGCTGGTGGTGGCCGTGGCCGATGCGGATCACATGCACGGTGGGCGCTGGGCTGGGCTTCTCCCTGCGCCACCTTGACCAGCTTGTGCCTTCGATCATCCTCGGGCGCAACACAATTGGGACGATGCCGTGAGTATCGTCCGCTTGAATCCCAGCTATCTGAGACCGCCCGATGCCCATCCGGCCGCCGCACCCGAAGAACTAACCCTCGTGGCGCTGGGGAGCAGCGGCAAGTCCCTGGGCGGGGCAGAGAATCTGTCGCTGCTGTTCGCGCGCCGCGCGGCCATCGCGTGGGGTTTCTCGCATATGGCCGATACCGCCGAAACCATTACATCGCACCTGGTCACACGGGCGGTGGAACTTACCGGGGTATCCAACCCGCAGCCGCGCTTGATTGAGGTGATGAAAGACCTGCCGCCGCTGATCGGTATCCGGCTGAGGCTCATCCGGCCCGGTTTGCTTGTCGAGGTGTGGGACAGCAAAAGCGGTGCCCCACTTGCGCCGGACGGTGAGTTTCTGGATGACAATTTGGCCGCTGTGCAAAGGCTCAGCGATGAATGGGGCTGGTATCGGGCACCCGGCGGCGGGAAAGTTGTCTGGGCCAAACTCCACCACTCCGCCGACCGTATGCCGCGCCGCACTGTTGGCCGCTATTCATATCCCGAACCCGATCCGCCGATCACTGCCTTTTCTGATGTGCCCGTGATGCAACGAACGCTTCACGGGCTACAGCAACAAGTCAACACCGCGAGAAAGGCGCATCATGGCTATCTCTAGCCACGACACGACCACGGTCAGCCTACCGGCCAACCCGGACGTTGCCGAACCTCGAGCCCATATCCACCCGCTCAGAGGCAGTGGGCAGCGTCAGGGAAAGCTACGCGCGGGCGTGGTCGGCCTCGGTCGGCAGGCGCTCGACGATCACATACCGGGGCTCAAAGAGTCCGAGGGTGCCGAATTGGCGGCGGTGTGTGATGACAATCCCGAGTTGGTGCGCGAGCATCAATACCGGCTGAATGTAGGCGGCTATACCGATTTTCATGAGATGTTCCGCAAAGAACAACTCGATTTGGTGATCGTTACCGTGCCACACCACATCGGATGTTCCGTTATCAGCGCTGCCGCTGAGCATCGTGTTCATGTGCTGAAAGAGAAGCCGTTCGCCACCACTATTGCCGAAGCGCATGACCTTGCACAGCAGTGCCGGAGTGCCGATATTCAGCTCATGGTCACGTTGCAGCGCCGTTTCAATCCGATTTATACGAGCTTCATGCAGTTGGCCGACCAGATCGGAACACCGTTCATGGTAGAGGGGCAATACACGCTGTTTGTCGATGATCCCTCCGAGGGGTGGCGCGGCAAATCGGCGATGGCTGGGGGCGGTTGCGTCATCGACATGGGCTACCACCTCATTGACATGGTCCTGTGGTACTTCGGCCTGCCCGATCGCGTGTTGGCGGACATGTCGGTACAGGCCAGACCAGACCGCATCTACGACGCCGAAGACACCGCACTCATTCATTTCGGCTACGACTCCGGCCTATACGGGTCGCTGCTGCTGTCGCGGTTCATCGGGCCGAAAAGTGAGCAAATCAGGCTTGTCGGCAGTAAAGGCGTGGTGCATTTAGAGCGTGGGCGGCTACGCCGCCTCACCAACGGCGGCGAAGTCATCGAATCGCTATCGCGTGAACAGTCATGGCCTTCGGCGGCAACCTGCCAGATTGATTATTTCTGCCGGGTCATCGAAGGACTACGCCCCAACCTCAGCGGCCCAGTAGAAAATCTCGCGCACATGAGTTTCATCGCGGCTTGCTACGAGTCAGCCAATACACACACCTACGTAAATCCGAAGGGGACGCGGTGACCAACCCTCTAGCCTTGCTCGGCGGAACACCAACCGTTCGACATGACGGCCCACATTTCACCTGGCCGCCACTGGGAGACAGCGCAAGAAGCGCTGTGCTGGCCCAGCTCGACCGCGCGGTGTCGATCTATGACCGTTCCGGCGTGATCGAAGAATTGGAGAACGAACTACGCGAGTACCACGGTATGGCACACGCCGTGCTCACCAGCTCCGGCACGGCTGCTCTCTATTCGATGTACGCGGCGTGCGGCATCGGCCCCGGTGATGAGGTGATAGCCCCGGCTTACACGTTCTTCGCCACGGTGACGCCGCTGCTGCACCTGGGAGCGGTGCCTGTGCTGGCCGACTGCGACGCGACCGGCAACCTCGACCCCGACGACGTAAAACGGCGCTTCACCCCAAATACCAAGGCGCTCATCGTTACCCACATGTGGGGACTGCCCGCCGACATGCCGGGGCTTCAAGCGGTCGCGGATGATCACGGCCTGATGCTGTTGGAAGATGGTTCCCACGCCCACGGCGCGAGCATCAACGGCCAGCGCGCCGGAACCTTCGGCCGCGCTGCTGCTTTCAGCATGAACGGCCCCAAACCGCTATCGGCAGGGGAGGGTGGTTTTATCCTCACCGACGACACGGAGGTCTATTACCGGGTGCTCCTGCATGGCCAGTACAACAAGCGGTGCCGCAACGAGATCCCGCGAGAGCATCCGCTCTACCGCTACGCCGTCACCGGTACCGGGCTCAAGCACCGCATTCACCCGCTGGCGGCGAGTCTCGCGCGTGACCAGCTCGCGAACCTCGATGGCTACCTAGACGGCCGGGCCAGAGTCGCGCGGTACCTGTGTGACCAGCTCAGCGACCTAGCGGGCATCACCGTGCCCGACATACCCGCCGGGGTGCGCCCGTCCTGGTACGGGCTGATACTGCGATACCGGGCAGACGAGCTGGGCGGGCTTCCCATACAGCGCTTCTACGATGCGCTGCACGCTGAAGGGTGCCGCGAAGTAGACCGGCCCGGCTCCACGTGCCCGCTGAACCTGCTGCCCCTGTTCCAGCAGCCCGAACCGCTGCTACCGGCCTATACAGACGCGCTGGCCCACGGCCCCGGCGAGTTCCCGCAAGCCGAGGCCGTACATGCCACCACCCTGAAACTGCCCGTCTGGCACCGTGAGGAGGATATGCCGCTGGTCGACAGCTACATCGAAGCGTTCCGCAAAATCTCCGACCGATACCGCGACCTGTGAAGGATGAATGAGAACAATGGTCGATACCGCGTTGATTGCCCGTCTCACCGCTGAAGCCGAAATAGACGGAATACAGCAACTTGTTGTAGGCGCTGTAGTGGAACACAAGGGCATGGTGCTTTTGCTTCAGCGCCCCAAGGATGAATTCATGGGCGGGATATTCGAGCTGCCCAGCGGAAAGGTTGAGCCTGGCGAGACTCTAGATGCGGCCCTTATCCGTGAAGTCGCGGAGGAAACCGGCCTGAACGTAAATGGCCTCCGTGAATTCCTCGGCAGCTTCGATTACCAGGGTGGCAGCGGAAAGAAGAGCCGTCAATTCAATTTCACTGTGGCGGTGAGTGTGCCGGAACCAGTGAAATTGACCGAGCACGACGCTTACACGTGGACGGGCATCACGCAGGAGCTGCCCGTCACCGACGCGGTGAAAGACGTGCTGAACACATACCGCGCGATATAAATAAGCCACATCGGATGAAACCCGAGGGACTACCGGGACGCGGCAATCGTGACGCGGTCAGGATCGCCAACCTCCCGATCCTGATGCTGGTCGAAGACAACCCCGTCGCGGACGCCGCACGTGACAGCGATACCGGTGAAATCGACGTCGATGACGCGATCCGCGTGCTCGGCGTCCACCACCACCTGCGACCCGCAATGTCGCCTGCGGGAATGTGCCCTGGCCGTACTCGCGGGCGAATAGGGGCCAGGAGGTGGCCAGCGGCGCAGCACTGCCCGTGCGCATCTACGACGCCCTGGACCGCAAGCTGGCCGAGTTGATCCGCAAGTACCTGCGTCTGATTGAGCAGCGACCGGACCGGTAGCCGAGCCGGAGGGGGACAAGGGCCGGACAGCGAGTGCTGTCCGGCCCATCTCATTTCGTGGGTGGCGCAACGGCATTCGGGGGTCGTTCGCAACACGTCGTGGTCGCCCGGCGACGGAGCGCAGGCGTGCCGTTTGGCGCGCCACCGCTCACACCCGCCGGGTACCCACCCACCGCTTCTCGTCATGTTCCTGACGAGGGTAGCTAATGTTCTGACAATGAAGAATCGCGTCGACGATGCCGACTCGAACTACGCGCTGCTCGAGTGGCGTGATCGTATACAGACGGCCCCGAGTGCGCCGGGTTCCGGTGAGCAGTGGATCGATCTCCTACCGGCGTTGCTGGAGGTCATAGTCGGTGCGCAGGAGTCGGATACGACTGTTGCGGTGCCAGGTTTCGACGAGCCCATAGCGGTTGCGGAGCTTGCCAAGAAGTTGGGGCCGTGCTTCGTGACTCGTCGTGAAGGACGTTTCGTGTTGACCGATGGCGTCACGCAGTGGCTGCGGTCGACAGACCCTCAGCAGCTCATCGTGCATCTTCATGCACGTGTGCGGCTTGTCGGTGAGCTCCTGTCGATGTTGAACGCGGGCCCGCTGTCGCATGAGGAGCTTCGTGTGCTGGCCAATAGCCAGTACGGGATGAATTGGACAGCGCTGGACCAGCTGCGGAGAAGGACGACATGGTTACGTGCATCCGGGCATGTTGAGCTGTACGGCGGCAAAGTGCACTTGACAGCCGCCGGCAACACCCTCCTGGCTTGGCTTCCACTGAATGCGCCGGCACCTCCGAATCTCGAAGTGGAGATCGCGGTCTCGCCCGCGCATCCGGTGATCGATGAGCTCCTCGGCCCGCTACGCGGACAAATTCATCACAACCGTACGGACGCGAAAAGCCTGTTTCTGCCCAGCCCGGAAGGCGTGGGACCGGTCGCAGTGCTCAGGCAGGCGGTCAGCAACGCGATACCCGAGGTAACGGAAGTCGGTCTGGAGGAGCTTCTGCGGCAATACGGGCTCGCGGAGGCGTCGGCGCGTCAAGCACGAGCGTCGTTGAAGATGCTCGGACTCATCGAGCGAGTCGGTCTGGGGCGTTGGGCTGCCACACGTGCGGCCGCTGCGTGGCTGGACAACGGTGACGACGCCGACCTTGTTCGGATTGTCCATGCCAATGTCTGGTTCGTCGGAGAGGTCCTGAGCGAACTCTGTGACGGACCTGCCGACGCTATAACGCTAGCGGGACAGAGTGCGAACTACGGTCGCGAGGCTATACGTGTACCGAGCATGCGGACACGATTCGCGTTGCTGCGAGAATGCGGCGTCGTGGACAAGTTCGACCATCAGCGCTATCACCTCACTCCCGTCGGCAAGGCACTGCTCGCCGATCTCCCAGTCGCAGCTCGGGGCGAAGTCGCGACGCCGACGGCCCTCGCAACCGAACTTCTCCCCGCCGATGACGATCCTCGCGTCTCATCGCGGCTTGCGGACGAATTGATAGACGCTATGCGCGATAGCCGTCATCCGACACGCTTCGAATTGGCTGTTCACGACGCTTTGAGCTATCTCCACCTCCATGTCGAGCACCTGTCCGGGCCCGCGCGAACAGACATCGCCGCGACGCTACTCCTGCCCGCTTCGAAACTCGTCTTCGCCGTCGAAGCGAAAACCTCCGGCGAGGGGCCGGTGTCGGACCGGGAGGTCAGCTTCCAGGGGCTCAGAGAACACCGAGACAAAATCGATGCGAAGATCACGGTTCTTGTCGGACCCGAGTTCCACCGCCGCATCCACGCCGAAGCCGCCGCCGACCCACGGCTGGCAGTTCTTCACGCTCGAACCCTCGCCGACGCCGTACACATGCACGCCCGGACGCCTTTCTCTCCCACCGAGCTGAAGGTCCTCTTCGACACCGAGATCACCGCCGACCAGCGGGACAACGAACTGCGGCACCGACATAACGAACACTTGCAGCTGCTGACAATTCTCAAAGCCGTCGTCACCCAACTCGACCTGGAAATGCGCGACGCGGCTCCCATGTACGACGGAGGATGGCTGGGCCCCAACGAACTACGCCGCGACCTACGCAAACTTGCTGTCCCACACAATAGGATCGTCGAGGCACTGCAACTGCTGGCCTCCCCGTTCCTGAGTGTCGTCGAGGAACACAAGGGACGCTATCGGCTGACTGGCCCCGCGCACCTCCTCGCCGCACGGCTACAGGCAGCCATCGAACATCTCCAATAACAACAATGCCAATGCCCACCAAGATCGGCAGACACCGTCCTGCAATGCCACATACCGATCGGTACTGTCCCGAGCTGACGCTGTGGCGTGCGCGGTAGGTCTGGTCCGATGCCCAGCGGAGCGACGATCGCCGACAACTGAGCGAATCCGGACAACTTCCGCTCTACACAAATGCGCATCTTCCATTGCGACTCGCGTCATACTTTGGTCGGGTGGTTCGCAAGCCGGCAGGACCAGTTGCGGAGGCTGATGGGTGTGGCCGGGCCGCCGCGACTTGCGTATCCACTCATGATCCGACCTCGCTGGATGTCCCCGACGGCCACGGGCACACCTTCCACGCCGATATCGCCGACGCCTGGGCCACGATCCCGCAGCCCCCGAACTGGACTGCGGCCGACACCCTCGAGTTACGGGCAACGCTCACCACAGCCGAATTACGTTCCGACACCAAACTAGACAGAGGGATTCGCCATGAACAGCAGCGAGAATCGTTCGATACTGGCCCGTATCTCGCCGACGCAGTGGGTTGCCCTCGCGGTCACGGTCGTGGCGGTCATCTTCGTCGCCGAGAACCGCGACAAGGTCTCGATCGAATTCCTGTTGATCACTATTCGTTCACCGATGTGGCTGATCCTGCTGACAATGTTCGCGGTCGGATGGATCGCCGGCGTACTCACCATGCGCCGTCGCTCGAAGTAGTCACCGACCCGGATGCTCGGCGATCATCGGCCAGGTGCTCGCCCGTGTCGCCGACGGCATCGGCACGGCCGACCGCGGTAGGGCTGTAGAGCATCGTCGGCGGTCCCGAGCCCGAATACCTCGGCACGCCATCGACGGTCCGAGCCACGGCGGGCGGCGTCACCATCACCGCGGAACGCACGATCCTCGAGCTGGTTCGACCCTGCTGAGCACCCCGTGATCGACATCGCAGTCCCATCCCGCTTGTGCCGAATTCACCGGTGCGCCTGCTGATTCGGCCCCCATGACCAGGCACCGCCGCCCACGAGCTCGAGACGCGTGGTGTGATGCTGGTCGACCGTGGCGCGATGCGCGGTGCTGACCAGGATGAGGTCGGGCAGTTCGGTGCGAATCAGGGTGTAGAGGGCGAATTCCAGACCTTCGTCCACAGCGGAGGTCACCTCGTCGAGGAACGCCGCCTCGGGTCGGATCAGCAGCAACCGCGCGAATGCCAGGCGCTGCTGCTCGCCCGGCGACAGGATGTCGGCCCAGTCCGCCTCCTCGTCCAACCGGGTAGCCAGTTGGCCGAGCTGCACCTTGGTGAGTACGGCCCGCAGCGTCGCATCCGTAGCGCTTCCTGGCTCCGCAGGGTAGGTGACGGCCGCGCGCAGATCGCCGAGCGGAAGGTAGGGCAGTTGCGAAATGAACAGTGTGCCGACGGTATCCGGTCTGCCGACGGCGCCGTGGGTGTAGGGCCACATCTCGGCGAGGGCGCGCAGCAGGGTGGTCTTGCCGCTCCCGGAGAGCCCCTTGACGACCACCGAATCCCCGGCGCGCAGCCGCAGATTCAAGTTGTCGATCAGGATCGCGCCGTCGGGTCGGCGCACCTCCACCTCGCGCAATTCCACCGAATCACGCAGCGCGCGCACCTCGATCTTGGGCAAAGCGCGTGCGAGCTCACTCGCCTCGAAGAGTCCGAACAGGCGCAGCAATGTCGCACGGAACGCCGCGAATTCGCTGTAGCTATTGCGGAAGAACGACAGCGAGCCCTGGATCTGCCCGAATGCCGACGTGGTCTGCTGGACGTCGCCGAGGGTCAGCGTTCCCGCGAAGAAGTGCGGCGCCTGCATGATCCACGGAAACACCACGGCCGCCTCGCTGGCCGCCTGATTCCAGCCGATGAACCGCGTGGTGAACATCACGAGACTGCGATAGATTCGCAGCACCTGCGCGAATCGCGCACGCAATCCTTGTCTTTCGACGTCCTCGCCGCGATAGAAGGCGATCCGCTCGGCATTGTCGCGCAATCGGACAAGCGCATAGCGGAAGTTCGCCGTCGCGGCCTGATAGCGGAATCCGAGCCCGATCAGCGGACGACCGATCCAGAAGGCGACCGTCGTCGCCACCAGCACGTAGACGAAGACGAGGAATACCATCGCCCTGGGAAGTGCGACATCGAAGACGGTCAAGGCTTCGGACAGATCCCACAGAATTCGGGTGAACGACACCACCGACACCACCGCGGTGACCGCCCCCAGCGATAGTGCCCTGGAACGGGCGACCATGTCGGTGATGTCGTGCTGGATGCGCTGATCCGGGTTATCGATGGGCGCATCGATGAATCGGATCCGGTAGTAGGCCTGATCGGCTGTCCATTCCCCGGTCGCGCGCTCGGTCAACCAAAGCCGCCAACCGATTTCGAAGATCTGACCGAGATAGAAATCCAACAGCGTGCGCGCCACATCGATGACGGCGAGCACAGCGAACACGATCAGCGAGTGCCAGAACGCGGTTTCGGCGCTGTCGAGCGCCGCGGCGTCGCCGCGCCCGATCGCCGAGGCGGCATTCTGCAGGGCAGCGAACATGTCATTGCCCTGATAGGACAACAACACTTTCACCCGAACCGACAAGACCGCGCTCAACAACAGCACCCCGACGAACGGAATGGTGCGCAATGCCGCAGGGCCCGTGAAGAAGGCCCCGGTCACCGACCGGAAGTGCCGCCCCCACTCGGTGATGCGCAGCAGCACAACCACGACAACCAGGAATACAACGCCCGTGACGGTGAACGCGATGAGCAACCATTGCAACGAGGCGACCAGCTCGTCGCTCCAGTCCCGTGACGCATGCACCGCGGCCTCCGATCGCGATTCGGGCAACGTCGATTACGCAGTCGAGAATCCGATAGCCACGCCGACAGGCGTAAGCGCAGGACAACGTTACTGTGCTCGCCGCGCAAATCCAGGGAACCCAGCGAGGAGGAGTTCGAAGGCCGCGCGCGAACCCAGGGCATGTCCCAGCAAAAGCGCGAGATCCGACTGGGGCGCGCTGCCACCGACACGACCGGCAACCACTCGGCCGAGCTCAGCGTCAGCCGTCGATGGCGCGGTCGTGAAGCAGGCGGGGCTTGATCTCGTTCTTGAGAACCTTGCCGAGCTTGGAACGGGGTAGATCTGGCCAAACTTCCACCTGTTTAGGAGCTTTCACGCTACCCAGCAGATTACGTACGAAGGCGACTACTTCGGGACCTGTCACATGTTGTCCGTCGTGTAGCTCCACTACTGCGGTGACCCGCTCGCCCCACTTGTCGTCCGGCAGGCCGATCACCGCGCAGTCCCGCACCGCGGGATGAGTCATCAGCGCCTGCTCGACCTCGGTCGAGTACACGTTGAAGCCTCCTGTAATGATCATGTCCTTCGCACGGTCGACGATGAACAGATAGTTCTCCTCGTCGAGGTAGCCGATGTCCCCGGTGTGATGCCAGCCGTACTTCCCGGCAGCCTCCGACGCCGCCTGATCCTTGTAGTAGCCGGCCATGACGAGGGGGCTACGGATGACGATCTCGCCGCGCTCGCCGCTGCCGAGTAGGCGGCCCTCGCCATCCATGATCGCCGTCAGCACCAGTGGCGTAGGCCGCCCCGCAGAGGACAGGCGACCGCGAGCGAGGGTGCCGTCGGCATAGAAGTGGTCCTTCGGCGCCATGGTCGAGATCATCATGGGCGCCTCGGTCTGGCCGAATAATTGGGCAAACACCGGACCGATCTTCTCGATCGCCTCTTCCAGCCGCGCCGCCGACATCGGAGCAGCGCCGTACCACAGGCACTGCAAGGATTTCAGTTCGGCCTGCGCGAGGCCTGGATGGTCCAGCAGCATGTAGATCAGCGTCGGCGGCAAGAACGTATGGGTGACCTGGTGCCGCTCGATCAGTGAAAGGAACTCGGCCAGATCCGGTTTCCGCATGACAACAATCTCGCCGCCGAGCGCCATCACCGGAAAGCAGAGCACGCCCGCAGCGTGGGTCAATGGTGCGAGCGCCAGATATCTCGGTCGTTGGTCGAATGGATAGCTCATCAGTGTCAGAGCGGACATCGTGGCAATGTTGTTGCCGGTCAGCATCACCCCTTTCGGGCGCCCGGTGGTGCCCCCGGTGCCGACGATCATGATCACGTCGTCGACCGGTTCTGCCTGCCAGGGCTGCGCGGCCATACCGTCGAGCCACTGCTCGAACGGTATGGCCGCGGGGATCTGCCCATCGAGAGACACCAACGTGGTCAGCTGCGGCAGGTCCGGAAGAATCCTTGTGACGAGTTCGGCGAACGCCCCCTGAACGATCAGGCACGTGCAGTCGAAAAGATCGAGCAGATCCCGGTTCTCCGCCGCTTCATTGCGTGGATTGATCGGGCACCACACCGCGCCGGCCCGCGCAATACCGAAAACGCACGCGAACGCGACCGGGTCGTTGCCGGAAAGGATCGCCACTTTATCGCCCGGTCGCACACCGGACCGCGCCAGCGCACGGGCCACCTGCCACGACAGTCGTTGTACCGCTTCGTAACTCAGCGATTCACCGTCCGTCGTGAGACATGGCGACAACGGACCGAGGGAGGCCCCCTTGTCGAGGTAATCGGTCAGACGCACAATGCCGTCCTTTGCAGGTTCGAACTCTGATCTGGTGCGGAGCCGGGTTCCCGGAAGTAGAAGCCGGGAGCCCGACGCGATCAGCTGTAGACGGAATGGATCGGCTCGAGCACCAGGCCGAAACTTCGCAGCACACCCAGCAGTTCACGATGCCCGAACGCTTGGCATGCGGAAGCGAAGCCGACACGCTTCGGCGCCTGCTGAAGCAGCGAATACACCGAAAACGCTTGCAGCAGACCGGTCTGCTTGTAGTTGGAATTACCGTGGATCACGCAGTGAGCGCGGCCGAGTGGGCCCGACGCGTGCACGGAGTCCATGGAGGTGTTGATGCGCGGATTCTCCCGCGGCGGCATCTCGCTACGCACAGCGGCGGCCTGCTCGTCGAGGATCTTGTATTTCTCCGAATCCGGGAGTCCTTGGATCTGTTCGACAACGGCTTTCACGATCAGCGGCACACCTTGCATGAGCTGGCGATCGAAGACTCCGCCGAGCGCCTTGACATTGGCCACTCGTGGATCGCGCTTGAACCACACCGGGTGCGATGTGCCGCCCCACGGCAGCGCGAGTCCCGCTTCGTGTTGCCCGGGCACCGTGACGTCGTACAGGCCGCCGTCGGCGGGCCATTCGAGGTACCGATTCTGTTCCAAGTAGTGCGCTTTCGACAGCGCGGCATTGACCAGGATCGTCCTGGTCGACGCGACCGTCGGGAAGCCCCTCCAGAAGACCAGGATGTCGAGGGTGTCCAAGCCGGGCGTCTCCAAGCAGATGTTCGCCGCGATCTCACCGGTGGTGTACATCTGCGCGACACCTGGTGCAAGCAGCAGCCCATGCTCCCCCATCCGCTCGCCGTAGGTTTCGTCGCACTCGATCAACCAGTCCTGCTCACCGGTGGTGTCGAGGTAGTGCGCGCCGGCCCGGATACATGCCTCGACGACTTCGTGGCCGTACTTGGAGAACGGTCCGACGGTGTTGCAGACAACCTTTGCGCTGCTGAACAGTTCGGTCAGCGACTCGACCTCGTGGGAAACCTCGACGACCTCGTAGTCCGCAGTCTCGATGCCGGGAATCTTGTCGATCGTTTCTTGGATGCGCCGTTTATCACGTCCGGCCGCGATGAAGGGCACGTTGTACTCGCGAAGGTATTCACAAATCAGCCGACCGGTGTACCCGGAGGCCCCGTACACAACAACGGGTTTGGCAGTAGTCATGGATCAGCCTTTCGGAAGTTGCTGGATTTCTCGGGTCACATGCCCATGCCGCCGTCGACCGGAAGGCCTGCGCCGGTGATGAAGCGAGCGGAGTCCGACGCCAGGAACACCACCGCGTCAGCCGTCTCGGACGCGACACCGAGGCGGCCGAGCGGAGTCAGGCCGACGACTGCACCGACGGCCTCCTCGGCGCTCGGGAACAGGCCGAGGGCGACAACATCATTGGCGAGCTTGATGCCCATCTCATTGGCCACCAAGCCGGGATAGACGCAGTTGACCCGCACGCCGTAGCCGAGCTTGCCGGACTCCATGGCCGCGACCCTCGTGAGTCGATCGAGACCGGATTTCGTCGCCGAGTAGCAGCCGATTCCCGGGAACGCGATGGTCGCGGCGACCGAGGAGATGTTCACCACGGCGCCACCCGCGCCTGCCGGGCCGCCCGGACGCATCGCCCGGAATGCGTGCTTGATGCCCAGCGCCGGACCGAGGAGATTGACCTCGAGCATCCGGCGAGCTCCGTCCACATCCAGGTCGGCCAGCAGCGCGGTGACTTCCAGCCCCGCGTTGTTGATCACGATGTCCAAGCCGCCCAGTTCGGCAATCGTCGCGGCAACGGCGGCTTCCCAGCTCGCGTCGTCGGTGACATCGAGGGAGACGAATGCGGCCTTGGCGCCGGACTGCTTCAACGCGTCCGCGGTTGCCCTCCCGGCCTCCTGCTTGATGTCTGCGATCACGACGGCCGCACCTGCGCGAGCGAGCGCCTCGGCCATCTCGGCTCCGAGGCCGCCCGCACCACCGGTCACCAGCGCCGTTCGTCCGGTCAGGTCATAAGAACTCATGTGGATCTCCTCTTCGAGATGAGCCTTTGGCGGTGTCGTCGCCAGTTACGCCGAACGCTGGCCGTTGTGACGTACGCCATACCCTATCAATCCCTTGACAGTCGTCAAGCTTTTTCTTGACAGCCGTCAAGTTTTTTTAGGACACTTGTCAAGACCTCGAACAGCTCATCCCAGCCACACGGCGATAGACTCGTTCGGGTGCTCGCACGGCGCGGGTAGCGAGAGCCGACAGGAGGTTCACCGTGACTGACGTGACGGAGCGGAACCGCGAACGGATCTCGCGCCGGCAGGTGGACAAGTTCACCGAACGGCGGGCACAGCTGGCCGCGTCCGCGCTACAGACCCTCGCCGAACTCGGATACGCCCGGACGAGCCTGCGCGAGATCGCGCAGAATTCGGAGTTCTCCCATGGTGTGCTCCACTACTACTTCAGCGACAAGGTGGACCTGCTCACCCAGTCCGTGCGGCAGTACGAAGCAGCGTGTGTGACTCGCTACGACGAGGTCGTAGCGACCGCGACCTCGGCCGAAGAGCTCCAGCACGGCTTTGCCGCCGCGATGGCGACCACGCTGCGAACGGACGCCCCGATGCACCGGCTTTGGTACGACCTGCGCAACCAGAGCCTCTTCGAAGAAGGGTTCCGAGCCGACGTCCTTGATATCGACCAGCGACGCGAACAGATGATCTGGCGAGTGGTCGAGAAGTACGCCGACCTCACCGGACTACCTCCCGCTGTCACACCGCCGGTGGCCTATGCCATTTTCGACGGACTGTTTCAGCAGGCTTTGCTGAGGTACCTCGCGGGTCGCGACGATGTCATCGACGAACTCGACGCGAATGCGCAACAGGCGCTGGAGCGCTCGGTCAACCGCGGCTGAACTTATCCCTGACGGCTGGACCGGCTACAAGCGAGTCGACACCGATGGGCGCACGTTCTCACGGCTGGTCGCTGTCAGACCCCTGTTTTATGGTGGCGGACATGGTCGATATCGCGGTGCGCAGCCGGGTGCCCGGCATGCCCGGCGATGACCTTCCGGTGGTGCTGGTACGGCTGGCCGACGATCGCACCACAGTGCGAGAGCTGATCCGGCGTGCGGTCGAGGAGCAGATCCGGGAGCTGCGCGCCGATGCGGCACGCTGTCGGCGGATCCTCGACCGCCAGTATCTGTCCAACGCCGACCTCCGGACGCAGGCCATCACCGGTGCGATCAAGATGCCGCAGCAGGCGCCGCCGGACCCGGACGTGACCGAGGAGGTGACCCGGGCGCACCAGGCCTTCACTGTGGGGACATTCGTGGTCTTCGTCGGCGGACGGCAGGTCGTCGACCTGGACGCGGAGGTCGCCCTTCGGCTCGATGAGCCGGTCGTGTTCCTGCGGCTGGTCGCGCTGGCGGGAGGCTGACCGCGGTGGACATTCCAGAGATCTATATCGACGTCGTCCGCGAACAGCGCGAGGCGCTGTGGCGGCTGGTGGACCAGGCGCGGGTCCTGGCGAAGGCCGGCGACCTGGCGGGCTTGCGGGACACCGCCGAGGAGATCCGGCTCCGGATCGAGCAGGGCGACGACCAGACGATCGGAAACCTGGCACCGCACCTGGGCGACATCGTCTCGGAGCTCGACGACCTCTACGACACCAGCTTCCCGGTCGACCGGCCGGACGATGTTACCGGCCTGCTTGACGCGCCGTGGCCGACAGCTCACCGGAAATCCCTGCTCGCCGCCTCCTTGGGGAGCGACGTCCGGCACCGGCAGCTGCTGGACGAGATAGCGGAACAAGCCATCGCCGCCGCCGACATCCACCTGTTGCGGGTCCTCGTGTTCACGCCGCTCGGCACCCTGCGCCGGGAGAGCGTGGCGCAGATTCTCGACACGCTGCACCGAGCCGGCGGCCTTGACGCCACCGTGGTCGAACGGGCCTTCACCGACGACCGCTACCTCGGCTACGCGATCATCGGCCACTCGCCGAACGGCGACGCGACCAGCCCGCCGCTGACCTGCGCGGACACCGTACGGAACCACGTGGATGCGCTGACCTGGCGGCTCGTCTCCGCACCGGCCCCCGCCGACTGGGACGAGCTGCCCAAGGTGCTGGTACCGCGCGGTCTGCGATTCGCTCATGCGGCGCTGAGCTGGCACGGCGACCAGCGGGTGGCCGATCACCTCGGGGCGGCGGAACTGACCGACGAGGAACGCACCGCCTTGCTCGACCTGCTGCGGGATCGGCCGGTGGAGGAGCAGCGCCGGGCGTTCGAGTGGCGGCTACGCGCCGGCGACGCTGACACGCTGCTACCGCTGTTCGGCCTGGAACGCGCCGCTGCGTTGCTGCGCCTGATCCGAGCGATGCCAGTCGGTGAAGCCACCCGCCAGAACCGGGCGGTTCTCCTCGCCGCGATCGAGGACGCCGGCGCGGATGCCGCCCGGCGCCTGCTGGAACTCGAACCCAATGAGCTGGTCTCCGCGGTCATCGGTGGCAACCGCGCCCAGGTGGTGAAACGCGTCAAGCACAACGCGCTGCAAGGCATCGCAGCGTTCGGGATGCTGCCCCTCGCTCCGGACGAGACGGTCCTCGACCGCTACCTGGCGTTGCGCGAGTCCGCGAAGAAAGGCGCCAAGCTCGGCCCCAACCGCAGACACAGCCACGCCGCCGCGATCGCGGTCGCTCTCGACCACCTGGCGCAGGTGGCCGGTGTTGCGGAGGCGAGCCGCCTCGAATGGGACTGCGAGGCACGCATCGCCACCACGACCCCCACGGAGTCGGAGGTCGGCGACTACCGGATCGCATTGCGGTTCGACGGCGCCGACCCCACGATGACAGTGAGCCGGGCGGGCAAGGCGCTGAAGTCGCCACCGGCCACCGTCCGCGCCGACCCCGCCTACCAGGTGCTTCGCGAGCACCAGGAGCGACTGCGAGACCAGGCTCGCCGAATGCGGACCGGGCTGGTGGAGCGTCTGGTCGCCACCGCAGGGACGCTGACGCCGGACGAGCTGGCCCGACTGCTGTCGCTGCCCGCCGGTGCGGCGATGCTGCCCGCGCTGCTCTGGCGTGACCGAGCGGGCGTGATCGACCTGCTCGACCACGTCGACACCACCGGACCGGTCACCGCCGTCCACCCCGTCGAACTGCACGGGCGAGGGGTGCTCGCCGACTGGCAGGCGGAGATCGTGCGACGTCGCCTACGGCAGCCGGTCAAGCAGGCGTTCCGGGAGCTGTATGTGCTCACTCCGGCCGAACGTGAGGCGGGCGATGTGTCGCGGAGGTTCGCCGGTCAGACCGTCAACGGCCGGATGGCGGGCCAGTTGCTGTCCGGTCGGGGCTGGTTCACCCATGGTGAGTACGACGACCATCAGGCCACCCGCATCGTCGGCGACGGCCTCATAGCGGCGCTGCGCTGCGACTTCCACGGCTACTTCGGGATGGGGGACGTCCTGGTCGGTGAGGTCCGCTTTCTGATCAGCGGCCACCGTGACCCGGGTCGCTACGGCGCCCCGACCGGATCAGGCAGCGTCGGTGGCACGCCGGTGCCGCTGGTCGATGTTTCGCCGGTGGTGTTCTCCGAGGTCATGCGAGACCTGGACTTGGTGGTGTCGGTCGCGGGCACCGGGCCGGAGGCGTACCTGTCACCGGCGCAGGCGGCGAGTCGGGCGCAGGTGCTCGCGGCGCTCATTGCCGACCTTGGGCCGGCCCGCGTCACCGTCGAGGGGCACTCGGCCGTGGTACGCGGCACTCGGGCGACCTATCGGGTGCATCTGACCAGCGGCAGCATCCACGTCGAACCGGGCGGCTACCTTTGCGTGGTGCCTGCCTCGTTCGGCGCCGCGGCGCACCGGCGGCTGTTCCTGCCGTTCGCCGACGAGGACCGGATGACAAGCATCATTCTGAGCAAGGTGCTCCTGCTCGCCGAGGACGAGAAGATCAGCGACCCCTCGATCCTGACCCAGCTCGATTCCCTCACCGGCACAGCCGCTACCCGACGTCGCCCAGCAGGCGAAACCCGCATCCTCACCGCCACTGAAGACGAATAGTCATGGGCGACCTGTTCGGGGTCGACCCGGCCCCACTTCTATGAGCTCTCGCCCGGTGGCCGGCGTTGTGGGTAAAGCAAGTCGCGCACTTCGCCGCCGTTGGAGGTGTTTTGCCCGTGCGGTGGCGTGAGCTCGGACGAGGTCTCAGCGGAAGTACGGCTGCTCCTGGACCCAGTGGAAACCGCGGCTGCGCAAGGGGAATGTACCCAGATCTACCTGTTGCAGGGCGATGCTCACCGACCGGCCGTTCAGTTGTCCTGCCATGACAAGGCGATCCGGTGCGGGCTGGTCGAAAGTGAAGGCGCCCAAGGGCGTCGGCTGCGCGCCGGGTGCTGCGGGTAGCAGCACCAGGGCAATCGTGTGTGCGCTGGTGTCGACTATGGCGATCACCGGCACCAGCGTGCCGTCCATGCGCTGGACAGTCGCGTTCTGCCGATCGAAAACGACACGCTGCCAACGATTCTCATCAGTGACCAAGGCCGGGATCCGCTGACCGTCGAGGCTGAATTCCGCCACTGTCCAGATCCCGTACAGCGGTGGCTCCTTACTGCCCCCGCCGTGGTCACGGTATGCGTCCACGCTCGAGTACACGCCCGAGACGAGCAGCCAGATGCCCAGCGCGGCTTGTAAACCCACCGCGATCCGATTCCCGCGCACGGTGCGCAGTAGCGGGCGACGCGTCGAGCGATCGGCGGGCCGGTCGAGCACGAGCACATTCGCCAGCCTGCGCGCCTGCGGAGCCAACAGGATCGAGCACAGCAGCATCAGGTGAAATGCCAGGATCTTGGCGGGGACGTCGTAGGTCATGTTCAGCACGAACACCTGCGTCGTGCACACCAGACTCAGCAGCGCGCCCAGCGTTGTCGTTCTCGGGACGAAGAGCAGCAGTCCGCCGAGCACTTCCGCAGTGCCGAGCAGGATCTCGTACGGCTGCGACACCCCGACCTGGCTCCACAACACGGCCATCGGACTGAAATCCCCGTATGGCTCGAGCAGCCTGGCCAGCGCGGGCGACGGCATCTGGTTGGGGACGACTTTGGAAAGCCCGTAGACCAGCATCTCCACGGCGAGGCATAACCGGACCAAGAGCAGGAACCAACTGCTCAGCGCCACATAGTTCGGGCGGCGCCGATCGAGAACTGTCCATAGGACAGTCGCAATCACCGCGACGACCAGCATGCAGAACAGCAGCACCCACAGGAACGTCTGGTCACCGCTGATCGAATCCTCATGCGCGGCAGCGTCTGTGCCGAACACATGCTCGCCGGTCCATTCGACGAGGGGACGCCACAGGCGTGCCGGCCAGAACGGCGCCGAGTCCGGCAGTAAGCGGCCCGCCTGCCCGAGGAACTCAGAGATGATCCGGGGGTACACCAGGCAGAACAGCCCGAAGTACACAAAGCAGAACCGAAATATGATGCGAACGAACGGGTTCCAATGCTGGACGCTGGCATCGGGCGGCGGCTCGCCGCCTACCCGATCGGGGACCGATTCTGTACCGACCGCTACCACTCGCATCCTCACCCGTCTTCGCCACACCCCCGCCTGAAGGTATCGAACCAACCCGGTCCGTCTCAGGAAAACCCCGATCTCCGGTCAGCGGCCGCCTCGATGTTCCGATCAGGATCGGCCCGACGTCCAGCCCAGCCCCGCGCACGCGGATACGGCGATCGGCAGGCATCACCCACGCACCGCTCCCCGATGGCTTTCGGATGACTGCCAGGACCTGCTGCGCTCGTGGTTTTGCGTTGTCGAGCGATACGGAGCTGGTGGTCATAGTCGGGCCACCGGACACGGTGGCGCCGACCGCCTGCGCGGACTTCTGGCCGACTCTCACCGCGAGCGACCGGCGCGCCCGCATAGATGACGATCCGCCGAAGCGCCTGCATATGGCTATACATTCCGTGGATACGGCAATATGCTGCCACTCGTGTCGAATCTGCGGATCAGTGAAGTCGCCGTGCTGATGGGTGTCAGCGATGACACCGTGCGGCGGTATATCGATCAGGGCCGGCTGACCGCGATCCAACTGGAGAGCGGCCGCAAGGGCGTCAGCGGCCACGAGCTCGCGGAGTTTCTGCGGGCCAACTCCGAAGCGCCCGAGCCCGGAGCCACGGTGGCTGTCTCGGCACGCAATCGGATGCGTGGGATCGTGACGCGAATCGTGAAGGACACGGTGATGGCCCAGGTCGAGATGCAAGCGGGGCCCTTCAAGCTGGTGTCGCTGCTGAGCCGGGAATCGGTCGACGAGCTCGGCCTCGAGGTCGGCAGCGTCGCGGTCGCGTCGGTCAAGTCCACTCATGTTGTTGTTGAAATCCCGGAAAGTTGATGAGGATGAGGAAGATTCGTTCCCTGAGTGCGATTGCCCTGACCGGCACCGTCGCGTTGACATTGATCGGCTGCGGATCGGACAAAACGTCCGACCCAGCCCCCACCGACAAGATCTCCGGAACAGTGACGGTGTTCGCCGCCGCGTCGCTGACCGGGACCTTCACCGAGCTGGGCAAGCAGTTCGAAGCTGCGCATCCCGGCGTCAAGGTCGTCTACAGCTTCGGCGCGAGCTCGGCGCTGGCCGAGCAGATCAAACAGGGCGCACCGGTCGATGTGTTCGCATCGGCGGCGCCGAAGAACATGCAGCAGGTCCTCGACGCGGGCGATATCACCGCCAAGCCGGTGACGTTCGTGCGCAACCGCCTCGAGATCGCGGTCCCCAAGGGCAATCCCGGCCACATCACCGGACTCGCCGACTTCGGCAAGACCGAACCGAAGATCGCGCTCTGCGCCGAACAGGTGCCCTGTGGTGCCGCCGCCAAGACCGTGTTCGAGGTCGCCGGTGTCACCCCGCAGCCCGACACTCGCGAGGCCGACGTCAAAGCAGTGCTGACAAAGGTCACGCTCGGCGAAGTCGATGCCGCGCTCGTCTACCGCACCGATGTCAAGGCCGCCGGCGACAAGGTGGAGGGCATCGATTTCCCCGAGGCCGACAAGGCGATCAACGACTACCCCATCGCACCGCTGGCCAAGGCGCCGAACTCCACGGCCGCCGCCGCATTCGTCACGTTCATCGAGTCCGACGAAGCCCACACGGTGTTCACCAAGGCAGGATTCGACAACCCGTGACCTTGACGTCGGCGCGGCGGCGGGCAGCACGAGGGCGACGACCGCTCATTCTCGTGCTGCCCGCCGTCTGTGGTTTGGCGTTCCTGTTGCTGCCCTTGGCTGGGCTGCTGCTGCGCGCACCGTGGCACAGCATGCCCGATCGGCTTTTCAGTGCCGAAGTAGGTCAGGCGCTGCGCCTATCGCTGGTGTGTGCCAGCTTGGCGACGGTTGTCTGTCTCGTGCTCGGTATCCCTTTAGCGTGGCTGCTCGCTCGCGGCGAGCTACCAGGGCTCGGGTTCGTGCGAGCTTTGGTGACGGTTCCGCTGGTGCTGCCGCCGGTTGTCGGTGGTGTCGCGTTGCTGCTGGTTTTGGGTCGGCGCGGGATCGTCGGCCGCCATTTGTACGAATGGTTCGGCGTCTCGCTGCCCTTCACCACCGCCGGGGTTGTCGTGGCCGAAGCATTCGTGGCGATGCCATTCCTGGTCATCTCCGTCGAAGGTGCACTGCGCGGCGCCGACCCGCGTTATGAGGAAGCCGCCGCCACCCTCGGTGCATCGCGCTGGCTGACCTTCCGGCGGGTCACCTTGCCTTCGGTCATGCCGGGTGTGATCGCGGGCGCGGTGCTGTGCTGGGCCCGTGCCCTCGGTGAGTTCGGAGCCACGATCACCTTTGCGGGCAACTTCCCCGGCAAGACGACGACCATGCCGCTGGCGGTGTACCTCGCCCTGGAAACCGATCCCGAGGACGCGATCGTGCTCAGCCTGGTGTTGCTTTTCGTGTCGGTGGTCGTCCTCGCGGCGCTGCGAGACCGGTGGACACGAGGTGCGTTATGACCCTGGATGCCGAAATACGCGTCACCCGAGATAGATTCGAACTCGACGTCAGCGTCACCGTGGCACCCGGCGAGGTTGTCGCACTGCTGGGTCCCAATGGAGCGGGCAAGACCACCGCGCTGCGGGCGCTGGCCGGGCTGACCCCACTCACCAGCGGCAGTATTCGCCTCGACGAAAACATCTGGGACGCACCGCCGAAGCTGTTCATTCCCGCTGAGCGACGCGCGGTCGGCGTTGTGTTCCAGGACTACCTGCTGTTCGCGCACATGTCTGCCCAGGACAACGTCGCCTTCGGGCTGCGCGCCCGCGGCCAGCACCGCCGCGCGGCCCGTGACCACGCCAAGTATTGGCTGGACCGGGTCGGTCTCGCGGAACACGTACACGCCAAACCACGCGCGTTGTCCGGCGGTCAAGCTCAACGCGTGGCCCTGGCTCGCGCACTGGCGACCGACCCGCAGCTGCTGCTGCTCGACGAACCACTCGCCGCGCTGGACGCGAGCACCCGTTTGCAGGTTCGCTCCGACCTGGCCCACCATCTCGCCGACTACACCGGACACACGGTGCTGGTCACCCACGACCCACTCGATGCGATGGTGCTCGCCGACCGCCTGGTCATACTGGAAAACGGCGTCATCGTCCAAGAAGGACCGCCCAGTGAAGTAGCGCGCCGACCACGCTCCGACTACGTCGCAAACCTGGTGGGCCTCAATCTCTATCGCGGCACCGCCCACGGAAATACCGTCGACCTCGACGACGGCACGCTCACCGTGGCCGAACCAGCCCAGGGCGCAGTCCATGTCGCCTTTCCTCCAAGCGCAGTGAGCCTGCATCTCGAACAACCCACAGGCAGCCCGCGAAACACCTGGCCGGTCACCATCATCGGGCTCGAACAGCACGCCCACACCACCCGAGTCCGTCTCGACGGAAGCCCATCCGTTCTCGCCGATGTCACCCCCGCAACTGTCGCCGATTTGCGCCTGCAGATCGGAGCGCCGTTGTGGGCCGCACTCAAGGCCACCGAAATCCACACCTATCCAGCGTGATGCGCCCTACGCCACGTCGGGCGAAAACTGGTCCCAGTCCCCTCGATATTCGAAGTCGAAGATATGGAAACGCTGAACATTGCCGAGTCGGAACGCATTTCAGAGGCGATGTCGCACTGTTCGATAGCTTTCACAAGCTCGTCCAGCGTCACCCCGGCGCTCATTCACCAAGACTACCGTCGCACGGCGCGGCGCTGCGCGGATTTTACCTGCTCTGCGTTGTCTCGGGTGCTGCCGATGCGAGGACGTACACCCATGCCTGACGGCCAGAACCCAGAGGCAGCAAGACGCGGGTGTAGTCGGCGACCTCATAGGCGTCGGCGGCAGCCAAATCCGTTGGGGTAATTGCGAACACGGTGCCAGGAACCCCGGCGGCGCGGTCTGCGGGAAGCAGAACAGGGTGGCGTGCGCTGCCGCTGGTTGCGATCACCGCGGGATCGGTGATCGTCACCTCGCCGAGCTCGTACCCGGCGATCTCGTCGAAGTGTCCGTCGAGCTCACGTCCGAACACAGTGCGCTGCACCTCGGGCTGTCGCAGGGTTCCGTAGGAGAACAACCAGATCTCGGCCATGGCATCCACCCAATCAGATCTGCGCGGCGGGATATAGGTGACGTGGCTCTCAGTCGCGCACAACTACGAACTACGCGCGAGGAGGTGAACGTAATGGCGCGACGTGAGACGTGTGACCAGCCGGTAACAGGGCGTTCTTAGGGTTGGCTTCTGGTTGGTGTGGTCGATGGGGTCTAGGAGGGAAAGTCTGTGGCGGCAACCGATTCCAGTACAGCGCTGCGGCGATCATGATCGGTCCCGGTACCGGCGTCGCACCGTTCGTCGAACAACACCAAGCCACCGACTTCTACTACCGCGACGAACTCGACACCCTGCGGGAGGACGGCATCTTGAGTCGTCTCGACGTTGCGTTCTCCCGTGACCGGGCGCGCCTCGAACGGCGTAAGAGACCCAGTCCTGCGGAACAAGATCCCGATTGGACTCCAACTCGAGGCGAGCCTTGCCGATCGCTTCGTCCAACTCCGTGGGACGGGATTCCCCCGCAGCTCCCCGGCGCAACCCTCCACCGAACACAGCCTGCTCCGCCACCCGAACCTCCCGATCGGTCAACACCTCGACACACGTGAACTCAGCCCGCGCCTGCCTGCTGGCAGCAGCCTCCATCGGTAGCGGCGGGAATCACCCCAGGTCTCGGACCTGCGGCGCATCCCACCGACTGGGCGCATCGCTGCGTAGACTCGCCGCCATGCGACTGAGCACCCGCAATCAACTCGACGGCACCGTCATCTCGGTCACCCGCGGTGAAGCGATGGCTGTCGTACGAATCCGGCTCGACCAAGGCGATGAGATCACCTCCTCCATCACCCGCGACGCAGCCGACGACCTCGACCTCGCCGATGGTGCCCGCGTCAAAGTCCTCATCAAATCGACCGAAGTCACCCTCGGCGTCGAGTAGTCCCTGTCTGGCCGTGCGGTCTCGGCCGCTGACGGGCGCACTCAGGGATTGGCGACAACCAACCTGTTCAGGATGCGTGTCGGATCGAGTCGTCTGGCTCGGTGGCGGCGGCACTGAGTAGAGCAGCGCGCACGTCGACACGATCGGCGAGACTGGAAAGGTCACGGCCGGTGAGCTTTTCGATGCGTTCAATGCGGTAGTGGACGGTGTTGACGTGCAGATAGAGCGCTTCGGCGGTTTTGGTCCATGACCCGTTGTGGTCAAGGAACGCCGCCAAGGTTGCGCGGAGTCCAGCGTGCGAGGCGCCTGGTTCCAGCAGCGCGCCCAGAACCTGGGTGCTGTAGGCGGCGCGGACCGGCGCGGACACCCCGGCCAGCAGTTCATTCAGCGTTGTGAGGTCCTCGGCGGCGGCCACGTCTCGACCGAGCGAAGCAGCGGCTCGCTGTGCGTGATTCGACCGGACAAAACTGTCGCGGAGTTCTTCGGCGGTGCCTGCGGCCGACCCGACGCCGACATGGATGCTCGTCCCTGGATCGCAGGACTGCACAAGGTCATGGACAGATCGCACTAGCTCGACCGGATTCGAGATATCGCCGATGATCGCGACGGCCTGCGCGCCGTGGCTGCCCACGACAAAGGGTCGATCGGTGATGTGGGAGACCAACTCTCGTAGCGCCGCGACCGAATCGACCCGTCGATACGGCACCGTCGCGGCACTGATCACCCGATATCGGCCCTGTTCGGCCATACCGCAGGCACGCATCGCCAGCGCCAGCGATGCGCGCTCGGACATCGCGTCGTCGAGCTCGGCCAAGAGATCCTCCACGGCCAATTGCCCGGCGGCGTGGGCCTGCATCGATAGCTCCCGGTAGTGGCGCAGTACCTCGGCGACTTCCCGCAGCATCAGCGGCGGTGCCTCCCGCCCGACTGGCAGGTGCAGGTACCACGCGTCATATGGCGCATCCGCGGATTTGATCTGCTGATTCACGCTGTCCGCGCGCCGGAGACTATCGGCGATTGCAGCGGGAGCAGACTCGGACGCACCAGAGCAGCGAGCGATCGTCCGCCCGCTCGCGGTCACCAAGGCACACGGCAGGCCACCGAGGTATGTGGAGATCCGATCGAGCAGAACGTCCGGCGCCACCTCGTCGCGGACGAGCCGATGTAGCGACTGCGGAACGTTGTCGGGTAGCGCGAGATCTGTGGGCGAGCTGAGATCACTCCAGCGGCGCACGTAGATCGCATCGGTGATGGTTCGAAACGTGGTGTGAGCCGGAACCGCCACTAGCGCGATCTGCTGTTCCCGGCAGGCTCGAACGATCTCGGCGGGCACGCCGTTGTGCCGGACTACACCTGCGAGCAGGGCCACCGCGCCGGCGTTGCGCAGAGCTGCCACGAATTGATCGGCTTTGTTACGACCACCGCGAGGTGTCCACCAGACCAGGCCGCTGAGGACGACCTCGCCGGACTGCAGGTATGCCGTCGGATCCCGCAAGTCTGTGGCCGTCACCCCGGTGACCTCACGGCGCAGCAGCCCGGGATCTCCCCAAACCAGGTGCAGTCCTATCGATTCCAGATGAAGCAGGTCATCTACCCGCATGATCTGCTCCTCTCGCACGGTCCGCTCCGACAGTCGATCACCGCATCGTAGATCCATCAGCGGCCCGCGGTCTCTTGTGCGATCAACCGACAATCGCCGCCACGCGACCGGCTTTTCTGTGTGCCGCAGCCGATGGCACCGCCCTGACCACCGCATTGAATCGAATGCACCAACCCACGAGGACGGCGCCGAAGCATGGACCTGAACACTGTGGCCGAGGTGCGCGATGCCCGCACGCACTCCGGCTGGCTACCCGGTGACGCATGGCTCGGAGGCGGGACCTACCTGTTCTCCGAACCCCAGCCGCACTTACGCAGGCTCATCGATCTGAGCCGCACCGGATGGACGCCGTTGAAGTGGTTGCCGGGTGGTGATCTGGAGATCGCGGCGACCTGCACTATCGCTCAACTCGTCCGCTTCACCGGGCGCACCCTGTTCACGCAGTGCTGCCACGCGTTCCTGGCCTCGTTCAAGATCTGGAACATGGCCACCGTCGGGGGAAACCTGTGTAACTCCCTGCCCGCCGGGCCGATGATCTCCTTGACCGCCGCTCTCGACGGCAGCTGTCTGCTGTGGTCCCCCACCGGCGAACAGCGCCGCCTCCCGGTCGCCGAATTCGTCACCGGCGCAGGCGAAAACGCGCTGCGGGAGGGCGAACTTCTCCGTTCGATCACACTGCCTGCCGCCGCGCTCGCTCGCCGGACCGCCTTCCGGCAGGCATCGCTGTACGGCCTTGGTCGCTCCGGCGTATTGGTGATCGGCACCCACGACGTCGACGGCTCACTACAGCTGACCGTCACCGCCTCAACCACCCGACCGATCCTCGTCAGGTTCCCACTACCACCAGGCGGAGCCGAACTCGCCACTGCGATCGACGCAGCCGTCCCTGACAACGCGTGGTTCGACGACATCCACGGCCTACCGGAATGGCGCAAGCACATGACGTTGCGGTTGGCCGAAGAGATCAGGAATGAGCTGACATGAGCTTCGAGATCAACGTCAATGACCAGCCCTTCGGCAATGAACCCCGCCCCGGCCAGTGCCTGCGCACCTACCTGCGCGAGTGCGGCTGGTTCGGCGTGAAGAAGGGATGCGATGCGGGCGACTGCGGCGCATGCACCGTGCACGTGGACGGCGCACCAGTACACAGCTGCATTTATCCCGCGGTCCGCGCTGCGGGCCGGCACGTCACCACGGTGGAGGGCTTGGCGCGCGACGGGGAACTTCATCCGGTGCAGCAACGGTTCCTGGCAGCACAGGGATTCCAATGCGGTTTCTGCACAGCTGGTTTCCTCATGACCACCGCCGCCCTCGACGAAACCCAGCTCGCCGATCTACCACGGGCACTCAAAGGAAACCTGTGCCGTTGCACGGGTTATCGGGCGATCGAGGACGCGATCCGGGGCGTGGAGCACACCGAGGATCCAGAGGCGGGTGCGGCCGTCGGCCGCAACCTCGGCGCACCAGCGGGACCTCAGGTGGTTACCGGCACCGCCCGATATACCTTCGATGTCGACATCCCGGGTCTGCTGCACATGAAACTGCTGCGCTCACCACACGCCCATGCCCGGATTCTGCGCATCGACATCGAGGATGCGCTGCGTGTCCCCGGCGTGCAGGCCGTCTTCACCCACCGCGACGCGCCTGCCAAGCACTACTCCACTGCTCGCCACGAGCACCCGGACGAAGACCCCGCCGACACCCGCGTGCTCGACGACGTCGTCCGCTATGTCGGACAGCGCGTCGCCGCCGTCGTCGCAGACAGCGAAGCCGCCGCCGAGGAGGGGTGTCGGCGCATCGACATCACCTACCAAGAACTGCCCTTCGTCCTCGACCCGGAAGAGGCGATGCGGCCCGGCGCTCCGATAGTCCACGACAAGGACGCCGCCATGGCCCGCATCGCCCGACCCGAAAACAATGTCGTCGGCGAGGTACACGGCGAGATAGGCGACGTAGCGAGCGGATTCACCGATACCGCGATCGTCTACGAACAGACCTTCCGCACTCAGCGGGTCCAGCACGCCAGCCTCGAAACACATGGCGCGGTCGCATGGTTCGACAACGACGCCCGACTGAATGTGCGTTCCAGTACCCAGACACCGTTTCTGACCCGCCGCGCGCTCTGCGCACTCTTCGACCTTCCACTCGATCGCGTGCGCGTGGTGGCAGGTCGTGTCGGTGGTGGCTTCGGCGGCAAGCAGGAGATGCTCGTCGAGGACATCGTCGTTCTTGCCGCGCTACGGCTCGGGCAGCCGGTCAAGCTCGAATACACACGCGCCGAACAGTTCTACGGCGCGACAACCCGGCATCCGTTCATCATCCGGATCAAAGCAGGGGCACGCGGCGACGGCACGCTGTCAGCCATCGAAGCGCGGGTGGTGTCGAATACCGGAGCGTACGGAAACCATGGTCCGGCAGTGCTTTTCCACGCTGTCGGTGAATCACTGGCCGTCTACCGGTGCCCGAACAAGAAAGCCGACGGCTATGCCGTCTACACCAACACCGTTCCGGCAGGCGCCTTTCGCGGCTACGGACTAGGACAGGTCGTGTTCGCCATCGAGTCGGTAATGGACGAACTCGCCCGACGACTCGGCATCGACCCACTGACCTTCCGTGAACTCAACATGATCGGCCCCGGCGAACCGATGATCACACCCGGCGGGCACGAGGAAGATCTGCATATCGCCAGCTACGGGCTCGACCAGTGCCTCAGCATCATCCGGCAAGCGCTTGCCGAGCCGTTTCCCCCCGCTCCGGAGGGCTGGTTCACCGGCACCGGTACCGCGCTGTCGATGATCGCAACCGGCCCGCCCGGCGGGCACTTCGCCGATGCCCGAATCAGCCTGCTGGCCAACGGTTCCTACGACCTCGCCGTCGGGACAGCCGAATTCGGCAACGGCACCACCACCGTCCACCGGCAGATCGCCGCGCAGGAACTCGCCACCACCGCCGAGCGCGTCGCGATCCGGCAGTCAGATACCGATGTCGTACGGCACGACACCGGCGCGTTCGGCTCCACAGGAACCGTAGTCGCGGGTAAGGCCGTACTCCATGCGGCGGCAGCGCTCGCCGAACAGTTATGTTCTTTCACCGCCGCATATTTCGGGCTCGACCGCTCTGTCTGCCGATTGACCGAAACAGCCGTGCTCTGCGGCGAGCGCTGTGTTCCGTTGACGGAGTTGTATTCTTTGGCCGCCTCGGACGGCCGAACTCTCGCCGCCGACGGCCACTGGGGCGGCACCCCACGTTCGGTCGCGTTCAACGCCCAACTCTTCCAGGTCGCCGTAGACCCTGACACCGGTGAACTCCGCATCCTGCGCAGTGTCCACGCCGCCGACGCGGGCAAGGTCATGAACCCTATGCAGTGTCGCGGCCAGGTCGAAGGCGGCGTCGCTCAAGCTCTCGGCGCAACGCTATTCGAGAACGTCCGCATCGATGACCGCGGCGAAGTCACCACCGCAGCGTTTCGTCGCTACCGACTTCCCGCCTACGCCGATGTCCCACGGACCGAGGTCACCTTCATGCAAACCAGCGATGCCATCGGCCCCCTCGGCGCCAAATCGATGAGCGAAAGCCCGTTCAACCCAGTAGCGCCTGCCCTCGCCAACGCGCTGCGCGACGCCACTGGAATCCGCTTCACCGACCTGCCGGTCACCCGCGACCGCATCTGGCTCGCTCTACATCACAAGCACACCCGCACGGGCGACGAACAGGCAAGCAGCATGCGACTTCCGACACAACGGAGTGTTGAACCCAGCCCTCAGGAGCGGGCTCGAGGATGGGCGACCACCAGGAAGGGATCTTCCTGAGTCTCAACGATGTCGGCTACCGCTCGTCCATCTACTGGCCGCGCTGCGCATACGCTCCCACCGCAGGCCTGTCGCACGGCGAGTGTCATTCGACCACAGCGATATTCAGGTGACCATCGACACAGCTTAGCCTAACCTAATTCATGTCAGAATATTCCGCATGTTCTTCGATGGCGTCGGCGGCCGCGTGCACTACCGAATATGGCCGGTTCACAACCCTCGTGCCGTCGTGGTCTTCTTGCACGGCCTACGACAGCAGAGCGCGGACTACCACCGCTTCGGCCGGGCACTGGGCCGACGCGACATCGAGGTGTGGGCGCTCGACCACCCCGGTCACGGCCTGAGCGAAGGCGATCCCGACACCTTGGCACCGATCACCGATCTCGCGGCGAACGCACGGCTGCTCGTCGCACGTGCCCGCAGCGCGCACCCGGAGCCGTTGGCACTCATGGGCCATTCACTCGGCGCAGGCGCCGGTGTGATCGCCCTACAGTCGAATACCGAGGAAATGCAGTCACTTTCGGCGACAATCCTGTGCGGAACACCCCGCGATGTCGCGACGCGGAACATCGACATCCCCAACCTGCCGACACTTCTCTTACACGGCGACGACGATCGGATCGCGCCGATCGAACCCATCCGAGAGTGGGCACGGGCTCGCGGCAATATCGATATGCGTGAGTTCGCAGGCGCCGGGCACGACCTGCTGCACGAACAGCGCCACGGCGACGCCACCGAAGCCGTGATCAACTTCGTCCTCGATACCACCCGCTCAGCCATCGGCGCCGGCGGCGCTACCGAGGTCGATCGCGAGTACGAGGACCCCGAGTGGGCGGGCCGTCAGCTGGGCAACACCGCCGCAGTGGCCAGGGGCCACTAGACCGACATCCCCGAGACCGTTCCGGACAATCGGCCTGTCCTCGAGCGACGGAATACCTCAACCAGGGGCGCGCCGAGAGCGACCGGATCACGCCGTCGCGGCGGAAGCTCAGCTACTGGATCATGGCCAGACCCGCCGAACCTGATGCTTGGGCAGGAAGGACCGACTGATGCCGGGAGACACTCGACATCGTGGCGAACGCTGTCGGTGAGAACCTCAGGTGGCCTCGGTGCCGGTCACCGTCGCGTCACCGTCACCGTCACCGTGTCCTGTCCGGGGCTGGTGGCGAGTTGAAGTAGCCGGGCATCGGGTACCGACACGATATCGGCGCCCTGGATTTCGACCTGGTAGCCGTCGGGGTAGTTGCTCTGTGGCAGATATACCTCGGTCCGGGCATCACGGGGGAACGGTTGACCGGAATCTGCGCGGCGGGCGCTGTATCGGAGGGTGAACGTCCCAGTCGCACTGTCGTAATGCCACTGGAGCGGGGTGCCTGCGACAGCCTGTGGATATGGCCGGACGATCGCCGGGTCCATCAGGTTGGGGCCGGTCGGTGGCTCCTGGGGATGACCACGTGTCTGATCCTGCGGTTGGGACCAAAACAACCAGGAAGCCATGTGGTCGTCGAATGTATCGGTGAGACGAGTCAGCTTCGCCCAATCTTTGGTCGCGCCGAACTCGGTGATCAGCCCGACAACACCCTCGAGGTCGGCGCGAGCCAATCCGTTGCTCACGCAGGTGTCGATCGGGCCGAAGCAGTAGTCGTGAAAACTCATCCCCGCGTTCGGATCCCCCGTGGGATTCGGCATCCAGTCCGGCGTACCGAAATCGTTGGTGATGGACGGCTCGTAGAACAACAGATGTTTCGGGTCGACTCGGCGGATGGCGTTCATTACTTTTGCTTCGAACGGCGCGAGTACACCGCGCTCGAAGTGGGGGCAGCCCTGCGGAAAGCAGGTCGGGTATTCCCAACCGGGCCACGGCTCATTGATCAGGTCGTAGCCCAGCACGTACGGCTCGTCTACGAAGCTTTGCGCGACATGCGCCCACATCGCCGCATAGTGTTCCTGCAGGCCGACGCCATCGGGCGCAGCGTGGTCGTGCCAGAAGTTCGCCCACGTTTGATTTTGTGCGGGGCTCGTGAAGTAGACCAACGGAAATCCGGGGTCGGGCTGCAAGGGGAACCCGTCGGTGACCGTCGCCCAGTCGGGGAACCCGCTCCAACTCGCACCCACCGATGCGTTGAACGCGTCCTGATGGGAATCGACAAGGCTGTAGATGTCGTACCGGGCCAGCAGCTGCTGGGTCTGTTTGATCTGCGCGATGTAGTTGTCGTCGTAAACGCCGGGCTGCGGCTCGACCGCGTTCCATGCGAAACCCAGCCGCACCGCGTTGAAACCGCTCTCCGCCAGGAACTGGGCGTCGCTCTCGCCGAAACCTCCCGCTGCGGGGAAATACGGCGGGTACTTGTAGACCATATTCACGCCGTGCAAGGTGACTACCCGGCCCAATTCGTCGGTGAGCCAGCGACCCGCGTGCCCCAGTCCCGGAGCCGTCGGCGTCGCCGCGGCCGGTGTGGTCAGTCCCAGCAGCAAGATGACCAACCCGAGACACCGTGCTGTCGAGGACATGATGGTCATCGCGCAAACCTTTCGAAGAGTATGCGCCGACGGCACTTCTACGGCGCTGGCAACTACAGCGAGAAACGCTCCGATACGCGGCGGCCCTTACCGGCCGATCCGAAGATGTCGGTGCCCGGAGTCGAACCGTCCTATGTCCAGGTACATCTAGTGCGGTCGGACCGGCCGTGACCCGCGGGCATGCCTTGGTCCTGATGAAGTGGATCAATCCGAACAACACGATGGTCGAGACCACGGCACTGATGCCGAAATGCTATATATCGCTGGTCGGATTCGATCACGACACTCCGCTGCACACCGAGGAGGTCGCATGCCGCGACCAGTTCTCGTAACCAGTCGAATGTCCGGCCCGCTGTGGCTCGGCGGGACAACCGCACCGCCAGCCGCGACAGCAGCCCCGTGGCCGCCCAGCTCCCACACCACCGCCCCGTTACCTGCCCCACCTCGCACCCGAGATCTACCGGCTCGAAAAACCCTTCAGCACCAACTCGACCATGAGGTCACCGATTTCATGGGCATAGCCGTTCATGTTGCACAGCGCGACAACGCTGGTGTCGAACTCCGGCAGGTGCTGAACCATCACCTCACAGCCGGGGTCCTCGCCGGTGTGCCCGAATCGTCCGCCGCCGTGGAGGAACACCCCGTAGCCCACCTCCACACCGTCGCGCACCACGCAGCGAGGCGTGAGCATGGCGGCCCGCAACTGGTCACCCAGCAGAGTGCCGTCGGCATAGGCGCGCAGGAACCGGTCCAGGTCGGCGGCGGTGGCGAAGGCTCCGCCGTCGGGACCACCCATCGAGGGGATCGAGTAGATGTTCGACCGCCACGGCCCGCCCGCCTCTCGTGGCGGCAGGTAGCCGATGGCGACGTGCGAGTGCACCTCGTCCAAAGCGAAGAAACCGGTCGAGGTGAGGCCGGCGGGTTCGAACACGGACTCCGCGACCGCGTCGGGATAGGGCACCCCGGCGATCTCCTCGACGATCAGCCCGAGCAGGACAAAGCCCGCGTTGGAATACTGAAAGCGTTGTCCGGGTCGCCCATGCGGTGCAAGGTTCGCGAACAGCGAAAGCATGTCCGCCGGGCACAGGATCCGATAGTTCGGGCGGTCCGTCCATAACGCTGCGTAGTCCTCGCCCTCCTCGAAGTAGTCCGCGATACCGGAGGTATGGCTGAGCAGATGGTGGACGGTGACATCGGGGCGCAGCGTGGTCGGTCGGCGGCCGGCGGGGAGGATGTCGCGTACCGCGGTGTCGAAGGAGACCAGCCCGCTGCGGACGAAACGGGCCACAGCGACGGCGGTGAACATCTTCGTCACCGACGCCAAACCGAAACGGGTTTCCGTACTGACGGGAATGCCTTCGGACCGATTCGCCAGCCCATAACAACCCTCGAACTCCCGCACCCCACCGCGTGCGATTACGGCGATACCGGAATAGCCGCGCTCCTGCTCCCACATCCGCAGCCGGGCATCCAAAGTGTCCAGCGCCCGAGCGGTATTCGAGTGCCCCGCCTGGCTACGCCTGTGGGATTCCACGTTCTTGATGTGATCGGTCATCTGCCCATCCCCGCTACAGGCTATTCATCAGCTGGAAGGAACGCGCCAGCGAAGCGGTCAGGTCGCTGAGTACCCGGCGTTCGTCAGCGGTGGCGCTGGGCAGCACCGAATCGGCGAGCTGTTGCACCCGTGCCAGACAGTCGGCACGGCTGTGTGCGTCGACCTCGTCTGTCCGGTGCCCGGCGGCCGAACCGGCGGCCAGTGCCGCCGCGTACCGACGGCCCACCCGGCCCACTCCGAGCCGTGGGTCGACGCGAGCCAAGCTCCTCCCCTTGATGATGGTGAGATCGCCCGGCCCTCGACCGGCGGCCAGCAGTTGCTGCAGTTCTCCCATCGGTACATGATCGGCGAACATGCGCTCCGCCGCGGCCTCTCCAGTGGCAAATGTGTAGTAACCGGCCTCGGTACACGTGGCTATCACGCCTTCCTCCGGTTGGAGTACCGGCCACACGGCCCCGCGGTCGCGCGGGAAGCACGGACGGTACGCCAGTCGGTGCAACAGCGACGACAGCGGCGCCTTCCAGGAGAACGAGTCGTCGAACCGGTCCGCGATCACCGGGCGCACCAAGCCGAGGAGGCCGCCTGTTTCGACGAGGTGATGGTGGATCAGCTTCGCAGCGCGTACCACGGCCAGCACATCGCACACCTCCGGGCCCAGTTCGGGTGCCTGAATTATGAGGCAGCGCAATGTGTGTCGGTGGATATAGATTCGACGTCCGTCTGCGCAGCCGGTGCCAGGATCTCGGTCGTGAACCATGGCGTCATCTCCGGTACGCGAGAAGGTAGATCCCGGCGTCTCCGACGGCGCACAGGCAGGTACCGTCCGGATGCCAGGCGACGCCGAGCAGTGGCGCGGCCAGCCGCAGCGCGCAATGGCACCGACCGGTGGCGAGGTCCCACAGCCGTATCGTCTGATCACTGCTGACTGTGGCGAGCAGGCCGCCATCCGGCGAGAACGCACAGTTCTCGACCCATCCGGTGTGGCCCTCGAGCACAGTCTCGCTCGCACCAGTGGCGATCCGCCAGATTCGTGTCGTCTGGTCGTCGGAAGCCGTGGCCAGCAACGCTCCGTCCGGCGAAACGGCGCAGTGGGTCACACTGTCCGTGTGCCCCGACAGCACGGCCACCTCGGCCCAGTCGGGAGCCCGCCACACTCGGGCCTGCATGTCGAAACCGGTGGTCACGAGCAGGTTTCCATCCGAGGAAAAAGCACAGCTCTCCACCCACTCCTGGTGACCGGTAAGCACTTTCACCGTGCGGCGGGCATCGACATCCCACAGGCGGACTGTGCGGTCACTGCTCGCGGTGGCGAGCAGCCTGCCGTCCGGCGAGAAGGTGCAGCGGCGGATCCGGTCGGAATGGCCGTGCAGCGTGGCCCACTCGGTCCCGGAGTCGATGTCCCACAGTCGCGCCACACCGTCGCTGCCGGCGGTTGCCAGCAGGCTTCCGTCAGGAGCGAACGCGCAGTCGCGCACCCAGTCCACGTGTCCACGGAGCGTGGCCAGTTCGCGTCCGCTCGACACGTCGTAGAGCCGCGCGGTCTGGTCGTTGCCCACTGCGGCGAGTGTTTTCCCGTCGGGGGATATCGCGCAACCGTTCACCCTGGTGGACGAACCGCCGAGTACCAGCTGCGCGGTGCAGTCCGCCACCTGCCACAGCCGTACTGTTCCGTCGAACCCGGTGGTGGCCACCAGGTTTCCGTCCGGCGAGAAGTGGCACTCGCGGACCCAGTCGGTATGCCCGGTCATGGCGCCGTACTCGGTGTGGTCCGATACCCGCCACAGCGGCACCACCCCGTTTCCCGCGGCGGCGACGAGCAGCGTTCCGTCCGGGGAGAATGCGCATTTGCGCATCCACATGTCGGGTCCGGTCAGCACCGCCGATTCCGTCCCGTCGGCGCAGCGCCACAATCGGACGGTGCTGTCGTGCCCCGTGGTCGCGAGCAGCGCACCGTCCGGGGAGAACGCGCAGCCCCACACATTGTTGCGATGACCACGCAGCACCAGCTCGAGCCGGCCGGTGGCCACCTCCCACAAGCGCACCGTGGTGTCGAAACCGGTGGTGGCGATGCGGGTTCCGTCCGGAGAGAACGCGCAGTCGGTCACCCGGCCGGTGTGACCGGTGAGGGTACTGGCCAAGGTGCCGTCGGCGACCGACCATAGCCGGACGACACCGTCATCGCTGGACGTCGCGATTAGTCGTCCATCCGGGGAGAACTCGCAACTGGTCACCCACTCGGCGTGTACGAGGACGGTCCACAGCGTGCGGGTGGCCAGGTCCCACAGCCACACCCGGCCGTCGGTACTGGCGGCCGCGACCAGCCGGCCGTTCGGTGCGAAGACACAGTAGAAAATCTCACCGGCATGGCCGGGCAGTATCGAGCTCAGGGATCCATCCGCAGTGCGCCAGAATCGGATCGTGCCGTCGCCGCACGCGGTCGCGAGCAGCACGCCGTCCGGGGAGAACGCGCAACTGGTCACCGCGCCGACCGCCACGCTTGTGGTGTCCTCGAACGTGACCCGGTCGGGTAGCAGCCAACGCGGCTCCAGCCGGGGGGCGGGCAGGCAGGGCAGGTACTGGTCCAAAACCGTTGTCAGCGCGGGTATTCCGTGCACTCGGCTGGCCAGCGTCGCGCCCAGCGCGGTAGGCGGCGGTATCGGTTCCAGCAGACGGGACGACCGGTTGAGCACGTGGTACAGCGCGTTGGCGACACCGGAGTCCACCAGTGCCACATCGGCCGCGGCACCGATCACCGAACCGAGCAGCCGGGTTTTCGCCTCGGTCCAACGCAGGTCACAGACCAAGGCGGCCAGTTCGTCGATCAGGTCTGCCTCGGCGAGGTGGTACGGCACGAAGCGCCAGAGGTAGGAATCCTCCGCGGGCAACAGCCACCACGGCGTCGGTGGGGTCTGCTGGGACAGCAGCAATCGCGCGCGCACCGCCATTATCAAGCGGGCATGCGCGTCTCGCAGTTGCGCCGGACTGCGGTGCGCGCGCAAGTATGCCCGGATCACGTCGTGGATAATCAACCGAGGGCCAGGAAGGTCGAGCCGATAGTCCGCAACCAGCCCGAGGTTGACCAGCTCCCCGCACAGCGCATCGCCCCGACGGCCCGGCCACAGCATCTCCAGCACCGGAATCGGGATTTCCACGTCTTCCGGAAAGATTGCCAGATCGAGGTAGCGTCCCAGGTCTTCGCGGTCGAGCAGACGCAGGCTTGCGTTCATAGTCGCTTCGATTGCCCGCGCTCGCTCCGTGGACCTGGTGGTATCGAGTGCCGAAGGTCCCTGTTTCGCCAGCAGCCCCAGCACATCCGCGGCAGCATGCTGCGGGGACTCCCCCCTGGAAACCCGGTGGCGCAGCGCTCCATTGATCAGGTTGAGCAGCACCGGCCACCGGCCCGCCGCTCGGATCAACCCGTCGACGACGGATGTCGCGAGCCCGTCGATGCCACTGCCGACCAGTTCGCCTGCCTGCGCGGTGGACATCTCATCGACCGGAATGCTCACACAGCGGCTCGGCAGTATGTCTGGTATGCGGGTGGTAACCAACCGGGTGCATTCCCGCCCGCCATAGCGGAACGGCCGTAGCTGCGATTCCTCCCATACGTCATCGACGACCATCAGCACCGGCGGGCGCTGGTCGAGTAGCCGGCCCAGTTCCGCACCGGCGATATCAGGTTCCGAGATCGACGGCCGCTTCCCATCCAACAGATATGCGATGTCATTGATGCGCTCGGCCAGGTCCGCGCCGTGCACCTCCTGGCCGAGCGCCACCCACAGCAGCCCACCCGGGTAGCGCTGCTTTATTTCCGCTTGGTGGGAAACCCAATTGGCGAGCATCGTCTTGCCGAACCCGCCCGCGCCGCGCAGCCCCGTCGTCAACCCGACGTCGACAGGGCTCGGGGCGCAGAGCGCATCGATCAGCCAACCGCCGAGTTCCGGGCGTTCGACCATGCGGTCCAGCGGCGGCGCCATCCACGGCCGACGCGCGGTAACCGACGGGAAGTCCGAAACGTTTTCGGCGGCCAGGTGTTCGTTTCGGAGTTCATACAGGGCGTGCAGTACCGCCGCGCCCAGGTCTTGCGCCGACTCGAATTTTCGGACAATCAGTCCGGCATGTTGCAGCCGGTACCGGAAGGCATCGATATCGTCGCGGTCGCGATCGAGCAGCCGGACGGGTATCGGCGCGTCTTCGTGCAATACGAAAATGATCCGCGGGATACGCGCCCGCGTCGCGGCGGCGAACTCGAGTTCGGTATACGAGAGGTCCTCGACGGTTCCCGGTACCCGGCTGCCATACCGGAAGCCGATCAGACCCAGATAGACATCACATTCACGGACCCGCCGCTCGCAATACTCGGCCGGGACGTCGCTGGATGCCGCGAAGTGGCTCATATCGACCGGCCGCAAACCGGCCTTCAGCACCGCGTCGACAGCTACTTGTACGAACGATCGGTCCGCCGGATATCCGGCCATGTCGGAGGTATGGCTGAGAAATACCGACCCACCGGCACGGATGCGCATTCCATTGCCTCACAGAAGAACTGGACCCAGCGCCTCGGGACGCCCCCACGGGCTCAGTCTACCGGCGCCCGGTTCCCCGCGGCCGGATTCGACCGGTTCGGACCCACCCGCTCGACGGCCCATGCTCTGTTCTCCCCGGCAGTAAGCGCCTCAATCCGTTCGGCCAGTATCCGGCGTCGGTCCGCTCCGGTGTAGGGACCGGCTTCGGCCAGGTAGAGAAACCGCTCATGCCTGAGCGCTTCCGCGGCCGTACGAAAGTGGATCCAATTGGACTGCCACTGGAACAGCTGTTGCGCCCCTTCCCCGATGACCACCGCCGCGGCGACGATGGCCGTGACGTAGCCCGCCACACCCGTCGCCGCAAGCACCGGAACGATCGCACCGACCGCGATTTGACCGAGTTTTACTTGCTTGTAAGCCTTTTGGGCTCGCCGGCTCTTGTCTGCGTACCAGCGCACCTGATCCTCCAGACGCAACCAGACCGCGTCGCCCGCGCCCGAACTGCCGACCGGCTCGATTGCCTCCACCACGAATCACTCTTAACACGAAACCTATGGCCGCGATCGCGCATTCACGAAGAACACGCCCGCACCGACGACCAGCTGGACAACCTCGATCGCATACGCAAGAACGCCCAGGCTTATCAAGACGATCTCGACCACCAGCGCCCGGCCGCGATCTTGCCGCCGATGTCGCGGATGTGCTGTTGATCGGTCTCGGGCGTCCCGGTCAGGGCTCACGCAAGCCGGTCAGAGCCTGCCCGCGCAGGCACAGGTGCGGACGTCGATCCAGGCCTGTTGAGGGATTTACTGTCCGCTGGCAGCCGGAAAGTTGCGGTGCCCGGGCGTTACTCGCTCGGCGCGTGCGTTGACAAGGCCGACTCGGATGCTCTGGCAACGTCTATGTCGATCTCCTGGATCTGGATCGTCACGCCGTCCGGATCGACGACCCGCAAGCTGCGACCGAAGTCCTCGTCGAAGATCTCACAGTCGTAACCCTGCTCGCGCAACCGGCCCGCGACTACTTCCAGCTTCTCATCGGTCGCGAACCCGAGTTCGACCGATCCGACCGGGCGTCCCTTCGACACCCTGAAATCGTGCAACCCGACCGCTCCGGCATCGGCCGAGAGTTGTGCCCACACATCGAGACTCGCATTCGAATCGAACACAAGGCCGAGGCCGGCGTAGAACTTACGGCACGCTTCCACATCGGAGACGTACCTGATGGGCAGGACAGTCAGCATCTTTCACTCCTTCTTGGAACGGATGGGACCGAGTATGGATAGACGCCGCACGCCCCGCCCCCTGCTGCCGGGAATCCGCCGGGAATCGACACTTTGCGCGGTCGATATGACGTAATCCGTCATGCCCGCAACCGCAGGGCACCCAACGGATCGGAGTCGTTGATGCTCGGTCACCACCTGTCGAGCAGCAGCTTGCTCCCCTCGCTGACGACGCGGCCGCACGAGAAAGCGGTCGTGCCTAACGCGGCCGGATCCAGAAATTCTTGCGTCGTCGTGTTCGGCGGACCGGGTTGATCCAGCCGGGCAACGGTTCTCGCGCGGCAAGCCACGTCTGCGGCGCCCCGACGATCGGACCGGGGCGGCTGCCGGCGCCGGCCTTGGCCTGCGGCCAAATGCGGGCCAGGTCGACCAGGTGCGCGAGCTCGGCGTCGAAATCGTGTGCGACCACGGGCGATAGCGATGGTGCGCCGGTGCCGGCGGGCGGTAGGCCCGCCTTTCTGGCCTGCGCCGCCCGGATCAGCCGATGGGCGTAATCGGTAGTCCCCCGGTCCGATGCGGGCTCTCGCACGGTATTGCGTTGCGTTTCATCGGTTTCGGCCGGGAGATAAGCGCCTAGGTGGAGCATTGCGTCGCGAATCTCCACAGTCATCCGCAGTAGCCGGGTGGCCGGATCCGAGCCGTGCCGCGCATCGACGGGCATGACGATCTCCGGGACCGCCGCGGTGAGATCACGCCACAGCGGCAATAGCCGACGGCAGGTTCTGGTGGCGCGATCCATACCCGCTCGCAGCACCAACTCCGCGACCAGCGGGATCGCGTGCAGTGTCGTATTGATCGCCACCCACAGGGTGAACGCAGGCTGAACCAGCGACAGTTGTGGTCCGTCGGGCCATCCAGTGGCCGGCTGGGACAGCGAGAGTACCTGCGCACCCCAGAGAACGGCATTGCTACCGATCAGGCCGATACACACGATCCGCGCCGCGCGCGGGGTATCGACATCGCGGAGTGCGCCGAGACAGATGCGCGTGATCACGAACGTGCTATAGGTGACGGCGAATGCGCAACCGATGCCCAGTCCGACCCCCGCGAGGTGCAGGTCGACCGATCGTCCCGAATATCTCGCCGATGCCGCGGCCAGGACTATCGAGGCCGTCGCGGCCAAGGCGAGGAGAGCGGCGTTGCGCTGGTGGCGCCATACGGTATCCGGCTCGGAATCGGCGCTGGCGAGCCGACCGACGCTGTACTGGTATGTGGTGGTCATGAGAATGCAGCCCAGGGCAAGCTGATTCGCCGGGTCATCGATGGTTGGCGTCGATGCGCACCGGTATATCAGCAGGGTCGCGATGCTCCACAGGCCCGTGTGGTTGACGAGCCGATCGATAACAGCACGGCCGCCGAGCCATAACCGAGCCGACAGGAGCACCGTGACGTATCCGATCACCGCCCAGGCCACGACTCCCGGTATGGGTGACGACATCGATGCATCCTCGTGGTCCGGCGGAACTCGTGCCCGTCGGAGGATACTGCCGCCTCGGCCGCCAGATCACACGGTGCCGGTAACAAGCTCTCCGAGCACCTGCGGTCCCGTTCTGGTTCCGCTCTGCGAGTGGTCTAATGACAAAAATCCCCTTCCGACCCAGGTCAGAAGGGAATTTCGCTCGGGAGTGTGGATGGGTCTATGCGGCGCAGCCGATTTCACGGCCTACGTCCGCCGGAACGCCGTGCCTGTTCACACAGTCGAGGGCGTTGCCGACATCGATCACGCGCCACCCGTTCAGCTCGGAGTACTTGAACAGATACATCTCCGGATGGAGGGCGCCGTCCGGCATGCTTTGCGCCGATGCGTACGTGCCGCTGCACCGTGCTCGCTGGAGATCGGCCAGCGGAAACCGAGGCGACCCCGTCATTCTCAACGTGGTTATCAAGTACTCGCGGGTCACCTCGGCGCAGGGATCGGCCGTCGGCGGTGCGGTCGAAGGTTCGGGTGCCGCCGAGGCAGCGGGCTTGGTGGTCTCGGCAGCCGGCTTGGTGGTCTCGGCGGCGGGCTCAGTGCTCCCGGCGGCCGGCTCAGTGCTCTTGGCGGCGGCCGTCGAGGTCGAAACGCGTGTGGAAACGGTGCTCGATCCCGAAGGACCGGCATCGGAAACGCCCTCACCACCACACGCCGTGAGAACCACCGCGATGGTGGCCGCCGCGGCCGCGAGTAGAACAGGTCGGGTCATATTTCCTCCACGGTAGGGGCCCGCCCACGTGGCGGACGCTTCTAGATCATCTGAGCGAACAGGGTTTTCGTTTCAGCCGCGAACTATAGGGTGGATCACATCCTGCGACCATCGGCTGCGGGTCCGGTCCGCGACCGGATGCCGGTCGACAACACCGGTTGGCCGGGCACAACTCGACTCGCCGCTGGAGACTCCGGCGATGGCACAGCCACACATCCGGCCACGATGCAGGTTCCGGAACCGCAAACGCGAGCTAGCGTATGAGTCTGGGCCGCGGGCTGCCCGCGATCGGCACTCCGGTACGTCTGGTCTGGGCCAACGACGCGGACGAGTCGGCGCTACGCGCGGCGGTCTGCGGAATGGCGGGCGGCACCTCGGTCGTCGAGCGGTCCGCTGGCTGTCGATAGCCGAGGAGTGTCGCGGTGCCCCACACGTAGGGGTCTGCCTGGGCACTGCCGAATGGCGACCAGGCCAGGCGGATCTGGCCGGTCTTGTCGTCGGTGTCGGAGTCGTAGACAAGGATGTTCATCGCGAACTTGGTGGGATCGACCGCGGCGGGAAGCCCGGTGAGCGGGATCTTCACCTCGATCGAGTATCCCCGGTACGGCTCGGTGACCAACGCGGCCACCTGCATCCCCGGCACTGCCTCGGCCGCCACACCCTGATGATTGTCGGCATCGCGCTCGGCAGCTGGGCCACCTCGGCCTGCCGTGTACGGCAGGATCCCGGTCTTCAGGGTGGTCGAGGTGTCGTCGGAGTCGCCGCGTGGGTCGAGGACGATCTCGATCGAGTCGGTGCGCCAATGCCGCTTGATGTCGTCGGCCGCCAGTTCGGCGCCCTTTCGGTCGTCGGCGACGTTGACCAGCACGTACAGGTCGTCGTCGTGCCGAACCAGCTTCGCTGTCGCCGCACATCCGCCGCCGCCCTCCCAGACGGCGAGCGGCAGTTCCGGCCCCGGGTACTCCCCGGGTGCCTCGACGCCATTGAGGACAGGCGCGGCCGCGACGGCCGGGATCGTGGTGCTCGGATTCGGTGGATAGTTCGGCTGGACCCGGTTGGCCAACCACGGCAACCCGGCGCGGTCCGCCCAGTCACGGAACTCGGCGTACAGCGGCTTCAGTCCGGTTTGCCGGTGCACGGCCGCCTGGACGAACCGACCGTCCTCAGCCAGTACCGTGAACCAATCGGAACCGAGCTGCCCCGGGTCCGACGACACTTGCGCAGGCATCGCGCCGAAACCCTGTGTCAGATAAAGCCGAGTCGCGTCGCGCTCGACCTGCGCCCAAGTCATGTTGTGTTCGTGCGAGCGAGCGCCGGACCACACACCGATGACCGGCAAACCGGTGTCAGGATCGGTGCGTCGCTGTTTGGGTGCGTCTGGCCCGAGCAACGAGTCGAACCCGTAGTTCTGGGCAAGAAGCCTACTGGGATGCCACGGCGTCAGCCCTTCACCGGTGATCTGCTCGGGATACGCCAGTGGATCCCCTGCCAGTCGGAACGCCTCGATACCGAGACGTGCCGAGAGTTGGTGGCCGCCATGCTGGTTGAACGGCCGGGGGTCCATCACCACGATCGTGTGCGGCGTGGTCAGCCGCACCAGCCGCACCAGTCTGGCCATGGTGTCCTGCTCGCCCCAAATGCGCGCGGTCAGCGGCGCGGAGAGGGTGTACCAGAAGTCCGGCTTGTCGAGGTAATAGATATTCTCGATCCCGGCGAAGGCGGTCGCCTTGCGTTCCTCCATCTCCCGGATCAGACCCAACTCCGGCCCTTCCTCCAGTCCGACGGCATTGCCCCCACCCTCGCCACGCGTGACGGTGACGACGCCGGTGCTCCAGCCCAAGTCTTCGTGCCACTGTCCGAAGGTGGACAGGTTGCTCGATTCATCGTCCGGATGCGCACCAACGAACAACACATCGGTATGAGCCGGATCCCGCGCCGCGTTCACCGGGTTCCGTTGAACCTCCCGCCCAACGCTGTCCGAGGAAATATCCCCGACCAGCCAGGTTGCGGCCAGGGCCGAGCCGAGGACAGCACGCCGACTCAGCCTGCCCCCGAAGCCGCCCGCTCCCCCCTGCGCCATCCAATCCTCCAGTCGTCCCATATACCTTGTCGCACGTCGGTTGCCGTCGAATCACAGCCTGAAGTTCAGGTGTGAAATTTTTTGAACTTCAGGCGGCTGAGCGACCCCGATGAGGCAGGGCATCCCACAGCGTCTCGAAGTTCAATGTTGCCCCAGTTGAACATATTTGAACTAACGCAAGGGTCATCTGCCGGCGTCCGGAAGCCGGCTCGAGCAGAAACGACGAAGGCCCGGTCCTGCTGGACCGGGCCTTCGCAGTGGACACGGCGGGACCTACTCGGACCGGACCGAGAGCAAGTCGGGTACGGCTGGTTCGGCATCCCAGTTGTCACCAATGGCTACGCTGGTGAATTCCGACGCCCGTCATCGGCGAACTATGACGTCAGTCGACGGGATCCGAGATCGGTTGCGAGGCGCAGGTCTCCGCGCCGCGACCGGTGGACCACGCCGCGATGGACGGCAGCGTCACCGTCCGTCGGGTGTCGCGGCACATGTTCCGGTCGCAGGCACACCGCGCAATCGTTGATCCATCCAATCCATGGTCGCGCTATAGGAGCTGACGTAGGCCGCCAGATGTTCACCGCCGACGATATTCTTCGTCGCTGCCACTCCCAGAGCACATTGCTCGCGCCACAGCTGCTCGGCCTCCGGCGCGGGAATCCAAGGATCGTGGATACCGTGGTAAATGAACAGCGGCACACCCGATTTCCGGCCGCTCATACTCAGATGTTGGAAGATCACCTCGGCCGATTCGCTGTCGAGCGACTTATCGATTGTGGCCATCGTGTCGACCGGGATGGGCATTATCCCGAGTGCGCCGAAACTGCCGCTGCAGTTATCTTTGATGGGGGACGTCGCCACCCATTGCGCCGCATGGTTCATGAGGCCGAGGATTTCTGGGTGCTCCCGGCCGAGCGCGAGCGCGGTGGTGAGCAGGAACGCGGAGATGTAGGAACCGTCGAAAGCGTGGGCGAACCGGCGATAGTCGGTGACCAATCCACCGAAACTCGCGCCGGCGAAATACGGCAGCAGTTCCGGTGCGTATTCCTGTACCAGCATGGCCGCAGCGTGGGAAGCGACGGCACCGCCTGAGTATCCGGTCGAGGCGAAACGGCTCTCGCCGAACTGATCCGGGGCGAAATTGCGGACCGCGCGAATGGAGTCGAGCAGGTTGTGTCCGGCGACGGTCGGCTCCGAGTAGGCCATCAGGGGGCCCTCGTGGTCGGGGATTATCAGCGCGTAGCCGTGCTCGATCGCCCAGGCGGTCGGCGACGGTGTGAAATCGTTGCCGGTCGGGACTTCCATGCCGTGGGAGAGAATGTAACCGGGGGTGCAGCGCTTGTTGAGCGAGTTGGTGGCCGGCGCGTTCACCAAGACGGGCTGGCTGCCGGGCTCGGTCCACGCCTTGGGGGGCAGGACCAGCGTCGCGGTGCCGATGGAGGGCTCACCGGCGGAGTTGGTGGTGCGGAATTTCAGCAGAGTGGCGCGTGCAATGGAGGTGAAGTTCATGAGAAACATCGTCGGCGTGGCCGACGCCGTCACATCCCGCCATTCCAGAATGTCGCCGGGCGCATAGCGGGCGAGATCCGCCGGCCAGGTGTCGAACAGTGGGTCACCGGACGGCGCGGACTGCACGGCATTCCACAGCGCTATCAGTTCCTGCGGCAGATCACTCGGTGCCGCAAGGGGCCGCGCCGCTCGCGGTAGCATTTTCGTCGGCGCGGGAAGATGGGAATCGATCCACTGCTGCAGCGGGTTCGGACCCTCTTGTACACCAACTGATGGGGCAACCGACACCGGAGATTCCGGCGGATCCGCCTCCGCGCGGGCAGGTATATGCCCCATTGTGATCGAAAGACCCAGTACCATCGTGGCCGCAGTCAACAGATGCTTCACGATTCATCAAGTTACGACATGAAAGCGCGCAAACGCGGGATTTAGGAGCCCGTTCATTCATGAACTTGGGATAATCGGCCGCTACTCGTGAGAACGCGCGGAATGCGCGGTGCTCTCAATAGGTCAGCGCAACACTGGATTCTCACGATGAATCGGGGATGTGGTGTGTGATGACCAGGACGGCACTGTCGGAGGCCGAGGTC
>NZ_JBHVDF010000004.1:0-116423 GCF_042802915.1 Nocardia sp. NPDC057440
GCTGATGCCCTTCGGCTGTTGCGGGGTGGGGACGAGCCGCGAACTCTAACGCTCGGATTTCGCTGCGCTCGGAAGGTGTCATCGTGCCTGGTGGGTGTGTTGGTAGCTGAGCGTGCGACCTTGGCTGATGCCCTTCGGCTGTTGCGGGGTGGGGACGAGCCGCGAACTCTAACGCTCGGATTTCGCTGCGCTCGGAAGGTGTCATCGTGCCTGGTGGGGGCGTGGGTAGCTGAGCGTGCGACCTTCGTTGATGCGCTTCGGCTGTTGTGGGGTGGGTAGGGCCGCGAGCTCTAGTGCTGGGTTCCGCTGTGCACGGAAGGTGTCATCGTGCCTGGTGGGGGCGTGGGTAGCTGAGCTTGCGACTTTGTTGGGTGCTGTTCGGTCGCCTCGGCACCCGCCGGCTCGGTGAGTGGCCGCCCGGCCACGGGCTTGTCTGTGGCCGGGCGGGTATCCAGGAGTCGGCTTACTTGTGGCGGCCGTGGAGGAGCGGGACTAGTTTGCGCAGCAGCTTCATGGTGGAGTCGGTGCGCGAGTAGCTCAGCAGCGCCATGCCGGGGATGGCGAAGCGCTGCACGGCGATCGAGTGCGGGCGGGAGAATTCGCGCAGGCCGGGCTCGCCGTGGATGCGGCCGATGCCGGAATCGCCCACGCCGCCGAAGGGCAGGCCCGCGATGGCGGCGAAGGCGAGCACGGAGTTGACCGAGGTGGCGCCGACGCGCAGCCTGCGGGCGATCTCCAGGCCGTTCTTCTTGGAGTACACCGCCGAGGACAGGCCGTATTTGGACTTGTTTGCCAGCTCGACCGCTTCGTCGATGCCGTCCACGGTGCGGATGGTGATGGTGGGGCCGAAGGTCTCCTCGCACACCGCTTCTGAGGTCTCGTCCACATCGACGAGCACCACCGGCTCGATGAACGGCGCCTTGACCGATTCGGGGCCGCCGAGCACCGCGGTGCCGCCGTTCTTCAACGCGTCCTCGATATGGCGGCGCACGATGTCGACCTGGCTCGGCATGGTCATCGGGCCGTAGGCGGCGCCCGCACCGGATCCGGGCTCGATGTCGGTCAGAATGCGCTTCACCTCGGCGACGAACGCGTCGCGCACCGAACGATCCACGTACACCCGCTCCACGCCCGCGCAGGTCTGGCCGCTGTTGGCGGTGGCGCCCCAGGCGACCGCGTCGGCCGCGGCCTTGATGTCGGCGTCACCAGCGACGATCACCGCGTCCTTGCCGCCGCATTCCAGCAACACCGGGGTCAGCGAGTCCGCTGCCGCGGCCATGATGCGCTTGCCGGTGGCGGTGGAGCCGGTGAACGCGAGCTTGTCCACGCCGGACTTGACCAGCGCCGCGCCGGTCGCGCCGAAACCGTTGATGGTCTCGAAAACGCCTTCCGGCAGTTCCGGATTGGCCTTCTTGAACGCCTCGGAGAGGAAATTGCCGATGCTGGTGGAGAATTCGCTCGGCTTGAACACCACGGTGTTGCCCGCGGCGAGCGCATAGGCGATGGAGCCGTTCGGGGTGTAGACGGGGTAGTTCCACGGGCCGATCACGCCGACGACGCCCAGCGGGCGCTGCTCGAGGCGGGCGGAGAAGTTCGACATCAACATGCCGGGAGAGATCTTCTTCGGCGAGAGGATCTTCTTGGCGTTCTTCGCCGCCCATGCGATGTGCTCGAGTGCGAGCATCAGCTCGAGAAAGGCGTCGTCGAGCGGTTTGCCGTTCTCCTTGTGGATCAGCGCGCAGAACTCGTCGGAACTCGTGACCAGCTGGGTCGACCAGCGCAGCAGGTGCTTGCGGCGCTCGTCGAAGCTCAGCGTTCCCCAGGTCGCGGCGGCGGTGCGGGCCTTTGCCACTGCCGCGCGCACCGCGTCTTCATCGGCGACGGTGTGCGTGGCGATGACCTCGCCCGTGGCAGGGTCGACCGACGTCAGCGCCGTGTCTGGCGCGGCCGGGGTGGTCTCGATGGTGGTCACGGTGGGTTTCTCCTCTTGCCGATAACGGCGGCCGGACGTGGCGGTCGGTGCGCATGCCGGAACGGGCGACGTAAGTTACCGTCCATTCCTTGAGAGAATGCTATGCCAGAACTCTCACGAGGTCACCTACTACCTCTCAATTGTTCCCGACTCTGTCGGCCCCCGGTGGGAGTATCGACATATGTGCGGACGATATGCGACGACCACCGATCCCGGCAGGCTTGCCGTCGAGCTGGACGCCATCGATGAGACCGATACCGGAACCGACGCGCGGACCGGCGGCTTCGCCAACTACAACGTCGCACCGACCACCCAGGTGTTCACGGTCGTCGAGCGGCATGCGCACGGAAACACAGACGACGATCCGCGGCTACGGATCCGGCGCATGCGCTGGGGCCTCATCCCGACGTGGACCAAAGCCGCCGAGCCGGGGGTGCCGGTCAAGGGCAAGCCGCTGTTCAATGCCCGCGCCGACAAGGCCGCCACCACCGCCTCGTTCCGCGATGCGGTGAAGTACCGGCGCTGCCTGGTGCCGATGGACGGCTGGTACGAATGGGTCGTCGAGCCCGACGCGCTCGCCGGGGCCAAAGGGAAGGTGGCCAAGCATCCGTTCTACATGTCGGCGGCCGACGGTTCCCGGTTGTACATGGCCGGTCTGTGGTCGGTGTGGCGCGATCGAACGCAGCCCACGAGCGAGTCGCTGTTGTCGTGCACGATTCTGACCACGGACGCGGTCGGCGAGCTGACGCGCATCCACGATCGGATGCCGTTGCCGATGCCGAAGCAACACTGGGACGCCTGGCTCGATCCGGACCATCCCGCGCCCGCCACCCTGCTGGAGACCCCCGGCGTCGACACGGTGTCCGGCATCGTGGCACGGTCGGTGCCGGATCTGGTCAACAGCGTGCGCAACAACGGTCCGGAACTGCTGGCCCGGGTATCGGGTGCGGCGGCGGACAACGAGCAGGCCGGGCAGATCAGTCTGCTGTGATCGCCCGGCCTGCGCGGTGTATCGCTAGCGGTGATTCAGAGCTGGCACTTGACGCTGGGCGTGGCGATATTCAGCCCGCACTTGATGACGCCGGTGATCAGGTCGATGATCTTGGTGGCGACTCCACCGCCGAGTTTCTCGGCCTTATCGGCCTTTTCATCCTTCTTCGGGGTGCTCTCTTTGCTCGGTGCGTCATCGGCGCCGAGCCCGTCGAAGGGGAAGTCGGCGATCTGAGTCGCCGAGGGACGGTCCGGGGCGGCGGCCGCCGCGGGGGCTTGTAGCGCCACCGAACCAAAGGCTAGGACCAGCGCACCGAACAGGGAGACGATCATGGTGCGCAGAGACATTTCGCATCACATCCTCGGGTCGGACGAATCTGGGTTCGTCCAGTAACGCACAGGTAGCCCGGAATTCGCGCCAATTACACCGATGTGACCGGCGCGGTGACCGCATTGGTCAGCCGAACCAGGTCACCGGGCGACACCTCGATCTCCAGCCCCCGTCGCCCCGCGCTGCACAACACCCGATCCCAAGTCAGTGCGGAGGCGTCCACCACGGTGGGCAACAGCTTGCGCTGTCCGAGTGGTGAGATGCCGCCGAGCACGTAACCGGTGACCCGTTCGGCCTTCGCCTTGTCCGCCATCGCCGCCTTCGGTGCGCCGAGCGCCGCGGCAGCCGCCTTGAGCGACAACGTATTCGGCACCGGAAGCACCGCGACCGCCAATGTTCCTGTCGACAGCTCGAGCACCAGGGTCTTGAAGATCTGCGCGGCGTCGATGCCGAGTTCGCCGGCCAGCGCGTCGACCGCTTCGATGCCGTAGGAATCGGCGCGCGGGTCGTGGGCGTAGGCGTGCACATGGTGGGCGACTCCGGCCTTGGTCAAGGCGCGGATCGCCGGGGTCGAGGCTCCTGCCATGCCGGACACCCTAGTGGTGTCACGGCACGGGAGGACAACGGCTTTTCGATGCCGTGACGTTGCCGTGGGAACACAGTCGGGGCCATGTCTGTTGAGCCAAATACACAAGCAGCCTTGTGCACGACGCGAAGGAGAAGTCGGGTGCCCGTTCTGATCGAGGAACGTCCGGTATGGACCGAGGTGTCGCCGACGAATGACCGGTTCCCGTTCGAAATGCCGCTGCCGGTAGATTTGGCAGGTACGGCGATCGAAGGGACACGTGTGACGAGCGACGACGATGTGGTGACCGACGGTGAGGTCGGCGCCGCGGTCGACGAAACCGCGCTGGCGCAGCGGTTCGAGCGGGACGCGCTCCCGATGCTCGACCAGCTGTACGGTGCCGCGCTGCGCATGACCAGGAACCCGGCCGACGCCGAGGATCTGGTTCAGGAGACCTACGTCAAGGCATTCCAGGGATTCAAGTCCTTCAAGGAGGGCACCAACCTGCGCGCCTGGCTGTACCGGATCCTGACCAACACCTACATCAACTCCTACCGCAAGAAGCAGCGTCAGCCCGCGCAGTACCCGACCGACGAGATCACCGACTGGCAGCTGGCGGCAACCGCCGAGCACACCTCGCAGGGTCTGCGTTCGGCCGAGGTCGAGGCGCTGGACGCGCTGCCGGACGACGACATCAAGGCCGCATTGCAGGAGTTGCCGGAGGAATTCCGGATGGCGGTGTACTACGCCGACGTGGAGGGCTTTCCGTATAAGGAAATCGCCGACATCATGGGTACCCCCATCGGTACGGTGATGTCCCGGTTGCATCGCGGTCGTAAACAGCTGAAGGGTTTGCTCGCGGACGTGGCGCGTGAACGTGGATTCAACCGCACCGAGGCGGAACGCCAGGAGGTCAAGCAGGCATGAGCGAGCGTAGCGAGCGAATCACAAGCACAGCACCTTCCGGTGCGACGGAGCCGAGCGCCAGCGAGGTGCAGTCGTGACTGAGCGCGACCCCGATATGGAGCTCGACTGCACGGCGGTGCTCGCCGATGTCTGGTTGATGCTCGACGGTGAATGTGACGCCGCGACCCGAGCCCGGTTGCAGCATCACATGGATCACTGCTCGCCCTGCATCGAGGCCTACGGCATCGAGGAGAAGATCAAGGGCCTGCTGAGCCGCAAATGCGGTGGCGACCGCGCACCGGACTCGCTGCGCGACCGGCTGACCGTGGAGATCCGGCGATCGGTGACGATCACCCAGATCGAATCGCCGCAGGCGACCGAATCCTGATCGCGGGCGACCCCCGAAACGACTGAGCGGCACGCTCTTCCGTCCTGGAGGAGCGTGCCGCTCATGTTCTGTCAGCAGAACGGCTCAGGCGTTAGGCCTCTTGCCATGGTTTGCTGCGTTGCCCTTGCGGCTGCGCTTCTTACGACCACGCTTACCCATCGGTAGTCTCCCTTCTGTTGAAGGCCATTGTTTCACGTGTGGTTGGCTGTACCTTCAGCGGATACAGCGCCGACTAGTGAATGGGGTGTCATGGCCGAGGAAGTGCGTGCGGAGATGGTGTCGACAGTGCTGACCGTGGAAGTGGCCATCGGCGACAAGGTGCAGGTCGACCAGACCCTGGTGCTGCTCGAGTCCATGAAGATGGAGATTCCCGTGCTCACCGAGGTCGAGGGTGAGGTCACCTCGATCGGCGTCAAGCCCGGCCAGGTCCTACAGCAGGGCGATCTGATCGCCATCATTTCCTGAGCGAACCGAAGCGGTAGACCGAACATGGCGACACTGAGCGAGCTCCTTGCCGAGCACACCGATCTACCCGGCGTCGCCGTAGACCATCTGCAGCGGGTGGTGGGGGACTGGCAGCTGCTCGCCGATCTCTCCTTCGCCGATCTGCTCCTGTGGGTCGGTGCGGGTCCCATCACCGACGGCGCGGACATCGTCTGTGTCGCGCAGTGCCGTCCGACGACAGCGCCCACCGTGCATCCAGAGGATCGAGTGGGCGGGCTTGCCCTCCAGGCCGAACATCCGCAGGTGTTCGACGCATTGGTGACCGGCAAGATCGTGCGCGCCGACAGCGATGTCGAAGCCGAAGGCGTCTACCACCCGCATCCGGTGCATGCCATTCGTGAGGCCATCCCGGTGCGTTGTGGCGACGACGTGATCGCGGTGCTGAGCCGCGACACCGACCTGCAGCGTTCCCGGGTGCGCAGCACCCTGGAGATCGCGTATGTGGCCTGCGCGGACGACCTGTGCCAGATGATCGCCGACGGCACCTTCCCGACCACGGAGGATCGCGCCGCGACGCACTCCAGTCCCCGCGCGGGCGACGGTTTCATCCGGCTCGACACCGAAGGCATCGTGGTTTACGCGAGCCCGAATGCGTTGTCCGCCTATCACCGTATGGGTCTGCAGGCGGATCTGGCAGGTCAGGATCTCGCTGTCACCACACGGTCGCTGATCACCGATCCGTTCGACGCCCAAGAGGTGGTCGGCGATATCCAGGCCGCGCTCGCAGGGCGGACCGGGCGGCGGATGGAGGTCGAGGCCCGCGGGGCGACCGTGCTGCTTCGCACGCTCGTGCTGCGCCCCCACGGCGAGCTGGCCGGCGCCGCGGTGCTGGTGCGTGACGTCACCGAGGTCAAACGCCGCGACCGGGCGTTGCTCAGCAAGGACGCGACCATCCGCGAGATCCACCACCGGGTCAAGAACAATCTGCAGACCGTGGCCGCGCTGCTGCGGCTGCAGGCGCGTCGCACCGAGAACGAGGAGGCGCAGGTCGCGCTGACCGAGTCGGTGCGCAGGGTTACCTCGATCGCGTCCGTACACGAGATGCTGTCGATGTCGGTGGACGAGGAGGTCGATCTCGATGAGGTCGTCGACCGGCTGCTGCCGATCATGGCCGATGTCGCCACCGTGCACACCGCGCGAATCAAGGTGCGCAGGACAGGCTCGCTCGGCGTCTTTTCCGCGGAGCGGGCAACGCCGTTGGTGATGGTGCTGACCGAGCTGGTGCAGAACGCCATCGAGCACGCCTTCGATTCCGGCGAGAACGGTTCGGTGACAATCCGTTCCGAGCGATCGGCGCGCTGGCTGGATGTGATCATCAGCGACGACGGCCGCGGCCTGCCGCCCGGCTTCAGCCTGGAATCCTCCGACCGTCTCGGCCTGCAGATCGTGCGCACCCTGGTCACCGCCGAACTGGGCGGTTCGATCGGCCTGCACCCCGGCGCCGACGTCGGCACGGACGCGGTGCTGCGAGTCCCGTTGGGCCGTCGCTCAGGTCGCTGACCTGGACAGTGACGTCAAACTCCCGGCGATCCCCTTGACAATCAACAACTTTCGATCCCTCCATGATCAACATCGGCCATTCGCAACCCGCCTCGCGATCGACGCAAGCACATCCAACAAGGTCAACCACCCTGACCGGGCACGTTGACGTCTTTCGAGCAAAGGCGAGAGCCGTCGGCCCGTCCCACCCGCAACAGGCCGAAGCACATCCATCACAGTCGCAAGCTCAGCCACCGACACCCCCACTCGGCACGATGATGTCTTCCGAGCGCAGCGAGACCGAGCCCTAGAGTTCGCGGCCCGTCTCGCTTCCGAGCGGCCGAAGCGCACGCGCCGAAGGCGCAAGTCTCGGCCGCTCGGAAGCGAGACCAAGGGGGCCGCGAACACGCAGCGCCGCAGGCGCTGCCAAAAAGACACTGCAGAAACAAATCAGCCCGGCACCTCGGAAGGTGCCGGGCTCAATGCGTTACCGGTCCGGGCTGAATGGCCCGGTAACGCTGGTCGTCTCGAGAATCAGACGACAGTGCGGGTGCGGGTGCGCGCGTTGCGACGCTTGAGCGCGCGGCGCTCGTCCTCGCTCATGCCACCCCACACGCCGGCATCCTGCCCGGACTTCAGGGCCCAGGACAGGCAGTCGGCGGTGACGGGGCAGCGAGCGCAGACCAGCTTGGCATCGGCAATCTGCGCGAGCGCAGGACCACTGTTACCCACCGGGAAGAACAGCTCGGGGTCCTCATCGCGACAGATGGCCTTGTGGCGCCAGTCCATTCCTCTGCTCCTTTGCTGGGCGCCGCAAAAAGGGCGCCTACGGTTTGTGGATCGTTCACTTGTGCGACTCGAATGTTTCCGCACGGTTGCTTGTGAATGCTTTCACGAACACCGTAGATGTCAATAGGTATCTGGTGCACCGTGGGGAAGCTCACGCTCTCAAGGTCCCCCTAGGGGAACCTGCCGGGTCCTTTGTACTCGCTCTACCCAGTTTTCGCAGCGCAAACGCGATGTTTTCCGCGCGTTTCGTGCTCAGGAAGGTCGGGGAGCGACGACATCGAGCACGTCGGGCACAGCTGTGAAATCCACCATGTTGCGTTTTCCGATAAAGTCGCCATCGATTTGCAGGCCGATGGGCTCCGCGGCGACGATCCGCACCGACGGAACATCGTCCTCGCGGAACAGGTTGCGAGACTTGGGGTCTCCATCGGTTGCCAGCAACTGGCGCGCGAGCAGGAGAGTCGGGACCACCGCCATCGACCGCACAGCGAACACGCCGAGGCCCGTCTCGAAGGTGGTGCCGGGGTTGGTGTGCACCGGCGTGGAGTTCAGGTAGGTCCATGGACTGGCGTTCGTTACGAATGCGTAATGGACACCGTCCACCGGCGCGTGTCCCGGGATCTCGATCCGGACGCTCGGCTCCTTGCCTTTTGCGCGGAAGAATTGGCGCACGGTGGTTCGCACGTAGTGTCCGGGCGTCGCCGCTCGGCCGTCGGCGCGGCTGGCGTCGATCGCCTCACACACATCGGCGTCGAGGCCGACCCCGGCGCTGAAGGTGAACCAGCGGTCGTCGGCGATGCCGAGGCCGATCTTGCGGTCGCGATCGAGTGTGAGCAGATCGATCAATTGGTTGGTCGCGGTCACCGGATCCGGCGAAATGCCGAGCGCCCGCGCGAAGACATTCGCCGAGCCGCCGGGGATCACGCCGAGCCGAGGCAGCCATGCCTGGCCGTCGTTGAGCTCGGGCAATGGCAGGAAGCCGTTGATGGTTTCGTTGACCGTCCCATCGCCGCCGTGCACCACGATCAGATCCATCTGATTGGTCGATGCCCACTGCGCCAATTCCGCCGCGTGCCCGCGATGCTGGGTATGCGCAACGGTCAGCTGGGTCCGGCTCTCCAGGGCGTGTGCCAGCAGATCCCGTGTCGCCGGTGTAGTCGAGGTGGCATTGGGATTCACGATCAGCAACGTCCGCACGCTTCGAAGCCTAATCGGGCGCTGTCGGAGGTGGTCCGGCGACAGCCTTGCGCTCGGGCGCGCGGACGGAGGCCGTTTAGGCTTGGCGCGTGGCTGAGACCGACAAGGGCGAGTTTTCCGGTGTGCCGACCACGGTGCGCGGTGCGGGTGGATTGGTGACGCTGGAGGGCAGCGTCGCGGTGATCGCGGCGATCGTGCTGGTGGTGCGCGGGCTGCTCGGGCACGACCAGAGCGCGACGAGCGGTTACGGCACCGCGGCGTGGTTCGCCATCCTCGGCGGCGCCGTGCTCGCCGCGGGCATCGGGTTACTGCTCGGCCACCGGTGGGGCCGGGCGATCGCGGTGATCGCGCAGCTGTTGTTGCTGCCGGTCAGCTGGTCGTTGCTCACAGACTCGCACCAGCCGGTCTACGGAGTCCTGCTCGGCGTCGTGGTGATCGTCACGCTGGTGCTGTTGTTCGCACCGCCCTCGTCGCGGTGGATGGCCCAGGAGTACGGCATCGATAGCGACGGGCCGCGGACCGGATAGCGGTGGCGCTGCTCAGGCTCCGGTGGCGGCGCGCAACGCCTGCCTGCAGAGCTGATCGGCCTGCCGAGTCGTCTCGGGTTGCCGGTAGCGCGGGGTGAGCGCCAGCACCTGGGCGCAGGCCGTGTCGAGATCGATGAGATGGCCGACCGATACGAAGAGCGGCTTGACCCCGCTCCTGGTGCGCAGCGCGCGGCCGACGATCTGCCCGTCGATGGTGATGTCGGAGGTCGCGCCGCGTTCGAGCCCCGGCTCGGTGTAGTCGCCCCACGCCGACTTGGCCACTCCGATGGTCGGCAGTCCGGTGAGCACACCGACGTGACAGGCCAGTCCGAACTGTCGCGGATGCGCGAGGCCCTGGCCGTCGCAGACCAGTAGATCCGGTGTGGTGGCGAGCTTTTCGAGTGCCGCGATGGTGGTCGGCAACTCGCGGAACGCGAGCAGGCCGGGCACATAGGGGAAGTTGACGGTGCCGTGTGCCACCGCGGTGTCGACGGGTTCCAATGTGGCGCTGTCCAATACGACGACGGCGGCGGCGAACGCGCCATTGTCGTGATAGGCCGAGTCCAGCCCGGAAACTGTCCGAAACTCAGCTGCACCAAGGTTTTTCGTGATAACCGACGGACGAAGCTCGTCCTGCATCGCCACTGCCTCGGCTGCCGTGGTCGGCCACTCGGCCGGGACGGTCACCCGCATACCGGTCCTGCTCTCGCCCCGCCGCGCGACTACTTGCCGCCGCGCCCGAGTGCGTCCAGTGCCTCGCTCTCGAGCCGGTAGCCGACCCACTCGTCCTGCCCGACGGCGCCGAGCGACTTGTAGAAATCGATGGACGGGGTGTTCCAGGTCAGCACCGACCAGTCGACCCTGCCGTACCCGTTGGCGACGGCTTCCTCGGCGAGCGTGGTCAGCAGTGCCTTGCCGTACCCCTTGCCGCGGGTCTCCGGCTTGACGTACAGGTCCTCCAGGTAGATCCCGTGCACACCCTTCCAGGTGGAGAAGTTCAGGAACCAGATGGCGCAGCCGACCAGTCCGGCGTCCTCCTCGACCACGTGCGCGAACAGGGCAGGCGTCGGACCGAAGAGCGCGGTGTGCAGCTGCTCAGCGGTCAATGTGCACTCGTCCCTTGCCTTTTCGTACTCGGCGAGGTCGTAGACCAGTTCGACGAGACCGGGCACGTCGGCGGGCGTCGCGCGGCGGATGACGCCGTCTCCGGATCTAGTCACAGGGTTGCTCCATTCGGTGCGGGAACGAGGTTGTGCGCCAGGATGGTTCGCACGTCGTGTTCGTAACCGAGGACGGTGATCGCCCCGGTCGACATGGTGAAGCGGCGGCCCTCCCCGAGGTCCAGCTCGGCCCAGCGGGCGATCAGCGCTCGGGAGAAGTGTCCGTGCCCCACCAGCACGATATCGCGGTCGGTCAGCGCGGGTTCCACGGAGGTCAGCACCCGGTCGGCCCGTGCGCGCACCTGGTCGGCGGGCTCGCCGCCGGGCACCGGACCGGTCCAGATGGTCCAGCCCGGGACGGTTTCGCGGATTTCCGCGGTGGTGCGGCCCTCGTAGTCGCCGTAGTCCCATTCGGCCAGATCGTCGTCGACGGCGGTGGCGGTGAGCCCCGCCAGCGCGGCCGTGTGCACGGCGCGTTGTCGTGGGCTGGTCAGCACCAGCGGATCGCGCAGCTTCAGCTCGGTCAGCAGCTGACCGGCTCGGCGGGCTTGCTCTTCGCCGCGCTCGGTGAGCGGCAGATCGGTGCGCCCGGTATGGCGGCGCTGGGTCGACCAGGTGGTTTCCCCGTGCCGGAGCAGCACGAGCCGAGCGTCATCGAGTGCAGACATGGTTGCTTCCCGCCTCTCCGCGTCTTCAGGCCAGACTAGCTACCGCGCCGGTGGCGTCGGCGCCCGGCGGTGCGGGTGCGTCGGCCGGTACCCGATGAGTTGCCCATGTGCTCGCGAAATCGGTTGTCACTGGCCGAGGGCGTACAGCTGCGTGCCGCGCTTTTCCAGCACCGTGGTGCCGAGTACGGCGAGCGAGATGGCGGAGTTTTCGGAGCCCTGGCGATTCACCGGGATGCGGGCCAGTTCGGAGCCCGAAGCGGGATCGAGGGCGGCGAGCGCTCCGGTCACCGGCACGAGCAGCCTGCCGGCCATGAACGCGGGTCCGCCGAGGGCGTTCGGCGTGGTCCACAGTGGGTCGAAAGTGCTGGCACTCAACGCGATCACGCTGTTGCCGGTGAAAACGAAGAAGGCCGAGCTGATTCGGGTTGTCGTCGCCTTGTCGGTCAGCGGCGCGGAAAGCTGGTGCACCATCAGTGGATTCCCGGTGCCGTCGTAGACGGCGAGCCGTGGTGTCGCGGCTTCCACACCCGGGGCCGCGGGCCCGCCGGGTAGGTACAGCACAATTCGGTTGTCCGACACCGCGATCACCCGGGCGTCGGCGGAATCGGTGCCCGGCCCCATCAGCACGTGCGAGCCGTGTTCCTCGGGGACGGTGTTGTCTTTCGGCGCCGGGTTGAGCACGGTCAGCCGGTCGGCAGGGTCTTCTGGGCAGCGTTCCAGCACCGCGAGTCGGGAGGCGCTCGACCCGGCCGACAGGAGCGAGCAGCCCTTGCGCGGTTGAGTTTTCACATTCACCGGCGCGTCGACGTAGCCGTATTCGAGGGTGCGCACCAGATCCGAGCGCCACATCTCCAGCCGCTGCGGTCCCTTGGCCAGCACGTAGGTGCCGTCGACGGACAATCGCAGCGTCTCGTCCATGTAGCTGCTGCGGGCGGTGCGCCGCGAGCCGTCCTCGCCGGCGAGCAGGGTGGCTTGGCTGCAGCCTCGCTGATCCCGGTACACCGCGACCACCGTGCCGAATTGCGACTCCACCCCGCACAACGGCATATCGCGGCGATACAGCCACAGTTGCGCGCCGGTCTGCGGATCGCGGCCGACGACGGTGCCGTCGTCGCCGGTGATCACCGCGCCACCGGCGACGAGGGCGCGTGCCGTCGCCCCGTCGGGCGCGTGCCACAGTTCGCGCAGGGCTGTCGGCAACTGGTCCGCAGCGGCCGGCGTCGGCACGGGGTGTTCCGCGGTCAGCGACTCGGTGCCGTTGGCGTCGCCGCGCGCCCACACCAACGCCGCCGCGATCGCCACGAGCACGGCGATCGCGACTGCGGAGATGATGTCGGCGCGCGTCCGCCGCTCAGGTACGAGCACGAATGCGAGAGTAGCGGATCCGCCGGGCTAGACGGATGCCGTGGCCGCGGCGCCAGTCTCTGCTGTGATGCCGTTGCCGTTCTCGACGCCGTTCTCGCCCGCGGGCTTGCGCCGACGACGTCGACGTCGCGCGGGCTGGTCGGCGGTCTCGGCGTCGCCACCGTTGTCCGCGCTCGCGCGCACCTCGGCGGTACCGTTGCCGGAGCTGTCGGCCGCGGCGTTGCCGTTGTCGGCGCTGTCGATATCCGCGCTCCCCGAGTCCGCGGTGCCGGTGTCCGTGGCTGCGTCGGCATCCCCCGCGGGCTTGCGCCTACGGCGACGGCGACGGGCGGGCTTCTCGGCGTTCTCGTCCTCGGCGTCGGCATTGTCGACGCGCGCCACGGTCTCGGAAGACGCTGCGACCGCGCCGTCCTCGGTGCCGGTGACATCGGCCGGATCGATCGGCTCCCCGGCCCTTGTCCGCCTGCGGTTGCGCTTGCGCGGGGCACGCGCGGGCCGCTCGACGACAACGGCGTCCTCGTCGCGCTCCACCTTCGGCTTGCGGACGGTGCCCGTCACGCCCTCCGGGATGCCGAGCTCCGAGTAAAGGTGCGCTGAGCGCGAGTACGTTTCCACCGGCTCCGGGATGCCGAGACCGAGCGCCTTATCGATGCCCGCCCAGCGATTGAGTTCATCCCAGTCGATGAGGGTGATCGCGACGCCGGTGCGCCCGGCACGACCGGTGCGGCCGATCCGGTGCACGTAGGTCTTCTCGTCCTCCGGGCACTGGTAGTTGACGACGTGCGTGACGTCGTCGATGTCGATGCCCCGCGCCGCGACGTCGGTCGCGACCAGCACATCGATGGCGCCCTTGCGGAACTTCGTGAGCGCCTTCTCCCTGGCGATCTGTCCGAGGTCGCCGTGCACCGCACCGACGGAGAACCCGCGCTCGGCCAGGTCGTCGGCCACCTTCTGCGCGGTGCGCTTGGTGCGGGTGAAGATCATCGTCGCGCCGCGGGTCTCGGCCTGCAGGATGCGGGCGATCAATTCGCTCTTGTCGAGCGCGTGCGCGCGGTAGACGAACTGCGCGGTGCGGTCATGCACGGCGGAATCGTGCGGCTCCTCGGCGCGGATGTGCGTCGGCCTGCTCAGGAAGGTGCGGGCCAGGGTGATGATCGGGCCCGGCATGGTCGCCGAGAACAGCATCGTCTGGCGCTGCGTGGGCACCATGCCGAGAATGCGCTCGATATCCGGCAGGAAGCCGAGGTCGAGCATTTCGTCGGCCTCGTCGAGGACGAGCACGCCGACCTTGCCGAGGATCAGGTGGCCCTGATCGGCCAGGTCCATCAGGCGGCCCGGGGTGCCGACCACGACGTCGACGCCGGAGCGCAGCGCGGCGATCTGGGACTCGTAGGGACGGCCGCCGTAGATCGACAGCACACGTAGCGGGCCCTGATGGTTCTTCAGGTACTTGCTGGCGTTCTCGAGATCCTGGGTGACCTGGATGCACAGCTCGCGGGTCGGCACGATGATCAGTGCTCGCGGGGTGCCGTCCAGCGGGGTGGTTCCGGTGTCGGCGGTGGCGATGCGGTGCAGCAGCGGCACACCGAATCCGAAGGTCTTACCCATGCCGGTGCGCGCCTGACCGATGAGATCTTCACCGGCGAGCGCCAACGGAAGGGTCAGTTCCTGGATCGCGAATGTGCGTTCGATTCCGATCTCGCCGAGTGCGCGCACGATTTCCTCGCGCACGCCTAATTCGGCAAAAGTCGGTGCAGTGTGGGTTTCGTCCAGTTCGGCGGTCAGCAGCGTGTCTGCCAAGCCCGGTTCCTGTTCGATAGTGATCTTGCTCAGGTTCGTGCCTTTCCTCGTTAGCGCGTCACGCGCGCACGAGGCGTGGGGCGGACCGGTCGGCCCGCGACAACCACGTATCCGCCTGTGATGCTCACTCCGGCTACAGCCTGATGTCAGCGGGTGCCGTCTATACGGCAGCTACCTGGAGACATCGGCGCGGCGCTGTGGTGATGCGGATCTGGTGCGCGCACATTTTCCTGGACGTCGAAAACCTCGCACCCGGTGCCCGTGTGACCATGCGATCCGGCGACTCGGTCGGGCGAAACTTTTCGTTGTCCGCAGTGATTGTAGCGTGATATTGTGCACGGCTCGAATTGCCGCCGCGATAAATTCGACACAAAAGTCCGGTTTCCTCGCGCGGCTCGCCGACGTACGCTGCGCCACATGGCAATTCATCTCGCGCGACGAATCTGGACCAGCCTCGAACCACTGCACGATGTGGTGTATTTCGGAGCGCCGATCAAGGACGCCGGAGTCGCGATCGGCCTGCGCGGATATTGGCAGACATACTTCGCATTCCGGGCCGCCCCGCTCGGCGCTGCGACGGCGGGCACTGTGGTCGCGACCTTCGCCGGGTTCCACCCCGACATGGTCGGCAAAGCGCTGCCGGATGCCTGGACCAGGGCGACCCCGCAGCAAAGCCTCGAGGCCAGGCTCGCCGTGTCGACCGGGCTGTTGCGCGGCGCGGGCGCGGGGAACGCCGAATGCGCGCGCGGCGTCGAGTTGCTGACACCGGTGCTGCGGGCGGCGGATCCGACCGGGCGGGCGCTGTTCGCGGCGAATGCCGAATTGCCGTTGTCGGAGGATCCGGTCGCCGCGCTGTGGCAGCTCACCACATCGTTGCGGGAACACCGCGGTGACGGGCACGTGGCCGCGCTGGTCGCGCACGGACTGACCGGCGCGCAGGCTTTGGTGATCCAGGTGGCCGCAGGCAAGGTGCCTGCGTCGGTCATGCGGTCCGCGCGCGGCTGGTCGGAGCAGGAGTGGTCCGACAATGCCGACGAATTGCGCGCACGCGGCCTGATCAAGGGCGAGCCGACGAGTCCGTCGCTGACGGTCGGCGGTGCGGAGCTGTTGCAGCGGGTCGAGGCGAGCACCGATGATGCCGCATGGAACGGCGCGCTCTCGACGTTGTCGCAGGATGCGAGCGCCGAGCTGATGTATGTCCTCGCGCCACTGGTGAAGCAGGTGCAGACATCGTTGGTGCCGCCGATCAACCCCATCGGAATGGGACAGGCGTAGTCGCCAACCAGACTTGCCTGTTACCGTCGGTACCACGGTGTGAGAGATTCTTGTCTGTGAGCCTCGCAGACACCGTCTCCATCGCCGCCCGCAATGCCTGGGCGCTGACCTTCGGCCCCGGCGTCGAAGCGCCGGACCCCGCCCCGTCGACGGTGCTTTCCGATGAACCGCACCGGCAGCTGCGCCGCTTCGAAGGACCCGAATCCGTCGCCGCGGCGCCAGGGTCGGCGGTCCTGCTCGTGCCGCCGCTCGCGGCGCCCGCCAGCTGCTTCGACCTGCGGCCCGATCAGAGCCTGGCCCGATACCTACTCGACACCGGCCGCACGCCGTATGTCGTCGACTACGGCGAGATCACCTTCGCCGATCGGCGGATGGGCTTCGAGGACTGGATCGACGACATCCTGCCCGAGGCGATCCTGCGCACCTCCGCCGATCAGGACGGTCGGCCGGTCGATCTCGTCGGCTGGTCCATCGGCGGGACGCTGGCGCTGCTCGCCGCCGCCGCACACCAGCAGCTGCCGATCCGGTCCATCACGGCGGTCGGCTCGCCGCTGGACTACGACAAAATGACCGGTATTCCGCAACTGCGCGCGGTCGCCGAACTCACCGGCGGGATCGCGACCTCGACGGTCGTACGCGCGGCGGGCGGCATCCCGGCCGCGCTGACGCGGTTCGCCTACAAGGTCACCGCATGGGACAGGGAACTCACCCGCCCGTGGTTCGTGGCGAGCAATATCGCGCGCACCGAAACCCTGGCGAGGATGGAGACGATCGACCGCTTCATGGCCGAGATGCCGGGATATCCCGGCCGCTTCTACGGCCAGCTCTGGGGCAGGCTGATGCTCAACAACGACATCGGCCGCGGCGTCGTGCACCTGGGCCGGCGACGGATCGAGCTGGCACAGGTGACCGCGCCGGTGCTGCTCGTCGGCGGGCCGAACGATGTCATCACCCCGGCCGCCGCGGTCGAGGCGGGCACTCGGACCCTCGCCGGCGCCAAGTCCGTGCGCTACGAAACGGCCCCGGGCAGCCACCTCGGCATCCTCGCGGGCCTGACCGCTCGCGACACCACCTGGACCTACCTCGACAAGTTCCTGCGGGAAGCTGCGTGAGTCGGGTACTAGGCTGGGTGGCATGGGAGCCCAGTCATCTGCCGCGCTAGATGTTTCGTCCATCGCCGCCGACCACTCGGGAGTCACCGAGCTGTTCGCGGTGCTCGCCTACGGTGAGATTTCCGCCTTCTATCGACTGGCCGAAGAGGCCAAGCTTTCCCCGACACTGCGAGGCAAGGTCGCGGTCGCGAAGATGGCGGCCGCGGAGATGCGGCACTTCGAGACCCTGGAGTCGGCACTGGCCGAGCGCGGCGTCGACATCTTCGACGCGATGGCGCCCTATGTGCGCGCGCTGGATGCCTACCACGACTCCACCGACCCCTCGACCTGGCTCGAGTCGATGGTGAAGTTCTATGTCGGCGACGGCATCGCCGCCGACTTCTACACCGAGATCGCGGGCGCCCTTACTCCCGAGGTCGCCGCCGTGGTCCGGGACGTGCTCGCCGAGACGAGCCACTCCGAATTCGTGGTGGAGGAGGTGCGGCGCGCGGTCGCGATCAGCCGCTCCGAACGTGACCGGCTCACCCTCTGGGGCAGACGGCTGCTCGGCGAGGCCATCACCCAGGCGCAATACGTGATGGCCCAGCGCGACGAACTCACCGAGTTGGTGCTGACCGCGACCGGCGATCTCAACGGCATCGCGGCGCTGTTCGAGCGCATGCAGGCCAGCCACGCCGAACGCATGGCTGTGCTGGGTATCTGATCCGGTTACTCGTTGACGGCGCGCTTGGATACGAGGCGCAGTTCGGGGACGCGGACCTGGGCGTGGTCGCTGAGCCAGACCATGATGCTCTGGTCGTTGCCCGCGTCCAGCGTCTCGAACACGACCTTCATGGCGCCGTGCTCGGGATGGTCGAGATCCAACTCGGCGGCGATGCGCTCCTGCAGGCGATGCGGCTGCCAGCGCCCCGCGAAATCGGGATGGTGATGCAACGCCTCGATCACCTCGAGTAGCTGTTCGTCGCCGGGCCAGCGTAGTTTGGCCCGGCACAGCTCGGCAGAGAAAACATCCGCCGCCTCCGACCAGTTCCGCACGACCTTTCTGGCCAGCGGGTGCATGAAGGTGTACCAGGCCAGATTCACCTGCGCCGGATCGTCGAGCAGGCCTAGCGGTGTCGCGAGGTCCTCCCATGCCGGATTCCAGCCGAGCACGTTGAGCCGGCGGCCGACGACGAAGGCCGGGGTGGGATGCAGCGCGCGCAGGATCGTCTCGATGCCTGGGCTGAGGGTTTCCTCCGCGGAAGGGGCCTTGGGGCACCGTTCCTCGTTGCTCGAGGTCAGGGCGAGCCAGCCGAAGTGGTTGTGGTCCTTGCCTTCCAGCAGCAGCGCCTTGGCCAGCGCATCGATCACCGCCACCGAGGGATTGGTGTCTCTGCCCTGTTCCAGCCGGGCCAAGTAGTCGGCGCTGACCCCGGCGCGGACGGCGACCTCCTCGCGGCGCAGTCCGGGGGTGCGGCGGCGGCCGCCCTCGGGCATCCCGACATCCGACGGCCGCAATTCGGCGCGGCGCGCGATCAGGAATTCCGCGAATCGGTTTCGTGCCATATTTCCATCGTGCCTCGTCCTGGGATGATTATCCGCGCCCTGTCAGGTCCAGGATAACGGCGGTCTGGCTACCCGCTCTCGACGCGACAATCGTCGAAGCATGACAATTTCTGAATCCAATACCGCAGCCGCCACTTCGCTCAGCACGGGTTCTTGGGCGCTCGATCCGCTGCATTCCTCGGTCGAGTTCAGCATCAGGCATCTCGGGATTTCCAAGGTCCGTGGTCGGTTCTCGCGCTTCGAGACCGAGTTCGTCGTCGACGAATCCGGCGCGGCCACCATCGGCGCCGTCATCGATCTGGACTCCTTCGACACCGGCAACGCTGACCGGGACGCCCACGTCCGCAACGCGGATTTCCTGGATGTGGCCAACCGGCCGACGCTGTCCTTCCGTGTCACCGAACCGGTCCTGATTACCGAGTCGTTCGTGGTGGAGGGTGCGGCGACGCTCGGCGCCATCACCAAGCCGATCACGCTCGAGGTCGAGTGGGGCGGGGTGCAGGAGTTCGGGGCAACCGGCGATCGGCACGCCGGATTCTCGGCCGCCGGCACGATCAAGCGCACCGATTTCGGCGTCGGCGGGCCGCTGCCCGGCATGCTCAGCGACACCGTGAAGATCGAACTGGAAATCCAGCTCATCGAGCCCAAGTAACCGTCGCGGCCCTGTTCGCTGAGAGCGCAGGCGGTCGTGTGCCTGCGCGATACGGCCCTGCACTAGCCTTGATCGGACAGCGAAGAGCGCTCGGGTGGACCAAGGTCCGCACGCCGCACAGGACTCTAGGTTCGGAGGTTGGCCGTGGAGGTCAAGATCGGTATTTCGGATAGCCCGCGGGAGATCGTGATCGTCAGCTCGCAGACTCCCGACGAGGTCGAGGCGCTGGTGTCCGGTGCGTTGAGCGGCGCAAGCGGCGTGGTGGCGCTGACCGACGAGAAGGGTCGCAAGTTCCTGATCCAGGCCGCCAAGGTCGCCTACGTCGAGATCGGCACGCCCACCGGCGGCCGGGTCGGTTTCGCCGCCGTCTGAGCTCATCCGCCGCGTATTCGGGGAGCAACCACCGGGTGTCGCAACTGTCGTTTCGAAGGACGACGGTTGCGGCACCCGCTGCGTTTCCGCGGACCTGCCGTACGAGCACACGAAATCGGTCGTCCCGGAAAACTCTCCGGAACGACCGACGAATGCGGGGAAACGCTCAGCCGATGGGGTGCAGCGGCACGTGTGACAGACCGCCCCATGCCAGCTGAACGGTGGTGTCGACCGCCTCTTCCTTCGGGATGGGACGGTCCGCCTCCAGCCAGTAACGGGCGGTGAACTGGCTGGTGCCGACCAGGCCGACAGCGAGGATCCTGGCGCGATAGGGGTCCAACCCGGAATCGTGCGCCACCAGATCGAACACCGCGTCGACACAGGCCTCGGTGGCCTGCTCGACCCGGCGCTGCACCTGCGGCTCGCTGGTCAGATCCGACTCGAAGACCAGCCGGAAGCCCTGCATCTCGTTGTCGACGAAGTCGAAATACGCCTGCACCGCGGCGCGCACCCGCTGCCGGTTGTCGGTGGTGGAGCGCAGCGCCTGCCGGACGCTCGACACCAGCATGTCGACGTAGTTCTGCAGCACCGCGAGGTAAAGCTCCAGCTTGCTCGCGAAGTGCTGATAGAGCACCGGCTTGCTGACTCCGGCGCATTGGGAAATCTCGTCCATACCTGCGGCGTGGTAGCCGCGCTGAACGAAGACTTCGCTTGCCGCCGCGAGCAGCTGTAGCCGTCGCTCGTCGCGTGGAAGCCGGGTACCGCGTTTGGTCGGTGCCACGGCGGCGGACGACGATCTGCGGGACGTCATCCGGTCCACGAGGTCAGTCATTTTCGGCTCTCCCAGTCGATGCCCCGGCAAGAGGGGATGTACACCGGGTATCCCAAGAACGATACCCGTTCATCGACCATATGCGGACCCGGGTTCCCACTCCTGCCCGCTGGTGAGAAATGTCGCAGCAAACCGCATCGGGAGGTGTGCCCGGCTTTCGGGTCTTGTGTGCTGTGAGAGTCTGGTGTGTGTGACCGACCGACCGGAAAGACCCGGCGGCGGGCGAAATGCGCACCGCCCCGCCGGCTCCGACGCGTCCGGTTCTGCAGGGGCGGGCCCCCTGGCACGGTCCCGAACCACCCGTGATCCAGGCGGGGTCGAGGTGTACGACCCGCTGGGTCTGAACCAACCCGCCGACCGATCCCACCAGCCGTTGCGGGCCCGCTGGGATCCCACCGCACCCGACGAGGGCCGTCAGCGGCCGCGGCCGGAACGCGATACCAAAAAGCAAAGTGCACTGGGCAGATTCGTGTCCACCTACGGTTGGCGCGCCTATGCGCTTCCGGTGCTGTTCGTGGTCACCGTGCTGGTGATCGTGGACGCGGTGCGGGGCGGACCGGACGCGGTGGGCACCGCGGGCAGCGCGCCGGGATTCGGGCGGCTGAGCCCCCACGCGGCATCCGCGGGCATCATCGGAGCACCGCCCGGTGACGGCCACTTCCCGACCGATCTGCCGTCCGGGGCACTGCCCGACGGCGGCGCGTTCACCGAAACCGGTACCGGCGCTTGGCATGTGGTGCAGGGAACCACCGGGCAGATCGGAACCGGCGCCGAGCTCGAGTTCAGCTACACCGTCGAGATCGAGGACGGAGTCGACACTTCCGCGTTCGGCGGCGACCAGTCCGTCGCCAAGATGATCGACTCCACCCTGGCCAACCCGAAGAGCTGGGCGCACGACAGCAAGTTCGCTTTCCGGCGCATCGATCAGGGCAGGCCGGACTTCCGCATCTCGCTCGCGTCGCGTGAATCCTCCCGCAAGGCATGCGGTTTCGACATCCCGATCGACTCTTCGTGCTTCAACGCCGACCAGCATCGGGTGGTGCTCTCCGAGGTGCGCTGGGTGCGCGGCGCGATCGCCTACGAGGGCGACATCGGCTCCTACCGGCAATACCAGATCAACCACGAGGTCGGTCACGCCATCGGCTACCACCAGCATCAGCCCTGCGAGACCGACGGCGGACTCGCGCCGGTGATGATGCAGCAGACCTTCGGCATCAAGAACAATGACATCGCCGCGCTCGATCCCGACGGCGTGGTGCCGATGGACGGCAAGCGCTGTCGCTTCAACCCCTGGCCTTACCCCCGCGGTTAGGGCGGCCCGCGAATGCGGGACGATGGGGCGGGAAGAACGGTCCGCTCGTCGGTGTTGGACAAAGAGGAGTTGCGCCAGGAGCGCAGCTACCGCACTGCGATCGGCCAATTCGATTCGAGGAGTCCTGGACGTGTCATCACCTAAGTCCCTCCCGCCGCTCGTCGAGCCGGCCGCGGAGCTGACCAGGGACGAGGTCGCCCGCTACAGCCGTCACCTGATCATCCCGGATCTGGGGGTGGACGGGCAGAAACGGCTGAAGAACGCCAAGGTGCTGGTGATCGGCGCGGGCGGACTCGGCTCGCCCGCACTGCTGTATCTGGCGGCCGCCGGTGTCGGCACCCTCGGCATTGTCGAGTTCGACGAGGTCGACGCCTCGAACCTGCAGCGGCAGATCATTCACGGCGAGTCCGACATCGGCCGCCCGAAGGCCGACAGCGCGCGCGACTCGATCCTGGAGATCAATTCCGGCATCGATGTCAGGTTGCACAAGATCCGGCTGGAGCCGGAGAACGCGGTCGAGCTGTTCGCCGAGTACGACCTGATCGTCGACGGCACCGACAACTTCGCCACCCGCTATCTGGTCAATGACGCGGCGGTACTGGCGGCCAAGCCCTATGTCTGGGGCTCGATCTATCGTTTCGAGGGTCAGGTCTCGGTGTTCTGGGAGGACGCCCCCGACGGCCGCGGCATCAATTATCGCGATCTGTACCCGGAGGCGCCGCCGCCCGGAATGGTGCCTTCCTGCGCCGAAGGCGGCGTGCTCGGCGTGCTGTGCGCGTCGATCGGTTCGGTCATGGTCACCGAGGCGATCAAGCTGATCACCGGCATCGGCGAGCCGCTGCTCGGTCGGCTGATGGTGTACGACGCACTGGACATGAACTACCGGACCATCAAGCTGCGCCGGGATCCGGAGCGTCAGCCGATCACCGAGCTGATCGACTACGAGGCGTTCTGCGGTGTGGTGTCCGAAGAGGGCATGGCCGCCGCGGCCGGTTCCACCATTACCGCGCGTGAGCTGAAGGAGCTCATCGACGCGGGCAAGGAGATCGAGCTCATCGATGTTCGTGAGCCGGTCGAGTGGGACATTGTGCATATCGACGGCGCCACGCTGATTCCCAAGGACCGCATCCTGTCGGGTGAGGCGCTCTCGGAGCTGCCGCAGAACCGGCCGATTGTGCTGCACTGCAAGACCGGTGTCCGATCCGCCGAAGCCCTTGCCGCACTCAAGCGCGCCGGTTTCTCCGACGCCACCCATCTGCAGGGTGGGGTTATCGCCTGGGCCAACCAGGTCGATCCGTCATTGCCGGTGTACTGACGCGCCTTCCGGCTCCGGCGCCGCCGGGTCCCGCCCTGGGTCCCGGCGCCGTCGTGGACGGGCCGTGATCCATCGGCGCGGCGTTCTTTATGGGGCAGATGCTGGGAGTACGGTACGGCCGTGACTTCTGTGGAACCTCCCGAGCACGTGCGCGCCACGTTCGGTCTGCGCGAAGTGACCCCGGTTTCGCTGGGAGATTGGGACGGCGGCTGGCGTCTCGGTGACGTGGTGCTCAGTCCCGTTGCCGATCATGCCCGAGCCGCGTGGTCGGCGAAGGTGCGCGAGACATTGAAGGTCGACGGGCTGCGACTGGCCCGCCCGGTCCGTGCGACCGACGGCCGATATGTCGTATCCGGTTGGCGCGCAGACACTTTCCTGGAGGGGATTCCCGAGCCGCGCCACGACGAGGTGGTCTCGGTATCGCTGCGACTGCATCAGGCCACGGCAAAACTCGAGCGGCCACGTTTTCTGGTGCAGCCGCCGGTGGCGCCGTGGGTGGACGTGGATGTCTTCGTCGCGGCCGACCGCGCCGCCTGGGAGGCGGTGCCGCTGCGCAGCCTGCGGGCCGGGGGCACGCCGCCGGCCACCTCGCCGGACGGCGTGCGCAGCATGGAGCTCATCGGCCAGTTGGCCACCTTGCGCAAGCAAGTGCAGTCGCCTGCCCAGTTGGTGCACGGTGACTTGTTCGGCACCGTCCTTTTCGCGGGCGGACTCACCCCTGGCCTCACCGACATCACCCCCTATTGGCGCCCGGCGCCATGGGCCGCCGGGGTCATCGTGGTGGATGCGCTGGCGTGGGGCGGCGCCGACGACGGACTGCTCGAGCGCTGGTCCGACCTTCCGGAATGGCCCCAGATGTTGTTGCGCGCGGTCATGTTTCGGCTCGCCGTGCATGCACTGCACCCGCGCTCGACCCCGGAGGCTTTCCCCGGTCTCGCTCGCACCGCGGACATGGTCCGACTCATGCTCTGAGGAGTTGTTGATCTTCTGCTTCGAGGCCCGCCGGGGGGCTGACTGTGGCCTGCGTCACGATTGCTCTATGCTCTGACAACCGCTGCGGTCCGGCGGCTGTGTTCCGCTTCGACGACTGCCCCGATTGTCCGGCGGTCGCCCATGCTCTGACGGTTGCACACCTGGCTCGGCAGGCGTCGGTGTCAGGTTGGATCTACCCTTGCGGAGGTCGCGCGAAAAGTGTGGCGCCCGTGCTAATTTGGACGAAGTCGCCGGTGCGGTAATCCGTTGGGTTGCTTGATGTCTGCGACATGGGGTGAGGACGGCGGCAGGTGAGAATTCAGCCTCGGGCACAGATCTTGAATGTTTGGAAGACCTTGATCGCCACCTGCTATAAGGACGGCGAGTGGCAGTGGGGCGGTCGGGACGGCACCAACTCGATCAGTGATGCCGAGCAGTTGCTGTGCCTGCTGTATCCCGCCACCGAAATCAATGTGCTAGCGCTCGACCGGCCGGACGATATGGCCGAGGACGTCAAGGACACCCTCGAGGCGATGGGCGGCGCGACGCGGATCGGTGAGGTCATCGTCCGCGTGCTCGAGGAGTACATCGAGAAGCACACCGACCCCGACGGTGAGCCCGAATTCGCTGCGGGAAGCTATCTTCGGGCCAACGGTGGCCTCGAGCCGACCTCCGCGCAACGCGAAATCGAGGTCGTCGACTCGTACTCCATGTCGCTGACCCTCAGCATCGCGTCACTGGGTTTCCTTCGTGTCTTCAGAGGGTTTGTGCAGGGACAGACCTACGATGAAGCCAAGGAGCTCGGCGAACGCATCCACGTGCTCAGCGAGAAGATCAGTATCCGGCTGACGTCGGCGATGGTCGGTCTGCTGCGAAGTTTCGTGGTCAACACGGTGTCGACGAAGTCGGAACCGGGCGAGACGATCATCAAAATGCTGAACCAGACCGGTCAGCCTCCGAAGGTGATGGCGGAAAACATCATTCGCGGTCTGGAGCCGGTGCGCACTCAGCTGCGCGGCATCAAGCTCGCCACCGTTCCCGGCGCCGAACTCGGTGCCGAGGACATGCTCTTCGAATGTGGTTGGACCTGGGGTATCGCCAAGAAGGCCGACAGTATTGATTTCGTGCAGGCCAAGATCGCCGATCAGCCCGGCAGCGCGGATCCGCGCCCCTATCTGTATTTCAGCGTCGTCGCGCTGGACGGCATCAACGACCTCACCTCGCAGCGGACCCGGCAGTTGGACCTGCTCGACGAGACCCAGCGCAGGCTGGCCGAGGCGTTGCAGACGCGCTGGCATCTCACGCAGCTCTACTGGTCGACGGTCGCCCGGTTCGGCGCCGGTCGCTGGCCGCTGGAAGACATCCCGTGGCGAACCTCCGACGGTCAGGAATCCGACTACTACAGCCTCGTCGTTTCCGCGGTGCTGATCCAGGATCTGGTCAACCGCACCGCCAATGACGAGGATCTGACACGAGCGGTGGAGATCTTCGACGAATTGGCCCGGCGCGGCCGAATTACCCGGCGCGTTACCAAGGACGACCCCTCGGTGGCTGTGCATGTGCCCGGGGTGCGGATGTCACTGGTCGGCACCGAGGACATCGGCGATGGCCCCAGACTGTCCTGGATCGTCTCCGACTTCGCGCCGGTGCTGCTCAAGCGAATTCTGCAGGCGGCCAGATTGTCCGGCAATGTGACCGCGCGCGACCGTTTGATGGAACTCGCGAAATCGGTGATGGAGCACCTGGACTCGCGGGTCATCCAGGACGGGCCCGCCGCCGGCCTGTGGGACGATTCCGCACGCGCGTTCGGTCTGACGGACATCTCGCCGTCGCAGCCGTCGTGGTATCTGACGGAGCGGGTGATCGAGGGTCTCGTCACCGCCGACCGTACCTATCGCTCGCTGCCACTGCGTCCGGTGACACTGGTCGACGACGCGGTGGCGCTGCTCAACGAGGCCGAACATTTGCTCAACCGTGAATTGCTCGAGGTCAATGCCGCCGACTTCACGGCCAACCGAAGGGCGCTCGCGCGGATCGAGCGCCATCTCGACCGAGCACGACGGTTGATCGACGAAAGGCCGGGAACCGCAGTCGTTCTCACGATGCGAGCGCTGGACCAACTCGACGAGTTGGCCTACGCCGACCAGGACGCGATGAGGAGCAACTGACGCCATGCTCGTGTTCTCGACCTCCGACAAAGGTGGCACCGGCCGTTCGGTGACCAGCTGCAACATCGCTTTTCGGCTGTGTATGAGCGGCAAGAACGTCGCGTATCTGGATTTCGATTTCGGCTCGCCGACCGCGGGAGCGCTGTTCGAGATCGGAGCCGTGGAACGTGGTATCTCCGACGGCACCGGGCTGCACTCCTATCTGCTGAACGAGAACGAGACGACGACCAGAATCGATGTGCGCGCCAAATCCGATCGGGTCGAACTGTGTCGCATGCCGATGCGTTCCGGAAAGCTCGTATTGTTTCCCGGCGACGAGGGCGGTGCGGAATTCCCGACAACCGGAACCGCCATGGTCGAGCAATGTGTGAAGCTGCTTTCGAAGGTGATGGGTGAATTCCATGTCGTCATCGTGGATCTCAGCGCGGGGCGTTCGGCGGCGGCACAGCTCGTGCTCGAGGCCACAGCGCACCCGCAGCTCGCCGAAGAGACCATCCGCTGGTTGATCTTCCACCGCTGGACGCGACAGCACATCATGGCGGCCAGCGCGCTGGTGCACGGTCCGAGTGGCCTGCTGGAGTCCGGCGTCGGGTACGGGCACGACGAGAAGACTCTGCGCGAGTCGATTCGGTTCATTCGAACGGCGGTCCCCAACCCGTTCACGCAACCGGGCAACGACGAATCCGCCCAGGCCCGATGGCTGCTGAAACAGAATGCGGCGCTCAAAAAGCTGGCGTCCACCAAGCGACTCGGCCAGAGCACGCTGCTCGGGGAAACGCCGATGGAGCCGATGCTGCAGTGGCGTGAACAAGTGATCCTCGACGCCGATGTCGACGCGAAGATCGCCAATATCGAGACCACCACCGCTTTCGGCGAACTGGCCCGTCAGCTCACCGATGACGCTGTGTGGGAAACGTTCTGACCCACCCCTTCCAGGAAGGATTTCGATCGCCAGTGGAGACCGCTGCGGGCTACAGCGAGGCGACGGCAAGCGCGACGATCACGTCGGCGCCGCTTTCGCATCTGTCTATCGAGGTCGGGCATTTCTACATGAACGACCTCACCAATGGCGAGGATCGGATCAGGGCGCAGTTCAAAGAGGTCAAAAGGCGACTCGACTCGAATATCGGTTATGCGAAGGACGAATTCGGTCCGAAGGCCAAGGTGAGTACGTGCTTTCTGATCGATGACTACTTCGGCCCCGACACCGACCCGGGGCAGATCATCGGAAAGTTGCTCAAAGCCGCCGATGAATGCGGTATGACGATCGACTATCTGGCCCGTGAGGAAGGGTGCTTCGAGTCCCCGGTGTACGTGGACGGCGTCGCGACCGGTGCGCGGATCCCGCTCGCCGAGATGGTCGCCTCCTGGATCGTGCCGGAACCGATTCTGCGGACGACGGGCCGCAGGCCGCCCACTGACGTGTCGGGCTGGCTGTGCAATGGTCGCCGATCCTCGGACTACGACACGGTGCAGGCGATGCGCAGCGGTGAATACCGGTCCGCCGAGGAGTACGGTCGCCGCGAGCATTCGATCTTTCTCGACACCCAGCTGTGGGCGGTGCCGACCAAGAAGTCTCGGGTTCGCGCGGACGCGGACCGGGTGTGGGCCTGTCCCTTCCTGGCGTCGGTGTGGCAATTGATGCGCTTGGATCTCCTGCGCTACCACGGCGCTCCGGTGGCGCAACCGCAGCTGTGGCCCGTTTCCGACGACTCCGGCGAATTCAGCTGGCCGAAGGCGTGGCGTGATATGCCTGCCGTGGTGCAGTTGAATCCCGGCGCGCACCCGTTCGCCGCCTATCGGGCGGTGTCGATTCTGCCGCGCACCTACGTCAGCATCGAGCACGCGGTCGAGGTCATCCTCGGCCACCTCGAGATCGACGACGAGGTGATCGACCTCGCCGTGCGCAGCGGCGTCAAAGACGGTGTCACGGTGCCGCGCCCGGTCAGCCATCGGCTCGAGCACTTGTTCGTCCCAGAAACCTGGGCCGGCCAGGCGACGACCGCCTGAGATGGCCGATGCGATGGTCCTTCCGGAGCGCACGCTCATCGTCCTCGGCGAAGTCCGCACCTGCTTGGTGCCGGCCTCGGGGGCATTGAGCCGTGTCGAGGTTCGTAATCTGCTGGCGTTGAAGCCAGGTCGTCCGGTGCGGTCGTGGGAGCGGCCCATTCCGATGGCGATCTCGCCGACCATGCTGGTCGGCGTGGATTGTCTGCTGGCGACAGGCACCGGCGCCAAGGCGGAGGCAAGGGGCACGGTGGCCACCGATGCCGTGGTGGTCGGCGGCCGGGTGCTGCAGAGTTCGGTGCGCACGGCAGTCGTGCGCGCCGCCAGGCCGCAGCGCGAGAAGTGGGAGCACTATCTGCGCAGGGGCGGGGTGACCGAGGTGATCAACAAAATCAGAAGTGACATCGGGACAGACCTGGTGCACGGGTTCCTGCACCGGCCGATGGGGTCGGACACCTTGGACCTCGGTTCGATCAGCGAGCGGCTGCTGGCCAAGGTGCGGCTGGATCGCGGATTGGATCAGCGGTCGCCGCTGCTGGCCGGTTCGACTCGGTTGCGGTGGACTGCCCGGCTCGGCGCTGTGGAGGTCCCGCATGTCGAGTTCCGGCTCGAGGACGACGAGGTCCGCACCGTGCAGATCATTGTCCGGGATGTCGAGGATCTGGCTGTGGCCCAACAGTTCTGCGCCGACCTCGCGATGCACGACTGGCTGCTGACCGCGGTCGTCAACGCGGTCGAGGAGGCGGATCGATTCGACACGGCGAGCCCGGATTCCGCGCGCGTCCTCGCCGCGGTCCTCGAACACCTCGCGCATCTGTGGATGCCGGGTGCGCACACGCCACCGCGGTTCCTCGGACTGTGGCAGCAGTTGGAGCTCAGGCCGGGGTTCACTCGTGATTGGGACAGCCGGGTAGGTCAGTTGCGTAACCGTCTTTCGGTGGCGACGCTGGCCGCCCTGCGTGAAGCCAAGGTGTCCACGACGAACTGGTAGCCGTTTCACAACCGGAACCACCTGCGGACGAGCAGGGCGAAGAACACCGAGGTCGAGACCGTGCCGACGTACGCTTCGATCACCAGCAGGGTCTGGCCGACACCGCCGATGTCCGTGGTGTCGCCGACGCCGATCGGATTGAGGAAGTTCATCAGGCACAGATAGAACGTCGCGGGGACCTCCACGCCGGCGATGAAGCTGATCGTGAGCGTGAACCCGACCAGCAGCAGAGCCATCCAGGCGAGCAGCCGGTATGGCTGATATCCATAGCCGCACAACAGGTCCGAGATATGGCCGCCGGTCCGGCGCCAGCTGGGCGGGAGGGCCTCGTATCGCGCGCGAGCCTGGGCGAGGCCACAGCGGTCGGCATCGTCGTCGTCTTCGTTCTGCCGGTGCAGACTTCCCGCGCGCCGGAACGCGAGCGCCGCGTGGCCGGGCAGCCAGGCTGAGCGCAGGCAGTCGCCGAGGCGTTCGTATGCCTCGGCGAGCATGGTGTTCTGGGTGCCGCTGAGCCGCAGCGGGCCGCGGAACTCGACTTCGGCGGCCAGCAGGGCGGCCAGGAATTCGAGCGGAACGGTGCCGTGTTCGTCGTCGTCGGCGTGTGGTTCGCGGGTGGCGGCATAGAGATCCGCGAACACCAGGCTGTCACCACGCCGCCGGATACCGGGTGGTTCGTAACTGGCGACGACGGTTTCGACATGCGTGTTGAAGGAGTCGAGCAGCCGCTCCTCACGCGGCTGCCGGTGCCGGCCGTCGAGACCGGCGAGGTGGTCGATGATCTCTTCCGCGTACACAGCGGCGTGCCGATGGATCCGGGTTGTCATCGACGCGACGAAAGTGGATGACAGATCCGGTTGATCGGTCATGGTAAATCTCCCCCGGGAGTGACACGTCGGCAAGACGTTATTTCCACCATAGCAATGGAATTCGGCTATTGGTTGGCTCCGGCGACGGCTTGAGCCATCGCTTGTCGTTCGGTCCGGCGATCGGTGGGCCGAGGGGAGTGCGCTGGATTCGGTGCATCAGCACGTCGCGCGGTTCGTCGTCGCCGAAATACCGCCGATCGTGTCCGACCCACTCGAATCCCGCGTTCTTGTACATGGCGGCGGCGCGCTGATTGGTCGGTCGCACGGTGATGAAGATCCGGTCGACGCGGGCGGCGCGGCAACTCGAGATGGCCCGCTCGAGCAGCGCGGTGCCGAGTCCGCGGCGCTGGTGGACCCCGGCGACGGCCAGCCCGAGCACCCATGCCAGCTGTGCCGCGTTGATGCCGACGATCGCGTATCCGCAGACGCCCCCGCCGATTTCGGCCACCACCCAGTGCGATCCGTGCAGATCGAACAACTGGCGCAGGATCACATAGGAGCAAGCCAGGTCCCCGAGCTGTTCCTTCTCCAACGCGGCGATGTCGGCAAGGTCCTCCCGCGTCGCAGTCCGATAGACCGGTGTCTGCGACTTCTTGCTGATATCCAAATGCTCACCTCTGTCACCCCGATGTGAGTCCGCTTTCCAGCGTAAAGCGTTGGCGCCGTGCGGGGGTCGAGACGGGTGAAAGCCGAACGCCACACCTCGGGTCCCGACCTGAGTCGGAACGAGCGGTGTGGCGCTCGGCTTGTACTGCGGCGCTGGTGGTTACACGTTGGCGTAGGCCAGCGAGGAGATCCGCTGGACGCCGAGCGAGGAGCGCAGGTAGAAGAACCAGGTGACGGTGGCCATCACCAGGAATGCGGCCGCGTAGGTCCAGAACGCGGGGGTCATGCTGTGGAAGTTGATGTTGGACAAGCGAAGTGCCTGCTGCAACAGGTACCCACCTGCCGCGCCGACCGCGCCGATGACACCGATGGCGGCGCCTGCCTGCCGCCGTGCCGATGCGACAGCGTCGGTGGCATCCAGACCGTGCTCCGAGGCGTACTTCTTGGCCTCGGCGCTGAAGATGGACGGGATCATCCGGTAGGTCGAACCGTTGCCGATGCCGGCGAGGACGAACAGCAGCAGGAACGAAATCAGGTACAGCGGGAAGCTTTTCAGCTCCACCGCGGCCACGATGAGCGCGCACGCCACCGTCATGCCGCCGAAAACGTACACCGTGATCTTGGCGCCGCCGACCTTGTCGGACACCCAGCCGCCGAACGGGCGGCTGAAGGAGCCGACCAGTGCGCCGAGGAACGCGAGGTTGCCGAGCGTGGTGATCCAGCCGATCTTGGCGAGGTCGGGGAAATTGGCCTTGATCAGGGTCGGGAAGGCGAAGGAGAACCCGATGAACGAGCCGAAGGTGCCGATGTAGAGGAACGACATCACCCAGGTGTGCCGGTTGGTCAGCGCCAGCTTGTAGGACTTGCCATCGGATTTGGCGGTGCTGATGCTGTCCATGTACCGAAGCGCGCCGAAGGCCGCGATCAGGATGAACGGCACCCACACCAGGACCGAGAGGGTGATGCCGAACCGGTAGCCCGCGGCATCCTTGGCCATGATGTGCGTGCCGAGCGTGATCAGCAGTGGCAGCACCAACTGGGTCTGGGCGACGCCGAGGTTGCCGCCCGCGGCATTGATGCCGAGGGCCGCACCCTTTTTGCCCTCGGGGAAGAAGAAGTTGATGTTGGCCATCGAGGACGAGAAGTTGCCGCCGCCGAAACCGGCGAGCGCGGCCAGGATCATGAACACCCACATCGGTGTGCCGGGGTGATTGATGAAATAGGCCAGGCCCAAGGTCGGGATCAACAGCATCGCCGCACTGAAGGCGGTGAAGGCTCGCCCGCCGAACTTGGGGATGGCGAAGGTGTAGGGAATGCGCAGCGCCGCGCCGACCAGGGTCGGGGTGGAGGTCAGCAGCAGGGCATTGCTCACCGCGGTCGGGTTGCCCTTGCCGAGACCGGCCAGGAAGTCGAAGCCCGCCAGGCCCATGCTGGTCACCACGGTGCCCCAGATGACCCAGACGCTGAAGCCGAGATTCTCGGCGAACACGGAGAAGATCAGGTTCTTACGAGCGGTGAGTTTGCCGCCCGATTCCCAGAATTTTGCGTTGTCAGGCTCCCAGGTATCCAGCCAGCGACCACGCTTCTGGTGCTCGAAAGTTGTTGTGTCCGACTGCTGGCCGGTGGCAGCTACTGTGGCGGTCATCGGCTTCCTCTCGATTGGGCTCGGCTTGTTGCCCAGCTACGGTCGAGACAAAGGTAGAAGCCGGTTGTTGCGTGCGAGTGGCCGTCGGTGACGTTCCCGGCAATTCCGACTCACATGGTGGGAAGACGCCCGGTGACCACTCGGTTACCTACCGTGCAGTTTCGTCACGCGCGGGATATTCGGCGATGAGCGTGGCGAGGAAACAGGTCGCCGCCTGAGCGGCCCGATCGGGGTCGCCGTCGATCACGGCCTGCACCAACTCGTTGTGCTCCGCGTCGAACGCGTCGTCGGATTTCTTGGTCCGCGCGCGGATCACCTGTTCGATGGTCGGCAACAGTGAGTCGTAGAACTCGAGGTACACCGCGTTGTGGCTGGCGACCACGATCGCGCGATGCAGTTCGACGTCGGCCTCGATGGCCGCCACGTTCTCCGCGTTCCAGCGCTCCTGGTTGCGTTCCTCCAGCAGGCGACGCAAATTCGCGATGTCGGAGTCGTCGCGGCGGCGCGCGGCCAGCGCGGCGGCGGTGGAGTCGAGGGCCTGGCGTAGTTCCAGGACGTCGCGCTCCTCCGCATCGGCGAAGTACTTCGCGAGCGTGCCGCCGACTTCGGAGGCGGCGATCACATAGGTACCGGAGCCTTGTCGGCGCTCCAGCATGCCTGCGTGGACGAGCGCTTGGACCGCCTCGCGCACGGTGTTCCTACCGGTGCCCGTTAGCTCGGTGAGCTCCGGTTCGGTAGGGATGCGAGAGCCGATAGGCCAACGGCCGGAACGGATTTCGGCACGCAGCTGTTCGGTGACCTGGGCTATGAGGCTGGTGCGCCGGACTGGTTGCACCGGAACAGAGTACCGCCCATCACAAATGGTTGCCTCCTATCATCGGGTCATCCTATGATTTCTCGGTGACCGCAACCCTCGAACAGACGACAACTCGCCTGGCATCCGACCAGGTCGAGCAGCGCCGACGTGCACTGACCGAGGGTCGCCTGCTGGTACTCGCCGCCATCGTCGTGTCCGCGCTCACCCTCCGCGTCGCGGTCACCGCATTCAGTCCGCTCGCCGAGCGAATCGGCGCCGACATCGGCTATTCGACCGCCGCGATCGGCGTCTTCGGCATGATCCCGACCGCGATGTTCGCGGTGTCCGGTCTGCTGACGCCGATCTCTGTACGCAGGCTCGGGCTGGAACGCACTGCCATGGTCGCCATGCTGACGGCCGGGCTCGGCATGTTGATCAGGGCAACCATCGGCAGCACCGTGGCCATGTTCGTCTTCTCCGCCCTCGCCCTCGCCGGCATGGGCATCGGCAATGTGGTGATTCCGCCGTTGGTGAAGCGGTACTTCCCGGACCGGCTCGCGGTGGTGAGCTCGCTGTACATCACCATGGTGCAGCTCGGCACCGTCGTGCCCGCACTTATCGCGGTGCCCGTCGCCGAGGCGCACGGCTGGCGGATCTCGCTCGGCTTGTGGGCGGTGCTCGGATTCGCCGCCGCGCTGCCGTGGATCGGTGTATTGCGCGATCGCCGCGGCCGCGACGTGCGCGACTCGACCGGCTTGCCCGCGGCGGGGCAGGAGCCCAAGGGCAAGGCGTGGCGCTCGCCGGTGGCCTGGGGCATGGCGGGCATGTTCGGCATGACCTCGCTGACCACGTACTCGATGTTCACCTGGTTGCCCAAAATCCTCGGCGAGGCGGGCGCGAGCGCCGCGTTCGGCGGCACAATGGTCGGGCTCTTCGCGCTGGTCGGGCTGGTTTCCGCGTTCACAGCACCGACCATCGTCGCGCGCTTCCGCAATCCGTTCCCATTCGTGGTCGGCTGCGCGCTGTTCTTCTTCATCGCGTTCTCCGGGCTGCTGATCGCACCGATGAGCGCACCGGTGCTGTGGGTGGTGCTGCTCGGCCTCGGCCCGAGCACCTTCCCGATGGCGCTCACGCTGATCAACCTGCGCACCAGAACCCCGCAGGGCTCGGCCTCGCTGTCGGGCTTCACCCAGGGCGTCGGTTACGCCGTGGCCTGTGTCGGGCCGCTGCTGTTCGGCATGCTGCACACCGCGACCGATGGTTGGCTCGCGCCGTTCGCGATGCTCAGCGTCGCGGTGCTGGTGCTGCTCACCGGCGCGTGGCAGGCCTGCAAGCCGCGGATGCTCGAAGACACCTGGAATCACTAGCGCCGGCGGGCGCCGGGACCCAGCCGTGATGCACCCTCATCCCGTCACGGCTGGGTCCCGGCGTTCGTCGCGGCTATCGAAATCTCACGTCGAGTTGCGAGGTCGTGACGGGGCGAGCATGCTGTGCGTCACACCCCGCACTGGCCGCCGATATCAAGGTCGGCTGTTTGTGACGCGTGGAAACTGTTGCGTCACATGCCCGAAACATTCGGTGGGTTCTCACCCCTGCGGCCGGGTAATCGTGAGCAACCGTTGATTTGACGGTCATTTCGCGCAGCATTTCGGCAATACCCGTTTCCTACGGTTGGGCTAACCGATTTTGGGAGGCCCTTGTTGAGCACGCTGACGCGTAACCACAACATCGAGCGCTGGGATGCCGAAGATGTCGCGGCCTGGGAGGCAGGCGGCAAAGATGTCGCCAAACGAAACCTGATCTGGTCGGTCTTCGCCGAGCACGTCGGTTTTTCGGTGTGGTCGATCTGGTCGGTCATGGTGCTGTTCATGCCCACCGACACATTCGGCATCGATCCGGCGGGCAAATTCTTTCTTGTCGCGGTGCCGACCCTCGTCGGCGCGATCCTGCGGATTCCCTACACCGTCGCGACGGCACGGTTCGGCGGTCGCAACTGGACCATTTTCAGCGCGGTGTTGCTGCTCATTCCGACGCTGCTCACGCTGTATTTCATCAACCAGCCCGGCACCTCGTACACGACCTTCCTCGTCGTCGCGGCCTTCGCCGGTTTCGGTGGCGGCAATTTCGCCTCTTCGATGACCAATATCAATGCCTTCTACCCGCAGCGGCTCAAGGGCTGGGCGCTCGGCCTGAACGCGGGCGGCGGAAATATCGGTGTTCCGGTCATCCAGCTGCTCGGCCTGCTGATCATCGCCACTCTCGGCAATGGCTACGCCTCGCTGATCTGCGCCGCCTACCTGGTGCTGGTCGCGCTGGCGGGTGTCGGCGCCGCGCTGTACATGGACAATCTGAAGAACCAGAAGGCCGACCTCTCGTACATGATCACGGCGCTGCGGGTGCCGCAGTCCTGGGCGATCGCGTTTCTCTACATCGGCACCTTCGGCTCCTTCATCGGCTACAGCTTCGCCTTCGGTCAGGTGCTGCAGATCAGCTTCAAGGCCGGTGGCGATACCGCGGCGCAGGCGGCGCTGCATGCCGCGCAGATCGCGTTCATCGGACCGTTGCTCGGGTCGCTGGCGCGTCCCTACGGCGGCAAATGGGCCGACAAGATCGGCGGCAGCAAGGTCACCATGTACGTCTTCGGGGCGATGATGGTCGCGGCCGTCGTCGTCGCGGCGGCCAGCACCGTCGGTGATCGCAACGGCGGTGTGCCCAGCGGTGCGGTGATGGTCACGCTGATCGGCGGGTTCATCGCGCTGTTCGTGCTGTCCGGCATCGGCAACGGATCGGTCACCAAGATCATCCCGTCGGTTTTCGACGCCAAGTCCAAGAGTCTGGACGTGAGCCAGGCCTCCCAGGCCGCGTGGTCGCAGAACACCTCGGGCGCCCTCATCGGTTTCGTCGGCGCCATCGGCGCGCTCGGCGGGGTCGGCATCAACCTGGTGCTGCGGTCTTCCTACGCCTCGACCGCGTCGGCCACGACCGCGTTCTGGGTCTTCATGGCCTTCTACGTGGCTTGCGCCGCGCTGACCTGGGTGGTCTTCCTGCGCCGCCCGAGCATGCGGTCGGCGTCCGCCGCCGCGAGCCTCGATTCCGACGTCGTCGTCGAGGCGGAGGCACTCGTCCTCGAGGCCGAAGCCGTCGACTCGACCAGCACCAAGTCCACGTCCGCCAGCCCGTCGGCCCGAGCCTGACGCCGAAATACCAACGGAGGACAGTCATGAACTCGACAGTCGAACCCGCTCAGCGCAAGATCGCCGTGGTCGTCGGCCACGGCATGGTCGGGCACCGCTTCGTGGAGGCACTGCGGTCCAGGGACGAGGCAGGCCAATGGCAGGTCGTCATCCTCAGCGAGGAGCGGCTGCCCGCCTACGACCGCGTCGGTCTGTCCTCCTATGTCGGCGTGTGGGACACGAGCGCGCTCGCATTGCCCGGCAACGAGTACGCGGGTGACGACCTGGTCGAGTTGCGGCTCGGTCAGCGTGCCGACGCCATCGACCGGGCGGCTCGCAAGGTCACCACCTCCGCGGGCGACACCATCGCCTACGACGCGCTGGTGCTCGCCACCGGGTCGTACCCGTTCGTGCCGCCGGTGCCGGGCCACGACCTGCCGGAGTGCTTCGTCTACCGCACCCTCGACGACCTGGACGGGATCCGGGCGACTGCGACGGCGGCCGGCCCCGGCGCGGTCGGTGTGGTCGTCGGCGGTGGTCTGCTCGGACTGGAAGCGGCCAACGCGCTGCGGTTGCTCGGGATGACTCCGCACGTGGTGGAGTACAACGCCAGGCTGATGCCTGCCCAGGTCGACGAGGGCGGTGGCGCCATCCTGGAGCGCCTGGTCTCCGACCTCGGCCTGGAAGTGCACACGGGCGTCGGCACCTCGTCGATCGAGGCCGATGCGGACAGCACGCCGGGCGGCCGATTGAAGGTCACCCTCTCCGACGAGACGGTGATCGACGCCGCGCTGGTGGTGTTCTCCGCCGGTGTCCGCCCGCGCGATCAGATCGCCCGTGACTCCGGTCTGGAGGTCGGCCCGCGCGGCGGCATCATCACCGACCTCGGCTTGCGGACCTCGGACCCGAACGTTTACGCGATCGGCGAATGCGCTGCCGTCGAGGGCACCTGCTATGGGTTGGTCGCCCCCGGCTACACCACCGCGGAGATCGTCGCGGACCGATTGCTCGGTGGCGCAGGCGAATTCCCCGGCGCGGATATGTCGACCAAGCTCAAGCTGCTGGGTGTCGATGTGGCCAGCTTCGGTGATGCGCACGGCACCACGGAGGGCGCACTGTCGGTGGTGCTGCACGACGCCGCCAAGGGCACCTACGCCAAACTCGTTGTCTCCGACGATGCCAAGATCCTGCTCGGTGGCATCCTGATCGGCGACGCCACCGCCTACGCGGCACTGCGTCCGCTGGTCGGTCGCCCGCTTCCTGCCGAGCCCGCCGCGCTGATCTCCCCGGCCGGTGCCGAACTCGGCGCGGACGCATTGCCCGATGACGCCCAGATCTGCTCCTGCAATAACGTTTCCAAGGGCGCGATCTGCGGTGCGATCGGCGACGGCGCCTGCGATGTGCCTGCGATCAAGAGCTGCACCTCCGCTGGAACTTCGTGCGGCGGTTGCGTTCCCATGCTCAAGAAGCTGCTGGAGCAGTCCGGCGTCGAGATGTCCAAGGCGCTGTGCGAGCACTTCGGCCAGTCGCGTGCCGAGCTGTTCCAGATCGTCCAGGTCACCGGCATCCGCACCTTCTCCGCCCTGATCGCCAAGCACGGCAAGGGCACCGGCTGCGATATCTGCAAGCCGACGGTCGCCTCCGTCCTGGCCTCCACCTCGAGCGAGCACATCCTCGACGGCGAGCAGGCCGCACTGCAGGACACCAACGACCACTTCCTTGCCAACCTGCAGAAGAACGGCACCTACTCCGTGGTGCCGCGGATGCCAGGTGGCGAGGTCACCGCCGACCAGTTGATCACCATCGGCGAGGTGGCCAAGGAGTTCGGTCTCTACGTCAAGGTCACCGGCGGTCAGCGCATCGACCTGTTCGGCGCGCGGGTCGAACAGCTGCCGCTGATCTGGAAGCGCCTCGTGGATGTCGGCATGGAGTCCGGCCACGCCTACGGCAAGTCGCTGCGCACCGTGAAGAGCTGTGTCGGCTCCACCTGGTGCCGCTATGGTCAGCAGGACTCGGTCGGCATGGCCGTGCTGCTGGAGAAGCGGTACCGCGGCCTGCGTTCGCCGCACAAGCTCAAGCTGGCGGTATCCGGGTGCGCTCGGGAATGCGCGGAGGCTCGTGGCAAGGACGTCGGTGTCATCGCCACCGAAAACGGCTGGAACCTCTACGTCGGCGGCAACGGTGGTCTCACACCCAAGCACGCGGTGCTGCTCGCCGGTGAGCTCGATGACGAGACGCTGATCAAGTACATCGACCGATACCTGATGTTCTACATTCGCACCGCCGACCGCCTGCAGCGCACCGCGCCGTGGCAAGAGGCCCTCGAGGGCGGTATGGACTATCTCAAGCAGGTCGTCTGCGAGGACAGCTTGGGCATCGCCGATGATCTCGAGGCCGCGATGGCTCAGCATGTCGCCGGCTACCGCGACGAATGGGCCGCGGTGCTCGACGACGAAAAGAAGCTGTCGCGTTTCGTCTCCTTCGTCAACGCCCCCGAAGAGTCGGATCCGACCATTTCGTTCGACGACAGCGGGGAACGCAAGGTGCCGGTGTTGCTCGGGATGCCGGAACTCCCGGTCGCCTCGAGCGGGCAATAACCGCGTAACCCCCTAGAAACAGGACGCCGGTACCAATGGGTAAGGCGTTTGGAGGATGACACCGATGACCGTGATCGATACCCCCGGCTTTAGCGCGGCAGCCACCACCGGGTGGACGCAGGCTTGCCGGCTCGACTACCTGATTCCCGGCCGCGGCGTTGCGGTGTTGCTCAAAGGCGGCCGGCAGGCCGCCTTGTTCCTGCTATCGGACGGCACACTCGCTGCCGTCGGCAATATCGATCCGATCGGTCGAGCGGCCGTGATGTCGCGCGGGATCGTCGGTGATCGCGGCGGTATTCCCGTCGTGGCCTCACCGCTGCTGAAGCAGGCGTTCTCGTTGCTCGACGGGCATTGCCTCGACGACGATTCGGCAGCGCTGCCGGTGTACGCGGTGCGGGTCTACGACGGCATCGTTTCGATTTCCAACGAGCCGGTCGCCTCCGAGCTCGACTCCTCCACGGACGGTCGATCGGCATGACAACAATCGACGCGGGCGCCTGCCTGGCCGGATTCACGGTCGGCATCACGGCGGCCAGGCGAGCAGACGAGTTCGCCACGCTGCTGGTTCGACGAGGCGCCGGTGTCGTCTCCGCCCCGGCCATTCGGATCATTCCACTCGCCGACGACACCGAATTGGAGCGGGTGACCCGGCTGCTCGTCGAGGATCCGCCACAGATCGCGGTGGCCACCACCGGAATCGGCTTCCGTGGCTGGATGGAGGCTGCCGAGGGCTGGGGGATCGCCGAAGATCTGCGCGGCACGCTGGCTTCGGTCCGGATGCTCGCGCGCGGACCGAAGGCCAAGGGGGCCATCCGCGCCGCGGAACTGCGCGAGGAATGGTCGCCTGCCTCGGAGTCCTCGGCCGAGGTGCTCGACCATCTGCTCGCCGAGGGCGTCGAAGGCGTGCGGATCGCGGTCCAATTGCACGGCGCCACCACCGAATGGGAGCCGGTCCCCGACTTCTGTGAGGTATTGCGATGTGCGGGAGCGGATGTCGTTCCGGTCCCGGTGTATCGCTGGATTCCGCCGGAGGATCAGGGTCCGATGGACAACCTGATCGAGGCCATCGTCACCGGAAACCTGGACTGCGTGACCTTCACCAGTGCGCCTGCCGTGGCGTCACTATTGATGCGCGCCAAGGAAACCGGGCTGATCGAGGGGGTGCTGCACGCGTTGCGCGGCCGGGTGCTGCCTGCCTGCGTCGGGCCGATCACGGCGGCGCCGCTCGAGGAACTCGGTGTGCCGACCACGATGCCGGGCCGGGCCCGGCTGGGTGCGCTGGCCAGGCATGTCGCCGAGGAGCTGCCGCGGCGTGCGAATCGAATCTATGCGGCGGGGCACACGATCAGCGTGCGCGGCGCGTGTGTGGTCGTCGACGGATCGGTGCGGCAGCTCGCGCCCGCGCCGATGGCGTTGATGCGGTCGCTTGCTCGCCAGCCCGGTCGGGTCGTGTCCCGCGAGGACCTGCTCGCGGCGCTGCCCGGCGGCGGTGACGACACGCATGCCGTGGAAACCGCGATCGCCAGGCTGCGTGCCGGGCTCGGCACCCCGAAAGCGATCCAGACCGTGGTCAAACGGGGCTATCGCCTGGCGCTGGACGCCGTCGAATGCACCGACAACTATCCGCGCCCGGAGCTGTCCGGTATCGCGACACCGGTGCGGGCGGCGCGATACGCACAGATCACGGGGCGCTGATGACGGCTCCGGCCCTGGTTCTGGTGGCGCACGGCACCAGGAGCGCCAAGGGCGTGCAGATGATCGCCGCGCTGGCCGAGGCGGTGACGCGGGAACTCGGCGCCGCGGTTTCGGTGCGCGGCGCCGGTTCTCCCGGTACCTCGGATTCCGAGCCGCCCGTGGTGCGCACCGCATTCGTCGATGTGCTCGGCCCTTCGCCGTCGGAGGTCCTGGGTGACCTCACCGATGCCGCAGGGGAAGCCGTTGCGGCCGTGGTGGTTCCGGCCTTCCTGGCCTCCGGGTACCACGTGTATCACGATGTGCCGCGGGAAGTGTCGGACAGCGGCCACCCCGCCGTCGCCGTCACTGCGGCCATGGGTCCGGACCCGGCGCTGGCGCGGGTCATGGCCATGCGCTTGCGCGCGGCAGGTTGGCGTCCCGGTGATGCGGTGGTCTTCGCCGCCGCGGGATCCTCCGATGCCAGGGCTCGCCAGGATGTTCGGCGTGCCGCGGCGATGCTCGCCGAGCACCTCGGCGCACCGGTTCGCATCGGCTATGTCGCGACCGGAGCGCCACGCGTTCCGGACGTGGTTGCCGCCCTGCGCGACTCGGGCCCCCAACGAGTCTTCATCGCCTCCTACCTGCTGGCGCACGGCCTGTTCCAGCAGCGGTTGCACGACGCGGGAGCTGACGGCGTCGCCGAGCCGATCGGCGTCCATCCGGCTGTCGTCCGCCTCATCGCGAACCGTTATCGCAGCGCCGCACGCGAATTGGTCCGCGTCCGCGCGCTCTGATCGCACCTTCGGTCGCTGTCGCCATCTCGGCGAACGATCGCCTACGACGGTGGTATCAGCGCGTCCCGATTCCCGTTCCGCCAGAAGATCGGACTGTCCGGAATCGGCCGACCGTGACTCTGCTCGTCGGCGCGCGCACGACCTCGGCAATGGATTCCAACGTCTTGCCCGGTGGTCTGCGTGCGATCGTGGGGCCTCGGAATTCGCCGCACGAGGGCGCCGGTCGTGCCGGATCGGGAACCGTCTTCACACGGACCGGCGCGGCGTCCGGGTGAACGAGGCCCGGTAGACGGTCGGCGGGATACCGACGTGGCGGATCATGTGCTGACGCAGCGATTCCGCGGAGCCGATGCCGCTGTGCCTGGCCACCTGATCCATCGGAAGTGCGGTGGATTCGAGCAGTTCCCTTGCCCGCTGGATGCGTTGGTGCAGAAGCCATTTCTGTGGGCTGAGTCCGGTCTCCTCGTGGAAGCGGCGGGTGAGGGTGCGCACGCTGGTGCGGGCGTGGCCGGCCAGCTCGTCGAGGGACAGGGGCGTGTCGAGGCGTTCCATGGCCCAGTTGCGGGTGGCGGCCAGGGAAAGGCCGTTCTCGGGCGGCAGTGGGGCGTCGACGAATTGGGCCTGGCCACCGGGGCGAACCGGCGTGACGACGGCGGCGCGGGCGGCCGCGTTGGCGATGGTCGCGCCGTAGTCGCAGCGAATCAGGTGTAGGCACAGGTCGATTCCGGCGGCAGCCCCCGCTGCGGTGGTGAGCGGTCCGTCCTCGATGAACAGGGCGTCGCTGCGGACGGTCACGTCGGGGAACATCGTGGCCAGCTCGTCGGCGAGTCCCCAATGAGTGGTCGCGGTGCGGCCCGCGAGCAGGCCCGCCTGGGCGAGCACGAAGGCGCCGCTGCAGATGGAGGTGACGCGTTTGCCCTGGTCCACGGCGCGCCGCAACGCCGCCAGGGTGGCTTGGTCGGCCGTGCCGCGACTACCGGTGCTCGGCACGATGACCGTGTCCGCCTCGTCGATGGCGTCCAAGCCGCGCGCCACCACGACATCGAAACCGCCGAGGGTGGCCCGCACCACGCCAGGCTCGGCGGTGCACACCACTATCCGGTACCCGGGCTCGCCGTCCGTCGTCACCGCACCGAGCAGTGTTTCGGGCATGGCGAGGTCGAAGGCCTTCACCGGCGCTACCGCGACAACCGCCACAGTCTTCATGGCCTGATCCTTGGGATAGATGGCTAATCGGCCACTAGCCTACCTCCCGCGCGGCGGGCACAGTTGATCTCACGCGCTCGGCAACGGCATCCGAGCCTCCGACGATCGCGTGAATTAACTTGTCTGAGAAGGGAACTCGCATGCCAACGCATGTCATTATCGGCCGTGGCGGCACCGCATCGGCCACCGCGGTTCGGCTGGCCGAGTCCGGCGACCAGGTACGGGTGGTCAGCCGCAGCGGGACAGGTCCGGAGCACCCGAATATCGAACGGATCGCGCTCGACGCTGGTGATACAGCCGCCCTCGCCGCACTGGCGAAGGGCGCCGACACCGTGTTCAACCTGGCCATGCCCCCCTATCACACGTGGCCAGAGACGGTGCCGCCCTTGTTCGGGTCTATCCAGTCGGCCGCGGAGCAGTCCGGAGCGAACTATGTGATGCTCGGCAACCTGTATGGCTACGGCCCGTCGAACAGCGTCCTCACCGAAGACGCACCGCTCGCGGCGACCGGGCCCAAGGGCCGGGTGCGCGCGCAGATGTGGCAGGACGCGAAGGTCGCGCACGATGCGGGCAGGCTGCGCGCGACCGAGGTGCGGGCCGGGCAGTTCCTCGGCGCGGGCGCGGCGTCGCTGTTCTCGATCGTGGTGCAGCCGAAAGTCCTTGCCGGACAGCTTGCGCTGGTGCCTCAGGAACTCGACCTGCCGCATACCTACACCGCGATCGGCGACGCCGCGGCCGCGCTGGTCGCGGTGGCCCGTGACGATCGGGCGTGGGGCAGGGCCTGGCTGGCGCCGAGTATCACATCTACTGTGCGTGAGGTCGCCGAGCGGTTCGCCGCCGCGGCAGGCGCGCCCGCGCCGCACCTGTCGGTGATGACGGATCGGGAATTGACGCTGCTGGGCAATACCGATCCGTTCTGGGGTGAGTTGTTCGAGACCTACTACATGTCGCACCGGAAGTTCACCGTCGACGATTCGGCGATTCGGAACACTTTCGGCGTCACCGCCAGCGATCTCGACGACGTACTCGCGGAGGTGGTAGGCGTAATCGGCATCCGGCCGGGCCCGACGGTTCCGGCGTAGCCCCAGCCAGGGCGACATCCGGACGGCGTGGAATACCAGCACCTCCCCAGCGGATGCCGTAGGTTTGCCCGGACATTCTTCAGCAGCATACTTTCCGATATAGCGGGGAGGCGTTGTGACGGGATTCGGCGACGACACCGTGCCGGAGGCTCGGCGAAGCGTGCGCGCCGACGTCGCGCAGACCGGATTGCTGCCGGAACTGCTGCAGGCAGGGACCGCTCCTGACGCGGTCGCCCTGCGTGATGGTGAGCGCAGCATGACCTACCGGGAGTTGGACGAGGCGTCCTCGCGTTGGGCGCGGGAGCTGATGGCGGATGGTGCGGGGCCCGGGGAGTTCGTCGTAGTCGCGGTGCCGCGCTCCCCGGAATCCGTGCTGGCGCTGTGGGCCGTGGCCAAGACAGGCGCCTGCTTCGTGCCGGTCGACCCGGTCGAGCCTGCCTGCCGCATCGCCGCGGTGATCGCGGATTCCGGTGCACGCCAAGGACTCACGATCGCCACGGTACGGCCGAGCCTGCCCTGTTCCGGTGAATTCACACCTCGCCAGGGCGTCGGCGTCGCCGCCGGTGATGCGGCCCGATATGGCACGGGCATCGCACCACGGCGCGGAGCTGATGATGCGGCGCAGTGTGATATCGCCGCGGCGCGTTCCGACGGAGCAGACCACTGCGGTCGGCACCGCATCGATTGGCTGGCGCTCGACGATCCCCGCGCGGTCGGGAGGGCCGCAAGGCAGGCGGGCTCCCCGGTGGGCAATGCCGATCGGGCGCGTGCGCTCCGGCCGGGTCATCCCGCCTATCTGATCTACGCCTCTGGCAGCACGGGAACGCCGAAAGGTGTTGTCGTCACACATCGTGAGCTCGGAGCGCTGACCGGCTACATCATCGATCACTATGGCGTACACGATGAGTCCGTTGTCTTCCCGATATCGGGATTCACCTGATGGGCGGTTCGGACCCCGTCCATGGTCCACCCGGGGTGTCGGCCGGGAGCGGAAGTGCGAGCACGATGATCTGTCCTGTCGTGCGGTCGCGCCTCGGGTGTATCGCCGAACCTGTGGGCGCCATCAGCAGCGGACCATGACAACACCCGATTCTGCTTCGGCGAGCCGATCAGCACCGGCTTCCCGTTCCTCGTCGCAGGCGCGGAGTGGCTGTACGCCTACCCGTCGTAGGCCGCACAGGGATCGGCCGCGCAGCTGCGCTGATCGATTGCTGGATGGATGCGACGCGCGGACCTAACCTGCGATAGCAGCACCGACATGCGGGCGTATTCGACATGAGAACACGCGCGCCGAATGTCCGAGCCTCCAGCATTCCGATGCGCAAGAATCCAGGATATGTACCGGCTGCTGCGATGCCTGGTTTCCCTCCTTGCCCTTTCCGCTGCGATAGTCCCAGCTACGGCGGCTGTGGCCGACCCGGGCGGCTCCAGCATCCTCGATGTGCGCCCGCTCGGTGGACGGCAACTCGAGGTGGTGGTCCACTCGGCGGCGATGAATCGTCCGATCACGCTGTGGATGTCGCATCCTGGTCCTGGCGCGCCTGCTCTGTATTTGCTGAATGCCGTGGACGGCGGCGAAGAGGGCGGCCCGTGGACAAACCGCACCGATGTCGCGGACTTCTTCGCGGACAAGAACGTCAACGTGATCCTTCCGATGAGCGGGCGGGCCAGCTATTACACCGACTGGCTGCGCGACGATCCCGCGCTCGGCCGCAATCAGTGGACCACCTTCCTGACCAGGGAGCTGCCCCCGCTGCTCGAGTCGCGTTTCGGGATGACCGGGCGCAATGCCGTTGCGGGACTGTCCATGTCCGCGACGTCCGCACTGAACCTCGCGATCGGCGCACCCGGCTTCTATCAGGCCGTCGGCGCTTACAGCGGGTGTCCGCGGACCAGCGACCCGGCGGCGAATGCCTATGTCCACGCCTCGCTCGCGCCGTTCGGCGCGAATGCCGACAACATGTGGGGCGCACCCGACAACCCGTTGTGGGCCGAGCACGATCCGATGGTGCAGACCGAGCGCCTGCGCGGCGTCGCCCTCTACGTTTCGGCGGGCAACGGCGCTCCCGGCGTGCACGAGACCCTCGGTGACCCTGGCATCAACGGCAATCCCGCGCGGCTGGCGGACCGCATGCTCGTCGGTGGCGTCATGGAAACCATCATCGGCGGCTGCACCCGCCCCTTCACCGACCGCCTCGCCGCGCTCGGCATCCCCGCCGTGGTGAATTTGCGCCCCGGCACGCACGCCTGGGCCTACTGGCAAGACGACCTGCACGAGTCCTGGCCGATGTTCGCCGCGGCTATCGGCGCATAACCGCAGGCGAGCGGGGTCACCGCGCCGGAAGCGATGCCGCGAACCTGTCGGTACCCGGGGCGACAATATGACCTATGGCATACGACGTGGAACTGGCCGACCGGATCCGGGAGCTCATCGAACCCGGACCCGATCTGACCGAGAAGAAGATGTTCGGCGGTCTGGCATTCCTGATCGGCGGCAATATGGCGGTGGCGGCCAGCAGGCAGGGCGGGCTGCTGGTGAGGGTCGATCCCGAGCAATCCGACGAACTGCTCGCCGACGACTTCGTCGAGACGATGGTGATGGGCGGCCGGTCGATGCGCGGCTGGCTGCGGGTCACCGACGAAGCGCTGGCGAGCGACGAGGCGCTGCACGAGTGGGTGCAGCGCAGTGTCGACTACGCCCGCTCGTTGCCCGCGAAGAAGTGATGCGTCGAGCTACGGCCTGGCCAGCCGCCGGAAGGTGACCCGGTCGAACTCGCGACCGTATTCGTCCACGGCGACCACCTCCATTTCGCTGGAGAAGATGCCGGGCCGGACATCGACGCGCAGGAACGAGTAGTTGCGGAAGCGGACTCGCGACCACGGGGCCGATTCGTCCTGCTTGTCGCCGCCGGGTGTCCACACGTAGCTGTTGGGCACGGTGGTCTCCGGCAACTCGTTGCCGCGGAACGATTCCCGGGAGCCGTGCTGGAAGTCGTAGCGCGGCCGTCCACCGCCGCCGACGGTGTAGTAGACGGTGCCGTCGGTTTCCGGATAGACCAGGGAGTTGTCGCCTGCGACCTTCGTCGCCGCGCCTGCGCGAATCGGGTCGGTCCGTTCGTAGACATGGTTGTGGCCCTGCAGCACCAGATCTACCTGATACCTGTCGAACAGCCCGGTCCAGGCATCGCGGACGCCGCCGTCGCTGGCGTGCGCTTCGGTGGTCGAGTAGGCGCAGTGGTGGAAGAAGCAGACAATGAAGTCGATGTCCGGGTTCGCGCGGTAGCCCGCGAGGGTGCGTTCGACCCAACTCGTCTGCGCCCCACCGGAATACCCGGTGTTCGCTCGAATCTCATAGGAGACGTCGTTGGCGTCGAGCGAGAGCACCGCGACATTGCCGTAGGTGAACGAATACGCCGAGGGGCACCCGGCCGGGCCATTTCCGGGGAAGTCCAGGCGTGCCAGATGTCCGGCGTAACCGTGGCTTCCGTAGGTCGCTTCCATATCGTGGTTACCCGTGGCGAACAGCCACGGCGTCTGAGCGGCGCTGAGCTCGATGGCGCCGAAGTAGACATCCCACACATACGGATTGAACTTGTCGAACCCGCTCGGTAGTTGCGCGCCGTGGGCTACGAACTGATTGGGCTTTCCGGCGCCCGAGGGATCCGCATAGGCGATATCTCCGGCGAGGATATGGAAATCAGGTGCGGCGGAGGCGATCTGGCGCAGCACGTTGGACGCGTGCGGCGCTGTCGGGTCGTTGTCCGGCTTGTAGTACTTGTCGTCGTAATCGCCCGCCGCGACACCGATCGGCTGTCCCGGAGTCGCGTCGGTGCCCTGGTCGCCCATCATGGTGAAGCGGAACGGCACGATCGCGGCGCGCGCGGTGGGCATCGCAGGGGCCGCGGTCCGGATGTCGCCGAGGAAGCCGTCCGCGGTCCGCCACCGGTAGAAGTGCGGCAGTCGCCCCGGCAGCCCGTCCACCGGCGCGTGCACATAGAACTGCTCCGCGGCGAGCACCCCGCCGTCACTCGACGGCACCTGGGTGAGCAGATTGCGGACCTCGGCCTCGACGGTCCCGCCGAGTGCGGGCGTCGGCCCGTGGTCCAGAAAAACCTTCGCACCCGCGGGCGAACGGGACAGTTGGCCGGAGAACCGGAGTTGGCTCGCCGCATCCGCCCCGTATCCGACGTGCCGCCCGCCGACCGCGAGCTGCGCCCCTTCGGCATAAGCCCGCTTGCCGAACGGGGAGGCGCCGACCGCCGCGACCGCCGCCGCGGCGGCCGCACCGCGCAGGACATTGCGCCGGGATACCGCGTGGCGGCGCAGGAAAGCCCGATGCCACGCGTGCTGCTCGGCCATCGTCATATGGGCGGCCGAGCCTGCTGGTATTCCGGTGTCCGGGATGTCACCCGCTGGATTCAAGGAATTCGACGGCATGGCATCCGATGCTGGACGTCCGCGGCGCGTCCAGCAACTCGACACCAGCAAGCCGTACGCGAATAGTGGGTGAACTCGCACACCGTGAGCCACGCCGATTACGACATATCGGATAATCGGTGCAAATTGGCCGAATACTTCAGTGGCCCAGAAGCTCTCGGCCGTTCGGCCCTTCCCCGTGGCAGGCGCCGATGATTAGGCTGCCTCGATGACGCCATTCATACGTGCGGGCATCGCGGTGCTGATGCTGGGCGGTTCATCCTTGGGCGCGGCCACCGCGCACGCCACCCCGGGGTCGGACATCACCGCGGTCACCTTGGCTCAAACCCAGATACCGGCCGGGTTGCTGCCTTTCGTCGCGGGAACGGACCTCGTCGTCCGCGAAATCACCATCGGCCCAGGCGGTTCCACCGGGTGGCACTACCATGACGGCCCGGTCTTCGCCTTCGTTCGCTCCGGCACCCTGACCCACCCCGGCCCGGACTGTGTCGCCCCCGTGTACCGAACGGGCGAGTTCATCTACGAACCTCCCGGCGCGTGGAATGTCCATATCGGGCGGAACCTGGGCACCGAACCGCTGGTCCTCGACGCGGTCTATGCCCCACCCGCCGGCAGACCGCTCTTCCAGGACGCGGACGCCCCGCCCTGCGCTTGACCCGCACTGAGCGCCCGCGAAAAGAATCTCGAGAAATCTCCCCGACATACGTCGAAGCGCGGCAGACGGCTACGACCGAAGGGTGACAGTAAGTCAGCCATCGAGCAAGGAGCCCCCCATGACCGTCACCACCTTCTTCTGGTTCGACAGCCAGGCCGAGGAAGCCGCAACCCGCTACGCCGAGATCGTGCCGAACTCCCGCGTCGTCGAGGTGACCCGCCACCCGGATGGTTCGGCGTTCATCGTCGCCGTCGAACTCGACGGCCAGTCCTACACCCTGATGAACGGCGGTCCAGGGCACCCGCTCACCGACGCCGTATCGGTGCAGCTCATCGTCGACACCCAGGCCGAGGTCGATCGCCTGTGGGACGCGCTGGTGGAAGGTGGCCAGCCGGGGCCGTGCGGTTGGCTCACCGATCGCTACGGCCTGTCCTGGCAGGTGGCCCCCGCCGCGCTCGCCAAGATGATGGGCGCCGATCCCGCCAAGACCGCCGCCGTCGCCACCGCACTGCGCAGCATGTCCAAGATCGACCTGCAGACTCTTCAGGACGCCTACGACCAGGCCTGAGCCCGGATAGGGCCGCCAAGGACAGGAGACAGCCCCGCCCCTCCGAAGTGGCGGGACGGGGCTGTCGGGCATCGGGTGAGAGGACCCGAACTCGGGGGTCAGCGCCAGTGTTCCGGCGTGACGGGGGCATCCCAGGCGCGGGCATAGCGGCGCTTGTCGGGGGCGTTGGATTCTTTGCTGCGGTAGACGATGTAGGGACGGGTGAGGTAGCCGACGGGGGCGCTGAACATGTGGACCAGGCGGGTGTAGGGCCAGATCCCGATGAGTGTCAGCACGACAAGGCCGTGGACCTGGAAGGTCCATGGGGTGCCGACCATCAGATCGGGCTCGGGGCGGAGTGTGAAAAGGCTACGGAACCAGGGGGAGACGGTCTCGCGGTAGTTGTAGGTGCCCCACAGCAGGTTGCTGCCCCAGGTGTTGAGTAGGCCGGTGACGAGAGCTGCGGCCAGCAGTGCGTACATGAGCTGGTCGTTGCGGGTGGTTGCCTTCCGGACGGCGGGCACGGTGACGCGGCGGTAGAGCAGGATGCCGACGCCGAGCAGCACGGCGAGGCCGGCGACAGAGCCCGCCGACACCGCGACCACGTGGTAGGTGTGCTCGGAGATGCCGAGGGTGGCGGTCCAGGACTCCGGAATCAGCACACCGAGCACATGCCCGCCGATCACGCCGAGCATGCCGAAGTGGAACAACGGGCTGCCGAGACGCAGCAGACGACTCTCATAGATCTGTGATGACCTTGTGGTCCAGCCGAATTGGTCGTTGCGATAGCGCCACAGATGGCCGAGCAGGAACGAGGTGAACGCCACATAGGGCAGCGTCATCCAGAAGGTGGTCGTCATCGGCGGCCTCCTGATCCGTCGAACAGCGCGGGGTCCATGGCAAAGGTGTCGAGCCCGACCTCTTCCTCCGGTGGGCCCTGCGCGGCCAGTTCGGCGATGCGCCGCCGGTCCGCGGTGGTCAGCGGCGGCAGGGTGGCCACCACGGCAGACAGCACCCCCGCATACGGGGAACCGTTGTCGGCCAGCGACAGTCGTAGCAGTTCTATCACCGGCACGTGCTCGCCGAGCAACCGTTCGCCGCCGATCGGGTCGACGGTCGCCGCGAACTCCAGCAGCACCGGCAGATGGTCGGGCAATTCCTCGTCGCCGAGCTCGACGCCCGCATGCCGGTAGGCGTGTTTGAACCGCAGCAGCGCCATCCCGCGCTTGCGGGTGTCGCCGTAGGCGTAGAACGTCAGGTGCATGCTCGACCTACGCCGCATATCGAAGGTCTCGACGTACTTCTTCGCCAGCTCGAGCTGCGCGACGCCGCGCAGATGGGCGAGGAAGTCCAGCAGGTGCGAGCGGACCTCGACGGGCAATTGTGCTGCGGCGTCGGAAATCTGGTCGATATCGGCCAGCAGCTGCTCGCCGGGGTAGTCGAGCAGCAGTGCGGCGATCCGCCATACCAGGCGGCGGTCCCGCTCGGGCATCGGGACGACCGGCTCGGGTCGCCTGCGCACCTTCAGCAGACTCATCGCTGTGCTCCGGTCGGCGTGGTGGCCGAAGCATCACGTGTCGCACCGTTGGTTGCCGCGCCGTTCGTGCCATGGCCGTTCGTGCCATGGGGATCGGCGCCGTTGCCATGGGCGGCGTTCGCGGCGGGAACCAATCCCTCGGTGTTGCGCCCGTCCCAGTTCAGGAGGTTGATGCGATTCGACTTCTCCTGCGGCGCAGCGCCATTGGTGTCGGTGAGATGGAACTTCTCGACCATGGTGTCGAATGCCGTCATGCCGGGCCCGCCGTCGGTGTCCAGGCTGCAGCCGGTAGCGAGGGAGTCCAGCTCGTGCGCCTGGGTCCCCGCACCGGTCGGAATCACATAGCGGTGTTCGTATTTCGCGATGGCCAGCAGCCGGTACATCGCCTCGATCTCCTCCGGCTCCAGTCGCACCGACGGTGCGATCGAAGGATCCGGTTCCACACCGAGATTCACCGAGCGCATGAAAGACCGCATCGCCGCGAGCCGCTGGAGCGCGGCGCGCACCGGTCCGACCTCACCTGCGGTGAAAAGCTCGGCGAGGTATTCGATCGGGATGCGCAGTGCGTCGATGGCGCCGAACAGGTTCGAGGCGTTCTCGCCGTCGTGACCGGTCTCCGACAGCACGTCCACCACCGGCGACAGCGGTGGCACGTACCAGACCATCGGCATGGTCCGGTATTCCGGATGCAGCGGAAGCGCGATCTGGTAGTCGACGATCAGCTTGTACACCGGCGAGTTCTGTGCGGCATCGATCCATTCCGGTGAGATCCCGGCGCGCTCGGCTTCGGCGACCACTCGGGGATCGTGCGGATTGAGGAAAACGCCCAGCTGCGAAGGATAGAGATCCTTGGTGTCGGTGACGGACGCGGCCGCGAGCACGGCGTCGGCGTCGTACAACATCACGCCGATGTAGCGCAGCCGCCCGACACAGGTTTCCGAACACACCGTCGGCATGCCGACTTCCACGCGCGGGTAGCAGAACGTGCACTTCTCGGCTTTGCCGGTCTTGTGATTGAAGTAGATCTTCTTGTACGGGCAGCCGGTGACGCACTGCCGCCATCCTCGACACTTGTCCTGATCGACCAGCACGATGCCGTCTTCGGAGCGCTTGTAGATCGCGCCCGAGGGGCACGAGGCGACGCACGACGGGTTGAGGCAGTGCTCGCAGATCCGGGGCAGATAGAACATGAAGGTCTGCTCGAACTCCAGCTTCACCTGGTCCGACAGCCGCGCGAGCAGTGGATCCTTGCCGACCTGCTCCGGGCCGCCGCCGAGGTCGTCATCCCAGTTCGCGCCCCAGGTGATGTCGGTGTTCTTCCCGGTGATCAGTGATTTCGGCTGCGCAACCGGTGTGGTGTCCATGGCGGGAGCCGACAGCAGGTTGTCGTAGTCGTAGCTCCACGGCTCGTAATAATCGGTCACCGTCGGCAAGTCCGGATTGGCGAAGATGTTCAGCAGCCGCTTCATCCGGGAGCCGGATTTCAGGGTCAGCTTGCCGCGCCTGCTGAGTTCCCAGCCCCCCTTCCACTTCTCCTGGTCCTGGTACTGCCGTGGATAGCCCTGTCCTGGACGGGTTTCCACATTGTTGAACCACATGTATTCGGTGCCACCACGATTGGTCCATGCCTGCTTACAGGTGACGCTGCAGGTGTGGCAGCCGATGCACTTGTCGAGGTTCATCACCATGGCCATCTGTGCCATCACGCGCATATCAGTACTCCACTTCCTGCGAGCGGCGACGGATCGTCGTCACTTCGTCGCGCTGATTTCCGGTGGGGCCGTGGTAGTTCAGCGCGAAGGATTGCTGCGCGTAACCGCCGATGAGGTGTGAGGGCTTGATCATGATGCGGGTGAGCGCGTTGTGGATGCCGCCGCGCTTGCCGCGTGCATCGTTGACTTCGGAGCTTGTCTCGATGCGTGGCACACCTACCGCCCGGTCCTGGGCGTGATACATGAACACGGTGCCTTCCGGCATCCGATGGCTGACGATCGCGCGTGCGACGACTATGCCGTTGCGGTTGACCGCTTCGATCCAGTCATTGTCGGCCACACCGATTTTCGCGGCGTCCTTTTCCGACATCCAGATCGATTGGCCGCCACGGGAGAGCGTCAGCATATGCAGGTTGTCCTGGTAGGCCGAGTGGATCGACCACTTCGAATGCGGCGTGAGATACCGGACCGTCACGCCGCTCGCGCCGACCTCGCCCACATCCGGCTCGCTGAACAAGGCCGTCATGTCCAAGGGCGGCCGGAAGATCGGGAGTTGCTCGCCGAGTTCGACCATCCAGTCGTGGTCGAGATAGAAGTGCTGGCGCCCGGTGAGGGTGTGCCATGGCTTGAGTCGCTCGGTGTTGATGGTGAACGGCGAGTACCGCCGGCCGCCGGTTTCGCTGCCGGACCATTCCGGCGAGGTGATGACCGGCACCGGCCGGGCCTGGGTGTCGGCGAAGGTGATTCGCTTGCCCTCGTGCTCGGCGGCCAGGTCGGCCAGCTCGGTTCCGGTGCGCCGCTCCAGCGCCTGAAAGCCTTCGACCGCGAGCCTGCCGTTCGTCGTGCCGGACAACGCGAGGATCGTCTCGGCGGCGTGCGTATCCTTGGCCAGCGACGGGCGACCCTGCGCCACACCGGAAACCACGGTGCCGTTCACGCCGGTGAGGTAGGCGACCTCTTCTTCGGGGTGGGTGGTGACGCCCTTGGTCGTGAGACCGAGTGTTTCGACGAGCGGTCCGAGCGCGGCCATTTTCTCCGCGATCTTCGAGTAGTCGCGCTCGACCACCACGATCTTCGGCATGGTCTTGCCCGGAATCGGCTCGCACTCACCGGCTTTCCAGTCCAGCACCCGGCCGCCGACCTGCGCGAGCGCATCGGGCGAATCGTGCTGCAGCGGCACCGCGACGATGTCCTTGCGTGTGCCGAGATGCTTCTCGGCCATCCAGGAGAAGCCGCGTGCGATCCGGTGGAAGGCGTCGAAATCGGTCTTGGCCTCCCACGGCGGGGAGATGGCGGGGGAGAACGCGTGCACGAAGGGATGCATGTCGGTCGAGGACAGGTCGTGCTTCTCGTACCAGGTCGCGGCGGGCAACACGATATCGGAGAACAGGGTGGTGCTTGTCATCCGGAAGTCGAGGGAGAGCAGCAGATCGAGCTTCCCGGTCGGTGCGTCCTCGCGCCAGACCAGCTCTTGCGGCCGCACGCCGGTGTCGTCGGTGGTCTGCAGGTTGGAGTCCGCGCCGAGCAGATGCCGGTGGAAGTATTCGTTGCCCTTACCCGAGGAGCCGAGCAGGTTGGCGCGCCATACGGTCAGGCAGCGCGGGAAGTTCTCCGGCGCGTCGGGATCTTCGCAGGCGAAACGTAGCGCACCCGACTTCAGGCTGTCCACCACATGGTCGGGGGCGCTCTTGCCCGCCGCGTCGGCCTCGTCGGCGAGGTCGAGTGGATTACGGTCGAAGGTCGGGTAGCTCGGCATCCAACCGAGTCGGCTTGCCAGCGCGATATTGTCGGCGGCGGTGCGTCCCGCGAAGGCTCCGCTGCTCAACGGGGAGGCGAAGGCCTCTGCGGTGAACGGGTCGTAGCGCCACTGGTCGTTGGTCAGGTACCAGAACACCGTGCCCTGCATCTGCCGTGGCGGGCGCTGCCAGTCCAGGCCGAAAGCCAAAGTCGCCCATCCGGTTACCGGGCGGCACTTCTCCTGGCCGACATAATGCGCCCAGCCGCCGCCGTTGACGCCTTGACACCCGGTGAGCAGGGTGAGCGTGAAGAAGGCACGGTAGATCTGATCGGAGTGGAACCAGTGGTTGGTGCCCGCCCCCATCAGGATCATCGAGCGGCCGCCCGATTTGTCGGCGTTGTCGGCGAATTCGCGGGCGATCCGCTCGGCCTGTGCGGCGGGAACGCCGGTGATGGCCTCCTGCCAGGCCGGGGTGTACGGCTTGGAGGCGTCGTCGTAGCCGGTCGGCCAGTCACCGGGGAGTCCGTCCCGGCCGACGCCGTACTGCGCCAACAGCAGATCGAAGACCGTGGTGACGCGCCTGCCGCCGATCATCGTGGTCGGCACGCCACGCACCAGGACGCCCGGCTTGTCGGAATCGAAGCGCGGCAGCCGCACCGTGATCGGCTTCTGGTCCGGTCTGCCGTGCAGCGTCAACAGCGGATCGACACCTTCGAGGTCGAGGTTCCACTTGCCCGCATCGCTCGCGCTGAAGCGGTGTCCTAGAGAACCATTGGGCACCACGGGCTTTCCCTCGCCGTCCAGCAGCACCGGCTTGTGCTCCACACCCTCGCCGGTCCGGCCGAGGTCGGCGGCGGTGAGGAACTTCCCGGGCACCGCGCCGTCGTGGTGATAGACGCCGTCGGCGTCCCAGCCTTCCGGGTCGTCCACGCACACCAAGAACGGCAGGTCGGTGTAGCGCTTGATGTAGTCCAGGAACCGCGGCGTGCCGCGATCGACAAAGAACTCCTTCAGGATGACGTGCCCCATCGACATGGCGAGGGCCGCGTCGGTCCCTGGACGCGCGGGCACCCATTCGTCGGCGAACTTGGTGTTGTCGGCATAGTCGGGCGACACCACAACGACTTTCTGCCCGCGGTAGCGGGCTTCGGTCATGTAATGCGCGTCCGGCGTTCGGGTGACCGGCACATTCGAGCCCCACATGATCAGGTAGCCCGCATCGAACCAGTCGGCTGATTCCGGAACATCGGTCTGGTCGCCGAACACCTGTGGCGAGGCCACCGGAAGGTCGGCGTACCAGTCGTAGAACGACAGCATCGAACCGCCGAGCAGGGAGATGAACCGGGCGCCGACAGCATGGCTGACCATGGACATGGCGGGGATGGGTGAGAAGCCCGCCACGCGGTCCGGACCATAGCGTTTGATGGTGTGCACGTGCGCGGCCGCCGCGATCTCCGCGGCCTCCCACCACTCGGCACGCACGAAACCACCCTTGCCGCGAGCGGACTTGTAGCGCTCGGCCTTGACCGGATCCTCGACGACATCGGCCCAGGCCAGCACCGGATCTTTACGGCGTTCCTTGGCTTCCCGGTACATCTCGAGCAGCACGCCGCGCACATACGGGTAGCGCACTCGCGCCGGGGAGTAGGTGTACCAGGAGAACGAGGCACCGCGCGGGCAGCCGCGTGGCTCGTACTCGGGCTTGTCCGCACCGACCGAGGGATAGTCCGTCTGCTGGGACTCCCAGGTGATCACGCCGTCCTTGACGTAGATCTTCCAGGAGCACGACCCCGTGCAGTTGACCCCGTGCGTGGAGCGCACGACCTTGTCGTGTGACCACCGATCTCGGTAGAACTCGTCGGCGCTGCGCCCGCCGACCTGATGCAAGCTGCGTTGATCGGCGGAGGCCTCGCCACGCCGAAAGTATTTGCCCAATCGAAGGAGCGCATCGCCGGCATCGAGCGATGGCCGCTCGGCCGAATCGGAGGGCGCGGAGCCCTGAGTGCGTGAATTAACCACGACGCCCCCTTCGAGCTGTGAAATCGGGCTGATGCTCCGACTGTAAGGAGGTCGAGTGGCGCGTCAAAATGATTCTCTCACAACGCTCGCCAGTGCTCGGTGAGCTGTGAGGTCGCGGCAATATGACGGTCACCGTGCGGTAGCGGCGAATCGCTGCTGACCTGCGGGTGACCAGCGTCGATGTGGTCTGACCGGCTGAAACGCCACCGCGAGCAAGTGTTTCGGGGGCTTGCCGGTGAAGCTTTGGAAACCGCTGGTTATTATTTGCTTTACATTTGTTAACACGTTCTCGACGGGTGCTGTGGATGGTTTTCCATGCCCCGTGGTCCCGCGGATATGACGTGCGGAGCGATTATTGCAAGCGCCGCGCCGTGTCGCTGTGTATTTGCCGATAATTTCGGCGGCCGTCATGTCGGCGGATTATTCTTCGTACGTGTAGAGGTTCGAAGCCGCGATCGAATCGGCCACGGTGGCGGTGCCTGTGTGGCGGCGCGTGCTGCCGCCGATCACACGGTCGAGATGCCGGAAGGATCCCTCCGCCGCCGCGCCGGCGGAGGCGGAGTGCGGTCGGCTTCGATGGGCAATCCTGCTCGAAGCACGTGGTGATTCGGTCACCGCGATCACGACAGTCGAGCGTTCGGAACGCGGCGGTCGCTGGATCGGCAAGGGCGTCGCGGCGTCGAGTGGATTTCGTGGCCTGCAACCGTTCAGCGAGTCCAGCCGGCCGGGCGACCGTGGCGGTGTCATGGCTCCGGCTGGGCTGCCGATGCGGGTCTCGACAGTCCCGAATGTTGGTGGAAGCGAGCCGGATTCGGCCCCGAAGATATTGCTACAACGTTGCAATTCGGCGGCGTGTGCTTCAAATATAAAGAACGAACATCGTTTAATATCGACTCCCATGGGAGCGGACTCACATCGTCGACGAAGGAGCCATGACCAGCCCGATCGTATGTGCGTCGCAGCCGGCGCGAACTGTTCAGCTTGCCTCTTGTGTAGATGTACCCAACTCGTTGATGCGACTACAGCTTCATAGGAGTGGATTGCTGTGCTAATCAAGTCGACCGATGCCGGCGACGGGAATCAATTGCGGCCCCCTACCTTCGGGGGGCTGCTGCGCCGACTGCGTGACGACCGGCGCATATCCCGGGAAAAGCTGGCATTCGCCGCGGGGGTCAGCTCCAGCTATATCACCCATCTCGAAGGCGGCGATCGCGATCACCCCACCAGGGCGGTGGTAACCGCGCTGATCGCCTATCTGGATCGGATCAGCCCGTTGGCAGACGCCGAACGTAGACATCTTTTCGATCTGGCCGGGCTAGCCGAAGAAACGTTTCCCGGCGTGCCGCAGTTGCGCGCCGAGATCAGTGACGACATGCGCAACGGGCTGCGACTGCATGAGCCGAATGCCGCAAGCTACCTCGATACCCGGTGGAACATTCTGTCGTGCAATGACGCCTACGAGGCCACGTTTCCCGGGTTGGTCGAGGACGTCAATATCCTGCGCTGGCTTTTCGGCAACGAGCTGTCCAAGCGGGTCATGGTCGATTGGCGGCGCGAGGCCGCGCTCACAGTGGACTGGTTGCGCGGCCTCATCGGTCAATCGGGCGACACCGCATGGTCCGCCGAACTGCTCGACGAACTCGGCGACTATCCGGAATTCCGAACCATGTGGGCGGCGGGCCGCACCATCTACGGCAGGGACCAGCCGATGCATGTTCGTGACCTCGACACCGACGAGTGCTACAGCCTCGATGTGCAGATGTTCCGGGTGGACTCCGGTAACTATCCGGGCAGGGTCCGATTCTTTCTCGGCATCCGCACATCGTGCCCCGCGACCGCGCCCACCACAAAATCGTTCGGTTCCTAGCTCGCACGGCGCATGAGCTGGAGTAATGGCAGCGCCACCCGCTCGGGATAGGCCACGCCGTGCCCGGCATCGGGCACCGTGACGACCCCGGCGTGCCGGACAGGCCGTCGGCCGACGCGGCCGACTTGGTCGCGGTGCTGGAAATATCGAGGCTGCCGCGCAGAACCAGTGCCGGCACCTCGATTTCGGGCGGTCTGTGCAGCACCGAATCCCGCGTCATCAGGCATTGCGCGGCCGCGCGGATGGCCAGGCGATCACCCGCTCGCCAGCGGGCGGTCCACCGCGTCCACGCGGCCGGGTCCGGACCGCCGATCAGCTGCGGCGCCAGGGTCTCGGTGATCGGCGCACGGGGTCCGTACCGCACCAGGCGTCGAAGAAAGCGCGGTAGTGCGTCACATTCGGGCAGGCTGCACGCGCCTGCCTCGGTATCGAGCAGGGCAAGTCCGAGTACTCGATCGGGTGCGAGCATGGCGGTGCGCAGCGCCGCGTATCCCCCTGATTCATCCCGCCGATGACGGCTTTTCGACACCAAGCGCATTCGATACCGATAGTGCGTCGGCGGCCAGATCCCAATAAGTGAACGGCTCATCGCGCGGTGCTCTGGTTCCGCCGTTGCCGCGCGCATCCCACGTCACCATAGTGATTCCTGCGGCGATCAGGAGTTTCCGTAAAGGATCGAACATGGATTCGTCCAGAGAAATCCGTTGGCGAGCAGCAGGACAGGTCCATGGGTTCGACACGGCTGGAAATGAACTGCGACCGAGCCGGATTGAACGTAGGGCATGGCGGCGATGTTACCGGCCCAAAAGGCTCCCCGACCACGTTATTGTCCACCGGATGCGCTACACGGTTGTGTCGCGTCCGGGCGGAGTTTCACTGGCCGGTGTAAGTACATCACAGGGTTTGCTCGATGTTATCGATTCTCTGGACAAGCCGTGTCGGAGCGTCTTTGATCCGCTTATCGGACAATTCACGAAGTTGGTGACGACCTCGCGAGTATCCGGCCGATGAGGACAGGTTGCGTGCACATTGCGGGAGTGAGTGTTTCATGGTGAATGACATCCAACTGGTGCCCCACATCACGCTGGCCGCGGCCGCGGACTGCTCGAACGGCACCTTCGCGGTATGCGGTGACGAGGGCCGAGCGCTCTGGTACGGCCCCTTTCTCGACACCGACCTCGATCATCCGCACGGTGACCGCCGTGCCGGAGCTATGGCCGCCGCCGCCCGTGCGGTCTGGCTGGCGGGCCGGGCCCGGGCCGACGCGGGCCACGACGAAGCGACCCTGCATCTGACCATCACCGAACCGGACGTGGACGCCATCACCCTGGCGTGCACCGCGTCGATGTCGGGACTGGCGCTGGATGTGGTGGTAGCCGCGGACAATCCGGCGCTGGACTGGTGCCTGGCCTTCGGCAGGCTGGACTGGAACCCGGGTGCGCTGGTCAGCCTGGTCGAGGACGGACGGCCGGGTCTGCTCCAGTCGTGCGCCCTGCGTTCGGTCATCGCGAACCCACAACTCGATACCGACTCGAAGGAGATAGTTCCTATGATTCGCAGTTCGCGCGCTACCCCCGCGATGGTCGACAACGCGGCGATCGACCCCGGTGTAGAGCTGCGCTCCGCGCTGGAAGCGCTGCTGCTGCACGACGCCGTCGGATTGGATGCCAGGATGCGGCACGCGATTGCCGCGGTGGTCCATCTCGCCGTCGACACCCCGCACGGTCCGCCGGAGGATGCCGAGGAATTCCTCGGCAGGCTCGACGCGGCCTGGCTGCTCGCCGCGTGGGCGGGCCACGACACCGAGATGTCGCTCATCGCAACGCTCGCCGCGGGCGATGTACCCGCCATGTCCTGGTGCGAACTCATGTTCACCACCGCACTGGCGCCCTGGTCGACCAGTCCCGTCGCGGTGCATGCGCGCCGTATCTTCGCTTCGGTCCAGCACGGCCACCTGGGCGCGGTGCGCAGCCAGATCGGTATCTCCGGCGCCTGAGCACGCAGGCCGACCGCGGCTGAGAACGACTCAGCGCAGCTCGAGGCGACTCAGCGTAGCCGGCGATGACTCAGCGCGGCTGGACTTCGGCGAACGAGGCTACCCAGCGGTGCGGTGGTCGTGGCGGATTCGGTTCGCCGGGGCGGTGGACGCCGATGGCCGACCAACCCGCCGCGACGGCGGCATCGAGTTCATCCGGGTGGTCGGACAGGAACAGGATCTGCTCTGCGGGCGTGCCGATCGCGCCCGCGATCTTCTCGTAGGACGAGGATTCCCGCTTCGGCCCTGCGGTGGACAGATCGAAATAGCCGCCGATCAGCGAGGCGAGTTCGCCACCGCGGGCGAAGGCGAACCAATCCTGCTGGTTGCGTACCGATCCCGACGAATACACATAGAGATCGAGCCCGTCGGCCCGCCATGCGGCGAGTGCCGGCGCGACGTCGGGAAAGAACTCGCCGTGCAGGGCGCCGGAGCGGAAGCCTTCGTGACAGATCAGTCCCTGTGCGGCTTTGAGCGGCTCGGCCTTGACATCCGAACCGAGCCAGTCGCGCAGGATCGCGGCCACCTCGGCTTCGTCGGCGTCGGGGCGTTCGGCGAGTGCCCTGGTCGCCGCGACGATGGGGACGGCCGCGTCCATGCGGTTGTCGGCAAGCCACTCGGGGAGCCTGGCCCTGGTGTAGCCGTACAGGTCCTCGCGCACCGAGCTGGTCGGGCTGGTGGTGCCTTCGATATCGACGACGACCGCGGCGATCACGGCGCGGTCAGCAGCTGGTCGAGCGTCGGGAAACCTTCGCTGATGCGGTCACCGGTGAAATCGCCGACCCAGCCGTCTTCTTCCTCGAAGAAACGGATGGCGATGAAATCGGGGCGGGTGCCCATATCGAACCAGTGCAGGGTTCCGGCGGGGACCGAGAGCAGGTCGCCGCCCTCGCAGACGACGGCCAGCACCGCATCGTCGAGGTGCAGGTAGAAGCACCCGCGGCCGCCTGCGAAGAAACGCACCTCGTCTTCGGCGTGCCGGTGCTCGTTGAGGAACTTCTCGCGGGCGCCCTTCGCGATCTGCGGCCATTCGGGGTTCGCGTCGTCGGGATGGATGCGGGCGATATCGATGTGGCGGTAGCGGCCGGCGGCATTGAGCTCGGCGACCCGCTCGGCGTACTCGGCCAGCAGCGCGTCCGAGGCAGTGCCTGCGGCGTTGTCCACCACCGGCCAGCGGTCGAAAGTGATTCCGCGGTCGGCCAATTGCGCGGCGATCACCACGTCGTCCGTGGTCCGCAGTAGTACCTTGTCGGCATTGTCGGCGGCCATCACCTGCAAAAGCGTCATCGGGTGTTCGGCGCGGTTACTCCCTCGTTCGCGAGGAGAGGAAGCGCCGTCCTCCTTTCAAGGGTTGGGTCGGGAGGGTTTGTCGGTGGTCTGGTTGATCTCCTGCCTTCAGACAGGGGAAGCGTCAAATCGGTCCAATCTCGAGGATCTCCTCGCGCGCCGTGCTCTGTCGAGCGACCTGCGTGCAGTCGCCGTCGGCGAACGCCTGTCGTCGACCGGTGCGGATCACCAGTTCGGACAGTGCCTCGAAGCATTCGGCGCGGTCACGCGCCTGGGAAAGAGTGTCCCCCCACGTGGTGATGCCGTGGCCTGTGATCCCCAAAACTGTTGGCGCGGTGGGATTCTCGGACAGGTACCGCTCGATGTCGGAGCCGATTCGCGCGACGTCGGGCCAGTTGGGGAACACCGGGATATCGATGGATGCCGGGTCAGCGCCGCCGAGTCCCTTGATGAGTTCGAAGTCGGTGATGCGCAGGGTGGTCACTTCATCCGGGGAACCGGTCTGCGTCGAAAGGGTTGTCGCATACGGCGGATGGATGTGAACGACCGCGGCGGCATCGGTCGTCCGGTAGATAGCAGTGTGAATGGTGGTCTCCGCCGAGGGTTTCCGTGTCTGCTGCGGCAATGGCGTCGAATCCGAGATGCGGACGGTCACCATGTCGTGCTCGGTCAGCTCGCCCTTCGGTAGGCGACTGCCGGTGATCACGGCGTTCGCGCCGGTCCGCGCGGAGATATTGCCCGCGGTGCCGGGCATCCACCCGCGTTCGTAGAGTTCGCGCGCGATGGCGGCGATCGCCGTACTCGGATTCGAAGTTCGTGCGGTCGCGCTGTGCACCACGCCGAGCTCGGTGACCACGGCGGTCACCAGGTCCGCGGGTGTCACGTCGAAGGCCGGGTTGAAAACCGCGGTGCCCTCGGGAGCTGTTGGGACACCGCCGAATCCGGTGACCTCGGCGGCGGCTCGCTGTTCCACCACGATGTCGTCACCGGTCGCCATATTCGGGTCGCGGGTGGACTCGGGGGCCACCACGATGAACGGGATCCCGTGATGGCGGGCGGCCAGCGCGAGGGCGTAGGTCCCGATCTTATTCGCGACGTCGCCGTTGACCGTGACGCGATCGGCGCCGACAAGGACGCAATCGACCTGACCGGTGGCCATTGCCCAGGCCGCCGCGGAGTCGATGGTGAGGCGATGCGGGATGCCCGCCTCGGCCAGCTCCCATGCCGTCAGACGCGCACCCTGCAGTAGTGGACGGGTCTCGTCGACCAGGACGTCCTCGATCGCGTCGCGCTCGAACAGCACTCGAAGCGTGCCGATCGCCGTGCCGAAGGCGCTCGTCGCGAGCCTGCCGGTGTTGCAGTGGGTCAGCACCCGCAGCGGGCGATCCGGGCAGAGCTCTTGCACCAGATCGGCGGCATGCGTCGCCGCGGCCTGGTTGACCCGGCCGTCCTCGGCAAGGATGGCCAGTGTTTCCGCGAGCACCGCGTCCGCACCCAGCGGCACTTGGGCCGTGACCCTGCGTACCGCCCAGGCCAGGTTGACCGCGGTGGGCCTGGTCGCCGTGATGCGCTCGGCGTCGGCTTGGACGCGCGCCACATCGACCACGCCGTCAACGGTGTTCGCGGCAGTGGCGATAACCACCCCGAACGCCCCCGCGATCCCGATTGCGGGAGCACCGCGGATGGCAAGCACCCGGATAGCGTCGATGATCTGATCGACCGTCGTGAGCCGCAGCTCCCGTACCTCGTGCGGCAGCCCGCGCTGGTCGATGGTGACCAGTGCACCGTCGTCCCAGATGAGGGAACTGTCGTCCATCAGGTGCGTCCTTCTAGTCGTGAAGAGGGCTGTTGTGCCTGGTCAACGGTATCCGACTGGGGACGGTGTCGAAAAATCGGCTTACGCCTGCGCCCGTAGCTTCGCCGCCCGCTCGCGGGGGTCGTAGTTCGGTCCTACGCCCTCGATCAGCAGCAGGTCGCCCTCGATGTGATCGGTGCGCAGAGGCAGGATCTCCTGGTACGCGGCAGAGTCATACCAGGCCTTCGCTTCGGCCATCCCCGGGAATTCGATCAGCACCATCCTGCCGGGCCACGAACCTTCCACCACCTCGGCGGGTGGGCCGTGGATGACGAAATGGCCCGCGAAAGGATCGAGGGTCTCCTGGATACGCTCCAAGTATTCGATGATGTCCGGGTGGTCGCGTCGGCTGCGCAGATGGGCGAAACCATAGGCGGGCATGGTCGAATCCTTTCGGTGGGCAGCGCCGTCGCTATCGGACGACACACCGAACGTAGGTCGCGCGGATACATCGGACAATTACCTCGCAGGTAAACACCGTCGGCACGGTGCCTACTCAGCGACGAATTCCGCTTCGCGTTCCACCGCCTCGATGGTGGCCTCGGGAACGCGGATCGGGCCGGGGGTGTAGGTCACCGCGCGCAGTTCGCCGGAGTAGCGGAAGGGGCCGCGACGTTCCCGCAGGTCCCATGAGACCGGGCCACGGGCATCGACTCCGACGGAGATGCCGGTCCACGGGGCCATGCCGACCAGTTGCACCTGATCACGCAGTTCGGCGACGCGTTCGCCATCGATGACGATGCTGAAATCCCAGCGCAGATGCGGGCGAACCGCCGCGGTCACTGTGATGCGGCGGCTATCGGTGTTCAACGGGCCCGCCGAGACCGTGGCGTAGGTGCCGTAGCTGTTCACCCCGAAGGTGAGCCGGCCGTCTTCGACATAGAGCAGGTAGCCGCCGAGCGGATCGCCGTGTGCGACCAGAACGCCCTCGTCACCGGGGCGGTATCCGCCGAGTTCCACGGTGATGGCGAAGTCGCGGTAGGCGATCAGGCGCTGCGAACGATAGCGCTCCAGGGTCGGCGTGCCGGGCAGCAGCCGCAGCGGCTCGGCGAAGCGGGACTCCTCGGGCCGCCTGCGCGCCAGATCCTGACGGGTCAGCAGCGGGAAAACGGTGTTGGCCCAGGCGGATTCGTCCCAGGCCGCGGCCAGCTCGGCGGCCTTGTCCGGATACTGGTCCGAAAGGTCGTGCAGCTCGGTCGGGTCGGCGCGCACATCGAACAGCTGCCAGTGCGGGGCATCGACATCGGTGCCGGGTTCATGCAGCGACAGCAGCTTCCAGCCGTCGCGGTAGAAGCCGCGGTGTCCCGTCATCTCGGAATATTGCTCGGTGTGTGTGCTGAGGGCCTGCGGGTCACGTAGCAGTTCAGCGGCGGATGTACCGTCGAACTCCTTGGCGGGCAGCCCATTACGCACACTAGGCCGTCGCAGGCCGGCCAGCTCGAGCAGGGTCGGCGCCAGATCGGTGACGTAGGCGTATTCCTGCCGGATGCCGCTGTCGGTTTCGGTACGCGGCAGACCCTTCGGCCAGGAGACGATGAGCGGCACACGCACGCCACCCGCGAAGGTCTGGCCCTTGTAGAACCGGAACGGTGTGTTGGAGGCCTGGCCCCAGCCGCGCGGGTAGTGCACGCCGAGCCGGGCGGTGCCGATCAGTTCCTCGTCGTGCGGCACATCGCCGACCCAGTCCGGATCGTCGATGTGCGCGAACTCCGCGAAATAGGTGCGGGTGCCTTCCGGGCCGCCCTCGGCGGTGCCGCCGTTGTCCGAGGTGAACACGACGATGGTGTTGTCGAGCTCGCCGAGCTGCTCGACCACATCGAGGATGCGGCCCAGGCTCTGGTCGATGCTGTCGACCATCCCCGCGTACACCTCCATGTACCTGGCGAAACGCCGCTGCTCATCGGCACTGAGCGAATCCCACTCCGCCGCCTCGTATCCAGGCTCGGTGTTGCGAGCCTTCTGTTGCGTGCCCTCCGGGAAAAGGCCCTGCGCGAGCTGAGCGGCAAACCGGTTCTGGCGCAATCGATCCCAGCCCTCGGCGTAGCGGCCGCGGTATTTGGCCAGGTCTTCGGGCTTGGCCTGCAGCGGGCCGTGCATGGCGACATGCGCGAAGTACAGGAAGAAGGGTTTGGCCGAATCGTGGGCGCGCAGGTCCTTGAGGTAGCCGATGGCCTTGTCGGTCAGGTCGTCGGTCAGGTAGTAGCCCTCCGGGTACTGCTCGACGTCAACGACGGAGGAGTCCGACACCAACTGGTTGGGGTAGTAGAAGGAGTTGAGTCCCTCCAGCGAGCCGTAGTAGCGGTCGAAGCCGCGCTGGGTCGGCCACGAATCCCGGTGCGCGGCAGGGTTCATCGTGGCGTCGCGCACCAGATGCCATTTGCCGACCGCGTAGGTTGCGTAACCGTTGCCGCGCAGTATCTCCGGCAGGGTGAGCACGTCGTCGGCCAGTTCCAATCGCAGGCCAGGGTACCCCGGATCGGCATTCGCGACGAAGCCGAATCCGGCACGGTGAGAGTTGATTCCGGTCAGCAGCGCCGCGCGGGACGGCGAGCACAGCGGGGTGGTGTGGTAGTTGGTGAACCGAACCCCGTTGGCGGCCAGCCGGTCCAGCGCCGGCGTCTCGATCTCGGAGCCGAACGGGCCGATATCGCTATATCCCATGTCGTCGACCAGCACCACGATGATGTTGGGAGCGCCTGCGGGTGCGGCCGGCGGGTAGGTCCATTCCGGTGCCGAATCGGCGGTGGTCCGGCCGATCGAACCGGAGTGGGATGCATAGCCGCGGGCGTGGGATGGAACAGGCATCATTCGAGTCAAAGCCGGGAAGTCTCAGGTCACCAGCATTTCGCGCACGGTGCGCCGAACCGGTGCTTGCTGGATCGTTGCCTGTTAGCTTGACCGGTATGCCCACGACACAGCCCTGCGCACCCCGAACGGAGTGCGCGCAGGAACCCTGCTGTTCGTGAGAAGTTGAGCTGCAAGGGGTTTCGCTGGCCGGGCTGCCGACTGAGGAGCTTCGCGCGCTGCGAAAGCATGTCGCACGCGTCCACCAGGATGTCTCGGTTCAGGCTCAGGTGCTCGACCTGTTCGCGGACCTGCGCGCCGAGTACGGCTTCGCCTGCCTGTTCATCAGCCACGATCTCGCCGTCGTGCATCAGGTGGCCGACCGGTCGTGGTGCTGCGCGCGGGATCCGTTGTCGAAACAGGATCGGTGACAGATGTTTTCGCTCACCCGCGCGAGGATTACACACGGCGACTGCTCGATGCGGTGCCGACTCCGGATCCGACGGTCGCCGGAAGGCCGGTGGATGTCGATTCCGAATCGCTGTTGCGTATCGGTGCTCGAGGCGAAAGCTCGAATTAATCCACATAATTGAAACGGGCCGCTGATTCCTGCAATGCAGGAACCAGCGGCCCGTTCTACAGGACTTGGATCAGTGCTGCCCCGGCCGCCGATCGATGCGGTTGGGGTCGTTCTCGCCCTGGCGTCGTTGCTGGTCCGGCATCATCTTCTGGCCTTCAGCACTCCCGCCTGCTCGGGGCATGCCCTGCTCCTGGCGCTGCTGTTGCTGCTGCCGAGGCATCTGCTTGGGCATTTTCTTAGGCGTCTTCTTGGACTTTTCAGCCATCTCCACTCGGTCCTTTCCGGGTGATTAATGTTCGCCTAACAACCACACAATAGCGAGCGGGCATCAATCGTGGAAGGAAAATGCCGATGTGTCGGACGATTCGTGGCAATTTCGGTGGAAATGGGCGGAAATAAGCGGCCGAAATCAGCCCAGCAGCGGCAGGAATTCGACCTGATCGTCGTCGGTGGCCGCGGTGGGGACGATGACCAAGCCGTCGCGGTCGATGAGGCCGCCGAGATGGGTGGTTCGGACGTCGGCGTCGCCGTGCCAGCCGCCGTCCTGGTCGATACGGGCCGGGACGATACGGGGAACCGGGCCCGCGATCTCGGAGGCGTTGTGCAGGGGGCCGGTCAGTGCGCGCCGCGGTGGGCTGCCGATGCGGCCGTCGACGAGGGCTGGAGCCAGCGCCATCATGATGGCGACGGCGGCGAAGGGGTTGCCGGGCAGGCCGAGGACGGCGGTGCCCGAGGGGAGTTCCGCGACGACGGTGGAGCCGCCGGGGCGTAGGCGCAGCCGGTGCACGAGGATCCTGGCGTCCGCACGGGTCAAGGCGCCGCGCAACTGGTCGGCGGCGCCGCTTCCGGTCGCACCGACGATCACCAGGACATCGCAATCGTTTGCGGCGGTGAGGACTTCGTCGAATCCATTGGGGGTGTCGCGCAGGTGGACGCGGGCGATGGTGTGAATGCCGTACCACGACAACATGTCCGGCAGCACCGGGCCGATGGAATCGCGGGTCTGGCCGGCGCGCAAGGGGCCCCTGCTGCGGATTTCGTCGCCGGTCATGACAATGCGGGCCCGGACCGGGCCGCGGACCAGTGCTTCGGTCGCCTCCACGCTGGCGGCCGCCGAGATCAGGGTCGCACTGACAGGGGCGCCTTCGGGTGCGATCAGATCGCCGCGCCTGCGGTCCTCGCCGCTGCGGCGGATGTCGTCGCGCAGGGGGGTGCCGGGAAGCCGGTGCAGCGTATTGTCCGCCTCGACACTCGCGAACTCGTCCCGCACGACGTGGGTGGTGCCGTCGGGCACGTGCGCGCCGGTGGCGATGCGCACCGCCTCTCCGGTCAGCAATCCGACAGGGCGCTGCCCACCCGCGAAGCCGATATCGCGGCGCAGGCGCCACGGGCCGTCGCCTGCGACCGCGTATCCGTCCATCGCCGACACATCGAAGCGAGGCAGCGGGCCGACGGCCGACAGCGGCGCGGCCAGTGCCGCGCCGCGGACCGAACGGAGGTCGGCACGATACGCGGTCAGCCGAGAGATATCGGTGCGCAGCGTGTTTCGCGCCTCGTCGAGAGTCAGTGTGGGGCGCTCCCGTCGCGACGCGGCGACGGCCGAGGTCGGCCCTTCGGGTCTTGCCCCTGCCGACCGGGAGGGAGCGGGCGGCCTGGCCTGCGGCGCGGCGCTCGTGTCGGCCGCGTCGTCCACCGTCCGCGCCGCCGCTCGCGCGCGACGGACCTGCTCGTCGGTGTCGCAATCGGCGATCCCCGGCATCGCCACGGTCACCGTATCGGTCGGAACCAGCGCCTTCATCGGCTGATTGACCAGCGCATCCAGCTTCGCGATGGCCGCGGCGAGCGCCGAGCGCCGCCACACTCCGGTGAGGTACTGCGGCCGCCCGGACTCATCGGCGGCGAATACCGCCTCAGCGCCGGATTCGGTGGCGTGCCTGATCAATTCGACGACCACCGCCCCGGTCAGGAACGGCATGTCCGCGGCGAGCACCACCACGAGCGGCGACGCGGTGGTGCCGAGCGCCCGCAAGCCCGCGTCGACCGCGGCCACCGGTCCCGACCCCGGCGGGACTTCCCGGACCTGCCGGATCGCTGAATCCAGCTCCGGCCGCTGCGGCCCGACGACGACGGTGCGCACACACCCTGAGACGGCGGCAAGGGCCGCGTCGAGCATGGATCGTCCGCCGATGATGATGGCGGGTTTGTCCACGCCGCCCATGCGGCTGGCACGTCCGCCCGCGAGGATGATCGCGTCGACGGCCGTCACGAGCCGAAACCTGGAGCGAGGAACAACATGGCCGACATGCTAATTCGTCGGCGCCGCACAACCGCCCAAGCGAGCGCGGTCGATCAGACCGTCGTGTAGCTCGAGGCCGGTCGGAGCAGGCAGAACTCATTGGTCTCCGGATCGGCGAGCACCTGCCCCGGCGCGCCACCGACATCCCCGGTGGAGATCTGTGTCGCGCCCGCCGCGCGGAGCCGGGCGACCTCCGCTGCCTGGTCGTCGGAGGGGAAGGAGGACAGATCCAGGTGTAGCCGATTGCGTCCGCACTTCACGTCGGGCGTCCATACGAACTCCAGCCAGGAACCGAGCCCCGTCGCCGAACGCAGGCCGGCTACCTGCGCGCCTGCGTGTTCCATCGGCCAGCCGGACGCGGCGGACCAGAACTCGGCAAGCCGGACCGGTTCGTGCGTGTCGATGACGATCGCCGCGACCGCGCCGGTGTCCACGTACTCCTCCCTCGGCTCCAGCACACAGAATTCATTGCCCTCCGGATCGGCGAGCACCACCCACGGCACCGTCCCCTGGCCGATGTCGATCCGGCGCGCACCGAGCGAAAGCGCCCGATCGACTTGCACGCGCTGGTGGTCGATGGATCGACTGGCGAGGTCGAGGTGGATGCGGTTCTTCCCGCGCTTCGCGCACGCCGCTGGGAGGAAGGTCAGGGCCAGCTCGAGACCGTCGGGGTCGGGCGCCGCGACATCGACTTCGTCGGCGCGGTCCACGGTCACCCCCCAGCCGAGCAACTCGGCCCAGAAGTTCGCGACGAACCGCGGCCGGTCTGCATCGAACACGACACAGGACAGGCGGGTGGACATGACTTCCACGGTAACCGGCGAAGGTGGGCGGCGTGACGGGATTGCGCGGCACTACCCGTTCGGTGTGTCGGGGAAGGAGAAACGCGCTGCGCGCAGGTCGACGCGCCCGTCGCGGATCGCGACACCTTCCTCGGCGAGCCGCCGTAGTTGGCGCTCGGCCAGGTGCGCGGCCGGCTTGCCGCCCGCCCCGATCACGCGATGCCATGGCAGATCCGCGGCGTCGGTGCGCATGATCCAGCCGACCGTGCGCGGCGTGGAAAGCCCCGCCGCCGCGGCGATGTCGCCGTAGGTGGCCACCCGGCCGAGCGGGATCGTCGCGACCAGCGCGCGGACCAGCTCGACCTGGGCATCCGAGGTGGCCATCGGGATCAGAGCACCGATCGGATCAGCGCCGCCGTCTCGGCGGGCCGGATCTGGGCCACCATGTGATCGCAGTCCCATTCGAGCAGCGTCAGATTGTCGCCGAGCCGCTCGAACAGGGCGGCACGGAACTCCGGTGTCACGAACGGCGGCACCACCTTCATGGCCTGCACGAGCACCGTCGGCAGATCGCGCGGCGGCAGCACGTAGTGGCGGGCGAGCTGACCCCAGTAGGAATTGACGGCGGGCAGGCTGATCCGCCATCCGACGCGGCCGTCGGCGGTCGGCATCAGATGCTCGGCCAGTTCCGCGTCCAGCAGGCGCGGGTCCACTTCGCTCCAGCCGGTCGCCATCTTGTCTCGACGCGCATGCTCGACGTCGACGTAGTCCGGCGAGGCCAGACTCGACAGCGCGACATCCATGAGCAGTTCGGGTTCCAAGGCGATAGCCGAGTCGAGCAACACCAACTTGCGCACCAATTCCGGATGGCTATCGGCGAGGTGCAGCGCACACGCGCCGCCGAACGAGTGCGCGACCACCACAACGGGTTCGTCGGTTTCCGCGGCGAGCACCCCGGCGAGATCGGCGACGATGGTCTCGAAGTTCCACGGCGGCAGCCCGGTCGAGCGTCCGTGTCCACGCAGGTCAGGAGCGATTATTCGGACATCGGGCAGGTGCTCGGTCGCGATGGCTTCCCAGCGTTTGCCGTGGCCGACGACGCCGTGCAGGGCTAGGACGATCGGTCCGTCGGCGGGCCCGAACCGGTGGACATGAAGAGAGGACACGGTATCTATTTTGACGTGTATCGAAACCCCTCGCAGCCCGAGCCGACCCGGAGCGGCGTGTGGTGTGTCGGTCGCGTCTGTTGCAATAGCCCGCGTGGTGCGATCCGATAGCGCGGTGCGACTTGTTCGCCGAAACGTGGCGGCACCCCGGCCTCGGGTCTGGGGTGCCGATGTCCGCGCGCTGTTCGACGCCCAGGCCGCGATCGGCCCGATCCGCCCGGGATGGCGGCCGTGGCAGGTGCTCGGCGGGCCGGGCACCGGCAAGACCACCCTGTTGATCGATCTGGCCGCCGATCGGATCGCCGCGGGAGCCGACCCGGAATCAGTGCTGGTGCTGACCCATTCGAAACAGGCGGCGAGCGCGCTGCGCGATGCCATCACCGCCCGGCTGACCGGCTCCGAACCCGACGCCGAACCGGGCGTGCCCGGCGCGACGCGCGAACCGCTGGTTCGCACGCTGCACTCCTACGCATTCTCGGTGTTACGCAGGCACGCCACCGCGCACGGCAACCCGCCGCCACGTTTGCTGACCGGTGCCGAGCAGGATGCCGTGCTCCGCGAGATGCTGCGCGGCGACCTGATCGATATCGCGGCGGGGGCGACCGGATTGTGGCCCGAACGGTTGCAGCCCGCACTGAGTCTCGGTGGGTTCGCCGAACAGTTGCGCGACCTGATGCTGCGGGCCACCGAGCGCGGGCTCGGACCGGAGGACCTGGTCCGCCTCGGCCGTGAGCATGCTCGGCCCGAGTGGGTGGCGGCGGGCAAGTTCGCGGTGCGGTACGAGCAGACGATGCTGCTGCGCTGGTCGGTGGGAGTGGAGGCGCCCGAGGCGACCGCGCCAGCGCTGGATGCCGCCGAGCTCGTCGGCGCCGCCCTCGACGCCTTGGCCGGCGACGCGAATCTGCTTGCCGCGGAACGCGCTCGGATCCGATACCTCCTCGTCGACGACGCTCAGCATCTGGATCCACAGGCCGCGCTGCTGATTCGGGTGATCGGCAACGCCGCGCAGACCGCGGTGGTCGCGGGCGACCCGGACCAGGGCGTCTTCACTTTCCGTGGCGCGGACACCCGTTTCGTCGCCGACCTCGATACACCGGAGGGGCAACGAATCATCCTGCGGGACAACCACCGATCGGGCGGTCAGGTGGAGCTGGCGGTGGCCAGGATCGCGGCCAAGTTGCCAGGTAGTGCGCCGCAACGGTTTTCGCTGCCGAGGCGCGATACCGAACCGGAAGACGACGGTAGCGCGGTGCGGGTCCGGGTGCTGGCCACTCCGGCGAAGGAAGCCGGGCTGATCGCCGACTATTTGCGGCGCGCCCATCTCACCGCGGGCGTGCCATGGTCGCGCATGGCGGTGATCGTGCGTTCGGTGCCGCTATCGCTGGCGCCGCTGCGGCGCGCGCTGCTGGCGGCCGGGGTGCCGGTGCAACAACCCGCGCTCGATGCGCCGCTGGCCCGACGGCGCGGCGCGGCCTGGATGCTGCTCGCATTGCGCGCTGCACTCGCGAGCGAGCCTGCGAAGCGCAGTGCGCCGCCGACGACCGAGCCGATGTTCTCCGACGAGGATGCGCTCGACCTGGTCGGCGGGCCGCTCGGTGGCGCCGATCAGATCAGTCTGCGCAGGCTGCGGCGTGGTATTCGACGCAGCGTGCTGGAGTCGCAGCGGAACGGAAAGTCCGGTGCCGGATTCGCGGGGGATGACGACGACGGCGGTCTGCTGGATCGGTCCTCGGCGGAGGTGCTGCGGGATCTGCTGATCGGTATCGCCGACCGCGAGCTCATCGAGCGGCTGACCGATGTGGAGGCCGCACCGCTGCGCCGGGTGCTCGACGCGTTGGATCGGGCTCGCACGGCCCGGCGCAAAGGCGCCGGACTCGAAGACGTGATGTGGGCGCTGTGGACCGGGTCCCGACTGGAGCGGCGCTGGGTCGCGCAGTCCGAACGCGGTGGCGCGATCGGGATGCAGGCCGATCGGGACCTCGATGCGGTGGTCGGTCTCTTCGACGCTGCCGCCGCCTATGTCGACCGGCTGCCGCGTGCCAGCGTCGAGGGATTCGTCGAATACCTACTGCAACAGGAGATCCCGCACGACACGACGTCGCTGACCGCGCCCGGGGAAGCTGTCGCGCTGCTCAGCGCGCACGCGGCCGCGGGCCGGGAGTGGGATGTGGTCGCGGTTGCCGCGGTGCAGGAAGGCATCTGGCCGAATCCGCGTCCACGCGGCACGCTGCTCGGCAACGAGGACCTGGTGGATGTGACAGCGGGGATCGCCGATGCCGGGGAGCGCGTGAGCCGCGCGGCGCCGATCCTGGCCGAGGAACGCAGGCTGCTGCTGGTGGCGTGCAGCAGGGCTCGGCAATCGCTGCTGGTCACCGCGGTGGAATCGGTATCGGGCGACCGCGATCTCGTGCCGTCCCGTTTCCTGGCCGAGCTCCTCGGACACGACGACGACGGTGAACCCGGCGCGCTTCCGGTCGTCGATCCCGGCCGGGCCCTGGTGATGCATTCCCTGGTCGCCGAAATGCGCGGCGTGGTCTGCGATTCCGAGGCAGATCCGGAACGCAGGCGCCGCGCGGCCCACCAACTGGCCCGGCTCGCGAGTGCGGGCATTCGCGGCACCCACCCCGAAGACTGGTACGGCACAGCCGATCTCAGCTCGTCGCGGTCGCTGTGGGACGAGGACGACACCGCCGTCGCGCTGTCACCGTCCACGGTGGAACTCTTGCGCACCTGCCCGCTGCGCTGGGCATTGGAACGGCACGGCGGCACCGACGGCGACAACCCGCACGCGGTCAAGGGCAACCTGGTGCACACGCTGGTCCAAGCGCTGGCCGGAAAGGTGCCGGAGGCACAGGTCCAGGCCGCGCTCGACAAGGCATGGCAGGCCATCGATCCCGGCACCGGCTGGCACTCCCGCCAGGAGTTGCGCCGCACCGAGGCCATGCTGGAGACATTCATGGCCTGGGTCCGCAACACCCGAGGCGAACTCACCCAGGCCGGCGTCGAGGTCCCGGTCGACTGCGTTCTACCCGCACGCGCGGAAGACGAACGCCCCGTCCGCATCCGCGGTCGAGTCGACCGATTGGAACGCGACGCTCTCGGCCGCTTCGTGATCGTCGACGTGAAGACGGGCAAGTCCCCGGTCACCAAACAAGCCGCCGCCGACCATGCCCAACTCGCGACCTATCAGGTAGCCGCGGCGATGGGTGCGCTCGACCCGACGATGGGCACGTCGGATGACAACCCACGCGAACCGGGTGACTTCGACACCCAAGCCCGAGGCTCGGAATCCCGTTCTCCCGCACTCGAATCGAGGCGCGTCACCACTGAATCCTGGAGCTTGCCCGACGACGCCGAACTCGGCGATGTCGCGGGCGAACCCGGCGGACCAGCCGGTATGGCCGGTGTCGTAGCCGGAGCTCCGAGGTCACCGGCCGGCCCGGGTGGCACCGGTGTGCGTGCTGGTGTGTGGGGAGAGTCCGGTGCGGGCGCAGCCGACGGACCTCGGGCCGAGGCCGATGGGGCGGCGGGAACCCCTGAAGTCACCACCGCTGGAACGTCGAGCGCAACAGCCGACCCGATCAGCGCCGCAGGTTCGCGTGGTGAGGTCGTGAACGAGTCCAGTGGAACCGTGGGTGAGCTCAGTGGAACTGTGAGTGAGTCCGGTGGACCTGTCAGTGAGCCCGGTGGTGCTGTGGGTGAGTCCGATGGTGGCGTAGGTGAATTCGAGGGGGCTCCCGGCAGGGCCATCGGTGAAGCCAATGGGCCGATGGGGGAGCCTGGTGGGGCACGGCTGGTCTACGTCGCCAAGCCGAGCAGCAAGGAAGGCGCGACCCAGCGGATGCAGTTGCCGCTGGATGCCGAAGCTCTCGAGAAATGGCGCGGCACCATTCACGACGCGGCGGCCGCCACCCAGGGCCCGAGCTACCTCGCCATGCGCAACGATGGCTGCAGGCACTGCTCGGTCGCGGGCAGCTGCCCGGTCCAGGACACCGGGAGGCAGGTGACCGACGAGTGAGGCACTACCTCGAGCGAGCCGTGGGCGCGGGTCCTTCGGGAACTGTGGTGTCGTGTGCCGGTGCGGCGCCGTCGGCGACGGACCGGCGGCGAATGGACCGCGAGCCCAAGGCGCACGGGGCCTGCGGTGTCAGCCGTCGGCGAGGTGGCACCGTGAGGGTGCGTAGCGACCTGACCTGCGCCCCGGCTTCGACGCGGGCGATGCCGGGTTCTGACGAGGCGAAATCGTGAGACAGCACACAGGCAGGGGCGTCCGTGCTGGGACTACGAGAGCTGTGGTGCCCGATGTTGGCCGGGGTGTGCGTGTGGGGGAGCATGGCGGTCTGGCTGTGGTGTCGGGTGCTGGTCGGGGTGTGAGTGTGAGGGAGCTCGACGATCGGGCCGTCGGCGCTGGGGCTTCGGCGGCTGCGGCGCCGCGTGGTCGCGTGGCACAGTCGTGAGTCGGGTGACGCCGTATCGGCTGGCGGAGGCGCTCGGTTTGCCGCCGCCAACCGATGAGCAGGCTGCGGTGATCGCGGCTCCGCCGGGGCCGACGCTGGTGGTGGCCGGTGCGGGCGCGGGCAAGACGGAGACCATGGCTGCCAGGGTGGTGTGGATGGTGGCCAATCGACTGGTGCTGCCCGATGAGGTGCTCGGGTTGACCTTTACCCGAAAAGCCGCACAGCAGTTGACCTCTCGTATTCGTACTCGGCTGGCCAGGCTGGCGGGGTCGCCGCTGTTGCGCGATCTCGATGTCAGTGGCGAATTGCGCGCGCAGTTGGCCGGCGCCGAGCCGGAGATCAGCACCTATCACTCGTATGCGGGCAGGCTGCTCACCGAACACGGACTGTTGCTTCCGGTGGAACCCTCGGCGACGCTGCTCACCGAAACCCAGCTCTGGCAGCTCGCGCACCAAGTGGTGCGCAATTGGGATGGTGACCTGGATACCGAGCGCACCCCGGTGTCGGTGACCGAGGCGGTGCTCGCGCTGTCCGGACAGCTCGCCGAACACCTGGTGGAACCCGAACAGCTGGCCGAAGTGCACACCGAACTCGAAAAACTGGTGTTCACGCTGCCCGCAGGCCCACGACAGCGCGGGGGGCCGAGCCAGACGTTGCTCAATATCGTTCAGGTGCAACGCGAACGCGTCGCACTCCTGCCGCTGGTCCAGCAACTGGCCGAGGCGCTGCGGCGTCGCGGCGCCCTGGACTTCGGCGCCCAGATGTCCCTGGCCGCCCGCCTCGCCGCCGAGCACCCCGAGGTCGCCACCGCCGAACGGGCCCGCTTCCGTCTGGTCCTGCTCGACGAATACCAGGACACCGGCCACGCCCAACGCGTCCTGCTTTCCGCATTGTTCGGCGGCACACTACCTGCCGAGCGACAGCGCCACCCCGGTCGAGCCTCGACCACCACCACTGCCCGGCCCACCGCCGTCGAGCCACCCCGCCGTGCCCAGTCCCCAGCGATCGAGCCGCCCACGAACTTCGAACCCGCATCGGACCATGCCCCGCCCCCGAACTTCGAGCCCTCTGCGTACCCTGCGTCGTCTCCGGATTTCGAGCCTCCGCCGGATTTCGAACCCCCTCCGGACCTAGAGCCACCACGGGATTTCGACCCGTCGCAGCATCGGAGCCGACTGCCGGATTCAGGTGACCGGCAAGGCTCGGTTGGTGAGTCGGGCTCTGGCCTGGGATCGGTTTCAGGTGACCGGCAAGGTTCGGTTGGTGAGTCGGGCTCTGGCCTGGGATCGGTTTCAGGTGACCGGGAACGCTCCGTTGCCGAGTCGGACCCCAGTCTGTCGTCGGGCTCCGGACTGCTGTCGGACTCGGATGCCCGGTCGGGCTCAGGTGCAGCGTCGGGCTCGAACGCGCGGCCGCCCTCTAGCTCGCGGCCGCACGCGGGCCCCCCTGCGGTCTCTGACCGTCGTTCGAGCGCGAGCCAGCGATCGGATGCTGATCCGAGGTATGGTGCTGTTGACACTGTGCGGTCCAGCGCACCCGAAAATGTCGACAGCTCAGCACATTTCGTGCACGCCGGGCAGGGCAGGCAACGGTTGGCGGTGACGGCGGTCGGTGATCCGATGCAGTCGATCTATGGCTGGCGCGGTGCTTCCGCGGCTAACCTGCCGCGGTTCGCGACCGACTTTCCCGTCGCACCCGGTGTCCCCGCGCCGACCCTGCCGCTGTTGACCAGCTGGCGGAATCCGCCGGAGGCGCTCGCCCTGGCGAACCTGGTCGCGGAACCGTTGCGGCGCAGTGCGATCGATGCGGGCGGGGTGACTGTCGACGCGTTGCGTGCGAAACCTGATGCGGAGCCGGGGGTCGTGGCATTGGCGTTGACCGAAACCGTTGCCGACGAACGGGATTGGGTGGCGGCGCGTATTTCCGGCGAGTGGGCGGTGCGCCGCGCCGCCGACGAGCCGCCGCCCACCTCTGCGGTGCTCGTACGACGCAACGCCGACGCCGCCCCACTCGCGGAAGCTCTTCGCGAGCAGGGACTTCCGGTGGAGATCGTGGGTCTCGGCGGGTTGCTCGCGACGCCGGAGGTCGCCGATATCGTTGCGACGCTGCGGCTGATCGCCGAACCGGGCGCGGGCAGCGCGGCGATGCGGGTGCTCACCGGCGCGCGCTGGCGGATCGGGGTCGCGGACATCGCGGCGCTCGCGCGTCGCGCTCGCGACCTATCGATCAGCCGGCTCACCACGGGCGATGCCAACGAGATCACCGATTCGACCACCCTTGCCGCAGCGCTGCGCGAGGTGGCGCCGGAACCATCCGAGCAGGCAGGGCTGGCCGATGCGATCGCCGATCCCGGTCCGCAGGAACAGTATTCGGAGTCGGGGTTCACGCGGATCGTCGCGCTCGGCCGGGAACTCGCCGCACTGCGGGAGCGCAGTGGCCAGCCGCTCGCGGAACTGGTCGCCGACGTCGAACGCACCATCGGTGTCGGTGTGGAGACCCAGGCCCGGCGGGCTATGGCGGGTGCGGGGGCCGGGCGTGAGCATCTCGATGCCTTCGCCGAGGTGGTCGCCGGGTATGCCAGCGATTCGGGGGCGTCGCTGAGCGGTTTGCTCGCCTTCCTCGCTGCGGCCGAATCGGTGGAGAACGGTTTGGAACCGGGTGAGGTCGAGGTGGCCCGCGATCGCGTGCAGGTGCTGACCGTGCATGCCGCGAAAGGGCTGGAATGGGAGATCGTCGCCGTCCCGCACGTGGCGCGCGGCGTGTTCCCGTCCGGAGCGGCCTCGGGCAGCTGGCTCGGCGCGCTCGCCGAACTGCCGACCACGTTGCGCGGCGATCGCCAACAGGACGACGCCGCCGAAGGCGTTCCGGTCCTCGACCTGTCCGACCTCTACGACCGGGCCGATCTGGACCGCGCGATCAAGGCGCACAAAGAAGCTCTCGACCGCCGTCGCCTCGATGAAGACCGCCGCCTGTTCTACGTCGCACTCACCAGAACCGAACGGGTCCTCCTTGTTTCGGCCCACCACTGGGCCGAGACCGGCACCACCCCCAAGGGTCCGTCCGACTTCCTCCTCGAACTCGAGCACGCCAGCGAGTCCCCGGACAGCCCGGCCAACGGCGCCGTCGAGATCGATCGCTGGGACGACCCGCCCGCCGTCGACGCCGTCAACCCTTTCACCGACAACCCGGCCACCGCCGAGTGGCCCCGCGACCCACTCGGCAACCGTCGCGACCCCATCGAGCAGGGCGCGGCGCTGGTCCGCGCCGCCCTGGAAGAGCTACTCGCACACAGGGAGTCGGTATCCGCCACTGCCACAGTCGATCCCGTGCAGCTCCAGCTGGTGGCGGAGGTTGACGCTTCGGACGACATAGCAGTGATAGTAGGCGGACCCACCGACACGCGAGCCTTGTCCGATGCCGATGCCGATGCCGATGCCGATGCCGATGCCGATGCCGATGCCGATGCCGATGCCGATGCCGATGCCGATGCCGATGCCGGCGGCCCGAAACAGGCTGGAGTGGAAGACGACTCCGGCCGCCCGAACCAGCCCGGGGCTGATGGCGACTCCGAGGGTTGGGATCGGGTTGTAGCCGACCGCGACTCCGACGGCCGGAATCAGGTCGTCGCCGACGGCGATCCCAACGACCCAAGACAGGTCGTAGCCGATGGTGACCCCGGCGACCCGGACCCGGCTGGAGCCGATGGTGACCCCGGCGACTCGGACCCGACCGGTGCGGACGACGACCCCGACGGCTGGGCCGCCGACGTCGACGCCCTCCTGGCCGAACACGAAGCGGCTCGAGCGATCGCGCAGGTGGTGGAACTTCCGGGGCAGATCGCGGCGACCGCGCTCGTCGAGATGCGCGCCGACCCCGCGAAGCTCGCTGCGCGCCTGCGCCGCCCGCTCCCGTTCCCGCCGAACCCCTTGGCGCGCCGCGGCACCGCGTTCCACGCGTGGGTGCAGCGGTGGTTCGGCGCCGACCGGCTACTCGGCCTCGACGAGCTGCCGGGCGCCGCCGATAGCAGCGCCGCCGATGCGGGCGCGGACGTGGAACTGACCAGGATGCAGGACGCATTCCTGAACTCGCCATGGGCGCACCGCAGCCCGCTCGAAGTGGAGATCCCGTTCGAAACCTCCATCGCAGGCACCGTCATCCGCGGCCGGATGGACGCGGTGTTCGCCGAGCCGGGCGGCGGTTGGATCGTGGTGGACTGGAAGACCGGCGCCGAGCCGGGCGCCGCCGAGGAACCGGCGGTCGCAATGCAGTTGGCGGTCTACCGGCTGGCCTGGGCGAGGCTGATGGCGGCCCGAGAAGGCGGCACCGAGCGGGAGATGCTCGACCGCGTCGCCGCCGCTTTCCATTACGTGCGTTCCGGACGCACCATCGCGCCGGTCGCACTGCCCGGCCCCGACGAGCTGGCCGAGCTGATCAGGAGCGCCGCGCCCGTCGGCTCACCTTCAGCGACTGAGTGATCAGCGGCAGCTGTAGCGGCAGCCGCAGCACCGTCCCGATCTTGAATGCCCGCGGCGACTCGGGGTTGCCGAGTACGTCGGCGGCCATCTGCACATTCGCGGGGAACACGACGATGAACAGCAGCGCCGCGAGCCGGCCCCCGAAGCCGCGGGTGCGCGGCAGAGCGAGCGCGGCCGCGACGGTGAGTTCGGCGACTCCGGAGGCGTAGGTGTAGTCGCGGGCCCGGCCCGGCAGCGCGCGCGGCACGATCGAATCGAACGGTTTCGGCCACACGAAGTGCAATACGCCGGATCCGAACAGCAGTGTCGCGAGCATCAGTGCGGGCCGTCGGCCGGTGTCGCGGGGGACGAGAGCTTTATCTGCCATGCCTCACCCTCGCATCCGCCCACTGTTCGCGTTGAGATCGGGCGTCGCCGCGCGAACCGGGTAGGCTCCCGTGCTGTGCCGGAGGGACAAGCAGAGCCGGGGACAGCGATCTCGGCGAGCAACAGGGTTGGTGAGTCCGGTGCTCGGTGATCGAGTCAGGCCCGGAGTGTCCGACCGCCCGGATTTCGCGCTGGTCGGAGTGCTGCGCATTCCGGAAATACAGACGAGTCCATGGATTTCGCTGTCGCGCCGGGTGGCCTTCGCGATCGGGCTGCTGTTCAGCGCGGCGTTGGTGGTCTACCTGGGTCGCCACGGATATCACGACAATTCCGGCGACGAGCTGTCGTTCCTCGACGCGTTGTATTACGCGACGGTGTCGCTGTCCACTACCGGATACGGCGATATCGCTCCGGTGACGGCCGAGGCGCGGCTGGCCAACATCGTCATCATCACGCCGCTGCGCATCCTCTTCCTCATCGTGCTCGTCGGAACCACACTCGGGGTGCTGACCGAACGCTCCCGGCAGGCATTCAAGATTCAGCGTTGGAGGCGCAGCGTGCGTAATCACACCGTGGTCGTCGGATACGGCACGAAGGGTCGCACCGCGATCGACGCCATGATCGGCGACGGCGTGCAGCCCGCCGACATCGTCGTGGTCGACACCGATGTCGTCGCGCTGGAGGCCGCCGCCAGTGCCGGGCTGGTGACCGTGCACGGCTCGGCCACTCAGTCCGATGTGCTCCGGCTGGCCGGTGCGCAGAATGCGTCGGCGGTCGTGGTCGCCACCAACCGCGACGACACCGCTGTCCTCGTCACGCTCACCGCGCGCGAGCTCAATAAGGCGGCCAAGATCGCGGTGGCCATCCGCGAGGCGGAAAACACCCATTTGCTGCGTCAATCCGGCGCGGACTCGGTGGTGGTGTCTTCGGAGACCGCGGGCAGGCTGCTCGGCATCTCCACCACGACGCCGACCGTCGTCGAAATGATGGAGGACCTGCTCACCCCCGAACAGGGTTTCGCGGTGGCCGAACGCGAGGTCGAGGCCTCCGAGATCGGCGGCTCGCCGCGGCATCTCAGCGACATCGTGCTCGGTGTCGTGCGCGGCGGGGAGCTGATCCGGGTCGGCGAGCCCGAGGTCGACGCCATCGAGGCCGGTGACAAATTGCTCTACATTCGCCGCGTGTCCAAGTGACATCGGTGCGCCCGGCACCTGCGCGAGAACCGGCATTCCAGGCGGCAGCTAGTCTCGAAGCGTGGCATTTCAGCTCAATGGTGTTCCGTTGCTGTCCCGTTCCGTCGTCGATCGAGCCGAAGAGGTCAGGGCCGACGCGCAGGCGCTGAAGGAAGGCTGGGCCGAGGCCAGGCTGCTACGGGTGAACCGGCGGGGTCAGGTCAGGTTCGAGGACGGCGCGCTGGTGCTGGATTCGGCGATCGAACTCGCCGCGGAGCCGAGCCCTGCGGCAGTGTTCCTCGGTATCGACAAAGGCATCCACTTGTGGGCGGTGCGCGATCCCGAGCTCACCGGGTCGCTGACCGACCTGCGTGCGATGGCCGGCGGGGTGGACGATTTCACCGCGGGCCTGCTTTCCAGCGCTAGCGCCCTGCTGAACTGGCATGACAAGGCCGGTTTCAATAGCGCCGACGGCGCCGTCACCGTCTCGGCCAAGGGCGGCTGGTCGCGGGTCACCGAGTCCGGATACGAGGAATTCCCGCGCATCGATCCGGCGGTCATCTGCCTGATCCACGATGGCGGCGACCGGGTGCTGTTGGCGCGTCAGCACAGCTGGCCGCAGCCGTTGTTCTCGCTGCTTGCCGGTTTCGTGGAGGCGGGTGAGTCGCTGGAACGCTGCGTCGAGCGCGAGATGCTCGAGGAAGTCGGCCTCGATGTGCGCGACATTCACTATCTCGGCAGCCAGCCGTGGCCGTTCCCGCGCTCGTTGATGCTCGGCTTCGCCGCGGTGGCCGATCCCGAACAGCCACTGGTCTTTTCCGACGGCGAGATCGCCGAGGCGCACTGGTTCACCCGGGCCGAGGTGCGCGAGGCGCTGAGGGCGGGGGACTGGTCGGCCAAGACCGAGAACACACGACTGCTGCTGCCGGGCTCGATCTCCATTGCCCGCACCATCGTCGAATCCTGGGCGGCGCTCGACTGAGCGGGTGCGCCCAGCATGCGAATCCGCGCGGCCCGTATTCGGTCCGCGCGGATGTGCTATTCGGAACTATGCGCCGTCAGGCGATTGCGGCAAGTGCCGACTTGACCGCGGCGAGCGACGGGTTGGTCGCGGTGGAGCCGTCGGCGAACTTCACCGTCGGCACCACGTGGTTGCCGTTGTTGACACTGCCGACGAATTCGGCCGATGTCGGGTCTTGTTCGATGTCGATCTCGACATAGGTGATACCGGCCTCGTTCAGCTGTGTCTTCAGCCTGCGGCAATAGCCGCACCAGGTGGTCGAGTACATCGTCAGGTCAGGCGTCGCGTCAGTCACGGATCGTGCAACGCTCTGTGGTTCGTTCCTGTTCCATATCCGCGCGCCGACGCTTGCCCTGTCCGGCAAGGGCCTGCGCAGCAGGTTCGCGGAGGCCGAGGAAAGCCCGGGCCTCTTGCTCTGGCAAGTGACCAACCGCTGGCAGGCGGCCCAGCGTGCGGCCCTTGCCCCGTTAGACCTCACCCACGTCCAGTAGAGCGGTGAGTTGCCCGATGCCTGTGGCTGCTCGGCTTGTCGGCCTCGCCTCGCCGTCGGCCGGCGCGGTCTTGTCGGTCGGCGCTGTCATGATGGAGCCCGTGCCAGCACTCGACCTCGCCGCCCTCGACCCGGAGCAGGCCGCCGCCGTGCGCGCGCCGCGAGGGCCGGTGTGCGTGCTCGCGGGCGCAGGCACCGGTAAGACCAGGACCATCACCCACCGGATCGCGCATCTGGTCTCGGCCGGGCACGTGAAGGCCGACCAGGTCCTCGCGGTGACGTTCACCGCGCGCGCAGCAGGGGAGATGCGCGGCCGACTGCGTGAACTCGGGCTCGGCGGCGACGCGAATCAGGTGCAGGCGCGCACCTTCCACGCCGCGGCGCTGCGCCAGCTGAAGTACTTCTGGCCGCAGGTCGTCGGCGAGGTGCCGTGGCAGCTGATCGATCGCAAGTTCCCGATCGTGGCGCAGGCCGCGACCAAGGCCGGGCTCTCCTCGGCCACCGACAGCGTGCGTGACCTGCTCAGCGAGATCGAATGGTCGAAGGCCTCGCTGATCGCGCCGGAGGACTATCCCGCGGCCGTAGTCAAGCATCGGCGCGAGCCGCCCTACGACCCGGCGCGGGTGGCCGAGGTCTACCTCGCCTACGAAGCGCTCAAGACCTCGCCGGACGGCTTGCTGCTCGACTTCGACGACCTGCTGCTGCACACCGCCGCCGCGCTGGAGGACTATCCGTCGGTGGCCGACGAATTCCGCGGCCGCTACCGGAGTTTCGTTGTCGATGAATACCAGGACGTCACCCCGTTGCAGCAGCGGGTGCTCGACGCCTGGCTCGGCGAACGTGACGACCTGACGGTGGTCGGCGACGCGAACCAGACGATCTACTCCTTCACCGGCGCCACTCCCGCCTACCTGCTCGACTTTTCCCGGCGCTTCCCTGAGGCGACGGTGATCCGGCTGGAACGCGACTACCGCTCGACCCCGCAGGTGGTGTCGCTGGCCAACCGAGTGATCGGCGCCGCGCGTGGCCGCATCGCAGGCACCCGGCTGCAGCTGATCGGTCAGCGACCCGACGGGCCCGAACCGGTGTTCGCCGAATACGACGACGCCCCCGCTGAGGCCGCGGCCGTGGCGCGGTTCATCAAGCGGCGGATCGCGGCGGGCATGCCCGCCGCGGAGATCGCGGTGCTGTATCGCATCAACGCGCAGTCGGAGGCCTACGAACAGGCGCTGACCGAACTCGGCATCCCGTATCAGTTGCGCGGCGGTGAGGGCTTCTTCGCGCGAGCAGAGGTCAGGCAGGCCGTGCAGGCGTTGCGCACGGCCGCGGCCCGCGACGATCTGCCCGACCAGGCGCGCAGTGGAAGCGCCCTGGTCACCCTGGTCAAGGCGGTGCTCGGCCCGCTCGGACTCACCACTGCCGAACCGGCGGGCGCGCAGGCACGGGAGCGCTGGTCGTCATTGGTCGCACTGGTGCGGCTGACGGAGGAACTCATCGGTCATGACGACCAGCTCGACCTGCCCGGTCTGCTGCACGAACTGCGTGCCCGCGCGGAGGCGCGGCACCCACCGACCGTCCAGGGCGTAACCCTGGCGTCGCTGCATGCGGCGAAGGGCCTGGAGTGGGACGCGGTATTCCTGGTCGGCCTCGCCGACGGCACGCTGCCGATCGCGCATGTGCTCGGCGACAACGGCTCGGTCGCCGACGAGGCGGCGCTGGAGGAAGAACGCCGCCTGCTGTATGTCGGCGTGACACGGGCCCGCGAATACCTGCAGCTGTCCTGGGCGCTGTCGCGCGGTGAGGGCAGTAGGCGCACCCGTCGGCGCTCCCGGTTCCTCAATGGCCTGGTCCCCGACGATTCTCCCGCGTCGCGGATCGCCGCGCCCGCCTCCGGCGCTACCTCGAACGGGATTCGCCCGTCCTGCCGAGTCTGTGCCAAACCGCTGATCGGCACCTACGCCACCATGCTCGGTCGCTGTCGGCGCTGCCCGGCGGAATTGGACGCCGAGCTACTGACTGCGCTGCAGGCGTGGCGGGAGGAGAAAGCGCTGGCACTCGAGGTCCGCGAGTTCGTGGTGTTCACCGACACCACACTCACCGCGATCGCCGAGCAACTGCCCGGCGACGACAACGCGCTGGCGGCGATCCCCGGGATCGGGTCGAAGAAGCTCGATCAGTACGGCGCGGACGTGCTCGCGATTGTGGCGTCCAGGCTGCGGTCAAGCCCACAAAACCGCAGGTAGAAAATAGGTTGTCGGTTTCGCCGACATTGCATATGGTGGGAATCACGCACCGGGAGGTCATCTCGGCGCGCACAGTTCAGCGACAGACAACGAGTAAGGAGGGAGGCAGACCAATGAACGACTACATGAACTTCGACGCGAACGACGTTGCGGTGAATACACCCGTCATGTCGGCCTCCCGGGGGATCCTCGCTTTGCAGGGGATCGGTCTGTCCGGCGTCGGTGTATTCGGGGAGCGGGCGCGGTTTACGCACATGCAGTCCCCCATTTGCACCCTCACGCAGGACAAGCCCAGCGCGGGTTGGCACCCGGCAGCCGCGAAAGCAGCCGTCGGCACCGACGCATTCGAAGCCGGCTATGCACCGGCGGACCTGCAGGCAGCACGCCTCCGCACCGCAAACCCAGCGACCGTGATCAGGAATCGACACAGATGTCGACCTAGGTAGGGAACACCCCGACCTCCTGGCCACGGATCGCCCGAAGCGAAACCGTGGCCAGTATTTTTTCCCGGCCCTTCAGCCGGACGGCACCGGTTTCGCAGAAGAAACGAAACGAACCGCTGCAAACGAGCTGAAGGAGAACGACGTGTTCACCGCAGAGAGCTGGCCGCAGGCCACCGCTGGCGTGACATGCCGAACCGTGGCACTGCCTACCCGCACTCGGGAGGTTACGAAGGTCCTGCCTTGTCGAGCCGGAGACCCCGATCTCTGGTTCGCCGAGAGCCCTGCCCAGTTGGAGCAGGCCAAGACGCTGTGCGAGTCCTGCCCGATCCGTAAGGGCTGCTTGGCCGCAGCCGTGGATCGGCGCGAGCCGTGGGGTGTCTGGGGCGGTGAGATCTTCGACCAGGGTGTCGTGATCGCCCGCAAGCGCCCGCGTGGACGTCCGCGCAAGGTCGCGATCTCGGCATGAGCGAGCGTAGCGAGCTCACATCGGCGCAGTGCCCCGGCGTCATGCCGGAGCCGAGCGTCAGCGAGGCGCAGGCATGATGCCGAGACTCGCGACCTCCCTCCCTCCGGTCGCTGAGGCCCCTCCGGTCGATTCACCCCGGATCGGGGCCCACGAACGAGAAAGCACAAGAGCCGCTCACCTCGAGATCAGGTGGGCGGCTCTTGTGCGTTCGACACCGGCCAGCGGTGAACGGCCCGTGCGTCTTTCGAAGGTCAGCTGGCCGTGCGCTCTTCCCGGAAGCCCGGCATCCAGGTCTTCACCAACTGCATGAACGGCAGTTCCGCGTCGAGCTGGGCCAGGATGCCGACCGAGCCGCCGAGGACACGGAAGATCATCACGTATTCGGCGGGCAGCTGCAGGGCGCGTGCGGTCTTCATCTCGGGACTCGTGAGATCGGACGCCTTGCCCGCCACCCGCTGCATCCACTTACGGGTGAAGTGGAATGAATCCGTCTGCACCGGGTCGGTGAAAGGCCGTAGGTAGTCGGCGATCTCCTTATCGGTGACGGTGCGACCGGGAATCACCCAGCCGTTGTCGTACATCAGTTCCGTCAGCTCGTCGAAGCGCTCCTCGACCTCCAGCGCCAGCATCCGGCCGAGCACCTCGGGGAAGCCGTCGGGCATGGGTGCGCAGGCGCCGAAGTCGATGACCGCCAGCTTGCCGTCGGGCAGCATCATGAAATTGCCGGGATGCGGGTCGGCGTGCAGCAGGCCGACGGTCTCGGGCGAGGAGAAGTGGAACTTGCCCATCAGGGTTGCGACGCGATTGCGCAGCACACGGGTGCCTTCTGGATCCTGCGCGCCCTGCGTGATGATCGCCGAGACGGGGATGCCGTCGAGCCATTCGGTGACGATCACCTTCGGTGCGCTGGCCACCACCTTGGGCACCACGATTTCCGGGTGCCCGTCGAACGCCTTCGCGAACGCCCGCTGATTGGTTGCCTCGTTGCGGTAGTCCAGTTCCTCTTCGGTCCGCGCGGTGATCTCCGCGAGCAGTGGTTTCACGTCGGCGCCAGGAATCACCGAGGCGAACAGGCCCGTCATCCGCGACAGTGTCTTGAGATCCGCGCGCAGGGCCTCGTCGGCGCCGGGATACTGCACCTTCACCGCGACGACTCGGCCATCGGACCAGACCGCCTTGTGCACCTGTCCGATGCTGGCCGACGCGGCCGGAGTGTCGTCGAAAGACTGGAACCGCTGCCGCCACTGGGTGCCGAGCTGCTGGTCGAGCACCCGGTGCACGGTGTCGGCCGGCATCGGGGGTGCGGCGGCCTGCAGCTTGGTCAGCGCCTCGCGATAGTGCTCGCCGAACTCCTCGGGAACCGCCGCCTCCATCACGCTCAGCGCCTGGCCGAACTTCATCGCGCCGCCCTTGAGCTCACCGAGCACGGTGAACAATTGTTCGGCGGCCTTCTGGTTCAACTGGGCGTTGATCTCGGACTTGTCGCCACCGGCCAGCTTCTTACCGAACCCTACTGCGGCCCGGCCTGCGATCCCCAGCGGAATCTTGGCTAACTTGGCATTGCGGGATGAGCGACGACGCACAATCTCAGACACGTACCCATCATGGCGGACAGACCCGTTACTGTGCCATGGCAATGTGATGTCTTTCCTTGGCAGAGTGTAAGAACCGCCACACTCATGCGGCCGGACCAGCGAAGATTCCGCGACAGCCGCACGCGGCGTGCGGCGGCCACTCACGTCGCTCGATCACATGCGAAGCGAGATCGAGCTCGACGGTGGAATTCAGAGTGGCCAGCTCGTGGCGGGGCGAACATCTGCGGATCGCCTCGAATTCGCCGAGCAGCAACGCCGTTGTCGCCGCGATACCGGCGGGCGAGGCGTGCCCGACCCGGCCGAGCAGCTGCGCGGCGAGCAACGGCCAATCCGGGTCGTACCGGCAGCGGATGAGGTCGGCACAGCGCAGGCAGCTGGTCATCCCGGGCAGCACCAGTGGCCCGATGACGCCCTTGTCGTCACGGATACGGACGTGCAGATGCGGAATCCGGTGCAGCACGAGGTCATTGGCGAGACGCGGATCTATCACCAGCGAGTCGGTGAGCACCACCAGGTCGGCCCGCCAGCCGGTGACCGTGGCGTCGGGACGGTAGTCGCGAGAGCGGCTCGGTCGCAGCCCGAGCAGGCGAAGTCCGGCCGATACCGCGTCCGCGAGCGGACCGAGCCCGTGCACGCGCACCGCGCGGACCGGTCCTCCTGTGTCGCCGGGGTGTACGAGCAGGCCCGCATTGTCGATCTCGGCCAGCAGTGCAAGCGCACGCTCCGGTGCGATGCCGTGTTCTCCGGCTCGCCAGATCAGCTGCGGTCTGGTCTGTAATCCGTCCAAGAGGCGCAGGAAGGCGAGCACGGTGTCGACGGTCAGCTCGGCCGGGTGCAGCAGCAGTGCGCCCTCCGGGTCCCAGCCGAGCTGGACCACACCGGAGGGGCGCACCAGGATCGTCACCCGGGGATGCAGCATCGGACCGTGTGGGCGGATCGTTGTTGTCATGGCCAGCAGTATGCGGACCAGCCAAGGTCGCAGATACCGTGAAACCTGGGGTTATCCACAGGGATTCGTGGTATCGACAGGGCAATTTCAGGACTTGTCGCTGTCCTTGCCGAGGTCGGGACCGTTGGCGCCGGGCTCGTCGGACGCGGCCTGCTTGCGCTCGGCCTCGTCGCGTTCGCGGGCCTCGGTCGCGGCCAGCTGGGCCATCGGATCATCGAAGGCGGTGGCGCCGCCGCCGATCACCGAGTCGATGAAGCCGGCAGGGGAGTCGAGATCGTCGGAATCCGGCAGCAGATCCGGGTGCGCCCAGATGCCGTCCCGTGCCTCCATACCCGCGTCGGTGGTCAAACGCCGCCACAGTGCCGCCGCCTCACGCAGCTTGCGCGGCCGCAACTCCAGGCCGACCAGGGTCGCGAAGGTCTGCTCGGCGGGGCCGCCGGTGGCGCGTCGCCTGCGCAGCGTCTCGGCGAGCGCACCCGCGCCGGGCAGGCGGTCGCCGACCGCCTCGGTGACGACGACCTCGACCCAACCTTCGATCAGTGCGAGCAGCGTCTCCAGCCGTTCGAGGGCCTGCTTCTGCTCCGGGGTGGTCTGCGGTTCGAAGGTGCCCTGCGACAGGAGCTCCTCGAGCTTCGAGGGATCGCTCAGCGTCATAGGGTCGATGCCCTGCGCCGCCTGCTCCAGCGCGGAGAAGTCCATCTTGATGCCGCGCGCATAGTCCTCGACCGCGCCGAGCACCTGCTGGCGCAGCCACGGGACATGGCCGAACAGTCGCTGATGGGCCGCCTCGCGGGCGGCGAGGAACACCAGAATCTCGCTCTCCGGCTGCTCCAGCCCGGCGCTGAACTCCGAGATGGCCGCGGGCAGCAGCGCCGCGGTGCCGGTCGGTCCCAGGGGGAGACCGATGTCGGTGGAGGTCAGCACCTCCTTCGCCAGCTGCCCGAGCGCCTGCCCGAGCTGTGATCCGAAGGCGAGGCCACCCATCTGGCCGAGCATGCCCACCATCGGACCCGCGAATTCCTTTGCCTCCTCGGGCAATTGCGAGGTCCACATGCCCGAGATCTGCTCGGCCACCGGATCGCACAGCCGCTTCCATGTCGGCAGCGTCTCCTCGATCCAGTCGTTGGCCGTCCATGCCGCGGTCTTGGCCGCACCGGCCGGCAAGGTGGTCGCGCCATCGAGCCAGACCTCGGCCAGGTGCGCAGCATCGCGCACGGCGCCGGTCGCACCCGAGGTCAACGGCGTCAGATCGGCTCCGAGTTGCTGGCGCGCCAGCCGCTTGGCGACGTCGTAGTTCACCGGACCGGCCGGTGCCGAACCCGGCTGACCCATGCCACTGAGCATCTGCCCGAGCGAGGTCAGCATCTGCCCGAGCTGCGACGGGTCGAAGCCGCCCGCTCCGAAGCCGAGCGGATTGTTCGCATCGGGACCGCCCGGCTCCTCGCCACGCTTGCGCGCGTCGTCGTCATCGCGATTCGAGAATCCGAAGGGGAGGTCGCTCATACTCCTTACGTTACGCGTGCGGCATAGGGGTCTTGTGTTCGCGCGGCGCGAAATCAGACGACACCCGGACGTGGTAAATGCACGCCTGCGCCGCCCATCGGTGCGGGCGATCACTACTGTGGTCGAGGTGAATCGACGGATCCTCACCCTCGTTGCCGCTTTGATCCCGGTGCTCGTGCTCGGTGTCGCGGGCAGCGTCTTCACTGTGCCGTTCGTCGCACTCGGACCAGGGCCGACGTTCAATACGCTCGGCGAGGTCGAGGGCAAACAGGTCGTCGATGTGCAGGGTGCGGTGCTCGACCCCACCACAGGCCACCTGAACATGACCACGGTTTCGGTGCGCGACGGGCTGAACGTCTTCGAGGCGTTCGGCTTCTGGGTCAGCGGCGAACACGGTCTCGTGCCGCGCGCCGAGGTGTATCCGCCCGGAGTGCCGCGTGAGGAAATCGACAAGTCCAACCAGCAGGACTTCAAGGACTCCGAGGGCAACGCCGAGGTGGCCGCGCTGCACTATATGAACCTGCCGACGGTGGTGCTGGTGCGCAAGGTCGGCGACGACGGCCCCGCCAAGGATGTGCTCGCCGCGGGCGATGAGCTGATCAGCATCAACGGCGCACCGGTCAGCACGCCGAAGGACGTGGTCGCCGCCGTGTCCTCGCAGCCGCCCGGCGCCCAGATCGCCGTGGTGTTCCGGCGCGGCAATGCCGAGCAGAGCGCGAACATCACCCTCGCCCCCCGTCCGGACGACGCGGCCAAGGGTTACCTCGGGCTGACACCGACCGAAGGCGCGCGTCCCCCGATGCAGGTCACCTTCAACCTCGCCGACATCGGCGGTCCCTCGGCAGGCCTGATGTTCAGCCTCGCGCTGATCGACAAGCTCTCACCCGGTGAACTCGACGGCGGCAAGTTCGTCGCGGGCACCGGCACCATCGACCAGGACGGCAAGGTCGGCCCGATCGGCGGCATCCAATACAAGATGATGGCCGCCCGTGACGCGGGCGCGGAAACCTTCCTCGTCCCGGCCGCCAACTGCAATGAGGCGAAGCAGCGCACCCCGGACGGCCTGCGCCTGGTGAAGGTCGAAAACCTCGACGGCGCCGTCGCGTCGCTCAACGACATCAACGCGGGCAAGCCGACAGTCTCCTGCAATTAGGTCGGTTGCTTCGCCTGCGCTCGCCCGGCGGTTCTGCGGTCGCGTCGTACTTGTTCGGCCCGGCGGTTCCGCGGCTGCGTCGCCTTGACGCAGCCGGCGGCACAGCCAGGTGCGGTTACTCGAACGTGTGGTGCAGGGCCTCGATGACGTTGGGCGCCAGATTCGGGTAGGTGCGCAGGTCCAGGTCGCCGAATTCTTCCGCTTCGTCCTCCGGTCGCACCTGCAGCAGCGCCAGCGATGTGCCCTCGCGCAGCACGGCCGCGAACAGCCGCGCCTCACGACGTTCCGGGTGCGCCTCGGCGGCGGCGCGGGCGGCGGCGTCGGCGGCGTCGTGATCGGCGAGCAGTGGCGCGAGCGCATCGTCGAGGGTGCTCTCGGCGTCCGGCGGGAGCACCACGATCTCCTGCACGAGCACACAGCCCTCCACGGCTTCGGGCCAGCTCGTGGTCGCGAGGAACTCGTCGAGTGCCATCGAGCCGCCGGTCACGTCGTCCGGAAAGGATTCCTGGGCAACGGGAGTCAGCTCGTTGCCGTCGTCGAGCTGATCGATGAGGCCGGGCTCGGCCGCGACCAGATCGGCGGTGCGCACCAGCGCGAACATCTGCGGCGGGTGCCCCCAGCCCTCGGCGTCCACGAATTCGGCCACCTCCCGGACGGAGCGGGCGAGGACGAGTTCGGCGTGCAGGTCAGCGGTCACGCAGACATCCAATCAAACGATCGGTCGATCGCGGATCGCCGGTCCGGGTTAGCGGCAGCCCTTCTGTTCTGCGCAATTGCGGCCCCGCCGTCTGAACGGTGTCCGATTCCGTAGAGTGGGCGCGGAAGAGGGTCCGCAAGGACCACCTGCAACATCGGACTGCGGCGCATCGGCCGAAATATCGGTGCGAGTGCCGCCGGACCTTGGAGAGTGGCATCGTGGGCATGCGGCCCCCCACCGGCTTACCTTCGTTGTCCCGACGCAGCCGAGTGCTGCTGGTGGCGGCCATTATTGTGGCGGCGCTGCTTTTGTTGGGACCACGACTGACCGACACGTACACGAACTGGTTGTGGTTCGGCGAGGTCGGCTTCCGGAGCGTCTACCTCACCGTCCTGCGCACCCGATTGCTGTTGTTCCTGGTGGTCGCGGTGTTCGTCGGCCTCGTCGTCTGGCTGGCGCTGCTGCTGGGCTATCGGACTCGTCCGGTGTTCATCCCGGTGGCGGGCCCGAACGACCCGATCGCGCGCTACCGCACCACCGTGATGAGCAGGCTGAAGCTGTTCGGCATCGGCATCCCGGTGCTGCTGGGTCTGCTGTCCGGCCTGGTCGCGCAGTCGAATTGGGTCACCGTGCAGTTGTTCCTCAACGGTGGCTCGTTCGGGCAGAAGGATCCGCAGTTCAACCTGGACGTCGGGTTCTACGCGTTTGATCTGCCCTTCTACCGCATGGTGCTGAACTGGTTGTTCGTCGCTGTCGTCATCGCGTTCTTCGCGAGCCTGGTGACGCACTACGTCTTCGGCGGGCTGCGTCTTTCCGGCCGGGAAGGCACGCTGACCCGTCCCGCACGCATCCAACTTGCCGTGCTCGCTGGGCTTTTCGTGCTACTCAAGGCGATCGCGTACTGGTTCGACCGCTACGAGCTGCTGTCGGGCAGTCGTAAGGAACCGACCTTCACCGGCGGTTCCTTCACCGACATCAATGCCGTCCTGCCCGCCAAGCTGATCCTGCTGTCCATCGCGGTGATCTGCGCGGTGGCCTTCTTCGCAGGCATCGTGCTGCGTGATCTTCGGGTGCCCGCGATGGCGGCGGCACTGCTCGTGCTGTCGTCGATCCTGGTCGGTGCGGTGTGGCCGCTGGTGGTCGAGCAGTTCTCGGTGCGTCCCAATGCGGCAACCAAGGAAAGCGAATACATCGAACGCAATATCGCCGCCACCCGGCAGGCGTTCGGTATCACCAGCGACAAGATCGAGTACCAGGACTACAAAGGCGAGAGCAAGAAGAACCCGGTCGAGGTCCCGGTCGACGCGGCGACCATCGGGAACGCCCGGCTGCTCGATCCGAATATCCTCTCGCCCACCTTCACACAGCTGCGTCAGCTGAAGAACTTCTACGGCTTCCCGGAGTCGCTGGATATCGACCGCTACAAGCTCGACGGCGAGCTGCAGGACTACATCGTCGCCGCCCGTGAGTTGGCGCCGGCCGCGCTCAGCGGCAACCAGACCGACTGGATCAACAAGCACACGGTCTACACCCACGGCAACGGCTTCGTCGCGGCCCCGGCGAATCGGGTCAACAAGCCGCAGTCCGAGGAGCCGAACGCGACCGGTGACAGCAGCGACAGCGGCTACCCGATCTTCATGGTCAGTGACCTGTTCACCCCGACCGACAAGCAGCTGATCAAGGTCGACCAGCCGCGCGTGTACTACGGCGAGCTGATCTCGCAGTCCAATCCGGACTACGCGATCGTCGGCGGCGTCGAAGGTCAGGCACCGCGTGAATATGATTCGGACGCCGCGCAGTACACCTACAGCGGTAAGGGCGGCGTACCGATCGGCAACTGGTTCAACCGGTTGGCGTTCTCCGCCAAGTACGCCGAGCGCAACATCCTGTTCTCCTCGGCCATCAGCGACGATTCCAAGATCATCTTCAACCGCAGTCCGCGCGACCGGGTGCAGAAGGTGGCGCCGTGGCTGACCACCGACGGCAACGCCTACCCCGCGGTGATCAACGGACGGATCCAGTGGATCGTCGACGCGTACACCACATTGGACAACTATCCGTACGCCCAGAAGACCTCGCTGGAGGGCGCGGTCGAGGACAGCATCGACCAGAAGACCGGCCGACTGCTGCCGCGCAAGGAAGTCAGCTACATCCGTAACTCGGTGAAGGCCACGGTCGACGCTTACGACGGCACCGTGACCCTGTACGAGGTGGATTCCGCTGATCCGGTGCTGAAGGCATGGCGCGGCGTGTTCCCGGATGCGGTCAAGTCGGAGAGCGACATCTCGCCGGAGCTGCGGGCACACTTCCGCTATCCGGAAGATCTGTTCAAGGTGCAGCGCGAGATGCTGACCAAGTATCACGTCGACGATCCGCGAGAGTTCTTCACCAACAACGCATTCTGGTCTGTGCCCAGTGACCCGACAGTCGAGGGTGGCAGCTTCAAGCAGCCGCCGTACTACGTGCTGCTCGGTGATGCGCAAACGAACAAGCCGGTGTTCAACCTGACGAGCGCCATGGTCGGTTACAACCGGCAGTTCTTGTCCGCCTATATCTCGGTTCGCTCCGATCCGGAACGGTATGGCAAGTTCACGATCCTGCGCTTGCCGACGGACACGCAGACCCAGGGGCCGCAGCAGACCCAGAATACGATGACCACCGCACCGAGGGTCTCGCAGGAAAAGACGCTGCTGTCGAACTCGAACAAGATCAGGTACGGCAATCTGCTGACGCTGCCCATCGCCGATGGCGGCATTCTGTATGTCGAGCCGTTCTACAACGAACGCAATACCGGGCCGAACACCTCTACCTTCCCGCAGCTATTGCGAGTTCTGGTGAGCTATCGCGATGCGGCAGGCAGTGTGAAGGTCGGCTATGCCTCGACGCTGGCCGAGGCGCTGAATCAGGTGCTGCCGGGAGCGGGTTCGCTGGCCACCCCATTCGGCGGCGACCCGGCATCGCGGCCGAAGCCAGGCACCACACCTCCGGTCGAAGGCGGCACAACGCCGCCGCAGACCGGCGGCACGACACCGTTGCCCGCGGGCGGCGTCACCCCGCCGCCCGGCTCGTCGGCTGCCAAGGACGCCGCGGCGGCGGAGCTGAACCGGAAGATCGAGAACGTGCGTAGTGCCATGCGCACCGGCAACTTCCAGGACTTCGGCAAGGCGCTCGAGGAGCTGGAGGCCGCGGTGAAGGCCTACCAGGACGCCGGTCGCTGACCGCATCCTGACACGACAACGGCCCTGCCACCCCGAACCGGGGTGCCAGGGCCGTTGGCTATTGGCGAGGACGAACCGGGTCACACGAGAACGGCCCCGTCGACGCTGACGGGGCCGTTCTTGCATCGGGTCCGAAAAACGGAACCGGAGATCAGCGGAACAGCGAGTTGATCAGGCCGCTGTTCTGCTCGAGTACTGCCTGGTACTGGTCTTGGACGCCGGCCTGCTTGGCGAGTTCGTTGCCCGCGCTCTTGGCCTGGTCGACGACGACCTTGGCGTCGTCGACGGTCGGGGCGTCGAGGGCAGGGGAGCCGGGCTCGACGGCGGGCTCGGGCGCGACATCTGCGGACTCGCCGTCGGTGAGGTAGGCACCGCAGGTGGGCCAGGCGCCGGCGCCTTGGGTGGCGAGCACGTTCTCCGCGACGCGGATCTGCTCGGCCTTGCTGGCGGTGTGCGCGGAGCCCTGGCCGCCGTTGGCCGCCCAGGTGCTCTGCGAGAACTGCAGGCCGCCGTAGTAGCCGTTGCCGGTGTTGATCCCCCAGTTGCCACCGCTCTCGCACTGTGCGACGCCGTCCCAGTTGTGGGCGGGCGCTGCCGACGCGGTGGCGGTGGAAAGACCGAACGGTACCGCAACGAGTGCACCGGTGACGGCCACGAAGCCGAGGGCGCGGGTGCTGAACTTCCGGTTCTGAGACATAGTATTTCCCCTCCCTGCGCCCGCCGACGCGGCGAAATTCCGCCGTGTCCCTGTCCCCAGGTGTCGGGGATCCTCGAACCGCGGGACAGGGTCACCGGTGTTCGGCGATTCGAGTTCGTGCCCATCACGTTTGATCCGGGCCGTGGGACCGACGGTAACGAAGAAATCTCAGCAGATCACGTCTTGATAACGCTTGAATTGTCTGAAGCGAATGACGTGTATATCCATGTTTGCGCTGGTCGTTAATGTCATTTGAATGGATACTTCATGATCATTTATAGCATCGTGATGTGTCTGAGATCACTACGAAATAGTGACCCGTGTCACGTTTGAATATCTCGACAAAAGGGTGTCGCGTGCGCGCATCCCCTCGGCGACGCCACGCCGAAACTGTGAATAGGCGTATCCGGATGGCCGTGCGCCGTGTCGCCCCGCGGCCGCTCACCCTGCTGTTCGGGCCCGTGTGGATACCGCTGGCCAGTGCAAACGCCCTGTTCGGAGGGCGATTTGCCATCTGAACGTAGACGTGTGTAATGTTGTGTTTACCGACGCGGGGTGGAGCAGCTCGGTAGCTCGCTGGGCTCATAACCCAGAGGTCGCAGGTTCAAATCCTGTCCCCGCTACAAAGGAAAGACCCGGAACACACTGTTCCGGGTCTTTTTCGTTGTTGCTCGAGCGTAGTCGGGAATTGTTCGAGAACGCCGCACGTACTGCGCTCGCATCGGCGAACGAGATCCCGTGCCGTCCGGGGGAACGGGGCCGACGCTGTCGGTGTCGGCGCAGACGGTCCCATCGAGCTCTCGAAATGAAACGAGCCGATGCGCTGCGCGCGGGGTTGATGTCAGACGATGAGTCCCATCACGGAGACGAGGTGCGGCCGACCTTCTGCCTGGCCGCTCGGCGGATCTTGGTCCGGGAGACGAGTTCGATCGTGATCGCGACGGCACACGATTGTGCGAGCAGCAGGGCGATCAGCACGAGGATCTGTACGGCTCCCGCCTGGATGGCGGAGCCGCTCGCGATCAGGACGCCGACGAAGGCGCCGGGCAGGGTGACGAGGCCGACGGTACGGGTTTGGTCCACGCCGGGGAGCAAAGCGTCCGCCGCGGTCGGCCGGGCCACCTCCAGCCGTGCGTCGCGTTCGCTCAATCCCAAACTCAGCGCGGCTTCGACCTCGCCCCACCGCTGCTCGATCGCATCGAGCGCTCGCCTGGCGGACAGCGAGGTCGCGGTCATCGTCCCACCGAGCACGATGCCGCCGATCGGAACCAACGCCACACCCTCGAACGGGACAACACCACTGACGAGCAACAACGGCAGCACACTGCCGAGCCCGCAGCCGATCGCAAGCGCCAACCACGCCGCCGACCGACCGGCGTTCGAGCGCCGTGCCGAAGTCACGACCGCCGCGCCGAACATCACCACTAGCACCACGATCGAGGACCACAACTGCGCGAGCGCCGCGGCGAGCACCAGCGCGACAACCGCCAACTGCGCCGCTCCCCGCAATGCCGCACGCGGCACGATCGCCGCATCGCCGAGCCCGGCGGCCAGATAGACCGCCACCGCGCCCGCGACCATGATCGTGCATACCGCGGCCAACCCGGGACTCGGCGTGATCACCCCGTTCATGTCACATTCACACGCCCATTGTTTGTCACAAGAGGTGGGCGCGGACGGAGCTGGCCGAACCGGCCCTGGTCTTCACCAGCGAGGTGGCCCTTGTCGACCGGAACTCGCGCACCCGGGAAGGGTCCGCCCGCCGGCCAGACCACGACGTCGGAGATCTCGTCCGGCTCGGCCAGTTCATCGGTCTTCAGCAGGCCCCAGCACATCCGCCCGCGACGTAGCTGCGCACCGCTGCGGTCGAGAATCGCATCGTTGGTCTCCCTTCCGCTGTGGTCAGCGTGACGCGGCGACTGCTGGTTGCGCGAGTAAGCGGCTACCCGAGGTTCCGTCTGTTCCTCTGACGATCGCGAGTGGTGCCGCATGACCCTCGGCCGAGGCTGTGGACACCCGGCGCGCACGCCAGGCGGTTCATGCGGCGCCCGGCGGACCGTCGCCCCGGACACGTCGATGAACCGGGCACCGCCGGAAAACGTGAGGTGAGAGAGATACTTGGGCCGATACCGCCGCGGCGGTCGAGAACCGAGGAGATGCCCTCATGTCGACGATCAACGGATTGCCCGCCCACGTGCTGTTGGTTCATGTGATCGTGGTGTTCGTGCCGTTGACCTCGGCATTGTTGATGCTGTCCGGGCTGTGGCCCGCGGCACGCCGCCGATTGATCTGGCTGGTCACCGCCCTCGCGGCGGTGACGGTCGCGCTGACTCCGCTCACCACCGACGCCGGTGCGTCACTGCGGGATCGGCTCGGTTCGCCACCCGCGATCGAAACCCACGCCGACCTCGGCCGGACGATGATCTACTTCGTCGTCCCGCTGCTGCTGGTCGCGGCGCTGCTCCTCGTCGTCCATCTGCGCGAGGAACGCGACAAGCCGCCGACCCGGGCACTCACCGCTCTCCTCGCGGTGCTGGCGGTCGGCTGTGGCATCGCGGCCTGCACGCAGGCGTATCGAGTAGGCGACTCCGGCACCCGCGCCGTGTGGGGAGCCCAGATCGATCAGAACTGCGGCGGTCCGGCGGGCACCAGCCCGTGCTTGTGGGCGAACACGACCGCGTGAATCCGGTCGCGGACACCGAGTTTGGCGAGAATGCGGGAGACATGGGTCTTCACGGTCTCCTCGCCGACGCCGAGCAACGAGGCGATCTCGGCATTGCTGCGCGCGTCGGCGAGCAGTAGCAGCACTTCGTGCTCCCGTGCGGTGAGCTGCTGCACCTGCGGCGGAGTGCGCGGCGGCGCGAGGCTGCCCGCGAACCGCGTCGCCAAGCGGCGGGTCATCGACGGATCGATCAGAGCGTCGCCGCGAGCCGCGATCCGGATCGCGGCGACGAGTTCTTCCGGCGGAAGGCTTTTCAGCAGAAAGCCGCTCGCGCCTGCTCTCAGGGCGCGGTAGAGGTTGGCATCGCTGTCATAGGTGGTGAGCACGAGGACACGGGTGCCGCCCGCGGCGACGATGACCTCGGTGGCGGCGAGCCCGTCCAGCTTCGGCATTCGCACATCGAGGATCGCGACATCCGGTCGCAGCCTGGATATTTCGGCGATCGCGGCCCGACCCTCGCTCACCTCGGCGACACAGTCGAGATCCGCCTGGCTGTCGACGACGGCGCGCAGGCCGGAGCGGAACATGCTGTGGTCGTCGGCGATCAACACTCGAATCGGTGCGTTCACGATCCTCCGATCGGGACCGAAACCGCACTGTACCAACGAGTTCTATTCGACTGCGGACCGTAGCGGAGCTCACCGCCGAAGAGTTCGGCGCGTCGTCGGATGCCGCCGATGCCGCGCGGCACCGAGGCGTTGTCGATCGCCGTGCCCGCCATGATCGGATTCGTCGTTTCGATCATGATCAGGTTCGGCCGGTATTCCACATCAAGCCACGCGTTCTCGCCATCGCCGTGGCGTAGTGCGTTGGTCAGCATTTCCTGCACGATGCGATAGAGGGTGATGTTCAGCGAATCCGGCAGTGGCACGGCGGATCCGCGCACGGTGACTTCGACCGTCATCCCGGCCGACCGCACGTGCTCGATCAGGCCGTCGATATCGGCAAGCCCGGGTTGGCGCTGGCCGTCGTCATCGCGGCCGTGCAGCAGATCCAGTTGCCTGCGCAGGTCGACCATCGCGGCTCTGCTACTTGTTTCTACCGCCGTCAACGACTGCGTGGCCGGACCATTTCCGGAGTCGGCGAGGGCGATTCGCGCGGCGCCCGCGTGGATGCCGATGGCACTGACATGGTGGGAAATCACGTCATGCAGATCGCGCGCGATGGCGGCGCGTTCATCGGCGACCGCGCGCTCGAGCGCGACCTGCTGTTCCTGCTTGCGCAGCTGCGCTTGCTGCTCGAGCTCCGCGATATACGCGCCGCGTGCCGCGGTGTATCGGCCGACCAACCACGGCACCACACCCACCGACACCGTCGTCGCGAGTAGCAGCCGCCAGTCGTGTGAGGCGGTGCTGCCGACAAGCAGGTGCGCGCCCGCGAAACCGGAGCACAGCGTGAGGACTGTCGAAACGGATGTCGGGCCCGCCATCCACGCGCCCGCGCGATAGCCGGCGACCAGGAATCCGACATCGGCGAATCGTGCCGCGAAGCCGTGCCGATGCAGCAGCAGCGCCTCCAGCAGCCGTAGGGCAACCTGGCTGACCGCGACGATGCCCGCGGTACGCGGCGGCGCGGCCAGCGCGAGATCGGCGGCTGCGACACCGACCGCCACTGCGGTCGCCTGCCACGGCGCAACGGCGAAGACACCGCACAGGGCTAGGACCACGGTGTCGATCACCGCGGCGACCACCGCGACCACCAGTGACTGGCGGGCCAACGATCTGCTGACGTCCACCGGCCGCCACCTCCCACATCATCCGGCAGTACCGGCCGGCCCGATCCAGCGAACTCACCGATACCGGCCGAGTCGTTCGCGGGCGATCCTACCCAGCCGCCGGCGCACCGCACCGGAGCTGCTGTGGGTCAACTCTGCCCTCGGACGGTACGCCGCGCGTCCCCCGCGCGGGGGACGGTGCGTCCCTCGGCGGCGCGATGTCTGTCATGGCCGCGGCCCGTAGCGTGGCCGTGACCGGCGGGAAAGTGAAGGAGATCTCATGGGCCGTGTGGACTTGTTGGGCTATGCGTTACCGGCATTCGTGCTGCTGATGGTGGTCGAGTGGATCTCGTATCGCCGCGATCCCGACCGATCCGACAACACCAGCGCAGGGCGGGACACCGCTGCCAACTTGGCGACTTTCACCCTCGGCAGGCTCGTCAAGCCGTTCATGCACTACCTGCTGCCGTTCTCCGCGGTGCTGGTCGCCGCCGCGGTGACTCCGCTGCACCTGTCGCCGAAGAGCTGGTGGGTGTGGGCGCTCGGGCTGGTGGTCACCGATTTCTGCTACTACTGGGCGCATCGCGCCGACCATCGGGTGCGGCTGCTGTGGACCGCGCACAGCGTTCACCACTCCAGCGAGTACTTCAATCTCTCCACCGCGCTCCGGCTGCCATGGCTGCATCCGGTGGCCACCATGGTGCGCGGACTGGCGTGGGTGCCCGCGGCCTTGATCGGTCTGCCGCCGTGGATGATCTTCCTGCTGCAGACCATCGGATTGCTCTACCAGTTCCCGATCCACACCCAGCGGGTCGGCACGCTGGGGCGGCCGATCGAGTTCCTGTTCAATACGCCCGCGCATCACCGCATCCACCACGGCTCGAACCAGCCTTATATCGATAAGAACTATGGCGGCATCTTCATTATTTGGGACCGGATGTTCGGCAGCTTCGCCGCCGAATCCGAACCGATCCGTTACGGCCTGACGAAGAACATCGCCACGCACAACCCGCTGCGGGTCAATTTCCACGAGCTGGCGGGATTGATCGGCGACGTTCGCAATGCCGAAACCTGGAGGGGCCGAATCGGTTATGTGTTCGGCCCGCCGGGATGGACCGAAAAGGCGACCGACTCCGAGCCGGAACCCCTCGCGGTGCGGCCCGAGGCCGTCAGGGTCGCCGACCCTACTGCCGTGGCGTGATCTCGGCGAAATCGAGCGGTATCGCCGCCGGACCGCGCAGGTTGACGTGTGCGCGGTACGGCGGCGGATCGATGGCGCAGCGGGGGGATCGGACCCGCTGCGCGAACGTGGTCACTGCGACGCGTCCTTCGAGCCTGGCCAGCGCAGCGCCGAGGCAGAAGTGCGCACCGAGCCCGAAGGCGAGATGGCGGTTGTCGCGAGTGGGGGCGAAACGGTCGGGGTCGGTGAATACCGCGGGATCACGCTGCGCGGCGGCGATCAGCATCAGGACCAGGTCGCCACGGTCGATGTCCATGTCGCCGATCCGCATATCCGCGGCCGCGATGCGCGGAATCATTTGTACCGGAGGGTCATACCGCAATGTTTCCTCGATGACACCGGCGGCCTGCTCCGGATCGGCGCGCAGTGCCGCGAGGTGTTCGGGGTGGCGCAACAGGGCGAGGATCGCGTTGGAGATGAGGTTGACCGTGGTCTCGTGGCCTGCGATGAGCAGCAGCGCGCATGTGGAGATGAGCTCGTCGTGGCCGAGTGTGTCGCCCGCGTCCTCGGCGGCGATCAACTCCGACAGCAGGTCCGGGCCTGGATTGCCGCGCCTGCGCCGGGTCAGGTCCTCGAAGTAGGCGTTCAGTTCCGTTCCCGCAGCCTGTAATTCACCGGGGTCGGCTTGATGCTCGGCGGCGGTGCGGGAGGTCGGGTCCAGGGTGCGGGCCAGCAGTGACGACCATTGCCGCAGTTGTGGCTCGTCGGCGAGTGGCACGCCGAGCAGTTCGCAGATGACGGTGACCGGCAGCGGATAGGCGAGATCGGCGACGACATCGAAGGTACCTGTCTCGGCGACCCGATCGAGGGTGTCGTCCACGATCGCGCTGATCCGTGGTTCCAGCTGCGCGACAACCCGTGGTGTGAAGGCCTTCGACACCAGTCGGCGCAGCCGGGTGTGGTCGGGCGGATCGAGGAACAGGAACGACGGCTTGGCCTGGCGGACAGCATCTTTCGTGGCCGAGGTCGCCATCGGCAGCGTCTCCAGCTGCACTCGGGTCAGCGAGCGGTCGACGCTCGCGTGCGGGTGGCGCAGCACTGCCGTGCAGTCCGCGTGGCTCGACACGATCACGACTGGCGCGGCCCCGATCCGGAACGGGCCGCCCGCCCGTACCTGGGCGTATATCGGGTAGGGGTTCGGCCGCACCGCCGGGTCGAGCAGCTGTCGATAGATGGCGGTGCTGTCGGTTCGTTCGCTCATCGTCATGGCTGTGCACCAATCCGGCTCGGGAGCCGCCGCGGGTCTGTCATCTTGGTGGTATTAATATCCTACCGATAGTAGGATTGCAATACTAGAAGGAGGGGATGGGAGTATGACCCGGTGAAGATTCGGCCCCCCGCGAACGATTCGATCCAGCGCGTCGTCGAGCTACTCGGCGATCGCTGGACGATCCTCGTGATCAGGGAGGCGTTCTTCGGGGTGCACCGTTTCAGCGAGTTCGCCCGCAATATCGGCATCACCAACCGCAATCTGCTGACCAATCGGCTGCGTCTGCTGGTCGACGCCGAGATCTTCGAGCGCACCGACGAAGGCGGTGGCCGGATCGACTATCGCCTCACCGCACGCGGGCGTGATCTGTATCCGATGATGATGGCGATGATGGCCTGGGGCGATCGGCATCTCGCTGACCCTGGCGGCCCGCCACTGACGCTCGAGCATCGCTCGTGCGGGCATCCGGCCGCGCCTGTCCTGGTGTGCGAGCACTGTCATGAGCCGATCGACCCGCGCGATATCGATGCACGTCCGGGACCGGGCTTCGAGCCGCCGGGGGAGTCGCGCGGTACGGATGAGCGGGCGTCCTGATCGAACCGGCGAACGGTCCGATTGATGAGGTCTTCGGTCTGATCGGTCGGGTGCTCGGTCCGATTGAACCAGCCGATCGGGCGAGTGTTCGACTCGATCGGTCGGGGGCTCGCTCGGATTCGGCGGGTGCTCAGGCGTCGGTGAATACTCGGATCGCGCTGATTCGCGTTGTTCCGGAGGTGAAGTCGATGAACGCGACGCCGTGCACCGCGCCGAGTTCGATGCTGACGGTGACGGTGCGACCGGCGGCGATCATCTTGTCCCACTTCAGGTTTCGTGCCCGATTGGTGAATTCCTCCACCGAGACCCGCGTGCCGGCGGGAAGCTCGATGGCACAGTCGTAGTCGAGCAGGGCGCGGACGCGGCTGATGTCCGTCGCCGCCGCGGCCGTGCAGAACCGGGTCGCAACGCGTTTGCCCGCGCGGCCGACCCCGAGGAGTCCTTGCATCATCCCGATGGCGCCGCCGATGCCCTGATTGACGATCAACTGCGGGCCGAGTTTCAGTGCGGCGCCCAAGCCCGGCAACCCGGTGCGCAGCAGTTGCGCGATCATCGCGGCCAATTCCCAGTGCGCGGCCAGGCGGGCGATTTTCCAGACGCCGTCTTCTTCGGCGAGGTCGTAGCGCAGGTGCATCGGGACCGCGACGGTGGCGCCGGTCGACATCGTGGTCTCGATCAGTAGGTCTCGGACCACGGTCGGCCCGCCGACGAGATCGCGTTCGACCCGGAAGGTGATGGTGTTCGGGCCGATGAAGGTGTCGTAGAAGCGCTCGATCGCGGCGCGGCCGATGTGCGGCCGCGAGCCGACCGGATCATTGACGGCGGCGTCGGTGCTGAACAGCCCCACCCAGGCCGCGCGGTCGTGGGCGGCGACGGCGCGCGGCGAGGCGGCTACGGCGGCGAGCAGATCGGCGGCCGTCGGATCCAGCGGCATGACAGTTCCTCCGTTGTCGCGGGTCGTGACTCGAACCCATGGTAGAACATGTTCTAATTTTGGCGCTGGACGTGAGCGGAAGTATCCGGCGCAACGCTCGACAAAGGATCTCGATGGACTGGTACACCGGGAACACCGCCTACGATACGGTGCTGACGATCGCCTTCGGGTTCGCGGCATTCGTGCTGGTCGGTGGGCTGTTCGCGCAGAGTCCGTACGGCCGCTTCGCTACTGCGAAGGTCGGTTTCAATTTCAACCCGAAGCTCGGCTGGTGGTTGATGGAAATACCGGCGACGGTGGTGTTCGCGGTGTTCTATCTGACCGGCCCGAACCGATTCGAGCCGACGTCGCTGGTACTCGCGCTGATCTGGCTGGTGCACTACGGAAATCGCGGCTGGTTCTTCCCGCTGTCCATTCGGCAGGTGCCGGGCAAGCGCAGCAGCTTCAACGTCTCTGTGCTCGGCATGGGCATGTTCGTGACAGCGCTGCACGGTTATCTGAACGGCGCATTCTTCAGTCACGACTACAAGCATCAGTACGACACCGGCTGGCTGACCGATCCGCGCTTTCTCGTCGGCGTCGTGGTCTATCTCTGCGGGTTCACCCTGCTGGTCCGCTCCGAGGCGATCGTGCGCGACCTGCGCGACAAGAACGACCCCGGCGCGGCGGAATACCGGATCCCCTACGGCTTCGGCTTCCGATTCGTCACCAGTCCCGCCTACCTCGGCGAACTGCTCGCCTGGGCCGGCTTCGCCCTGCTGACCTGGTCGCTGGCCGGTGTGGTGATCTTCTTGATCACCGCGGGCAACCTGGTGCCGCGCGCCTTCGCGACCCAGAGGTGGTACCGCGAGAAGTTCCCCGACTATCCGGCCGACCGGAAGGCATTGATTCCGTTCGTGATCTGAGGCTGCGGGGCCTCGCTCAACCGATACCGATGCGGGCCGCCTCCCGGCAGTCGAGCCAGAGCCGCCACAACTCGCCGTTGGTGTAGTGGGTGCGGCGTAGGTAGTGCTCGGGTCGCGGGCGGCGGTCGTGCCAGAACCGGCCGGACGGTGGGGTCGGTGTGGCCGCGGCCAGCCAGACGGCGGTGTCCGCGCCTTCGGCCGGAGTGCGCAGCAACGGACCGATCAGGCGATGGAATCGGGGCAGCGCGGTGGCGACGCCGGGTGTGTCGACCCAGCCCGGGTGCATGCTGTAGAACGAAATACCTTGGGGGCCATAGTATTCAGCGAGGACCGAGGTGAAGGCCACCTGCATGCGTTTGGTGCGGGCGTAGGCGGTCGCGCCGCGGTAGCGGCCCTTGCGGTACTCGGGATCGTCGACGGCCAGCGGCTGGGTATACATGCCGCCGGAGGACATGAAGATCACCCGCGGGTCGCCGGCTGCGTTCAGCAGGGCGGCCAGTCGGTCGGTGAGCAACAGCGGGCCGAGCACGTGGGTCGCCAGAGTCAGCTCGTGCCCGTCGGCTGTCTCGGTGCGTTCGGGCGGCAGCACGCCTGCGTTGTGGATCAGTATGTCGAGTTTCGGCAGTCGCGCGCGGAGGCCTTCGGCGCATTCCGTCACGTTGGCCAGGTCTGCGATATCGCATTCCGTGACGGTCAGATCGGCGTCGGGGTGTGTCGTGAGGATGTCGCGACGGGCGCGCTCGCCGCGTCTCCGATCGCGCACGACAAGGATCACCGATGCGTCGAGTCCGGCCAGTGCCTCGGCGATCGCCTTGCCGATGCCCGAATTCGCGCCGGTCACCATGGCTGTGGCGCCGCGCAGTGCGCCGGGTTCCGGATCGGCGGGCCGGCTGCGGCGGCGCAGGACAACGCCGAGGCGGGTGTATCCGGGAACGATCGTCCGGTCGAGCAGAGTGTCGAGCTTCGGGGCTCCGGATGGATCGGTCATGTCGCCATTGTGCTGGCGATCCGACATTTTGCCGGTGAACGATGCATAAACGTTGCAAGCGAACTGATCGTGACTACAGTCGTGAGATGGGCATCGAGTGTTCGAGCGTCGTCGCCGTTCCGCGGGCCGAGGTCTTCGCCTGGTACGCCAGACCAGGGGCGTTCGCCCGGCTGGCGCCGCCGTGGCAGCCGGTGTCGCTGCTGGCGGAGGCGGGCTCGACGCAGGACGGTCAGGCGGTGCTCGGTCTGCCGGGTGGACTGCGCTGGGTCGCGAGGCATGATCCGATGGGCTATGAACCGCCGCATCGTTTCGTGGACACGATCGCCGTAGACGGCCTCGCGTCCCTGCCCGCCGGATTGCTGCTGCGGTGGCGGCATACGCACGATTTCGAGGTCGTCGACGATGAGCACACCCGGATCGTCGATCGCGTGGAGTCGCCGGTGCCCGCGTTCGCACTGCGATCGATGTTCGACTACCGGTACCGGCAGGTCACCGACGACCTCGCCGCGCATCGCCGGGCGGCGCGGGCGGGCTTCAGGCCGTCGATCATCGCGATAACCGGTGCCTCCGGGTTGGTGGGCTCGGCGTTGGCCGCGTTCCTGACCACCGGCGGGCACGCCGTCATTTCCCTGGTCCGCCATGCACCCCGCGGCACGAGCGAAAGACGCTGGGACCCCGCGGATCCGGCCCCTGATCTGCTCGACGGTGTCGATGCGGTGGTGCATCTGGCCGGTGCGTCGATTGCGGGTCGATTCACCGAGGAGCACAAGCGGGCGATCGTCGAGAGCCGTGTCGAGCCGACCCGCAAGCTCGCCGAGCTCGCAGGCCGTGCGGGCGTACCCACCTTCATCGGCGCCTCCGCGATCGGCTACTACGGCTACGACGGCGGCGATGAAGTGCTGCGCGAGAACACTCCTCGTGGCGACGGCTTTCTCGCCGATGTCGTCGCGGACTGGGAAGCGGCCACTGTTCCCGCCGCTGCGGCGGGCGTCCGGGTGGTGTCGGTGCGCACCGGCATCGTGCAGTCGCCGCGCGGTGGCACGCTGCGGTTGTTGCGCCCGCTGTTCGCGACCGGGCTCGGCGGCCGGATCGGTGACGGCAGCCAGTGGCTTTCCTGGATCGGGATCGATGACCTGGTGGACGTCTATCACCGAGCGCTGTGGCAGGGCGATCTGTCCGGTCCGGTCAATGCCGTTGCACCACAGCCGGTTCGGAATATCGACTACACCAGGATCCTGGCCGCCGTGCTGCGCAGGCCCGCGCTGCTCCCGGTGCCGGAGTTCGGTCCCGGCTTGCTGCTCGGCGCGCAAGGAGCGCGGGAGCTGGCGACGGCGAGTCAACGAGTCGAGCCTGCTCGGCTGCTTGCGGCAGGTCACGTCTTCCGTCGGCCGGATCTGGAGTCGACACTGCGACATCTGCTCGGCCGCGTGCCCGCCTAGCCGACCGGCTCCGTGCGGGTGAGCAGCAACTGCTGGACATCGAGATAGCCGCAGCGAAACCCCGCCTCGGCATGCGCCAAATACAACCGCCACATCCTGCGGAACATCGGGTCGAAGCCGAGTTCTGAGACCCGGTCCGGTCGCGAGTCGAATCGCTGCTGCCACAGGCGCAATGTGTGCGCGTAGTGCTCGCCCATCGATAGTTGTTCGCGCACAACCAATCCGGTACTTCGGGCAGCCACTTCGCGCAGCAGTCGGGTCGAGGGCAGGAACCCGCCGGGAAAGATGTACTTCTGTACCCAGGTGTAGGTGTCGCGGGTGGCCGCCATCCGGTGGTGCGGCATGGTGATCGATTGGATCGCCACTCGTCCACCCGGTGCGAGCAGGCGATCGACGGTTCGGAAGTAGGTATCCAGATATTCGTAGCCGACGGCTTCGATCATCTCCACGGACACCACCGCGTCGTAGCTGCCCTCGACATGCCGGTAGTCGAGCAGATCAATGGTCACCCGGTCAGCCAGGCCGGCTGCCGCGACCCGGTCGAGCGCCCGCGCCCGCTGCTGCGCGGAGAGTGTCACCGAGCGCACTGCCGCGCCGCGCAGCGCCGCACGCAGCGCCAATTCGCCCCAGCCCGTGCCGATTTCGAGGACACGAGTGCCGGGTCCGACACCGGCGAGGTCGAGTAGCCTATCGATCTTCGCGCGCTGAGCCGAGGCAAGGTCGCTCCACCGCGGCAGCGGCGACAGCGCGGGAAACAGCGCACTGGAGTAGGTCAGCGTTTCGTCGAGGAACAGTGCGAAGAAGTCATTGGACAGGTCGTAGTGCCTGGCGATATTGCCGCGAGTGTTCGATTCGCTATTGCGCTGCACAGCAGGATGTTTCGCGACATAGAGGCCACGTAGTCGCTGGAGTGGCGCGGGCACCAGGGTGTCCACATGTCGCGCGAACACCGTCATGGCGGCGGTGAGATCGGGGGCCGACCAATCGCCCGCCATGTAGGACTCGCCGAATCCGATCAACCCGCCGCTGCCAAGGCGCGCGAAGAAGTGATCGGGTCGATGCAGGATCAGCCGGGGCTGATCCTGCCGCACCGCATTGCAGCCGAGGACCGTTCCGTCGGGGTACTCGACCCTGATCGGCAGGTCGCGCACGGCGTATCGAAAGAGTCTGTTGGCCACTGCTGCGGCAACGCCTGCGCGAATCCCGGTGGGCACGCGCTCGACGTCGGGATAGGAAGGAAGCTGTTGCGCGGATGCGCAATCGGACGTGGAATGCGATTCGATGCTCACCGCGAAGACTCCGTCGGTGCGGGGGTTGGCTGGGGAACGACGGGCAGGCGGCGCGCCCGCAGGCGCATGCCCTGCCAGCGAATGCGCGCCGAAACCACAAGTGGAGCACAGGGTGCCGCCACTATCGCGCGCAGAATGGTACGGGTGGTTGCGGGACGGCAACGCCCGGTCATCGAGGCGGCGAAGATCGGTCCGCCGTCGCTGAGCACGATGGATATCCGCAGCCGCTCATCCGGTTCCGGCAGTCGCATGTGGTACTCGCCGCGCACTTCGTTGAAGGGCGAGACATAGAACTCCTTGGGCGTGCGCGCCCGTGCGTGCTCGTCGAGGCGGACGAGGTAGCGGTGCCGCCCGCCATAGGTGTTGTGCACCTCGGCGACGACACAGACGTCCGCGCCGGTGTCGTCCCGGCACCAGAACAGCGTGAGTGGATTGAACACATAGCCGAATACCCGTGCGTTGGTGAGCATGAGGATTCGGCCGCCGCGTAAATCGATACCTTCACTGTCGAGGAAGTCCTCGACGTTCGCACGCAGCGACCGAGTCGGATCACCGAGATGATCGGCGGATCGGAATGCGGCGATAGTCCGCAGCCCACGAGGCAACCTGGGCATATCGTCGAGGTCGATCAACCAGCTGTAGCTGCGATAGCGGAACTCATGTCGTATCGGTGTGACGCGCACATGACGGATGTGCGTGCGGATGATGCTCGCCGTCATGATGCTCGCACCGTTGTCGCGGGCCTGTTCGTCCACCGCGCGCCGAGCCGCTCGGCAGCGTGCAGGCCCGATGCCGCGCCGTCCTCATGAAAACCCCAACCGTGATAGGCGCCGGCGAATGCCAGTCGGGCATCGCCGATTTCGCCGAGTCTGCGCTGTGCCGCAACCGACGCCGGAGTGTATTGCGGGTGTTGGTAGATCATTCGGTCCACGATCAGGTTCCCGTCGATGCGGTCGTGCTGGCCGAGGGTGACGAGGAAGGTTCGATCCGTGCCGGCGAGTCGCTGCAATCGGGTGAGGTCGTAGCTGACCAGGACGCGATCGACCGGTGTGGCGCACGAGGGCAGTCGATAGTTCCAACAGGCTCGGGCCCGTCGCGCACTCGGCAGCACGGACTCGTCGGTGTGCAGCACCGTGTGGTTCACCGAATAGGGAATGGCGGAAAGGATTGCGCGCTCGGCGGCGGTGGGTTCGGCGAGGATGTCGAGCGCCTGATCCGGGTGGGTGGCGATGACAGCGGCGTCGAAGACGCGCAGTCCATCTGCTTCGTCACGGACTGCGACACCGTCGCGGAGTCGGTGCACCGCCCGCACCGGGGTCGCGCGCAGCACCGTGTCGAGTCGCTGAGCGACGGCGTTCACGTAGGTGGCGGATCCGCCGGTGACCGTGCGCCAACTAGGGGAGCCGAACACTGTCAGCATGCCGTGGTGGTCGAGGAAGGTGAAGAGGTATCGGGCCGGGTAGCGCAGGGCTGTCACCGGGTCACACGACCACACCGAGGCGACCAATGGAGTCAGAAAGTGCGTGACGAAGTAGGCGGAGAAACGGCTGGCTCGTACCCATTCCCCCAGCGTGCGGTCGGACTCGGGTCCGGCGTCGAGTTCGGCGCGTGCGAGCCGATGGAACCGTGGCACCTCGGTCAGCAGTCGCAGGTAGCGGCCGTTGCGCGACGACCGGGCGTCGGCGAACAATCCGCCGAGTCCACGAGCGCCCGCGTATTCCAGGCCGCAGCCCTCGCACTTTACCGACATGCTCATATCCGAATCCTGCGTCGCAATGCCCAATTCGCCGAACAGGCGCAGCAGAGTCGGGTACGTGCGGTCGTTGTGCACGATGAAACCGGTATCGACGTGGACGTCTGTGCCGCGGCGCACGGTGACTCGGTGGGTGTCCGCATGACCGCCCAAACGAGCATCCGCCTCGTACAGGGTCACTTCGGCCGAACGCGAGAGCACCCAGGCTGCTGTCAGTCCGGCCACTCCGCTGCCGATGACCGCAACCCGCCGGAGGTCGTCCATCGGATCGGTGTGCTCGATCATCGTGCTCCTTCTTCCAACGGCGGGGCGGTACCGGACGCCCACTGGTCGAGGCTGAATTCCGCGTTGATCGGGTCACCTCGACGCGGCAACGGGAGTTGCCGGCGCAACCGGCATTCGTCGCGGCGGTGGACGCGTACACGCAGTGTTGCCTCGATTATGCATCGTTTGATGCGAGCTGGCTACCCGCGTCGGAATTCGGGCACTGCTCGCCGGTCCGGAGAAGTGTTTGTCGGGGCATTTCGGAGACCGTGTCTTTGCGGTCGGGTGTGACCATCACGGGATCGAGCAATGTGGCTGTCGGGTACGCGGCGGTGGCGTCGGATCAGTAAATCCGCGCGACGTGTCGACGCCGACGCGAGGCGGCACGCTCGGGTCGTATGCGGTTCGAGAAGGGCGAACGAATCAGCTCAGGCGGTCGGCGGCATCGGTGAGGCTGTCGAACCGTATAACCGAGTCGGGCAGGATAACCGCATCCCAGCCGGGACCCCCTACGAACACTTCGGCTCCCGCGGCGACGCATGCGCGCACCGCTGAGGTCAGCGCGGTGGATTCCTGCTGTGACCACAGCACTACGCAAGTTGAGCGGTCGTGCCTGGCAAGGGCGTCGGTCAGCGCGGTGGTCGGGACATCGGCGCCGAGCATCCACGCTCCGATACCGCGCTCCGCAAGGGTCGCGCGCAGGACCTCGAGCGGCAGCGCATGCGTCTCACCGCTGGTGCAGGCCAGCACGACCGGTCTCGGAGCCGGCCCCACGGGCGGCGGGTTGGTGCGGTGCAGGACCGAGGTGATGCACCACGACAACAGGTGTTCGACGTCGATACAGCCCTCGCCACCGCGCTGGCGCTCGACGATGTCGGCAAAAGCCGGGCGGCACAACCGATCCCACGTGTCCACCACCCCGAAGGCGCGGACGTGGGCGGCGAGCCGGTCGCACACCGTCGTCGCGTCGAGCGCGAAGGCCGCGATCAACAGTGCCGCGCGATCTCCGATCGCCGGTGCGGCGCCGCGCACCACCGACGCCGCGCCCGCGGGCGTCGCGCCCGCTCTGATCAGGGCGAGCATGCGGCCGAGCACCTCGATGTCGGCCTCGGTGTAGAGGCGGTGCTTTCCCGGCCGCTGCTGCGGCGGGCCGATGTTGTAGCGCCGATTCCAGCTTCGCAGGGTGGCCGTCGGGATGCCGAGGCGATCGGCGACTGCGCGCACGGTGTATCCGGCCGTGTCGGAGGCGGGGACGGTACCGGCGGACATCGCACCATTCTGCCCGGTCCTGTTCTCGCGCTTGGTCACGGCCGGGAGTCCGTCCGTCGATTCCGCCCGCGGCCGCCCGACCCGGCGTTCATTGCCGTACGGCGGCCGCCGCCGCCGCGCAGTGCAGACCCCAGTCTGCCGTCACCGCGATGGCCTTCGCGCGCTGGGTCTGCCCGCGCACGCAGTGCCGAGCACCACGGTGCCGGCCAGGTCCGAGCACGCCCGCACGGCGATCGCAAGCCGCATCGCGCCTGGTCCCGGCGCTGCGACGAGTGCAAGGCCCGAGGCGGCATCGCGCAGCCCCACCATCCGCGCGAGGGCTCGCGTGGCGGGTCGTCCGGACTCCAGCCGAACGACCCGAGCAAGAACGCGGGACGGGCGGTCACCGCGAGTCCATATGCCGTCGTTACCGCGCCCGTCACACGCGGCAGCCACGGCGTCGTCATAGATCCTCCTCCGCGTGAGCACGGCATGAATCAATTATGCATCGTTATGCGCTAGTATGGTCAAAGCCGTCGAATAAGAGGAGTTCGCATGACCCCAATTCGAACCCACCGGCATTCCGTTTGCCGCACGGCCGGAGTGGCTCCGGCGCTCGTCGCCATCACGATGGCTGCGGGAACCGCGGTCGCAGGCCCGGCGGTATCGCCGATCGAGGCCCCCGCGCCGGTTCCGTATCTCGACCTCGACCGGTATCTCGGCACCTGGAATCAACTGGCCGCTGTGCCTCAGTTCTTCAACCTGGCCTGCGCCCGCGATACGCGGGCCACTTACACGCTCGACCCGCAGGGCAATATCTCCGTGCACAACTCGTGCACCACATGGGTGAATTCGCTCAACGAAATCACCGGCACAGCAACGGTCAATGATCGGACGACCGGCGCGCAACTGCACGTCAGTTTTCCCGGGGTGCCCACCCAGGATGGACGGGAAGGTCCGACCAACTACATTGTCACCGCGTTGGGCGTGGCGTACTCGTGGGCCCTGGTCACCGATCCGAGCCGAACCTCCGGCTTCGTCCTCGCTCGCGACCGGGTACTGGATACCGCTCAGTGGCAACAGGTTCGGGCCGCCATCGATGCCGTTGGCCAGAATTCCTGTCTGTATCTGACCTCGCCGACAACAGGTGGTCGGACCGATATCGCACCATTGTGCGCGGTGACGCGATGACCGTCACGATCGCACTGTTCACCCGCGACCTGCGGGTGCGTGACAACCCCGTGCTGATCGCGGCGTACCGCGAGGGTGCCGCGGTGGTGCCGCTGTTCGTCATCGACGAGAAGATCCTGTCCGGGCGCTTTTCCGCGCCGAACCGGGCCCGGTTTCTGGCCGCCGCGCTCGGCGAGCTCGATGCCGAATTGCGTGCCATCGGAGGACGTTTGGTGGTGCGGCGCGGTGATGTCGTCACCGAGGTCGATCGACTGGTTGCGGAGGTGCACGCCGACAGCGTGCATATCGCCGCCGATGTGAGCGGATACAGCCGCAGGCGCGAAGATGCGCTGCGGGCGCGGCTCGAGCGGCGCGGTTGTCTGCTGCGCACGCATGCCGTCTCGATCACCGCCGCAGATCCGGAAGAGTTGGTCCCATCGACAGGACGTGACCACTTCGCGGTGTTCACCCCGTATTTCCGGCGATGGGCGCGGGCTCACCGACGCGAGCCGCTCGGCAGACCGCGCGCACTGTCCCTGCCCGAGGTAGCCGGACTGCCATTGCCGGAGCCCGACGATATCTGCGTCGGGGCGACATCGCCCCAGCTGTCCGTCGGCGGCGAGACTACGGGCCGAAAGATCATGCGGGACTGGCTGTCCGGCCCGATCGGTGGCTACGAGCGCAGCAATGACGACCTCTCCGCCGACGCCACCTCGCGGCTGTCGCCGTATCTGCACTTCGGCTGCGTGTCCCCGGTGGAGGTAGTGCACCGGGTCGATCTGTCGACCGCGGACGGCCATGCCTTCGCCCGGCAACTGGCTTGGCGCGACTTCCACCATCAACTGCTGGCCGCTCGCCCCGACACCGCCCGCTCGGATTACCGCCCCCGCCGGATCGAGTGGCGCGACGATCCCCAGGCTGTCGACGCATGGCGCGAGGGCCGCACGGGCTATCCCGTTATCGACGCGGCGATGCGTCAGCTGCGCGCAGAGGGCTGGATGCCAGGCCGCGCCCGACTGATCACCGCTAGCTTCTTGTCCAAATCCCTCGGCGTGGACTGGCGCATCGGCGCAGACCACTTCCTGCACTGGCTGGTCGACGCAGACCTGGCGAACAACCAGCTCAACTGGCAGTGGGTCGCGGGCACCGGCACCGACACTCGCCCCAACCGCGTGCTCAACCCGCTACGCCAAGCCGGACGCTACGACCCCGACGGCGCGTACGTCCGCCGCTGGATCCCCGAACTCGCTCACCTACCCGGCGCCACCATCCACACCCCATGGCGCGAAAACATCAATCCCACAGACTATCCCGCCCCGATCATCGACTGCGCCGGCATGTAGCGCGACGGCATCAGTGCGACATATGGTCCCGTATGATGCGCACGGCCACTGCCGCACGCACCCTCGGGATCCGCACTGCGTTGTGGGCAGTCGGAGGGGTGGGTGAGGCTGATGTCGGTGCGTTACCTCGGTGGTGAGACCAGCATCGGGTGGTGGAGGTCGTAGTATTCGACCTCGCCCATGAGCTTGCTTTCCTCGTCGAACAGTGACCGCAGGTCGTCGGGGATCTCGAGCTTCTCGGCTGCGCGGGCGTCGTCTTCGGAGGTGAAGTAGACCGCCTCGACATACCCGTCGCCGCCGAAGGTCGCCAAGGTGCCGCCGAGGATTTCGGGGCGCAGTTCGCGCACTCGATCGGTGGCCTGCGTCAGCAGTTCGTGCAATCGGCCTGCGTCGCGGGTGTGGCCCTCCATGACCTGCACGAAGCCGGCTTCGTCTGAGCCGCCGCCCAGCCATTGCGTCACCTCGGGGCAGTCCATGAATGTGACGGGTCCGTCGAAGCATTGTTCGGTCTCGGCCCACCAGGCGCCTTGTTCGGGGCGTGCGCTGTTGCGTCGTGCCGCCTCTTCGGATTCGAACCGCGCCAGTGCGATGAATGTCCCGTCGTCGGACAGTCCGCAGGTTGTTCCGAGATAGCCGACGGCTCCCGGTTGCAGTTCTTCGGTCCACCGGTCCATGCATCGACGTAATCGGTCGGGGTCGGCGGCTTTACCTTGAATGACTTGGATGAACATCGAGTCCTCCTCGTGTGGAGTGACCACTCCGCATCGTCGCGGGGCCGGCGCATCGTGGTCCACCGAGGGGTGTAGGACCGCACGGCCCGCGAAGGCGGCCGCCGCACAGCTAATCGTTCGCTGCCTGGCCGTTGTGCGCAAGTACGGCCGGCCCTGGTCTGGAATGCCGAGTTGCGCGACCTGAGCCATTGTGCTCGTGCACACCGTGGAGGAGGGTGAGTATGTCCGGTGGCGCCACCGGGGTGCCGCCCTCACAGGGTAGGAGGTAACCCGTGTACGCACGTTCAACCACAATTGCGGCCCAGTCGTCGTCGATCGACTCCGGGATCGCATATCTGCGCGATGAGGCGATGTCGACGATGCCCGAGCTCGAGGGGTGGGTGGGCCTGTCGTTGCTGGTCGACAGGGCATCAGGACGCTGCATCGCGACGTCGGCATGGGAATCCGAGGCTGCGATGCATGACAGCAGGGGCCGGGTCCAGGCAGTGCGTTCCGGTCTCGCTCAGGCGCTCAACGGCCAGATCGATCTGGTCCAGGAATGGGAAATCGCGGTCATGCATCGTGATCAACTGTCCAGCGACGGCGCATGCACTCGCTGCACGTGGGTGCAGGCCGGTCCGGGCGAGATCGATCGGCTGATCGACATGTTCAAGATGAGCGTGTTGCCCGAGGCCGAGATGATGGACGGATTCTGCAGTTCCAGTCTGTTCGTCGATCGGGCCACCGACCGCGCGGTGGGTGCGATGGTCTGGGCAAACCGCGAGTCGCTGGACAACAGCCGCGAACAGGCGAATCGGATCAGGACCGCGGCGATGCAGAAGGCCGGTGCCAGCGTGCTCGAGGTCGCGGAGTTCGAGCTGGGCTTCGCTCATCTGCGCGTGCCGGAGATGGCGTGACACCATCCGCCCTCCAGCGAATGGCGCGCCCCGGGCGCAGGGGGGGGGGGGGGGGCTCGCCCCAGTGGAGCGCGCCGCCCGGCGGGGGGGGGGGCGCGTGGCGGGTGT
>NZ_JBHVDF010000004.1:116433-170732 GCF_042802915.1 Nocardia sp. NPDC057440
GTGTGTGGGGGGCTGGTCTCCGTGGGGGGGGGGGGGGGCGCCCGGCCCCCCCCCCCCCCCCCCCCCACCCCCCCCCCCCCCGCGCGCCGCGCGCCCCCCCCCCCCCCCCCCACGATTCCCGGCCATCCGGCCGGGCTCGGGGCGCAGGAAAGATCTGTGCCGCAGACCATTCCGCGACGACCACCCTGGCGCAGCCACGGTGCTCAGCGCCGCGTGCATGCGACGGTGACGGACCAGATTCGACTGGTGCAGTGCGCTTTTCGTCAATCGAGTCCGTCGGCGCGACGACCGGCACCGCCGCGCCGACGGAGCCGGGCAGGCGCGGAAGACGCACCCGCCCAGCGGTTCCCGGCCTGGAATTCACGAGACCGGGAGGTTCGCGAACGACGGCGAGGTGAACTCGACCATCGCCCTGTTCGGTGTGGAGCTGGCATGGGGGATCGGATCCTGCGTGGTCACGGTGACGTTCAGCGTGGCGATCGCCCAAACGATGATCGCAGAGTGTGATCTCTTGTGCACACTATGAAAGCATTTCAAGCATGTTTGCGCATTAAATACGGAGAAACGTCTGGCAGATTCGCAGAGCGGGCGTGGACGCGACAAGGGCCCCGGGTGACTGCCCGGGGCCCTTGTCGCGCTACCGCGGTCGCATGTTCAGTCGTGCGTGACCCGCCGCGATCGAGTGAGCAGGTTGCCATCGACACGGACCAGAACGTCGTGGACTACGGTGCTCGGATTGATCTCCGGTGCGCGGCCGGGGCGGATCTTGACGACCAGGCAGTACGCGGTGGATACGATGGTGCCATCCTCCTGAGGCTGCAGATTGATCATGCTGAACCAATGCCTGCGCTGCATCGGATCGGTCTCGAACCGCTTGTGGAACTCGACGAGATCCGCCACGATGCGTGCCCTGGTCCGGGACGGAGGGCGGCCCGGAGTGTGTTCGAATTCCGCGTCCTCGGTGAAGGTTTCGGCGTAGCCGGGGATATCGCGGTTATCGAGCCGCTGCATCTGATCGGCGTAGAACTGCTGAACCTCGGCGTACAACTCGGTCCGGGCGGCGACAGTGGTCATGTTCGCTCCTGGTGCGACGGGGATCTCTGCTGCCACGGTGGCCGATCACGCTAGAGCCCTGCTCGAGTGGCGGACTGCCCTGCGGCGGGGTTGACCAGAGCTATAGGAGCCCGGACGAGTCTGGAGGTCGAAGAACCCGGCGAGTTCGAGTATTCGAGCGATGGAGGAGTCATGGCGGAAAGTCGGCGCGTCGCGCTGGTGACAGGAGCGACCAGTGGTATGGGCCTGGAAATCACCAAAAATCTTGCTGGTCAGGGTATCTCGGTGTTCATCTGTGCTCGGGATCAGGAGCGGCTGACCGACACGATCAAGGATCTGCAGGAGGAGGGCAATGAGGTCGACGGCGCCGTCTGCGACGTCGGCGACCCCGCGCAGGTGCGGGAGTTCGTCGAGGCGGGTGTCGGCCGGTACGGTCCGATCGACATCCTGGTCAACAACGCGGGCCGCAGCGGTGGCGGGGTGACCGCCGAGGTGACCGACGAGCTGTGGTTCGACGTGATCAATACCAACCTCAACAGCGTCTTCCTGATGACAAAAGCGGCGCTGACCGCCGGCGGCATGCTCGAGCGCGGCAGCGGGCGCATCGTCAACATCGCCTCGACCGGTGGCAAACAGGGCGTCGTGCACGGTGCGCCGTATTCGGCGTCCAAGCACGGCGTTGTCGGGTTCACCAAAGCGCTCGGGCTCGAGCTCGCCAAGACCGGGATCACCGTGAACGCGGTGTGCCCCGGTTTCGTGGAAACCCCCATGGCAGAACGGGTTCGGGAGGTCTACTCCGGGCTGTGGGGCGTGGACACCGACGAGGTGCACGCCCGAGTCAGCGCCAGGGTGCCGATCGGGCGCTATGTGCAGCCGTTCGAGGTGGCGGCCATGGTCGACTACTTGATCGGCCCCGGCGCGGGAGCGGTCACCGCTCAGGCGCTGAATGTCTGTGGCGGACTCGGCAATTACTGATCTGGTCGAAAGGTCTCCAGCGATGACGACAGTAGAAGAGAACCTTGCGGACGAGCAGCACGATTTTCTGCGCACCCTCGAGGCGATACAGACAGGCGCGCTCCGGCTGCTCGCCGGATTTCCGCGACAGCCGAGCGCCCTGCGGATCCAAGTCGGGGAGGTGACGGTCGAGGCGGAGTGGGCGGTTGCCGCCGCCGCGCCGGTGCCAGGGGCGGCGGTGCTGACCGAAGTACCGGAAAGTGTTGGCGTCGAAGAGGTCACACCGGTCGACCCGGTGGTTCGCGCGCCGAGTGTCGGGGTGTTCTACCGCTGCCCGGAACCGGGCGCCGAACCGTTCGTCGCGGTGGGCGATCGGATTTCGGCGGGCCAGCAGATCGCGATCGTCGAGGCGATGAAGTTGATGATCCCGGTGACCGCGCAGGTGAGCGGAGTAATCACCGGTGTACTCACAGAGGACAACGAACCCGTGCAGTTCGATGACGCGCTGTTCTCCTACGCGCCGGATTGAGAATTGGCGCGGGACAGGTAGAGACGGCGGCGGGTTCAGGCGACGAGCCGGACCCGCCGCCAGGTCAGCACTCGACGCTGGGTCCGGCCGTCGACCTGCGCTGTGCCGATCAAGGTGAGTGTGTCGCCGGCGAGCGTGTATTGCCGCACCTGTTCGGTATCGGCCCAGGCGGGATTGGAACACACGGTGATCGCGTGCACCATGTCCTGACCGGATCGCCGCCAGGTACCCGCGTACCCCATGAACGGATTCGCCCCGACGGCTCCGTCGGTCCGCATCATGCTCACCGACATGTGCCCGTGCGGCTCGTACATCAGCAGCCCGCGCGGCGCCTCGCCGAGCGGCCCTTCGCTGCGCGTATCCGAGTCATCAATATCGAAGTAGGACACCAGCTGCCAGGTCCCGACGAAATCGGTTGCGTTCATGGGTCTCACCCTGCGCGGCGCCGCTCGAATCACGCTCGAGCCGACCGATCCTCAGCCCCAGAACCCCACGATGCTGGTGCCGGGGAACCGCTTGACCTCCCGCATCCACGCCACGCAGTCTTCGATTCCCTCGAGCACATCCGGTTCCAGCGCGGCGCGCTGCTCGGGGAGCGTCGCGGACCATCGGTCGAGTGCGGCCAAACAATCCTGTTCGGCCCACTCGCCGCAGCCTGCCTGCGTCGGATGCGGTAGCCCGGCCGGCAGCCGATTTCCCGCGAAGGCGCGGACACTGACTCGCATTCCCAAGGCCGCCAGGCCTTTATCGACCCGGGCAGGCCAGTCGAACTGCAGCGGCCCCCACAGGTCGTCGAGTGCCGCACCGAAAACCGAACACATGCTCTCGTAGACGTCCAGGTAATCGTTGGCGTACCGCTGCTCGAACGGGCCACCGTCGATCACCGTCCGTAGTGCCTGTGCCGCGGTGGGCGCGCCATCGGCGATCTGCCCGACATAGTCCTCGTCCAGCTGAGCGATGGTCTCGGCGCACTCGGCTGAAATACGCGCGAAATGACCGTCGTCCTTTGACCCGACCACTTCGTCGACCGTATTGAGGTCGACTATGTACAGACTCAGGAAGTACCCCACGGCGGGAGTCTATGTCCTCGGCCGTCATGCGTAGCAGGTCGGTAGTCTGCCCCCGTTGTAGGCGACCATCTCGCCGAAAATCGACAGCACATCGAGCGGTTCGCCCGCTGGTCCGCCGTCGAGTTCCGCGTAAGCGCGATACAGGTTTCCGACGATCCGTTCGGCGTCGACAAGGTCGGTGAACTCACCGTGGTCGACCTGCTGTGCGACCTCCAGCGGAGTCAGGCCGAGCGAGCGACCCTCGGCCGCGAGCTCCTGGATCCACTGTAGATAACGGGCCGTCTGTGCGAGCACTTCCGCACCTGTCACCGGGCCATGCCCGGAGACAACGGTTTTCGCGCCGAGCGCCGTGAGCCTGCGGACGGCGGTGAGCGAGCCGCTGATCGATCCCATCAGGCAGAACGGGGCCGCGCCGGACATGACGATGTCGCCTGCGAACAGGACGCGCTCCTGCGGGAGCCAGGCGACCACGTCGTTGGTGGTGTGCGCGGCGGGACCGAGGTGGATCAGTTCGACCCGGCGGTCGCCGACGTGCACGGTGATCCGGTCGGTGAAGGTGATGGTGGGCAGCGTGACTCGCACATCGCCCCACGCCACGTCCGGCCAGAGCTGCGTCAGCGCGAGGCCGGTGTCGATCATCTCGGGGCGGATGCGGTCGTGGCCGAGCACCACCGCGGTGGGACCGAAGAGATGGTTGCCGAAGTTGTGATCGCCGTGGTGGTGGGTGTTCACGATTGTCCTGGCCGGGCCGACTCCTAAGCCGTCGACGAAGTCGACCAGTGCGCGCGTGCGGCCTTCGGTAGCCAGGGTATCGATCACCAGCGCGCCGTTCGTCCCCGCCAGGACGCCCGCGTTGCTGACGCACCAGCCGCCGCGACCGTGGGTGTAGGCGAAGACGTGATCGGCGACTTCACGCACGACCGGCGCGGCGAGCTGGGGTAGTCGGGTCGAGGTCATCTCGGTGACTTCGTAGCGTCGGCCTGCTGGGCCGCGGCAAACCGCACCGCGCACAACAGCGTGTTGCGGCTGTTGGTACCGAGGGCCTCACCGAGATAGGCCCGCGCATCGGCCAGATCGGTGTCCGCGCCGAGGATTTCGCGCGCACGCTCCGGGTTGATCGCGACCGTGTGCCGTGCGGTCACCACCGCGCCGTCCCGGCCATCGGCGAATTCCCAAGCGCCGCTGTGCCCGAAGAGCATGGCGGGCGGCATCAACTGCTTGTAGTCGATCCGCGCGCCGTCGACACAGACGCGCACCGACTTGGTGGTGTGCGCGATCCCGCCCGCCGTCACCGTGTCCATCTCCATCAGCTGGACGCCTTCGGCGTCCTCGGTGAGCTCGATTCTGCTGACATGCGGGACGTGCTCGGGCCACCGTTCGCTGTGGTAGATGAAGTCGTAGAGCTCAGCGGCGGAGGCATCGAGCACCACGGTGTCCTCGAAGGTGTGGATGACGTCGTCGATCGGATGTCCCAGCTCCGCGATGCGCGCGAGCGCCGTGAGCTCGCTGACGCTGTTACGGTCCACTGCGCCGGCGACCAGGGCGGGGTCGGCGCCGTCCACCACGGTGAAGCGGTGGTCCAACGTCACTTCGGTGACGCCGGGGTCGAGCTCGCGGAAAGTCCAGCCGCCGCCCATGGACGCGATCGGCGCGCGGCTGCGTTCCTGTTCGAACGAGATCCGGCGTTGATCCCGGTCGAGCACCCGTCGCGAGGTCCAGTTCGTCACCTCGCCATTGACGGTGGCCCACAACCGGAATCGCTCTTCGTCCGGTCCACGATGCAGGTGGCGAACCAGCACACTCGGTCCGAAAACCACCGGCCAGCAGGTCACATCGGCCACCAGGTCGTAGACGATCTCCGGCGCAGCCTTGATGACCTGGGTATGGCGCATGTCCCGGGCGAGCGCGCTCATGCCGCACCACGCAGCTGGTCGTTGACGATATCGATCAGTTCCTGCGGCGTCTTGACATCGATGAGTTGCTCCTCCGGGATCATCACCCCGAAATCGCGCTGGATCCGCGACGCGGTCTCGATCAACGCCAGCGAGTCGTAGCCGAGCTGGTCGAAATCGACGGTCGAAATGTCGCCGTTCAGCTCCTCGATCTCGTCGCCGCCCGCGCATTCCACGAGGATCTGTCGCAGTGCTGTGATGGTCATGGTCATGGTCGGCTCCTCGAAGTGCTGCGGATTAGACGGACACGGTGCGTACGACGACCGCGGAGTTGAAACCCCAACGGCCACGGGCAAGGACGAGGGCCGCACCGACATCGGCGGGCCGTGCGGCACCGAGCACCAGATCGATCCGGTAGTCCTCGGCCAGTTCGGTGGTGTGGGCGGTCGGTGGGATCACCGCGTCGCGCATCGACAGCAGCGCGGTCACGATGTCGAGGGGGCCCGCACCGGAAAACAGTCGGCCCGTCAGTGGTTTGGTGGCGGTCACCGGTACACCGTCCGCCCCGAAAATCGCCTCGATCGCGGCGGCCTCGTCGCGGTCGCGATCGGGAATCCCGGAGGCGTCGGCGAATACGACGTCGATCTCGTCGGGTCGCAGCCCCGCGTCCGCGAGCGCAAGCTCGGCCGCACGGCGCAGACCCGAGGGGCGCTGCGAGCCCGGTGGCGGATCGAAAGTCGAGGCGTACCCGGCGATCTCGCCGTGTACCTTGGGCACGCCGCGCGCTCGCGCGGCCGCCGCATCCTCCACCACGAGCATCGCGCCGCCCTCGCCTGGCACATAACCCGCGGCGGCGACATCGAAAGGCAGGTATGCGCGCGACGGTTCGGAAGCCGTGCTGACCGCACCGCTGGAGACGTGCGAAGCCCAACCCCACGGGTCGAGCGCCGAATCGACGCCGCCGGTCACCACCAGCGGGGTGCCGCGCCGCACCGTGCGCCGTGCGTGCCCGATCGCGTCCAAGCCGCCCGCCTGCTCGGCGACCAGCGCGCTGCTCGGGCCGCGCATGCCGTGCCGGATCGAGATCTGGCCGGTGTTCACCGCATAGAACCAGGCGAAGGATTCGTACACGCTCACATGCTGCGAGCCGAGCGACCACAGCTTGTTGAACTCGCGGTGGGTGAATTCGAAACCGCCGGAGGCGTTTCCGGTCACCACCCCCATGTCGTAGTCGGTGAGCGCCGCGGTGTCCACCTTCGCGTCGTCCAATGCCCACTGCGCCGCTACCAGAGCCATTCTGGTCGACACATCGGTCTGTGGGAGCAGCCGGCTCGGCAGGTGCTCGGCCGCCTCGAAATCGGTGATCTGCCCGGCCAATCGCGCCGTGGCACCACTCGTGTCGAACCGGGTGAGCGGCGCGATCCCGCCGCGACCCTCCAGGACCGCGTCCCAGAACCGCTCCGGGCCGAGGCCGTTGGGGGCGATGACCCCCATTCCCGTCACCAGAGTCATGCCGCCGCACCCTTCGGGTGGCGCAGCACCATGGCGCTCTGGAATCCGCCGAACCCGCTGCCGACGGTGAGCACGGTGTCCATCCGGTGATCGCGCGCGACCAGCGGCACGTAGTCCAGGTCGCATTCCGGATCGGGTTCGTGCAGGTTCGCTGTCGGCGGCACCACCTGGTACTCCAGGGCCAGTAGCGAGGCCGCGATCTCGACCGACCCGATCGCGCCGAGCGAGTGGCCGACCATCGACTTGATCGAACTCATCGGGGTCTCGTACGCGTGCGCGCCGAGACTGCGCTTCACCGCTGCTGTTTCGTGCCGGTCGTTCTGCCTGGTGCCGGAGCCGTGCGCATTGATGTAGTCGACCTCGGTGGGGTCGATCTGCGATTCGTCGAGCGCCACCCGGATCGCCTCGGCCATTTCCCGGCCGTCGGCCTTCAAGCCCGTCATGTGGTAGGCGTTGCACCGGGTCGCGTAGCCGGAGATCTCCGCGTAGATGTGCGCGCCGCGGGCGCGGGCGCTCTCGTACTCCTCCAGTACGAACATCGCCGCGCCCTCAGCGAGCACGAACCCGTTGCGGGAGTTGTCGAACGGGCGGGAGGCCACTTCAGGCTCGTCATTGCGGGAGGTGGTCGCCTTGATCGCGTCGAAACAGGCCACCACGATCGGGGTGATCGGGGTGTCGGACGCACCGGCGAGCATGACGTCCGCTGAGCCCTCGCGGATCAACTGCACCGCATGCCCGACCGAGTCGAGACCCGAAGTGCAGCCGTTGGAGACCATCGCGACCGGCCCCTCGGCGCCCACACTCCAGGCCACCTCCGCGGGCATTACGCTCGGGATCATGTAGTCGAACATGTGGGGCGACAAGTAGTTCTGGTCGACCAGCCAGTTCCGCCCGGAATCCGACAGCACCAGGTATTCCTGTTCCAGGCTGGTCGCCGCGGCCACCGCGCTGCCGAGGCTGACGCCGAGCCGGTGCGGGTCGAGCGATCCGATGTCCAGCCCGCTGTCGGCCACAGCCTCCCTCGCACACACGACAGCGAATTGGACGGCACGGTCCATCCGCCGAATCTCTCGGGGCGACAGACCCTCCAGCACCGGATCGAAGTCTGCTTCGCCTGCTACTTGGGATCGATAGGGCGAGGCGTCGAAGAACGAAATCCGGCGGGTGGCGGTGCGGCCCGAGGACAACAGTTTCCAGAACTCGTCCTTGCCGGATCCGCCCGGCGCGCGAACGCCGAGTCCGGTGACGACGACACGGCGGGTCATCTCGCACCACCGGTGACGAAGGTGTGCATAGCTGTATCTCCCTTCACGCCGACGAGGTTCTCGCCAATCCAGTGTTGATCGGCACCAAGCATCCGATGGCGCCCTCGAACCTCACTCGAGCCCGCGAGTCCAGTTGTTCTCTAGCGGGCGCGCGGAAGCTGTGCGCAGTAATCACGTGGCCGGCGTTATCGAGCACAGGAGAAACGCGTGAAGATGTCAGCAGACAGTAACGGCGCCGCGGAGTGGATACTCTGCCCCGGCTGCCGGATTCCGCTGTACGGCAAACGATTCGCCCGCGACCTGGGCGTCTGCGCCGAATGCGGCAAGCACACCCCGATCACCGCGCAGCAGCGCATCGAGCAACTCGCCGACGGCGGACGCTTCGAACCGTTCGCCGTCGCCTCGACCGACGACGATCCGCTCGACTTCACCGACACCAAGCCCTACCGGGACCGGCTCGCCGCGGCGCGGGCCCGCACCGGGATGCCCGATGGTGTGCTCTGCGCATTCGCGACGATCGAGGACAACCCGGTGATCATCGCGGCCATGGACTTCCGCTTCCTCGGCGGCAGCCTGGGCACCGCTGTCGGTGAAATGATCACCGAGGCCGCGGAAACCGCGCTCGCCGAGTGCATTCCGCTGCTGATCGTCACCGCGTCCGGCGGCGCTCGCATGCAGGAGGGCGCGCTGTCGCTGATGCAGATGGCCAAGACCAGCGCCGCGCTCGAACAACTCGATCGTGCGGGCATTCTGACCATCACCCTGATCACCGACCCGACCTACGGCGGCGTGGCGGCTTCCTTCGCAACGCTGTCCGACGTCCTCATCGCCGAGCCGGGCGCGCGACTCGGATTCGCCGGGCGGCGGGTGATCGAGCAGACGATCCGGCAGGAATTGCCCGCCGAGTTCCAGACCGCGGAATTCCTGCTCGCACGCGGGCTCATCGATATGATCGTGCCGAGATCGGGACTGCGGCAGGCGCTCGGCTCGCTGCTGCGCATCGTGACGCCGGTGGCCGCCGCCGCGGGGCCCGCTCTGTCCGATCCTGGCACCATCACCGATCCTGACCTCGTTTCCGAGACCGATCCCTGGGTCCAGGTGCGCAGAGCGCGCAGGCCGAGCAGACCGACCGCGCTCGACTACTTCGCGCTCGCCTTCGAGGGCTTTGTGGAATTGCGCGGCGACCGGATCTCCGGTGATTGCGCGGCGGTCGTCGGTGGTCCGGCGTGGTTGGATGATCGGCCGGTCATGGTGATCGGACAGCAGAAGGGCCACGAGCCGAAGGAGTTGATGGCACGCAACTTCGGCATGCCGACCCCCGCGGGTTACCGCAAGTCGGCGCGGCTCATGCGCCTCGCCGAGAAACTGGGGCTGCCGGTGATCACCTTGATCGATACCCCCGGTGCGTACCCGGGCGCGACCGCGGAGGAGCAGGGGCAGGCGATCGTCATCGCTGAGAACATCCGCCTGATGTCCGCGTTGCGAGTGCCTGTGATCAGCGTGGTCATCGGCGAGGGCGGCAGCGGTGGCGCGCTGGCGCTCGGCGTCGCCAACCGGGTGCTGATGTTCGCCAACGGCACCTATTCGGTGATCAGTCCGGAGGGGTGTGCGGCGATCGTGTGGAACGATCCGGCCGCCGCGCCGAATGCCGCTGCGGCGCTGTGCCTTACGGCGCGTGACCTGCTGCGGCTCGGTGTCGTGGACGCGGTGTTGCCCGAACCCGGCGACGACGTGGGCGGTGCGCCGCTGGCGGCCGCGAACCAGTTGCATCGCGCTCTCGTCGCGAACCTGCGCGAGTTGAGCGGCCGTAGCGGCGAGGACGTCGCCGCGGAACGGCGGGCGCGCTTCCGGCGCTTCGGCGTGCGGCGGCAGGCCCAGGTCCGGTCGGTGGCGTAGGGGATCGGGAGCCGTCATGTTCGACAAGGTCTTGATCGCCAATCGTGGCGAAATCGCGTTGCGGGTCGCGCGTACCTGCCGGGAAATGGGCGTGCGCACGGTGGCCGTGCATTCGGTCGCCGACCGCGATTCGGCGGTGGTCCGCCTCGCCGATGAAGCGGTGCAGATCGGTCCCGCCGCCGCGAAACGCAGTTACCTCAATGCCGCGGCCGTCCTGACCGCCGCCGAGTTGACCGGCGCGGACGCGATCCATCCCGGATACGGATTCCTCTCGGAGTCACCGGATTTCGCGGATGCCTGCCGGGCGGCGGGCATCACGCTCATCGGCCCGCCCGCCGATGTGATGGCGCAGCTCGGTGACAAGCAGTCCGCGCGCACGTTGATGGCGAAAGCCGGACTGCCGTTGTTGCCCGGCAGCCTCGACCCGCTCGACCTCGACGCGGCCCACGCACTTGCCGATCGGATCGGTTACCCGGTGATCATCAAGGCGGTCGCGGGTGGCGGCGGTCGCGGCATGCAGGTGGTCGGTGACAGTTCGGCGTTCCGGCGCGCCTTCCAGGAGACCCGTGCGACCGCGCGAATGTTGTTCGGAGACAGCAGGGTTTACCTCGAGCGGTATCTGGAGGGCGCCAGACACGTCGAGGTCCAGGTGTTGTGCGACGGGCACGCAGCGGGCGTCCACCTCGGTGAGCGCGATTGTTCGGTGCAGCGCCGTCACCAGAAACTCATCGAGGAGTCCCCCGCGCCGCGGCTGCCCGACGGGCTGGCCGCACGCATGGGCCGCGCAGCCGTCGACGGTGTGCTGGAGGCGGGCTACGTGGGCGCGGGCACGGTGGAGTTCCTGGTCGACAGGGCGGGCAACTTCTACTTCATGGAGGTGAATTGCCGCATCCAAGTGGAACATCCGGTCACCGAGATGGTGACCGGCATCGACCTGATCGCCGAGCAGATCAAAATCGCCGCCGGTGCGCCACTGGGGTACACCCAGGACCAGATCTCGGTCCGCGGCGCGGCCATCGAATGTCGTATCAACGCCGAGGACCCGGCCGCCGACTTCGCACCCGCCCCGGGAATGGTGTCCGAGTTCACCCCTCCCGGCGGACCTTTCGTCCGGGTGGACTCGCACGTGCACGCCGGCTACCAGATACCGCCGCACTACGACTCGCTGCTGGCCAAAGTCATCGTCTGGGCGCCCGACCGCGACCTGGCCCTCGCACGCATGCAACGAGCACTCGCCGAATTCCGGATATCCGGCGCCCGCGTGGAGACAACACGAGACTTCTTGCGCGAGGTCCTCGACCACCCACGAATGCGCTCGGCCACCCATTCCACCGCGCTCGTGGACGAACTGCTCGGGAAGCGGGACATCTGAGCGGCTCCCGTTCGGAATTTCCTGGACTGCTTCCACTCCGGCACAGCGGATCAGTCGACGGGCTGCGTGCGCTGACCGCGAGAACGGTCGGGGTCGGGTCGCCGCCCTCAGTGAATCCCTCGAGCACCAGGCCTGCGTCGAGGAACGGACCGGCTACCACTCGCCCATGGTCGCGGGGTCCGCCAGCGCACCTTCGGCGGTGCGTAGGCGGTCGGTGACGGCGGTGAGTAGGTCCATGGACTCCTCGGAGAGACCTAGTGCATGGCGCATCAGGCGACGCAACGGCAGGCTGGTGATCTGACAAACCAGCGCGGTGTCGTGGTCACGGTGTCTGTCGAGGTAGTCGGGATCCACGGCGTAGTACTCACAATCTGTTTTCAGTTCCGGACACCACCTTGGGTGGCCGGTCGGCCCGCGAAACTGTGAGGCAACGCACAGTCTCCTTCACTGCGCCCTCGTCGAATGTTTCGCGACTACTCCGGCCTTGATGATGGACAGTAGCGTCTAATATTCGGCGAGGGAGGCTCGACCCTCCTATCGTCCAGCCGACCGACGGAAAGGCGCAACGATGGCGTTCGCCGATTATCAGAACGAGATCTATTTCGGCGCGCTGAGCGGGCATCCGCCCGAGTTCCCCGCCGACTACGCCACTCTGGAGGCCAAGGCCGCCGCCGCGTTGCCGGATTCGCTGCATTCCTACATCGCGGGTGGTGCGGGCGACGAGCTGACCCAGCGCCGCAATGTGGATGCCTTCGCTGACTGGGGCCTGGTGCCGCGCATGCTGGTCGGCGCGACCGAGCGCGATCTGTCGGTCACCGCGTGGGGAATAACCTTCCCGAGCCCGATCTTCATGGCCCCGGTCGGCGTGATCGGACTGGTCGGCGACAAGCACGGCGACATCGCGGTCGCCGAGGCCGCCGCGAAAACCGGTGTGCCCGCGGTGTTTTCCACCCTGATGGAGGACCCGCTGGAAGAGGTCGTCACACACGCCGGTGCGACGCCCAGCTTCTTCCAGCTCTACACGCCCAAGAATCGCGACCTCGCCGCGAGCCTGGTGAGCCGGGCCGAGGCGGCCGGATACCGCGGCATCACGGTCACCCTGGACACCTGGATTCCCGGCTGGCGGCCGCGTGATCTCGCGACGGGCAACTTCCCACAGCTGCGCGGGCATGTACTGAAGAACTACACCTCCGATCCGGTGTTCCAGAAGATGGTGGGGTCCGACGACCCGCAAACCATCATCCTGAACTGGATTCAAACCTTCGGTAACCCGCTGTCCTGGTCGGATCTGGAGTGGCTACGGTCCTTGACCGATCTGCCGATCGTGCTCAAGGGCATCTCGCACCCCGACGATGCCCGCCGCGCCATCGACGGCGGCGTCGACGGCATCTATTGCTCGAATCACGGTGGGCGGCAGGCCAACGGCGGCCTCAGCGCACTGGAGACGCTGCCCGCCGTGGTGGCGGCCTGCGATGACCGGGTGCCCGTGCTTTTCGACTCCGGCGTGCGGTCGGGCTCCGACGTGGTCAAAGCGCTCGGGCTCGGCGCGACGATGGTCGGCATCGGGCGTCCGTACGTCTATGGCCTCGCGCTGGCCGGGGTGCCCGGTCTGATCCACGTGCTGCGGATGATCCTGGCGGAAGCGGATCTGCTGATGGCTGTCAACGGTTACCCGGATCTGGCGGCGGTCCGGGAGAACATTCGGGCGACGACGAACGGTCGGGCTACTCGCTGACGGTCGTCAGGCTGGTCAGGAATCGGGTCAGCACCTCGGTGACGGCCGCCAGGTCGAGGCGCGAGTCACCGGTGCTCCACTGGTGCACGAGGGCGTTCAGTGCGCCGACGAACCCGGTCGCCGCCGCCCGGTAGCCGCCCGGCGGGACAAAGTCCGGTCCGAGGGTGCGTGTGCACTGATCGGCGAAGAATGTCATCCAGGCCTCACGCTGGTCGATGCGGTGCTGTTCGACCCGTTCGCTGACGCCGACGATCTCGATTTGTGAGATCCGCGCCCGGCGCGGGTCGCGCCCGAGCGATTCGGCATAGGCACGCACAGCGGCCTGCGCCCAGCCGACGCTATCACCGGGTTCGGTCAGGTCGACCGCCTCGGCCACTGCCTGCCTCGCCTCCTCCTGGATCATGTCGAAGACGGCGAGCAGCAGCTCCTCACGGTTGTGGAAGTGCTCGTAGAACTGGCTGCGCGCCAGGCCCGCGGCCCGGCACAGCGCGGTGATCGAGTTGTCCTGATAGCCGCTCTCACCGAACAGCTCGAGCCCCGCGGCGAGGAACTGCGCCCGTCGCTGGGCCCTGCGGTCTGCGACAGGACGCCCGTCGTACATGCGGGAGGAGTCGGGTGCTGTCACGGCACGACCCTAGCGAGGCGGGTCGGCTACGGCGCGGAGGCGTCCGGCGCGCGGGTCTCCGGTGGCCGCGTACCGGGTTCACCGTCGGTGGCTACCGCCGCCCGCGTCTCTTCGCGCAGCTCAGTGGCATGTTGTCCGCCGGAGCCCCAGCCGCTGTATGCCTCGGCGCGCATGCGCTCGACCATGTGCGGGTAGTGCAACTCGAACGCCGGACGCTCCGACCGGATACGCGGCAGTTCGTAGAAGTTGTGCCGCGGCGGCGGGCAGGTCGTCGCCCACTCCAGGGAGTTGCCGTAGCCCCACGGATCGTCCACGGTGACCACTTCGCCGTAGCGGAAGCTCTTGAAGACGTTCCAGACGAACGGCAGCATCGAAGCGCCGAGAATGAACGCACCGATCGTGGAGATCGTGTTCAGCGTGGTGAACCCGTCGCCGGGCAGGTAGTCCGCGTAGCGCCGCGGCATGCCCTCGGCGCCCAGCCAGTGCTGCACCAGGAACGTGGCGTGGAACCCGATCAGCGTGGTCCAGAAATGCCACTTGGCCAGCCGCTCGTCGAGCATGCGACCGGTCATCTTGGGGAACCAGAAGTAGATGCCCGCGAAGGTCGCGAACACGATCGTGCCGAACAGCACGTAATGGAAGTGCGCGACCACGAAATAGCTGTCGGTGACATGGAAGTCCAGTGGCGGAGAGGCCAGGACGACGCCGGAAAGCCCACCGAACAGGAACGTGACGAGGAACCCGACGGAGAACAGCATCGGTGACTCGAAGGTCAGCTGACCGCGCCACATGGTGCCGATCCAGTTGAAGAACTTCACACCGGTCGGGACCGCGATCAGGAAGGTCATTATCGAGAAGAACGGCAGCAACACGGCCCCGGTCGCGTACATGTGGTGGGCCCACACCGCCATCGACAGCGCGGCGATCGATAGCGTCGCGTACACCAGCGTGCTGTATCCGAACAGCGGTTTGCGGCTGAACACCGGGAAGATCTCGGTGACGATCCCGAAGAACGGCAGCGCGACAATGTACACCTCGGGGTGGCCGAAGAACCAGAACAGGTGCTGCCACAAGAGAACTCCGCCGGTGGCTGTGTCGTAGATGTGCCCGCCCAGATGCCGGTCGAACGCCAGCGCCATCAACGCCGCGGTCAGAATCGGAAAGGCGAGTAGCGCAAGCACACTGGTGACAAGAATATTCCAGGTGAAGATCGGCATCCGGAACATCGTCATACCGGGGGCGCGCAGGCAGACGACGGTGGTGATCATGTTGACGCCACCGAGGATGGTGCCGAGACCGGAGACGGCCAGACCCATGATCCACAGATCCGCGCCGACGCCGGGCGCGTGCTCGAAGGTGCTCAGCGGGGTATAGCCGGTCCACCCGAAATCGGCAGGGCCGCCCGGGGTGAGGAACCCCGCGGTCGCCATGGTCGCACCGAACAGGTACAGCCAGTAGCTGAACGCGTTGAGCCGCGGGAAGGCGACATCGGGTGCACCGATCTGCAGTGGCAGAACGGCATTGGCGAAACCGAACACGATCGGGGTGGCATAGAAGAGCAGCATGATCGTGCCGTGCATGGTGAACAGCTGGTTGAACTGCTCCGGCGAGAGGAACTGCATGCCGGGCCGTGCCAGCTCACCGCGCATCAGCAGGGCGATCAGGCCGCCGATGAAGAAGAAACTCATCGCGGTGGTCAAATACATGACCCCGAGCACCTTCGGATCGGTGGTGGTGATCATTTTCCAGAGGTAGGACCCCTTCGGCCCCACACGCTGCGGATACGGTCGAACAGCTTGTATTCGAGTAGTAGTACTCACGGCCGTCGCCACCTTCCCAACCGCCGACCAGCCTGTGTCCGGATTATGCGCCTTTTCGATCTCCGAAATGGGCGCTTTCCGCCATTGGCGCCCGGTGGCCGATTCGATCGTGCGACGATGGGTGGGCCTACCGGGCCATGCACGGATAGGGGGTAGAACGATGGGGAATCTCGACGAAAAAGTAGCTGTGATCACCGGTGGAGCGCGCGGCCAAGGTCGCGCCCATGCGGTGGCGCTCGCCGCCGCGGGCGCGGACATCGTGCTGTGCGATATCGCCGGACCGATCGCCACCGTCCCCTACCCGCTGAGTTCCGACGCCGATCTCGCCGAGACCGCAAAACTGGTGGCGGAAACAGGCCGCCGCTGTGTGGCGATCAAGGCCGACGTGCGCAGCGGGCCGGAGATGAACGCGGTGGCCGAGCAGGCCATCGACGAGTTCGGTCGTATCGACATCCTCGTCGCCAATGCCGGCATCTCGTCCAATTCGCCCGTCGCGGAGATGGACGAGCAGACCTGGCAGGACATGATCGACGTCAACCTCACCGGCGTATTCCACAGCTTCCGCGCCGTGGTCCCGTACATGATCGAACGCCGGTGGGGCCGAATCGTGGCGACCTCCTCCATTGTCGGCCGGATGGGCGTCAAGGGCGCCGGCCACTACGCCGCGGCCAAATGGGCGGTGCTGGGTCTGGTCAAATCGTTGTCACTGGAAGTGGTCGAGCACGGGATCACCGTCAACGCGGTCCTGCCCTCCGGCGTGGACACCGACATGATCCAAAACACCGCCATGTGGCGACACCTGATGCCGGACATCGAAAATCCGACCCGCGAAGACGCCATGAAGATGTTCAACTCCGGCCCGCCGAACGGCGACCTGATCGATCCCGCCGAAGTCGCGGAGGCGGTGCTGCTGCTGGTTTCCGATCACGGCCGCCACTTCAACGGTGAAGCTGTGACCATCTCCGGCGGAATGAGCGCGAACGTCACCTGATTTCTCCAACCCCCGCCGCTCGCTGGTGAACCTGCGCGGCTACCAGCACATCCCGATCACCGCGGGCGCACGCAGTCGGATAACGACCACCCGACCCGATTCGACGACGGTAGTCTGTGACGCTCGTCTCATCGAGCCGATTTCCCGTGGGCCTCGGGAACTTTCGCGCGAGTCCAGCCGACGGCTGGACGAGGGCCGGTTTCCCACGCAGGACTTTCCAAGGGATTGGTGGACGACAACGTGCAGGTGCAGCGCTCGACAGTCCACGTCATCTGGTGTGCGGCGGCGCTCGTTTCGCTGGTACTCATTGTCGGATCGGTTCTCGGCGCGGGCGAACTGCCCTATCGAGAAGCGGGCACCGCCTATCCCGGCATCGGGGATGTGCTCGGGTATGTGGTGCTTCGGGTGGTGGCCGCGCTCGCGGGCGCGGTCACGCTCGGATCCCTGGTCTACGCGGTGTGCTGCACCGCCGTCACGGCGGGCGGCCGGGTCGATGTCGACGGGTACGCCGGAGTCCGGGTCGCCGAGCGGGCGGCAGCGGTGTGGTCGGTGTCGGCCTTGCTGCTGGTTCCGGTCACTGCGGGCAATGCGGCAGGCCTGTCGACAGCGGCGGTGTTCCGACTCGGTGCGCTCGGTGCGCTGATCGATGCGAGCGAGAAACCGAAGGCATGGATCGTCGTCGCGGCGTTCGGCGGTGTCTTGACCCTCGCCACTCGATTGACATTGTCCTGGGTCGGGTTGGCGGCGTGGACCGCGTCGGCGGCCATCGCGGTGCTGCCACCGGTGCTGGTCGGCAATGCGGGGGAGGGACCTGACCACGACTACGCCACCGGCGCGATGATCATCTTCCAGATCGCGGTGTCGATACTGCCCGGCCTGGCCTGGTGCGTGGCGGCGCAGGTGTGGCGCAACGGATCTCACGTCGCCATCGCGGTGCGGCGCTGTGTGACGATCGCCCGGCTGTGTCTGGTGGCGGCCGTCGCTAGCGGGCTGGTGCTCGCGGCTGTGCTGTTGCCATGGTCAGCGGTACCGGCATCCGGATACGGGCGGCTCGCGATGGTGGCAGTTGTCCTCGCGATCGGTGTCGCGGTGACGGTGCGGCGGATCGCGGCGGTGTCGAGCCGCGGCGCTTCCTCGGATTCCGCACGTGCCCGGCTGGTGCTCCTGATCGGCGGTGTCGCGGCACTTTCCGCGGTCGCGCTGACGACGATAGTGGCGATGGCGGTCCAGCCCGCGCCCGCCTTCGCCGATCGGACGTTCACCGCGCAAGAGGTGTTCATCGGCTTCAACCTGCCGCAACAGCCCGATGCGATCCGGCTGATGGCAGTGTGGCGCTTCGATATCGTGCTCGCGACCGCGGCCGTCGCCGGTGCCGTCTTGTATGCGGCGGGGGTGCTGAGGCTGCGCCGACGTGGCGACAGCTGGTCGCAGTGGCGTGCGACCTCCTGGGTGAGTGGCTGTGCGGTCCTGCTGATTTCGACGTCGTCGGGTATCGGCAGCTACGGCTATGCCATGTTCAGCGTGCACATGATCACGCACATGGCGTTGAACATGTTCGTGCCCGTGCTCCTGGTGCTCGGTGCTCCCATGACGCTGTTATTGCGCGCGGTGCCCGCCGCTGGACGAGACGAGGTACCCGGTGTGCGCGAATGGGTGCTGCGGCTTCTGCATTCCCGGCCGACCGCGGTCATCGCGCATCCAGGCACGGCGATCGCCGCGTTCGTCGCCTCGCTCTATGGTCTGTATTTCACGCCGCTGTTCGAGAACCTGATCCGATACCACTGGGGTCACGTGCTGATGAACGTGCACTTCCTGATCATCGGCTACCTCTTCTACTGGGGCATCATCGGCATCGACCCCGGCCCGCGCAGGCTGCCGCACCTGGGCAGGCTCGGCATGTTGTTCGCGATCATGCCCTTCCACGCCTTCTTCGGCGTCGCGGTGATGTCGATGAACACCGTGATCGGCGCCCGCTTCTACGACCAGCTCGACCTGCCGTGGCACACCGACCTCCTGTCGGATCAACGGGCCGGCGGCGCAATCGCCTGGGTATCGGGCGAAGTCCCGATTCTGCTCGTCGTCGGCGCACTTCTGTCCCAATGGGTAGCCCAGGATCGCCGCACCGCCGTGCGCAGCGACCGCAAGGACGACGCCTACGCCGACTCCGACCTCGCCGCGTACAACGCCATGCTCGAGCAGCTGGCCGCCACCCGCCGCTGACCGCGGGTCGTGCTCGCCGTTTTTCGCGCTTCGGCGGCGGCAGGCCGAGGTCCATTCGGCGCCAGGAAAGAAGTCGTTTCGCTGTAGTGACCACGTGCGACTTCGAGGCCGCGGATGCGAGCTGCGCTCACTGCCGGAAGCGGGCTCGGCGCAGGCGGAGGCTGTTGGAGACGACGAAGAACGATGAGAATGCCATGGACGCGCCTGCGATCAGGGGATTGAGGTAGCCGAGGGCGGCGATGGGGATGGCGATGACGTTGTAGCCGAAGGCCCAGGCGAGGTTGCCCTTGATGGTGCGCAGGGTGGCGTGGGCCAGTTCGATAGCGTCGGCGACGGCGCCGAGGTCGTCGCGGACCAGGATGACGTCGGCCGCGGCGATGGCGACGTCGGTGCCTGCGCCGATGGCCATGCCGAGGTCGGCGGTGGCGAGGGCGGCGCCGTCGTTGATGCCGTCGCCGACCATGACGACGCGGTGGCCTTGTTCCTGCAGGCCCGCGATCAGCTCGACCTTGCCTTCCGGAAGCAGTTCGGCGACAACCTCAGCGATGCCGATCTCGTCGGCGACCGATTGGGCCGCGTAGGCGTTGTCGCCGGTGAACATCATGGTGCGCAGTCCGAGTCGATGCAGCCGGGCGACCGCGTCGGCGGCCGTCTCCTTCACCGTGTCGGCCACCGCGATCACCGCGCGGGCGAGGCCGTCGACGACGACGAGCACCACCGTGCGCCCGGCCCGTTCCTGCTGCCGCACGATGCGATTCAACGACGGGGGAACCTCGACGCCCTGTTCGTTCAGCAGACGCAGTCGGCCGACGGACACGATCTTGCTTCCCACTACGCCGCTGGCGCCCAATCCCGGTAGCGCCGTGAAGGATTCGACCGCGGGCAGTTCGCCGAGCAGTTCCTTCGCATATCGGGTGATGGCCGCCGCGACGGCATGCTCGGAGGCCGCTTCGACGGCACCGGCCAGCCGCAGCACCTCGGATTCGGTGATCACGTCGCGGTCCGAGCCATCGGCGGTCGCCGTGTTGCCTACAGCTACCGTGCTGTCCGCGGTTGTCGCGCTGTCCACCGGCGCCGTGTCGTTCACCGTCGCTGCCCCGACCACGGATACCGTGACAACGCTCATCGCGCCGTTGGTGACGGTCCCGGTCTTGTCGAGCACCACGGTGTCCACATCCCGCGTGGCTTCCAGTGCCTGGTGGCCTTTGATGAAGATGCCGAGCTGTGCGCCGCGTCCGGACGCCACCATCAATGCCGTCGGAATCGCCAGCCCCAAGGCGCACGGGCACGCGACGACAAGTACCGCGAGTGCGGCTGCCGCTGCCTTCTCCGCGCCGGCGCCGGTCAGCAGCCACGTCACGAAGGTACCGGCGGCAATCGCGAAAACGACGGGCACGAACACCGACGACACCCGGTCGGCCACCCGCTGCATGCGCGCCTTCCCGGTCTGAGCCTGCTCGACCAGCCGGATCATCCCCGACAACTTCGTATCCGCGCCCACCACAGCGGCTTCCACGATCAGCCGTCCTGTCAACGCGGTGGTGCCGCCGATGACCTCCATCCCGGGCGTCACATCCACCGGGATGGATTCGCCGGTCATCGCGCTCGCGTCGACGCTGGATCCGCCGGACACCACCAGGCCGTCGGTCGCAATGGTCTCGCCGGGGCGCACGACGAACCGCTGGCCCTCGACGAGTTCGCCGATCGGCACTCGCATTTCGTGATCGCCACGGGTCAGCACGGTCACCTCGCGAGCACCGAGCGCGGCCAGCGCTCGCAGCGCGCTGCCTGCCGTCCGTTTGGCCTTCGCCTCGAAATACCGACCGGCGAGGACGAACGCGGTGACGCCCGCGGCGACCTCGAGATAGATGGAATCGCTGGACCAGATCGCGTCCCACACCCCGTCCGGTGCGGGCTGTGCGCGATCCGAATGCAGGAACATGGTGTCCAACGACCACAGCGTCGCGGTGATCACTCCGACCGAGACCAGCGTGTCCATGCTCGCGGCAAGGCTTTTCGCGCCGTGGAAGGCGCGCCGGTGGAAGGGCGCCGCCGACCACACCACCACCGGCAACGCCAGCACCGTCAGCATCACTTGCCAGCCGGAGATCCGGGTGGCCGGCACGGTCGCGAACATCACCGACAGGTCGGCAAGGGGGAAGAACAGCAGCAACGCGACAACCAGGCGGCGGAACAGATCGGCGACGGCCGCGTCCTCGGGAGCCGAATCGATCCGGCCCGTATGCGCGACAACAGGTTCCGCGCCATAGCCCGCCGATTCGACATCGGCGCACAGTTGTTCGGCCGTCACGTCGCCGGTGGCATCGATGGTCGCCACACCGGTGGCGTAGTTCACCGAGGCGGTCACGCCGGCTACCTTGTTGAGCTTGCGTTCCACCCGGGTCGCACAGGCCGCGCAGCTCATGCCGGAGACGGCGAGCGAGAGGCGGGCGGTGGGTTCGGTACGGGTGGCGGATTCCGGAAATGCGACGTCGGTGCTCATGTTTCCGTTCGGTCAGGCGGCGGGATCTCGGGTCGATCTGAGGTGGCCGGTGCGACGGCCGAGCTGGGCGCCGGGCGGCAGGACGAGTTCGGTGGGCGGGCTGCTGGTGGTGCGCGAGGGTGGCGAGGTTTGCGGTCGTCGGGTGCGGTGCACGACAACGACCAACACGAGTGCGACGACGAGGACACCGTGGGACAGGACACGCGACAGCGGCACGACCCCCGAGTTCAGATCGCCGATCACGAACGCCGTCAGCGTCGCGACCAGTACACCGAGCACCGGCAGCACGCCCGAGGTCGCGCACGGCCGCAACGCGCAGTAGATGAAGCCGATGCCGATCGCGAGGCTCCACGCGGTGCTTTCGTTCAGCAGGTGCCGGGTCAGATCGCTGCCGTGCTGGTGGCTCATGCCGAAATCTGCCCCCGCGACCTGGCCGATCGCCAAGCCGCACTGCACGCCGCCGAGTACACCGAGCAGCAGCCGGGTCCATACGGTGCGCGAGGAGGTCAGCGCGGTGCGCCAGGACGCGAACCAGGCGGTCATCCACGACCCGAGCGAGGGCCGCGGCCGGTCCAGGTCGGCGGCGGCGAAGATCGCGGCGGTGAGATCGGGTGCGTACCCGGAGCCGCGGCGCAGCAGCCGCGTGGTCTCCACCGCCGCGACGTACCAGGAGCAGCACTCGATGCACTGTTCCAGATGCTCGTCCACCCGCGCCGCGGGAACGGTTTCACGTTCGCCATCGATCCGAGCCGACAGCGCCGTCCGGCACACTTTGCACTCCACGTCGAGATTGTCGTCCACGGGGAGACCGAAGTTCCCCGCACCTACGCCGAGGTCGTGGCGATATGCGGCTGCCCCGCCGGTGCGGTCCGCTCGGGAGTAGTCCGCGCTCACGAAGGCCGCATCGCCGCAACCCGTTTCACCGCCCATCGCAGTGCCAACGGCCGAGCCCGTCTCGTCGATCGGAACATGGCCGCGGTGCCCGTCGAGTAGCCCGCGCAGTGATATTCGGCTCGTCGAGGTCGATGTCATGGCTGGGCGGCAAGGGGGGTGGCGGCGTAGTTGATTCGGATGGTGTGGTCGTCGTGGCGGGTGGTGGTGGCGATGACGCCGAAGACGGTGCGTAGGAGGGCTGGCGTCATGACATCGAGGACCGGGCCCGCGGCGACGACGCGACCGTGGTGCAGGACGACGAGCTGGTCGCAGTAGCGGACGGCCAGGTCCAGTTCGTGCAGAACGGCGAGAGTGGTGATGCCGGTGGAGCGGACCAGGTCGAGCAGTTCGAAGCGGGCGCGGACGTCGAGGTGGTTGGTGAGTTCGTCGAGGACTAGCAGGCGTGGACGTTGCGCGAGCGCTCTGGCCAGCAGGACGCGTTGGCGCTCGCCGCCGGAGAGCGACCCGACGGAGCGGTCGGCGTAGGCGGTCACACCGGTTTCGGCCATCGCCGCTGTGACGGCCGCGCGATCGTCGGCGGTATCGCGGCTGAACAATGCGTGGTGCGGGTTGCGTCCCAGCTCAACCATTTCCGTGACGGTCAGCTCCGGTGATCCGGCGCCACTCTGCAGCACCGCCGCGGTCGAGCGCGCCGCGGTGCGCACGGACATCGCGGTGATGTCGGCCCCGTCGATCAGCACCGCGCCGCTATCGGGTCGCAGCGAACGGTAGATCGTGCGCAGCAGGGTTGTCTTTCCGCTGCCGTTGGGCCCGACCACGCCGACGATCGAGCCCGGAGGGACCTGCATTGTCACCGCATCGAGCGCGGGAGAATTGCCGAACGTGACGGTCACCCCGGTGACAGACAGTTCGGCGGCCGGTGCGATCGCGCCGCCGGGGGGCGTGCCGTTGTCGAAAGCGACAGTCGTTCCGGCAGTAGGTGATTCGGAGGAGTTCTCGGTCATGTCCGGCCCCCGTCGCGGCGCAGCAGCCACAGGAAGAACGGTGCGCCGAACGCGGCGGTGAAGATGCCGAGCGGTAGTTCATCGGGGGCGGCGACGGTGCGTGAAAGCAAGTCCACCGCAACGAGGTAGGCGCCGCCGAGCAATGCCGACAGCGGCAGCGCGCGGCGGTGGTCCATACCGAAGCTCAGGCGCACCAGATGGGGGATCATCAAGCCGACGAACCCGATTCCGCCCGCGACCGCGATCAGCGTGCCGGTCAGCAGGGAGGCCAGCACCAGCAGGATGATCCGGGTCGTGCGCACGTCGACACCGAGGGCGGTGGCCTGTTCGTCGCCGGTGCCGAGCGCATTCAGCCGACGGCCGAAGGTCAGCACCACGGCGACGACGAGCAGCACCACCACCGTGACCGGACCGAGTCGCTCCCAGCTCGCCCCGGCGACACTGCCCATGGTCCAGAACATCACCGCGCGCAGTTCGTTGGGCGTTGCGCGCAACTGGAGGTAGTTCGTCGCCGCCAGTAAGAGATAGCCGACGGCGACGCCGGCCAGGACCAGGCGGATCGGCGCCACCGTGCCACGACGCTGCCCGAGCGCGAATACCACTGCGGCGGTGAGGATCGCGCCGAGGAACGCGGCAGTGGAGACGCCGACGCCGCCGAGCGCCGCTCCCGCGGAAACCATCACCGTCACCGCGCCGAGCGAGGCGCCCGAGGACAGGCCGAGGACGTAGGGGTCGGCGAGCGGATTGTTCACCAGCGCTTGCAGAATCATCCCGGAGACGGCCAGGCCGCAACCGCACAGCGCGGCGAGGATGACGCGCGGCACACGGTAGTTCCATACGATCTGGTCGACGGTGAACCCGACACCGGGTGTCTTACCGCTGACATGGGCGAAGATCACCCGCCCGGTGTCGGCGAGAGAAACGGTGACCGATCCGGCGCTGACCGACACCAGCATCACAGCGCACAGCACGCCCACCGATACGGCGATCGCGACGGGCAGTGGAGTCCCGGCGAAGGGCGCGCGCGTACGGTTCGACCGACCGCCCCACGGGAGCCGGGACCCGAGGCGCTGCAGACCGGATTCCGGCGAGCGCGGAGACGACGCAGCGGCGATGGGCGGCATCGGTCAGAACTGCTCGGGGTGCACGAGCCGGGCGATCTTGTCCACCGCGATGTCGTTGCTTGGACCGAGATAGATCGAATCCGAGAGCGCCACATAGGTCGTGTTCTTGGCGGCATTCCACTGCGGGAACTGATCGAGGATCCGCCGGGCCGCCGCGTCGATATCGGGATTGCGATAGTTCACCACGATCACACCGTCGATCGGTGTCACGGCGAGCTGTTCCTTGCTGATCGTCACGAAGGTGGTGCCGTCGGTGCGGTTGAACGGGTTCACCGCACCGGCCTTGTCGATGATGTCGTTCCAGATTCCGCCCGCCGCGATGGCCGAGAAATCGCCCGCGTCACCCATTCCCATACCGGGAAAGACGAGCAGCACGCTCTTCTTGGGCGCCCCCGCGACTGCGGCGACGGTGTCGGCGATCTTGCGCCGCGATTCGCCGATGAGCTGTTCGGCGCGGCCCGGTACGTCGAAGACCGCGCCGAGGTCGCGCAGCATCGTATAGCTGTCATCGACGCTGGGTGTTCCCGTCACCGCTCCGGACGCGCCGCAGTTCGTGTGTGGCACATAGGTATTCGCGCCCGCGGCGGCCAATTGCTCGCGGGTGGCGAAGCCATGGTCGGCGGCGAAGCCGCCCCCGCCGGTGGAGAGCACGAAGTCCGCGTGCTGCGCGAGCATGGCCTCGCGCGGGATGTCCTGCATGCTGTTGTAGGTGATGCCGCCGGTGGGAAGGGCAGCGATGGCCGCGGCCCGGCCGGGGACATCGGAGAAGCCGTAGGACTGGGCATTGGCCAGGATCCGATTGCCGACGCCCAGCGCGATCAGCGACGAGACCTCGCCGACGGAACCGCCGTTCATGACGACCGCGCGTTCGGGGGCCTCGGTGTAGGTGTAGGGCTTGCCGCAGTTATCGAGGGTGATCGGATAGCGCGTGATCCCCTCGGTCGATGCGAAGGAGCTATCGCCTGCCGGGGAGGATTCGGGCACCGTGGTCGTGCAGCCCGTGAGGGCGAGGATGCCTGCGGCCAGTGCCGGCACGATGGCGCGTTTCATGAGTCCTCCCGCGGAGTCCGCAGCGCTGTCTGCTGCCTGACTACTGAGTCGGACGGCAGTGCCGACTGGTTCCCGCTCGCACCCGAGATTCTCGGCCACGATGATTCGCGCGCTCGCTCGACCGGCGGTGCGCCGGTCAGTTCGACAACAACCGGCCGTTCGGGGCGCCGACCCGGTATTCGAGTAGTCGGTACTCAGGATTTCGGGTGGCCCGCGGAGGACCATCGTTCGTGTCAACAGTTGGTCGGGCCTGTGGAGGATCGGTGCATTGCGATGGTCACCCTGCGTATCGCGACGTTCAATCTGGAAAACTTCGATGAGGTGCCGCCGAACATCCGGCCGTCATTGGCGGACCGGATAGCGGTGATGCGGCCGCAGATCGAGAGGTTGCGGGCCGACGTGCTGTGTCTGCAAGAGGTGCACGGGCAGGAGCGGGCCGGGCAGCCACGGGCTTTGCTCGCCTTGGCGGAACTGCTCGCGGGGACCAAGCAGGCGGGCGCGAATGTCGTCTCGACCCTGGATCCCCACGGCCAGGTCTTCGATCAACGAAACCTGGTCGTGGTCACCTCGCTACCGGTGATGGCGCGGGCGCAACTGCTGAACACGCTGGTCGCGGCGCCGATGTATCAGATACTGACCGCGAGTCCGCCCGCGCCGCAACCGCTGTCGATTCTGCTGGAGCGGCCGATCCTGCATGTGGAACTCGATCTGCAAGGCGCACTGCTGCATGTGATCGTGGTGCATCTGAAATCGAAGCTGCCCACAAATATTCCGGGCCAGAAGATCGATGATTTCACCTGGCGCAGCGCCGACGCGGTGGCCGAGGGCTCATTCATCTCGTCGATGAAGCGGATGAGCCAGGCCGTGGAAGTGCGGCGGCTCGTCGATTCGATCCTCGACCAGGATCCGGCAGCGCGCATCGTGGTCGCGGGGGACTTCAACGCCACCGCCGACGAGGTGCCGCTGGTCGCCATTCGGGGCGATGTCGAGGAAACCGGCAATGGTGCGCTGGCCGGACGGGTGCTGGTGCCGGTCGAGAACACGATTCCCGAGCCTGCCCGGTACTCGCTGCTCCATCACGGCAGGGGGCAGATGCTCGACCACATCCTGGTCACCCGCAATCTGCTTGCCCACTACCGTGGTTCGGAGATTCACAACGAGGTGCTGCACGACGAATCCGGTGCCTTCGCCACCGATGTCAAATATCCCGAGTCCGATCACGCCCCCGTGGTGGCGACGTTCGAATTCGGTTAAGCCGCATCGCTGCGATACTGATCGATCAGGGCGGCCGCCATGCGCTGAGCGCGACGGGCGGCGCCGCGATCGCCCTCGGTCGCGTCGACGATGGAACCCTTCATCAGGATGTGCCAGCAACGGGCGAACTCCTCGGGATCCCGCAGGTCCGCTTCGATCGCTCGGGCGCGCACCACGTCACGAATTCGGTCGAGATGCACGATGCTCGCCCGCCCGGCCGGATGGTTCGGGCCCATTTCCACCAGAACATTGATGAAGGTGCATGCCTCGAAATCCGTGGTGGCAAACCATTCGTCGAATACGTCGAAAATGGCCAGCAAACGCTCTTCCGGTGTGTTGCCGCGCACGTGCGACCGGTGCTCGACGAAGCCGAAGGTCCACAGTCGTTCGCGGCGCGCGAGCACCGCGATGACCAACTCGTCTTTCGTCCGAAAATGCCGGTACAATGTGGCTTTCGCGATCCCGGCCTTGGCGATCACTTCGTCGATGCCGACATCTCGAATACCGCGTCGGGTGAACAACCCGTAGGCAGTGGCCAGAATTCGCTCGCGAGCGCCGACAACTGGGTCGTTGCTGGCAGTCATGGCCATACTCTATCCCTGTACAGAGCTGTGCGACCCTGCTTCACTAGAGAGACAGGTCTGTCCCTGTGTGCCAGCGACGGGCCCCCAGGAGCCAGCCCATGTCCAGCCGTTCTGTGAATGTTGTTGAGTGCACCAGTGTATGTGCGTCCGGCGCAGCAGCGGCGATCCAGTTCTGTGTGAGCCGTCCGCGCGGTGACGTGACACTGATCGAGGTCACCGGTGAGATCGACCTGTGCACCGCGCCGACGCTGCGGGAGAATCTGGTGCGTGCCTTCGGTTTTCAAGCGACCACCATGGTGGTCGATCTGTCACCGGTGACCTTTTTCGCCGCGGCCGGAGTCACCGCGTTGATCGAGGTGCTCGCGGAGGCCGAAAAGTCCGCTCGCCGAATATTTTTGATCACGGCGGGGCGCAGCGTCGGACGCATCATCGAGATCACCGGCCTCGCCTCGAGCCTGCATTGTGTCGGCTCGCTGGACGCCGCGCTGGCCGAAGGATACGAGGCGACGGCCTAGCGCCGACGGCTGCGGAGGAGATCAGCCGCGCCTTGCCTCGACACGATCGCGGGCCGCATCGGCGAGATGCGCCCCGCGCTCGCGGGCGGTCGCCGCCAGTTCGGGTCCACGTTCCTTCGCGATCTCGGCCCAATCCGAACCGCGCCGCCGAGCGGTCTCGGCGATCTCGGGCGCACGTTCCTTGGCGACTTCGGCCCAATCGGCGCCACGGCGCTTGGCTATGTCGGCCAGGATCGCGGCCCGGTGTTTGGCGATCTCGGCCCATTCCGAGCCGTGCTCCTTGGCGATCTCGGCCCACTCCACGCCGTGTTCTCTGGCGAGTTCGGCCAGCTCGGCGCTGCGCTCTTTCGCCACATCGGCCCACTCGGCGCCGTGCTGCTGCGCGACGCCCGCGACCTCGGACCCCTTCACCGCGGCGATTCCGCTCAGTGTGCGTGTGCGCGCGCGCTCGGCGGCCTCGGATGCGTGCTGGCGCAGCGCCTCGCCCGTTGCGCCCTCGGATGCGCCGAAGGGCAGCGCCGCGGAGACCGCGGCGGCGGCGTGGTGGGCCGCGCGCTTGCCGCGCCATCCCAGCGACGGCTTGCCCGCGGTATCGGCGGCCGCGATCATCAGGCCACCGAGCAGACCCATGTCCTTCAGGAACGCGTTGCGTTTAGCGGCCTTGCGGTCCGGATCCTGTTCGGCCCAGAAGTCCTGTTCGGTAACCGTCGCGGGGATCACGGTCGCGGCAAGCACCAGCGAGGCGAGCCTCGGCATCTTGCCCAGCGCCAACAGCACGCCGCCGGACACCTGAGCGATCGCATTGACCCGCACCACCGTCGCGGTGTCCGACGGGAGCTTCGCGGCAAGATTGTCCGGCAGTCGCTCTTCGCCGCGCTGCACGAGCGAGGCAGCGGCCTTGGCGCGCGGTTCCGGATGCATCAGGGTGTCGACCCCGTCGGCGACGAAAGAGGCCGCCAGTAGTGGTCGGGCGAGTCGGCGTAGCAACATGGCATCAAACCCTTTCTCGATGACTATCGACCGGGTTCCCGCAACATATGTCGTCAAACAACACGAGCTGACCTGGCTCTTCGCGCAATCGGCGCACCCGTGGGTGCCGCGAGAGTCAGCTGGCGATTCGAGTGTAGGTCAGCTGTCGGACGTACTTGTGGAGTTACGCACTCGAGCGGTGAGGAACGTCGTGATGACGGTCGTCACCGCGGCGGGGTCTTCGACCATGGGCAGGTGGCCGCAGTCGGGGAGCTCTACTTCGGTGTCCGGGCGCAGGGTGTGGTTGAGGCGCGCGCCCGCGTGGGCCGACAGGATGCGGTTCTGCTTGCCCCAGATGGTGCAGATCGGGGGGAAGCCGGCGGGCGGGCTGAAGGCGTCGAGGTCGGCGAAGCCCGGGAAGTCCTGGACCAGGCCGTGTAGGGCCTGCAGGCGGCCGCGGTCGGACCAGTGGGCGCGCAGTCGGGGCGAGTGGTGCAATTTCTGGCGTCGGCCACGGGCGCCGAGTTGTTCGGTGACGATCCGCGAGACGAGCACTTCGGGCAGCGCCAGCCTGCGGGCCAGTGGACCGAGAGGGAGCCGGGCATCGGCCCATGCCATTGCGGCTTGGCGTCCGGCGCGGACGGTGTTCCAGGTCAGCGGGTTGATCAACACCAGCGCCCGGACGACGGCGGGGTGCGCGATCGTGTAGCGCAGTGAGGTGGCCGCGCCGAGGCAATTGCCGATGAGAACGACGTCGGTGAGGTGCTGCGCGTCGAGGAACGCGCCGAGCATGGCGACATAGTCGTCGAGGCGATAGCCGTCGGCGGGTTGTTCGGATTCGCCGTAGCCGGGCAGGTCGAGCGCGAAGACTTCATGGTCGCCGCGCAGTGCCGTGACCTGATCGCCCCAGATGCGGCGTTGGGTGCCCGCGTTGTGCAGCAGGACGATCGGCGGACCGCTGCCCACCCGGTCGAAGACCACAGCCCGGCCCTGATGCACGAATATCTCCACGTCGCCTCCTTGCGAGTGGCCGGGCGATCATAGTGTGAACGCCGGTTATAGCTAAGGTAGCTCGAGTTCGGCTCCCGCGCGTGCGAATTGGGCCCTACGCTGCACGAATCGGAAAATCAGCGGCAGCGTGCGCCACCCGAGCGCCGCGTACCCGCTCAGCCGCCGGCCGTCGCAGCGGCCTAGCCGCCATGCCGAGGTGACGCTGGCGCGAAGCACTCGGGAGTGCCCCTCAGCTGCCCGCCACGCCTGCCCGCAGGAAGCGGCCGGTCCTCCTGGTGCCGAGGACCGGGGCGGATACGCCGTTGCCGAAGACGTATTCGCCGCCGATCAGCACCGCGGTGACGGTGGCGTCGTTCCGGTTGACCATGCGTGAGAGATTGTCGAACTGGGCGATCGGAGCCTCGGCGTAGGCGTCGGTGGTCTCGTCGAGGTGTTCGGGATCGATCACGACCAGGTCTGCCCGGTCTCCGGCGCGCAGGTGGCCCGCGTCGATGCCGTACCAGTCGGCGAGTTCGCCGGTGATGCGGTGCACAGCGCGTTCCAGCGACAGGATCGGACGACCCGTGCGCTCGGCATCGTGTACTCGGCGGAGGAACCGCAGCCCGAAGTTGTAGAACGCCATATTGCGCAGATGCGCCCCGGCATCCGAGAAGCCCAGTTGCACACCGGGATCGGCGGCGAACCGGTCCAGCACTTCCGGACGGTGGTTGGAAATGGTTGTCCGCCATCGAACCTTGGTGCCGTGCTCGACAACGAGGTCGAGGAAGGCGTCGACCGGGTGCAGCCCGCCCCGATCGACCCCGACCTGGCCGAAGGTCTTACCGAGCACGGTCTGATCCGGGCATTCGACGATCTCGGCATCGAAGAAGTCGCGATGCCAGACGCGCGGGCCGAACTTCTTGTCGTAGTCCTTACGGAAGCGACGGCGGTAGCCTTCGTCGCGCAGCAGTTCCCTGCGCGCCGCGAGCTGGTCGGCCAGGTGCAGCGCGGCCGCACCCGAACCGAACTCCTCGAAGACCGGCAGATCGATGCCGTCGGAGTACACCTCGAACGGCACCGGCAGATGCTGCCACCGGAAGTCGCCGCCCAACGCGTTGAGCACTCTGGCGATCCACGGAAAGATATGCGCCACTGCGGGAATGGCCTTGATGTCCGCCGCGGACAGCAGGCTGACCTTCAGTGGTCTGCGGAAGATCCCGACACTGCTGGCCGCCATCGCGACCAGGCTTTGCGGCCGCGCGACATCGGGGCCGCCCTGCAATGCGCGGCCACGACGCCGCAGTATCGCGTTGAGCCTGCGTCGTTCCCGAGTTGTCGCATAGGTAGAGGGCAGGGTGCGCGATCGACAGACTTCGCCGTCGAGCTTGTCGAACAGCAGCTGCTGCGAGGACATGCCGACGAAGCCCGCGTCCAGCGCCTCCTCGAGTTTCGCCACCATGGCGTCGAGTTCTGCAGCGGTGGGCCGAACGTCCTTGCTGGTGGATCGTTCCAGGCCCATCTGCGCGGCACGGATATCGGAATGCCCGATGAACGCGGCCAGGTTCGGACCTAGCGGCAGCGCTTCCAGCGCGTCGACGAACTCGTGCGCCGTGGTCCAGGTCTTGGTTTCGGTGACAGCCTCGATCACGTGCCGGCGTGGAATGGCTTCGACCCGGCCGAACAGGTCGCCGGCGTCGGAAGCCCCGACGTGCACCGTCGACAGTGAGCACGAACCGAGCAGCACCGTGGTGACGCCGTGCCGGACCGACTCGGCCAGCGATGGAGTTTGCAGTACCTCGACGTCGTAATGCGTATGGATGTCGATCATTCCGGGAATCACCCACTTCCCGGCGGCATCGATGATGTTCGGGCAGCCGGTCTCCTCGAGCGGATCGATCGAGACCACGGCGATTCGGCCGTCACGGATGCCGAGATGGCGGACCGCGGAGGGCGAAGCGGCGCCGTCGAACCAGCGGCCGTCCTTGATGATGGTGTCGTACATGTCTTCTCATACCTCGATACCGGTGCGCACGACCTTGCCGGTCGCGTTGCGTGGCAGTGCTGTGGTGGTGATCCGCCAGCGTGCGGGCACCTTGAAATAGGCGAGTCGCTCCTTGGCGAACTCGACCAGCTCGTGTTCGGTAGTCGCCGTGTCGTTGTCGACGACCACCACCGCCGCGACCTGCTGGCCGAGATCGGCATCGGGCACGCCGACGACGGCGCACTCCCGCACCGCGGGGTGTTCCTCGAGACACTGCTCGATCTCGGTGGGGTAGACGTTCTCGCCACCGCGCAGGATGAGATCGGACCGCCTGCCGGACAGGCGAAGCCGGCCCTGCTCTTGCACGCCGATATCGCCGGTGCGCAGCCAGCGGTCGGGGGTGATGGCGGCGGCTGTCGCGGCCTCGTCCTCCCAGTAGCCGAGCATCACGTAGGGGCTGCGCACGCAGATCTCGCCCTCGGTGCCTTCGGGGACGGCATTGCCCGCGGCGTCCCGGATTTCGATGGTGACACCGACGACGGGGCGGCCGACCGTATCCGGGAACGCGGCTAGCTCGGCGGGGGCGGCCAGGGTGGCCGCGGTACTGCATTCGGTGAGGCCGTAGCTGGTCACGAGCGCGGTCTTCGCCACCGGAAGTTGTTCGCGTAGCCGGTGTTGCAGTGCGGCCGAGGACGGCGCCGAGTTGAGCGAGAACGACGTCAGTGAGGACAGGTCATAGCGGGACAGATCGGTGTCGAGCATCCGGTTTGCCATCGTCGGCATCGCGCCCCAGTTGGTGATGTGTTCGCGTTCGACCAGGTGCAGCACTCGATCGGCGTCGAACGAACCCTGGTATATGACGGTGGTATCGCCGGTCACCATCCGCGGGATCACCAGGTTGTGCAGGCTGGCGATGTGGAACAGCGGCGAGGTGAGCAGGAACCGCCTGCCTTTCGGGCCGCCGTCGTCGGCGCGGCCTTGGAAAGCGGCGGCCAGTGCGTCGTTGAAACGGTGATAGTCGATGACCGCCAACATGTTTCGCTGGGTGTGCACCGCGCCTTTCGGGCGTCCGCTCGTGCCGCTGGTGTAGAGGATGACCGCAGGATCGTCCTCGGCTACCGGCGTATGCGGCAGTTCGCCGTCGTCGAATGCGGCGATCAGGGCGGGGAGGTCGTGCTCCATGGTCAGCACCGGGACCTGGATATCCAGCTCCGCCAGTTGCGCGGCCCGCTTCGCGTCGACGATCAACACCGCGGGCCGGGTGTGGTCGATGCCGTAGGCGATTTCGCGGGGCGCCCACCAGGCGTTGTATCCGACGGCGATGGCGCCGAGAGTCTGTGCCGCCCAGAACGCGACGACCCATTCCGGCGTGTTCGCCGCCAGTATGCCGATCCGGTCGCCCTTTCCGACGCCGTACTGGTCGCGCAGTGCGCGGGCCAGCGCGCCGACCGCGCGCGCGTGCTCGGTGTAGGACATCCTGCGGTCCTCGGTGACCAGGTAGTCGCGGTCGGCCAACGCGATGGATGCCGCGAGCACCTCGCCGAGCGAGCGGTCACGATGCCGCATCACCGGCATCGGTGCGCCGAGCACCTCCTCGACGACCATTTCGAACTGTCCGCCGGGCCCGGTCAGCCGGGCGATCGCCGCGGCCGCCATGGCCTGCGGGTCCAAAGGCTGTGTCATGACATGACCTTCCTCAACATTGATCGGACCTGCCTACGGCACCAGGACCGCACGGCCGGTGACCAGCCCGCGTTCCAGTCGGTCGAGCGCCTCGCGGCCCTCGGCGAGGTCATAGCGTTCGACTTCGACTCTGAGCTTGCCCGCCTGTGCGAGCGCGACAGCGCTGATCAGGTCGGATTTGGTGCCGCCGTAGGACTTTCGGATCGATGCGCCCCACGGCCAGCCCGGTCCGCCCGCCGGGCCCGCGGTGATCTCCGGTGCGCCGCCCCCGAGTCCGATCATGCGATAGGCGCCGTTGGGCGCCACCGATTCCACGGCCAGGGTCGCGGTCTGGTCGGTGCCGACGAAGTCGAACACCGCGTCGGCGCCGCGCCCTCCGGTGCGGTCGAGGATCTCGTGGGCGGTGCCGGGTCCACCGATGAGTCCTTCGGCCGCGCCGCAACGGGCGGCTAGGTCGAGTTTCTCCGCGCTCACGTCGACCGCGATCACGTGCGCTGCGCTGGTGGCGGCGAGGATCTGCACCGCGACGTGGCCGAGCCCGCCGATGCCGATGACCACCGCGACCGAACCCGGCCGCAGCTGCTCACGCGCACCGTTGATCGCGTGAAAGCTCGATAGCGCGGCGTCGGCCAGCGGCGCGGCCTGGAGGAAGTCCAGGTCACCGATCGGCACGAAGGACGCGGCCGGAATCCTGATGTACTCGGCCATGCCGCCGTCGGGTCCCAGACCTGGGCACGGCGGCATCGCGGTGCGCCCTGCGGCCAGACACACATTTTCGTTGCCGCTCACGCATTCCCGGCACACCCCGCACGACCAGCACAGGTAGACGATGCCGCGCTCACCGGCCGACCGGCCGCCGACAGCACTGCCGACGGCTTCGATGGTGCCCGCGATCTCGTGTCCGAGGGTCAGCGGTTCGTCGCGCATCTTGAAGGGGATATGCAGCACATGCAGATCGGAGTGGCAGATGCCCGCCGCGCCGACGCGCAGCAACAGATCGGTGGGGCCGATCTCGGGGACCGGAACTTTACGCAGCTCGAGCACACCGGGATCGGTGAGTTGCAGCGCCCGCATCATGAGCGATCTCCTCGCACCACCGAAAACACCGAGAGCAGGTAGGCGTCGGCGCGGTCGGAGCCGATCAGCCCCGGCGCCATCTTGTTCATGGTGTAGGCGAAGGTGACTCGGTGCTCCAGGTCGTTGACGACGATGGCCCCGCCGAATCCGGCCCACCAGCAGACGCGCCCGCCCGGGACCTCGGGAGCGGTCTGCGGCTGGGGCAGGCCGTAGCCGATGCCGAAGCGCAGCGGAAGCAGCAGCGCCAGATCCGCGCAGTCGGATTGCTGTTCGAAGATCAGGTCGATCGTCTTCTCGGACAACAGCCTTCGGCCGTTCAGCTCGCCGCCGCAGGATACGAGCGACTGCACCTTCGCCACCGAATGCGCGTTGCCGTGGCCGTTTACCGCGCCGATCTCCGCCTGCCGCCATGCGGCGCTATTGGCCTCCGCAATGTCCAGCAGCGGGCTGGTGAGCGTCTTGACCAGGATGCTCTCCTGATCGAGCGAGGCCATATCGAACTCCAGCAGCGGCGGTGGCACCAACGGTGCGATGCGGTGGTGGTGTTCCGGCCCGGTGCCGATGTGGAAGTCGGCCGCCAGCGGTCCGGCGAGCTCCTCGGCGAAAAACTGTCCGAGGCTACGGCCGGTGATGCGGCGAATCACCTCGCCGATCAGGTGTCCGTAGTTCAGGGCGTGGTAGCCCGACGCGGTACCCGGCTCCCACCACGGCGGTTGGGCCGCGAGGCGGGCGCTGGCCGCTTCGGAGTCGTAGATATCGGCCAGCTCGATCGGCCGCTGCCAGCCGGAGACACCGGAGGTGTGTCCGAGCAGCTGACGAATCTCGATGTCGCCCTTGCCATTCGCGGCGAACTCCGGCCAGTAGTGCGCGACCTTCTGCCGCACATCCAGTTCGCCGCGATCCACCAGCAGCAGCGCGGACAGCGCCGTCATGGTCTTGCTGATGGAGAAGACGTTGACCAGGGTGTCCTCGGTCCATGGCGTGGTGCGCTCGATATCGCGGTGCCCGCCCCAGATGTCGACGACCGTTTCGCCGTCGACGGTCACACAGATCGACGCGCCGAGCTCCTCGTCCGCGGCGATCCGATTCTCCAGTTCCTGTCGCACAGCCGCGAAACGGTCGGCGCAGAATCCCATCGTCGTTGTCATCGCCGCCTCACACATGCTCGAGCACTCGGGCAGGCACCGGCAGCGCGTTGCCCGCTGCCGCGGCACGCTTTGCGCCACTGGCCATTTCGCGCTTCATGTCACGCACATAGGCCTCGAATTCGATTTGGATGGTGTGGCGCGGCGAGTCGTAGTAGCGGCCGCTGCGGCGCTGCTCGGCGGCACGGATAACCTCGTGCATCTGCGGCTCAGACGGCGGGAGGTACGTGCCGGTCAGATAGGCGGCGACGAGCTTGCTCTGCTGTTCGGCGAAGTTCACCAGAGTCGGCAGCGGCTGCGCGAGCCCCATATAGAACAGATTGTCGACACCCGGCTTCATCATCTGCTTGAACAGCGGGATGCGATTGCTGCTGTCGGGCACCAGTTCCGGATCGGAGAAGAACGGGAAGCTGATGTGGTAGCCGGTCGCGCAGACGATGACGTCCACCTCGTCGGTGCTGCCATCGGCGAACCGCACCCGCGTGCCCTCCAATCCGGTGATGGCGGGCTTGAAGCCGATGTCACCGCAGCCCGCTCGGTGTAGGAACTCCTCACTGGCCGACGGGTGTGCCTCGAACGGTTTGTGATCGGGTGTGGGCAGGCCGTAGAACTCCATGTCGCCGCGAAATTTTCGGACGAACCGCTGCTTGAGCTTCATGCTCAGCTTGCGCGGAATCCATGGTGGCACCGACTGTTTGTCGCCGACCTTGCCGTTGACGTATTTCGGCAGCACCCACACGCCGCGCCGCGCCGACACGGTCAGCCGCTCGGCGATGAAGCGCTGGGACAGCTCGGAGGCGATGTCGAGCCCGGAGTTGCCCATCCCGACGACCACGACCTTCTTGCCGCGCATGTCGACCGGGTCGAACGGATCGTTGTAGGCGTGGCTGTGGATGAGCACACCGTCGAATTCGCCGGGGTAGTCCGGGATATTGGGATCCCAGTGGTGGCCGTTGCACACGATCAGGGCGTCGTAGTCGCGGGTGCGGCCGTCACTGGAGGTCACCAGCCACCGGCCGTCGGGCTGCCGTTCGGCGGCGGTCACCAGGGTGCCGAACAGGATCTTGTCGCGGAAACCGAAATGGTCGACATAGTCCTTGAAGTATTGGAACAGCTGCGAGTGGTGCGGGAAGTCCGGCCAGTCGCCGGGCACCGGATAGTCCTCGAAGGCCAAGCGCCACTTGGATGTATCGATGTGCAGGCTCTGGTAGCAGGCCGACATGCCGTTGGGGTTCTTGAAGTACCAGTTGCCGCCCACCTCGTCGGACGCCTCGAAGAGGTCGAACGGGATGTCGAAGTCCTGCAGGCGTTTGGCGGTGGTGATACCCGAGGGGCCTGCGCCGATGACGCAGACCTTGGGAAGCGTGCGTGGAGTCAATTCAGTAGTCCTCATTCGAAGCTGCCGTCACGGCTCGCAGTGGCGCCGGACACGGCGGGCGAGTGTCCGGAGCCGTGGCGCTCCGGAGTGACGTAGGCAACAACGTAACACTGACTGGACTCAGTGTCTAGTGAATGACAGAATGTCTAGTGAAGACATCGGCCCGCCCGGGTCGGACGTACACTTGCTCACCGGAAGTCGCACGTCAGCAATAGTTTCCCGACCCACGCGAGGTAGCCGCTCACCATGCCAACGAAGTCGAAACAGGTCGGCGCCAGCCTGCGGGACGAACAGAAGTTGCAGACCAGGGCCAAGCTGCTGGAGGGCGCGAAGAACCTGTTCAGCGCCCAGGGCTACGCGGCCGTCCGGGTCGACGACATCGTCGCCGCCGTCGGCTGCAGCCGGGCGACGTTCTACCTGCATTTCGCCAGCAAGCTCGAGGTGCTGCGCGCGGTCGCCGAGCAGAGCACCGCGCCGAGTGCGCTGCACTTCTATGAGGATCTGGACCGTGTCCTCGACACCGGCTCGCGCGCCGAGTTCGTCGGCTGGATGACCCGCGCCATCGGCTGGTTCCAGGAATACAAGGACCTGCTGCCCGCCTGGGACGAGGCCACCGCGCTCGAACCGGAATTCCGTGACATCGCCCGCCAGGGCATCGCGTCCCTGCCCAACGCGATGACCTCCTACCTGGCGCGCTGGCCGACCGACCGTCAGGACGAGGCTCGCCTGCGGGTGGAACTGCTTGTCGCCCAACTCGAACGCTTCTTCACCCGCTGGGCCATGCAGGGCACCATCGATGTCACGGCCGACCAGGCCGCGGATGTGCTCACCGACATCTGGTTTCCAGCCCTGCAAGCGCCGCGGGAACGGTAGCCTCAGCGCGGGATCTCGAATGTAGCTCAGGGTTCGCTGGGGTTGCGGCCCTGGTGATTTCCTGAGTCGATGTGGTGGCAGCTTGCGAATCTGTCGGTAGCGTGCGGCATCATCTGTGCACGCAGCCATCCACGAATTCGCTCGGAGTCACCATGCCCTCGTCCAGAACCAAACCACAGCCCTTGTCGGACACTGAGATTCAGCAGATCGCCACGGACATTGCCGGCGGCCGACCGCCGATGGTGTGGTTCACCGCTGCCGCGGTGGGCGTGCCGGAAGGGCGATCGGGAAAGGTGGTCGAACTCGATGATCCATCCGTAGGAGACTTCCTGCGGGTCCGTCCGACCGGATCGAAGGATGTACTGTCCTTTTCTCCTACCGAAGTGACGTTGACCAAGCCGCCCCGCGCGGCGACCGCTTCCCCAGCCCAGCCGAAGTCGACAACCAGGAAGGAATCCACCGTGACCCAGCCGTCGACCTTGACGAGCGTTGCGACACCGTCCACCCCGAATCCCGGCTCCCTCGGAGCCAACTCGGCGACACCGTCGGTCCCCAAGCCGGGCCCGGCCGCCTCGGGAACGAGCGAAGCCGACAACGCCGCCAAGTCCGCCGCGGCCAAGCCGCCCGCCGCGGGCGCGCCCGGCGCGAAGCCCGCCGCGAAGGCGCCCGCCGCCGCGCGTAAGGCGAAGACGCCTGAGGTCACCGTGACACTGACCGGGACTGCCGACGGCGAGTGGTCGGTCGATGTGATCAGCGGCAAGAAGCGGGCCGTGCGCGGTCTGCCGGTGACAAGCTCCGCGGTGGCGCAGGCCGCCAAGGTGCTGCATCCGGAGGTGGCCGAGGTGGTGGCCGGAATTCTCGATGCGGCGCGCGAGGTGCAGCAGGTCAAGGTCGCGCAGCTGGCGGCCGAGCTGGAGGAGGCCAAGCGTCTGCTCGAGGAGCTGACCGACTGATCAGACGGCAGTACTCGTCGACCGATCGGTGGGGCGCCAATTCCGGCGCCCCGTATCGGGGGCACCGTGCCGCAATTCGTCGTGGAACGCGTAGCCGAGCGCGTACTCCTTCGCGTGGTACATCGCCGAATCCGCGTCTCGGATGAGGTCGTAGATGCTGGCGTCGTAACTGCGCGGGCTGCCGCAGGCGATCCCGACGCTCGCGGTGATCGGGATCTCGCCCGCGCTCAATTCGAAGGGGCGTACGAACGCGCCAAGTAGTTGTTCGGCGAGCGTGGCCGCCTCTTGTCTGCCCAGCGGCGCGAGCACCACGAATTCGTCGCCGCCGTAGCGCGCCACCACGTCCTCGCGGCGGATCACCCGCCGAATGCGCGAGGCCGCGTTCGCGATCAGCTCGTCGCCGACGGCATGGCCGTAGCTGTCGTTGACCATCTTGAAGCCGTCCAGGTCGATGAACAGCAGGCTCAGCGGTTGTTCGAGCCAGTGCTCGTGATTGCGATTGAGCGCGCGCAACAGGGCAGACCGATTCAGCAGTCCGGTCAGCATGTCGTGGTCGGCCTGATACTGCGCGCGGCGTTCACTGCGGGCGCTGCGCACGATGGCGCGTTCGCTGCGTGCCAGGACGCCGATCAGCAAGAGCGCGAACAGCGAAGAGACGACTACTCGGTCGAGAGTGTCGAGGCTGGACCCCACTACCGGAACCAGGGACGCCATGATCAGTGCGACCGCGATGACACTGGCGCGCTGACGCGAATGATGGGGATGGATGCGACGCGGTGCGCCCAGACAGGCCATGGTCGGATGCAGCGCCGCGACCCCGACGGTGATGTAAGCGGCCAGCAGCGGTGCGAGCAACACTTCCCGCCCGATCGTGGCGGTGCCGACGGTCTCCAGGCTGTATCCGAGATCGCCGAGCAGCACCGCGATCAGGCCGACGTGCAGTAGCCGCAGCGAGGTCTCCGAGCGGGTCGCCGTCGCCACCGAATGCGCGACCATGGTCAGCAGCAGTGCGTCGAGTATCGGATAGATGGCCGCCACAACGGTGTTCATGGTGGCGGCATGTGTCTGCAGGATCGGCGAGATGAGAAAGGTCCAGGAGGCCAGCAGTGCGCCGAGTCCGATGAGCCCGGAGTCGAGCAGCAGGTCGTAGTTGTGCTGGATCTGGCGCGGCCGCAGCCACAGGGTGGCCGCGACACCGACGGCGAAATAACCGGCCAGCGTGAACAAGTCGTCGACGGGGTGCATCGAATGCTCGTCGATGCCGCGCAAGACGGTGCCGGTGGCGAACAACAGCGCCGACGCCGCGATCAGATACCAGGGCAGCGGCTGCGGCGGGCGATGGCGCCGCAGGCCCAGGCCGATCATGGCGAGGGCTCCCGCCACCACAACCAGCATCGTCAGCATCGAGAGCAGCTGTGAATCGACCGCGATATTCAGCCCGATCGAGGCCGATCCTGCACCGAAAAATATTGCGTACCAACACAATCCGACAGGGTTTCGTCGGCTCGTCGACTGCTCTTCGGTCAGTGTCATCAGCCCCCCTTTGTCGCTCCATCCCCTGTGAATCGAGCCGCATAGTAGGTCTGTGAATCTTCCACCGCGACTTCGACGTTCGCCTCTTGCTCATCGAGCACTGCCCGAATGCTGTCGGCGAAGGAGAACCGAGTGTTGTTGTACGAGCAGATGTCCCAGCCCACCGCCGCGCGCTCGGCCACAAGCACCTGGACAACTGATTTGATCATGGCATGGAACGCGGCCCCTTGTCGGGCACTTGAGGCAACAAGGGTGAAACCGGCGTAGTAGATCGCATTGCGTGCGGCGTGCTCCGGATAGCGTGCGGCGAAATAATCGGGGCTGATCCACGGCACCGTCTCCAGATGCCTGGTCAGAGTGGTCACTCCGATGGGTTCTCCTGCGGCGGTGCGCGCGACGTGCTTGAGCACGCGGGTGTCCACCATCTCCGCGCGGAACTCGGCACGATGCAGCACCTGCCGGGCGATCGCCTTGGTACGCAGCGGGCCGAAGGCCTCCTCGTAGAGCAGGTGGAACATATCGATCCGGTCGTCGGGGATCGTGGTTTCGATGGTGACGCGCAGGTCACTCATCGTCTGGTCCACGGGGTGGTGTGGTAGGCGGCGAGCACCATGGCACACGCCGGGTCGCCCTCGGAGCGGGTCTCACTGGTGCACAGCTGGATCGGTCCGAAGCGTTCCGGCCGGTTGGCGGTCATATCGGCGAGGCTGGACCTGATCAGCAGCTCGACCTCCTCGGCCGTCTCCGCCTCGTGCTCGACGAAAAGTCCCGCACCGGAATGGTCGTCGCGCAGTACCCAGCCGATGCCCGCCGCAGCCCGTCTGCCGTTGCCGATCGCGTGCTGTGCCGCGTAGACGCAGTAGAGCCGATCACCCCAGGGGATCGGCTTGCGGACGCGGGCGGTGCGCTCCAGGGTGGCGTGCGGTGGAATCACCGATGACAGGCGAATCAAGTTGGCATCACCCACTCCCAGATCGCGCAGTGCCGCATCGAAGGCCGACATGGCTGTCGGGCCTACCCCGGTCGCGGCGCCGATCTCGATCGTCAGTGGTGCCTCTGGCAATTGCCGGTCATCGCGATCCGGCCTGCCGAGGGGCGGGAGCAGTCGATCGATCCACTGCAGCCCGAGTAGGCCGCTGCGTGGGGTCGTAGAAATCATAATGCCCTCCCGGAACTCCCTGCCGATTTTGCAGGCCGATATTGCGTCAAAATCGACTCTGCGTCACGAAGGTCGATCGCGCACGCGCACTGCCCGAAAGCAGTGCTCCTGCGGCGTGTCTCGTAACGTGTGCCGGCGAGCCGTCAGGCAAACTCCGATCCGATGAAGCGAGGACCAGTGCAGAAGTGGGTGGCGCCGGGGCGGGTCAACATCATCGGTGAGCACACCGACTACCACGAAGGCTTGGTGCTGCCCATCGCATTACCGCTGGTTGTCGAGTGTTTCGCCGCAGTGCTCGACACAGGGGATGTGCGGGTGGTCTCGCGCCAGCGGCCAGGGGATCGGGTGCTCGCCGGGGTGGGCGCGCTTGCCGCCGAACGGGATCGAGTGCCTGCCTGGTCGCGGTATCCGCTGGGCGTTGTGTCCGAATTCGTGCGACGCGGGCATCGGATCGCCGGTGTGGACATCGAGCTCGACGGTGCGGTGCCGATCGGCGCCGGGCTGTCCTCGTCGGCGGCGCTGTCGTGTGCGGTGGCAATCGCGCTGCGAGATCTGTTCGCGCCGAGGGTCACTGATCGGGAGCTGATCGATATCGCCCGTGCCGCCGAGAACGACTACGCCGGTGCGCCGACCGGACTGCTCGATCAGTCGGCATCGATCCTGTGTACGGCAGGTCACGCACTGTTTCTGGACGTACGTCGCTTCACGCACATGGCCGCTGGTGCCACCCACGAACAGATCCCCTTCGATCTGGACCGTTTCGGGTTGGAACTACTCGTGATCGATACCGGGCAGGCACACGAGTTGGTCGACGGAGGCTACGCCGCCCGGCGCGCGCAATGCGACGCGGCGGCCGCGGAACTCGGCGTGCCCGCGCTCCGGGATATCGATACCGTCGACGCGCTCGGACGCATTCCCGACCCGATACTGCGACGCCGGGCTCGGCACGTGGTCACCGAGAACACGCGCGTGTTGAAGGTTGCCGAGAAGTTGCGCGATGGTGCCGATCCGCGCTCGATAGGTCCGATCCTCAGCGCCGGGCACGCCTCGTTGCGCGACGATTTCGAGGTCTCCACGCCCGCTTTGGACGCGGCCGCCGACGCGGCGGTCGATGCGGGATCGTACGGCGCGCGCATGGTCGGCGGCGGGTTCGGCGGCAGCGTCATCGCGCTCGTGGATCGTGAGCGCACGGCGGCCGTCGTGGATGCGGTACGACATCGTTTCGCCCGTGCGGGTTTCGCCGATCCGCGCACCTTCGTCGTGGTGCCGGGCCCTGGCGCGCACCGCGTCGATTGAGCGACCGTCCAGGTTTTGTGCGTGATTGTTCTGCGGTGATGCGGCACAATCACCGACAGTAGGTAGTAGCCGCCACCACCGGCAGGCGACGGGACAGATCGCGCCGCCACACCCATGACGCACGACCTCGCTCGACGCTCGGTTTCATCGCCTGGAGGGACGCCGCTGTGCCGCTTGCCGATTCATCCGTGTTCAACTCCGCGCTCGACGTCGCGACCCTGCGGTCGACCGCGTCGACCGTGCATCTCGATGCGGCATCGAGCCTGCAACTGGATGCGAACCCCGTCGACTACGCCCTGGTCGCGCTCTACTTCGTTTTCGTGATCGGCATCGGGCTGCTGGCCAGGCGGCGCGTGTCTTCCAGCATCGACTTCTTCCTGTCCGGACGTTCGCTGCCCGCCTGGGTGACCGGCCTCGCCTTCATCTCCGCCAACCTCGGCGCTGTCGAGATCATGGGTATGTCGGCCAATGGCGCGGAGTACGGCTTCCCGACCTTCCACTACTTCTGGATCGGCGCGGTGCCGGCCATGCTGTTCCTCGGCGTGGTGATGATGCCGTTCTACTACGGCTCCAAAGTGCGCAGTGTGCCCGAGTTCATGCGCAGGCGGTTCGGCACCGGTGCGCACCTGGTGAACGCATTGAGCTTCGCGATCGCGCAGGTGCTCATCGCCGGGGTGAACCTGTATCTGCTCGGCACCATCGTGAATGTGCTGCTCGGTTGGCCGCTGTGGGTTTCGGTGATTGTCGCGGCGGTCATCGTGTTGTCCTACATCACCCTCGGCGGGTTGTCCGCGGCGATCTACAACGAGGTGCTGCAGTTTTTCGTCATCGTTGCCGCGCTGCTGCCGCTCACGCTGGTCGGTCTGCACAAGGTCGGCGGCTGGGCGGGGCTGCGCGACAGGGTGACCGCGTCGCCGGGCGGTGCGGCGCAGCTGGAGTCGTGGCCGGGCAATGCGCTCAGCGGCTTTTCCAACAACTTCCTCTCCGTGGTCGGCATCGTGTTCGGTCTCGGGTTCGTGCTCTCGTTCGGATACTGGACCACCAACTTCGTCGAGGTGCAGCGGGCGCTGGCGACGCACTCCATCTCGGCCGCGCGGCGCACTCCGATCATCGGTGCGTACCCGAAGATGTTCATCCCGTTGATCGTGGTGATCCCCGGCATGATCAGCGCCGTTCTGGTGCCGCAGATGGCCGAGTACAAGGATCAGGTGACCGCGAATCCGGACTACACCGGGGATGTCACCTACAACCAGGCGCTGCTGTATCTGATGAAAGACGTACTGCCCAACGGATTGCTCGGTGTCGGGCTCGCCGGCCTGCTCGCGGCGTTCATGGCGGGCATGGCCGCCAATATCTCCGCCTTCAACACGGTGTTCAGCTACGACCTCTGGCAGCAGTATGTCCGCCGTGATCGGCCCGATCACTACTACCTCGACGTCGGCCGCCTAGCCACCGTCGGCGCCACCGTCGCCGCGATCTTCACCGCGTTCATCGCGGGGAGTTTCAGCAACATGATGGACTATCTGCAAACGTTGTTCAGCTTTTTCAACGCGCCGTTGTTCGCGACGTTCATCCTCGGCATGTTCTGGAAGCGGATGACACCGACCGCGGGCTGGATGGGCTTGGTCTGCGGAACCGGTTCGGCCATTGTGGTTTACGTGCTGCACAAGACCGATGTCTTCGAATTGTCCGGCCAGGGATCGAGTTTCGTCGCCGCCGGTGTCGCGTTCGTCGTCGATATCGCCGTCAGCGTCGCGGTGACCATGGTGACCCAGCCGAAGCCCGCTGCCGAACTCGTCGGCCTGGTCTACTCGGAAACCCCGAAGGAAATGCGCACCGATCCCGAGTCCGATTCCCTGCCCTGGTACCAGCGCCCGGTCCTACTCGCCGGTATTGCCTTCGCCCTGGTCATCGCCCTCAACATCATCGTCGGATAAGGAGGCCAGCCGATGCTTTTCGACATCCGCACCATCGTCGGCGCCCTGCTCGGCAGCTACGGCGTCATCCTCATCATCACCGGCCTCGTCCACGACACCGCCGCCGAGGAAGCCAAAACCGGCGGCATCAATATCAACCTCTGGTCCGGCATAGGAATGGCCGCAGTAGCCGTGGCTTTCCTGGTCTGGGTGCTACTGCGGCCGGTCGTCGTCCCACCGACCGCCGAACCTCCGATCACCGAGGAGGATTCGTCAGCCGACGCGTGAGGTTTGTCAGGTCTCGTCGGCGAAGAGATCAGCGATTGTTTTCGCGGTGAGGGATCGGTCGATCCAGGTGTTGAGCTGGTCTTGGTCCGTGCAAGCCTTGATCCGGGCGCGTGCGTTGTCATCGGTGACGATGCCGCGACGATTCAACACCCGCAGCAGGCCGTCCGCGATGCCTTCCGCGTGGCCTTCGGCGTGGCCCTGGACGATGCCTTCGGCGCGCCCTATCTCGACGCGCCCTCCGCGCGCAGGCGTTGGGACGTTTCCGAGCGGAAGAACGACAGATCCATGGACATCAGTTTCCTCCATGGAATGCGCGTGTGAATACTCCTGGATCGTGTTGGAAGAGCCGGTGCATCGCCTCGTGCGGGGAGCGGACCATGGCGGCCAGGTTAGCGAGCTTTATCGAAGATATGTTCGATCGAATCAGATGGGTTGGCGCAGAGCGGCGAGTTTGCCGACACGCGGGTCGGGTGTCGCGCAACTCGCCAGCAAGTTGGGCGGACGTATGAGAAACCCCGTCCGGTTGTGATCGGACGGGGCTCCTTGCGCTGAATTTTGTTGTGCGGTGGCTTGTTCCGTCTTACTTGGCCGGCGGAACGAACGGCTGGTTGGTGGTGGTGAAGTACTGGATCGCCGCTCCGATCGCGACCGGAGCCGTAATGAAGATCTGACCCGCGACGGTGCCGATGGCGCCGACAAGGGCGACGCCCGCGAGGCAACCCACGGCGGCCGCGGGGAGGAACGGGCCGAACAGGCCGATGATGGTGCCGCCGACGGCGACACCGCCCAGTATGCCGCCGAGGACGCAGCCGACAGCTGCGCCGCCGAGGCCGCCGACCAGGGTGCCGATCGAGGCGCCCATGCCGATGGTGCTGGTCATGCGGCTCCAGGCTGCCTGCTCACGGTCGTATTCGGTCTTCCAGGGAGCCTTGTCCTCGAAGGGGAGGGCGACCGGCTTGTAGGCGGCGTGTGCCAGGTCCAGCTGGGGCGTGAGAGTCGCGGTGCGGCCGGAGATTTCGGCGGCGATCGGAAACTCGAACTCGTCGACGCGCAACGTCAGCGGGGTGCCCGCGACGACGGTGCCGTCGGCGGCCTTGATCTTGAAAACGCCGTCTTCGACGCTAAGCGAACCAGCGTCGGTTTCGATGATCGATGACTCGTCGGTCGCTCGAGCGGTGAATCCGATCGCATCGGGTTCGGTGGCACGCGAGCCGGCGTGGCTCGCGCCTGCGGCGATACCCACCGCGGTCGTCATGAATGCGGCGGCCAGGGCGAACTTGGTGATCTTCATGGTGTGGGAGTCCTTGATGAGGGAATTCGAGGCATGGCGAAACAACGGCCATACCTGTGACGTTCGGTAGGTCGTTTCGGTAACACCGGAGTCGTTGCCCGGCCGCTGACGGCCGGGGCTCCGGTGGATCAGAACTGGGCTATGAGGTGGCGCGAACGCGTCCGACGAGGCCGATCACCAGATCGATCGTGAGGAAGGCGAGCAGGCTCAGCCCGACCAGCGGGACGAACCAGCCGACCACCAGTGCGGTGGCGACCAGCGGCACCGCCAGCCACGGCGAGGTTTTGCGCAGCACGCCGCGGCGTGGGGCGCGGCCCATGGCGATCCGCGATCCATCGCGGGTCGGCCTGCGGTTCCACCACATCAGATAGCCGCGCACGATGACGGTGATCAGGCCGATCATCACGACGAGCAGCAGCAACTGGTTGAGCAGGCCGAACATCAGGCCCATATGGAACTGGATGCCCCAGTTGGTGAGCTTGGCCATCAGCGGCCAGTCGGCGTAGGCCAGCTTGTCGGTGACCGTGCCGGTGGCGCCTTCAACGGCGACTGCGTCGACGGTATACACGCCGGGCATTCGTCGTTCCTTCACCGCAAACGCCTTACCGGGCTCGGCTGGGACACTGATCTCGACCGCTTCGGTCACACCATTGGCGCGGGCGACATCGTAGACGCGATCGACCTGAGCGATTCGATGACTCGGATCGGCAGGCGCGGGCATCTCGGGACCGCCGCCGTGGTGGTGATCGCCGCTCGCGGCGGGAGCGGGCGACTGTGGGTCCGCGCCCGGCAGCGCGGTGCTCACAGCAGGGGTGGTCCAGCTCAGCTGCTGGCGCAATTCGGTGATGTTCTCACCGGCATAGGTGGACCAGGTCATACCGGTCGCCGACAACAGCAGCACCACCGGCAGAATCCAGACACCCACGGCGCCATGCCAATTCAGTCGCCTGCCGCGGCCACCCTGGGAACGGTCGGGAACCAGCAGCCAGCCCGCCGAATTGCGGTTGCGGCGGCTGCGGACCCGACGGAACCACAGCACCAGGCCGCCGAGCGCGATGATCCACAGCCAAGACGCCGCGAGCTCGCTGTAGATGCGGCCCGGCTCGCCGAGGTGAAGATCCCGGTGCAACTGGTCGATCCAGGTGCGCATCGGCAGTGCGCCCGAGCTGCCGTAGACGACCGAGTCACCCACGGGCTGTGCGGTATAGGGGTTGACGAACACCGCGCGGCGTTCGGACTCACCGAGCGACGGGTCGCTGAAGATCACCCGGGTGGTGTCCTGCGAACCCGGTGCGGGGGCGACTGCGACCAGCGCCAGATTCGGCTGGGTCGCGACGGCCGCGTTGATCTGTTCCGACAGCGGCTTCGGGGCGTCACTCGGGTCGACCTGCAGCAGATCGCGGGAAACGATCGATTCGAGGGTCGGTGAGATCGCGTAGAGCGCGCCGGTGATCGCGGCGATCAGGATGAACGGGGCGATGAAGACGCCCGCATAGAAATGCAGCCGCATGGCGAGGGGGTAGAGACCGTTGCGACGGCGGGTTGGTTCTTCCGGCGTGCTGGATTCTGGCGGCGGCGCCCCCGGTTCGGTATCGGGAGGACTGGCGTCGATGATGCTCATGTTCGATTCGTTTCTGGAGTTCAGGGAACCCGGATGCCCGTCGCCGCACCGTCGAGGAAGCCGACAGCATCTCGGGCCGCACGGTTGCGGCTCGACAGAAGTCGGCTGGCGATGGCCGGTGGCTTCGCGCGGGCCGCGGGTGCGCACCGCGGCGAATGACCGTCCGAGGCCGATGTTTTCGGCGTGCGCGACGACTATTCGAGGCGACGACGAGCCGATATCGGCCCGCGGCTGGAAGTTTGCCGAGGCGGCCGCGGCGACGCACGAGCACCGCGGCTCGTGCACCGGGTGAAGGAATTGGTCAGAGATGAACCACGAGTGGGGGACCGCGGGGCCGCCGCGATTCGGCGGCGAAGACCCGCAGAATGACACGGTCGCGATGGGTGTCGCGCAGCTGTGCGGGACCGGCGATCGCGGGTGGGTGGTAGCGCATCGGCAGTACGCGCGCCAGGACGGCGCAGCCGATCAGATAGGCGGCCTCGGCGCCGCGGATCACGACGGCGGCCAGCGCGGCGGCGATGGCATGGGCGGTGAACATGGCGGGGGTGAGTTGCGCATCGCCGTGATGCATATGCCCGGAACTCCAGCCCATGGTGAGGTGGCCGAGCAGTTGACCTGCGACGAGTGCGGCGACAAGACCGGTCGAGGTGTCACGCAGCAGCGGGAGCCCGGCCACCAGCGCGCCGATCACCGCGGAGGTGGCGGCCAGCAGCGCCAGCATGGTGCTGTTCGGTGTCATGCCGCCGGATGCCCACCCGTGTGCCGCAACCGAAACGGTCCCTGAGATCGATCCGGCCGCAGCGCCGCGCAACCGCGCGACAGCACTGCGTTTCCCCGCAACAGCGCGGCCGGACTCGATACTCACCCGCTGATGATAACTGACAGGTAACGTGCCGAATCTCGAGATAGTCGACACCCGAAATCCCACGGCATCCGCAGCTTCCATCTGGAAATAATTGTGCCTACCGGATTTCCCGCACACCGAACCAGGAACGGTTCAGGTGCGGGAAATCAGCCGAGGCCCATGGGCAGTGGTCACCTACCCGCCGTCGACCACCATCTCGATGAGCGGCTTGCGCAGCAGCTTGCCGGTGGCGTTGCGGGGCAACTCGTCGAGGAAGATCACCTCGCGCGGCACCTTGTAGCGGGCCAGGTTCGCCTTGACGAAGTCCTTGATTTCCTGGGCGTCGCGCTTCGATTCCGGACCGGGAACCACGAACGCGCGCAACCGCTTTCCGAACACTCGGTCGTCGACACCGACCACGGCGGCCTCGAAGATATCCTCGCGGCCCGCGATGAGGTTCTCGACCTCGAGCGGGAAGACGTTCTCGCCGCCGGAGACGATCATGTCGTCGTCACGACCATCGATGTAGAGCAGGCCGTCGGCGTCGAAGTGCCCGACGTCGCCGCTGGACATCATGCCGTCCACGATCTCCTTGGTGCGTCCGTCGGTGTAGCCGGTGAAGGCGAAGCCGTTGTCCACGAAGATGGTGCCGGTGACGTTCGGCTCGGTGATCGGCTTGCGGTTCTCGTCGAGCAGCACGATGCGGATGCCGACCGGCGCCTTGCCCGCGGTGGTCGGAGCTTTACGCAGATCTTCTGGCGTCGCCACCGTCATGACGGCGCATTCGGTGGAGCCGTAGAGGTTGTAGAGGCTGTCGCCGAAGTAGTCGAGCGTACGGGTGACGACATCCGGAGCGATCGCCGAACCCGCCGCGAAGATCACCTTGATGGTGCTCGGGTCGTACTTCACCAGCACGTCGTCACCGAGATCGAGGATGCGCTGCAACATGGTCGGTACCACGACCAGCGAATCCGCCCGGTATTGCTCGATATTCGCGAGCGTCTTCTCCGGGTCGAACCGGCGCTGCTGGAAGATCACCCGATTGCCGAGGGCCAGGCCGATGGTGAACTGCGAGAGCCCGGTGCCATGGAAGATCGGCGCCGCCATGATCATGGTGCCGTTGTTGGGCAGCGGCACCCGGTCGACGAACTGGGCCGAGGCGAATGGGCTCACCCGGTCGCGCGGCGCGCCCTTCGGGGTGCCGGTGGTGCCACTGGTCAGGATGACCATGCCGCCCGGTTTGGCGGGGGCGGGCAGCGGTTCGGTGGAGCGACCCTCGATCAGGGCTTCGATAGTGGGGATCGACGGATCGGCGTTGTCCTTCTCGTCGACCCAGGTGAGCAACCGGGGGATCTCGGCGGGGATGGCGCTCATCAGGTCGAGGAATTCGCTGTCGTGCAGCACCGCTTTGACGTTCTCGCGCTGGGAGACGTCGGCGAACTGCGGTTTCGCGAAGCCGGTGTTCATCAGGACCGTGCGGACGCCGAGCTTGCCCGCTGCGAGCAGGCTCAGCACCATGCCGCGATGGTCGCGCGCCAGCAACGCGACGACGTCGCCGGGCTCGATGCCCTGCGACTCCAGGCCGCGCGCCAATGCGCTCGACTGCTCGTTCAGCTGACCGAAGGTCATCTCGCCACGTTCGTCGACGATGGCGGCCGCGTCCGGCCGGGTCTGGGCCGCGTGCATCACGACACCGGCGAACGGGCCGAACTTGAGCACATTGAACGCTGATCGCGCCGCGTGATCGGGCCGGAGCGGATTGAACAGGTGCCGCTTGACCATGACATTCACGCCCTGGGCGAAATCGCCCGCCTTTCGGACGGAGCCATTCAACGCGGGCAGGGATAGTGACATTCGACAACGCCTTCCGCGGTCCGCCCACCGGGACCGGGGGTGGTGTGGACCGCAACTTCGAGATCCAGTGCTGCCGCTAACAATAGCAAGCAACTGTGACTTGCTGTGGCACGTATCTCAATCCGAGTATTCGGCCAGCTCACGCCCTCTATTCGAAGCAGTGCCGGTCAGGTTGCGGCGTAACAGCCTTCCCAGCACTGACACGACGGCGCGGTCGCGGACGCCCGAATGCTCAGGCCTGTACCTCGTACTCGACGAGCACGCGGCGCAGCAGCTTGCCGGTGGGGTTGCGCGGCAGATCGTCGAGGAAGACCACTTCGCGCGGCACCTTGTACCTGGCGAGATTGTTCCTCACATAGGACTTGATCTCCTCGCCGTCCGGCGTTTGACCGGGTTCCGGAACGATGAAGGCACGCAACCGCTTACCGAACTCGACATCGTCGACGCCGACAACTGCGGCATCGAAAACATCGGGACGCTCCAGCAGCAGGTTCTCGACCTCCTGCGGGAAAACGTTCTCGCCGCCGGAGACGATCATGTCGTCATCACGGCCGTCGACCATCAGCAGCCCGTGCTCGTCGAAATGGCCGACGTCGCCGCTGGACATGTAGCCATCGATGATCTGCTTGTGACGACCATCGGTGTAACCCTCGAAAGGCGCGCCGCTGCGGATGAAGATGCGCGCGGTCTCGTTGATCCCGGTGACCTGCTTGTCGTTGTCGTCGTAGAGCCGCACCTCGCAGGTGATCGGCGCCCGGCCGACCGTGCCGGGCGCGAGCGCCAGATCCTCCGGGTTGGCGACGGTGGCGACCGCGCATTCGGTCGAGCCGTACAGGTTGTAGAGAACGGGCCCGAATACCTGTGTGGCCTTGACGCACAGCTCCGGCGAGAGCGCCGAGCCCGCTAACAGGATGCACTTCAGCGAGGACGTGTCGTACTTGGCGCGGATCTCGGGGGGCAGCTCGGTCATCCGGTGCAGCATGGTCGGCACCGCCACCAGCATTTCGGCCTTGTGGTCGGCGATCATCTTCAGTGTCGCCTCGGCGTCGAACCGGCGGCGCACCACGACTTTGTTGGTCATCGCCGAGGCGACCAGATAGGTGCCGAGGCCGGTGCTGTGGAAGATCGGCGACACGATGACCTGGGTTCCCCTGACCGGGAACGGGATTCGATCGACCATCTGGGCGGTGGCCAGTGGGGTCACCTTGCTGCGCGGTGCGCCCTTCGGCAGGCCGGTGGTGCCGCTGGTGAGGATGACGAAACCGCCGGGCTTGCTCGGCGCGGGCAGCGGTTCGGTCGAGTTGGCGGCGATGAGATCGTCGAGCGTCTGTGCGCCGTCCGGCAGCGTGGTGCCTTCATCGACCCAGGTGAGGTAGCGCGGCAGGTCTGCGGGCAGCGCGTCGAGCAGGCCGAGGAACTCGCTGTCGTGCAGCACCGCCTTGACCTTCTCGCGTTCGCAGACCTCGGCGAACTGCGGCTTGGCGAAACCGGTGTTCATCAGTGCGACCCGAACGCCGAGCTTGCCCGCGGCGGCCATGGCGAGGATCAGGCCGCGATGGTCGCGAGCGAGCACGCCGATCACCGAGCCCTCGGTCAGGCCGGCGGGCCGCAGCCCGCGCGCGATGGCGGTCGACTGCTCGTCGAGTTCGCGGTAGCTCAGCTCGCCGCGCTCGTCCACCAGCCCGGGCGCATTCGGCGCGATGCGCGCGGAGTGCCGTATCAATGTCGCCTGCGGGCCATATATCTGGGACTCTTTCATCGTCCGCAGTGCCTCGCCCGGCCTGCGCGGATCGCTGACTCCGCGGGCCCGCAGCACTCCCAGCGCCTTGATTGTTTCCACGGCATGCGCCAACTTCATCGCCGAACCACCTCTACCAAGAACTCGCGTCGACCCTCGACCTAGCGATATCGAACGGGCGTGTATGCCAGCTCACCGTATCAGCGGCAGTGTGACGGATCGCATAATGTCGATAAACCGCCAGTCGACCGTCCAGCGGTGGGGTGGGTCACTGCGTCTATCCCGCTGTCCCGCGGCGGGCCGTTAAGGTTCGGGGCATGCGTATCGCGGCCGTCACGGCCATCGTTCTGCTAACGGCCGGTTGTGCTGCGGAAACGGATCATCGGTCGGCTGCCGTCCCGAGCTCGACCGGCGTCGCGTCGGTCGGGCCGTCGGTATCGTCGACGCGGTCGGCTCCTACCAGCGGCGCGTCGGTGGCGGATGTGGAGTCGTGGACCCGGGCGGGTAATAAGGCCGATCCGGTGGGGTACCGCACCGCACGCCTGGACGGCGGCGCGGTTACCGACCTGAAGAGCGACCGCGCCTTCACCAGTCCCTCGGGGAAGATCAGTTGCATCACCGATTACGAGCACGGTGATCGGGGCGTCATATGCCTCGTCGAGTTGAAGAATCCGCCGGCCAAACCCCATGACGGCATGGGCAACTGGAAGGGCGGCTGGATCCGCTACACCGGCGGCAAGCTGACCGTCGGCGCATTCCGTGGCGATCCGGGTCCGTTCGTGCAGGGGCGCGGCCCCGAATTGCCCTACGGCAGTGCGCTGTCCATTCGCGACTTCACCTGTCGCATGGACTCCAGCGGCCTCACCTGTGTGAACCCAGGGGCGGGCTCGGGCGTGCAGATGAGTGATGCGGGCGTCATCCCGTTCGGGTGTCTGAAGGAGCAGGTGGCGACCCCGAACGACAATGCGGGCGTGCTGTTCGGCTGCTAGCGGCCGTTGGCGCCGACTGGCGTGTGGTCCGCGATCCGCATCGGCAACCGCCCAGCGCGGTCCGATGTCTGATGTGTGATGTCAGGCAGGAGAGCGCGGGGGTGTTGTCCGCCGCGACTTCTCTTATCCCGTAAGCGATTCGGCCGCGGACCTCGCCGACCGCGTCAGCGCCGCGCGCTGGCCAGCGCGACCAGCAGCGGTACGACCCGGCCCTCCGGCACTTCGAAACGCCCACGGCCTGCGGTGTGCAACCAACCGACGGCGGCCAACTGCCGCAGGTGGTGATACACCTGAGCGGAGGTTCCGACGCCTTCGAGACCGACGAGTTCGGCCGCGGTCCTGCGACCACCCATCACCTCGCGCAGCAGCCGCAGTCGTACCGGACTGCCGAGGGCGGCCAGACATTCGGCTGCCTCGGACCAGTCGTCCTCGATGATCTCACCGGTGGTGAAACGTGCCTGCCACCCGTAATGCTCATCGGTCGGTAGTCGCACCGACCCGGCGAACAGCACCCCACCGTTGGGCTCGTCGGCGTCGGAGAAATCTTCCTGCAGCCGTTGCACCGCCCACTTCTCCGGCGATGCGTCCGCGCGCCGACTACCGTCTGCCTCCAACGCGCTGAGCCGTCGCTCCAGCTCCGCAACCCGTTCCTCTAGACCCACGCCCCAAAATTACGGAACTACGTAATGCCGGACAAGAGGACATCTCTGCGCCCCGGCCGTGCCGTTCCGCATGGTGTAACAGACGAGAGCCGAGGGGGGGGGCGGGCGGGGGCCGCCCAGGGGGCGGGGGTGGTGGGGGGGGGGGGGTGGTGTAGGTAGGTGTTTAAAACAAATAAAAACCCGCCCCAAAATGTGTG
>NZ_JBHVDF010000004.1:170742-190340 GCF_042802915.1 Nocardia sp. NPDC057440
GCCCCTACACCCCACCCGCGCGCCCCCCCGCCCACGCCTGACGCCTTAGCCCAACCCGGCAGCGGTACCTCAGCACCACGCCCACCCCCCCTCGGCTCGGGTGTGAGTGGGGACGGTCAGTTGTAGACGGCGCCGAAGGATGGCGTGGAGATGGTGCCGAGCTGGTACTGGTATCCGTCCGGGTTCGCATCGCTCACCGGGACCGGCCAGCGGTGCCACAGGTTTCCGTACACCGCGGCCACGATCATGCCGCCGCCGGTGTTGATGGCATGGGTGCGAATGGTGGTGTCCATGGGGGCGTTGTTGTGCTCGTTGAGCAACGCGATGCCGCTGCGGCCATTGGACAGGTTGAACCACATCGCCTCGAGCCTGGCTCCGCCCTGGTTCGGCGCGATCGTGCCTGGGCCGCCGAAGAATCCGATCCGGAATCCGTCGACGCCGAGCGCGAGGCCGGTGCCGTAGGCGCCGGGGCCGCCACCGCGACCGATATCGGATTGCGCCGGCATCTGGAACGGCTGGGCGGGCAATACCACCTGCTCTGCCGTGGTGACCTGGCCGCCGGAAGCCATCAGCCGATCGACGGCCTGCTCGGCCGCCGGATTGCCCGCAGCCGCGGCCCGCAGGTTCCGGACCGCCGTATTCCAGTCGACCTGCACCGGATCGGCGGCGGCCTGACCTGCGAATACGATAGCAACTGCGGTCGTTGCCGCGAGTGCGGCGGTGAAGCGACGTATCAAACCCAACTTTTGCATAACCAGTCTCCTTGAGGGGTCTTGGTACAGCTCGGTGGAAATTCGTCCGCTGATTCTTCGGACTCAGCACGCAGGCGGTTACGTTAGTCAAACCCGTGCGTGTGCAGCAACGTAACGGATTGCGCTGTCGAACGGCCGCACCGGGCGGGCATGTCTCTCGGAAATCCGGAAGAATTCGGCTGTCGCGGGAGTGGGGATCATCGTAGGCTGAAGTTTTTCGTCCGCGTGCGAATTGGCGCGGCAGTGCGGGAGCTCCATGGCTACAGGCGATTTCGTTTACATCAATGCGTCAGGCGACGACTTCACCCTGCGCGACCCGCCGAGTGGCCAAAGATTCACGCTTGTCGGTGGGGCAACGCTTGTGCTCAATCAAACGAACGCCAGCGCGACGCTGGGCAGGACAACCGGCCGCGGGGGCTCCGAGCTGGTGATTTACCCGGGCGCGTCCGGAAGTTTCGGCGGTGCCGCCGTCCCGGATCTGGTGATCTTCGACTAGCGGGACGCCCGGCGCTCGCCACCGGGGTCCAGGCGCACAACAAAAACCGGTGCGAGTCATGGTGTCGACCCGCACCGGTTTCGGTTGCAGCACTTACTACTTCAGTATCACTTCAGCTCGGCGCTGGTCTTACCGAGAACCCGCCGCGCCACGATGAGCTGCTGAATCTGCTGGGTGCCTTCGAAGATATCCAGGATCTTCGAGTCGCGGCCCCACTTTTCGAGCAGGGTGCGCTGCGAGTAGCCGATGGCGCCTGCGAGTTCGACGGCCTTCAAGGTCACGTCGGTGCCGGTGCGGCCCGCCTTGGCCTTGGACATGGAGGCTTCCAGGGAGTTCGGCTTCTTGTTGTCGGCCATCCACGCGGCGCGCAGCGACAGCAGGTAGGCGGACTCGTAATCGGCTTCCATGCGCAGGAATTCGGCGGCTGCGGCATGCTGGTTGTTGGCCGGGATGTCGTAGGAGATCTCGACACCGGCGTCGGTCAGGATCGCGCGCAGCTCCTCGAGGGCGGCGCGGGCGACTCCGACGGCCATGGCGGCAACGAGTGGGCGGGTGTTGTCGAAGGTCTGCATGACCCCGGCAAAGCCCTTCTCCACGTTGACTTCCGGGCTGCCGAGGATATTGTCCTTCGGAATCCGGCAGTCCTGCAGCAGCAGCACGGCGGTATCGGAGGCCTTGATGCCGAGCTTGTGCTCGAGCCTGGCCACCGAAAGGCCGGGGGCCTCACGCGGCACGACGAACGACTTGATCGCGGCGCGGCCGAGGCTGCGGTCGACCGACGCCCACACCACGATGTGGGTGGAGCGCTGGCCCGCGGTCACGAAAATCTTCTCGCCGTTGAGAACCCACTCGTCGCCGTCGAGGACGGCGGTGGTGGTGACGGCGGCCGAGTCCGAGCCGAAAGACGGCTCGGTGATGGCCATCGAGGCCCACACCTTGCCGAAACGCTTCAGCTGCTCGTCGGTGGCGACGGCCGCGATGGCCGCGTTTCCCAGACCCTGGTAGGGGATCGAGAGCATCAGGCCGACATCGCCCCAGGAGGTCTCCAGTGCGTTCAGCAGCGCGGACATATTGCCGCCGTTGCTGTTTCCGAGCAGCTCGGTGGCGTGGCTGTCGGACTCGCTGTCATCCGAACGGCCACCGGCCGCGCCGCCGATCTTCTGGGTGCCGGAGTCGGCGAGGCCCTCGACCATGGCGGCCATGGCGTCCAGCTCGACCGGGTAGTCGTGTTCGCCGAGGTCGTACTTGCGCGAGATCGGTCGGAAGATTTCCGAGGCGACCTGGTGGGCCTGGTTGGCGCTGGCCCGGAGCTTCTTGGGGAGTTCGAGATTGATCATGGAATGTCTCCTGGAAGTTAAGGAACCAGCCGGTTTAGATGAGCACGACACCTTCGGCGACGCCGATGGCCCGCAGATCGCGGTACCAGCGCTCGACCGGGTGTTCCTTCGTGAAGCCGTGGCCACCGAGCAGCTGCACGCCATCGAGACCGATCTGCATGCCCTTGTCGGTGGCCAGCTTTCTCGCCAGCGCCGCTTCGCGCGCGAACGACAGGCCCTGCTCCGCGCGTGACGCACCCCGCAGGGTCACCAGACGAAGGCCGTCGAGTTCGATGGCGATGTTGGCGACCATGAAGGCCACCGCCTGGCGGTGGCTGATCGGCTCGCCGAACGCCTCACGCTCGTTCACGTACGGAATCACATAGTCCAGCACGGCCTGGCCGGTGCCGATGGCCAGCGAGGCCCAGCCGAGGCGGGCCAGACGTACCGCGTCCGCGTACTCCTCGGCGCGCTGCACGGCATCGCTGTCGCCGAGGACGGCGTCGGCGCCGACCGCGACATTGTCGAGGATCAGGCGGCCGAGGCCCGCGGCGCGCAGACCCATGCTCGGGTCGGCCTCGACCACCAGGCCCTGGGTGTCGGACGGCACGATGAACAGGGCGGGCCGACCGTCCAGCTCGGCGGCGACGAGGAACAGCTCGGCATCCGCGGCGGCGGGCACCAGGCTCTTCACGCCGTTGAGGCGGTAGCCGCTGGGAGAGCGAGTCGCCTTGGTCCGCAACGCGAACGGATCGAACAGGGCGCGCGGCTCGCTGATCACGACGGAGGCTTGCGGGACGTTCTCGCCGGTGAAGGCGGGAAGGTAGGTCTGCTGCTGAGCGTCGGTGCCCCACTGGGAGAGGGCGACCGTGACACCGCTCGGCGCGAGGATCGGCAGGGCCAGGCCCATGTCACCGTGCGCGAGTGCCTCGGCGACCAGCGAGTTGGTGACCGCCCCACGCTCGGCGGCCGCGCCCTCGAGCTCCTCGGGCACGTTGATGAGGGTGATGCCGAGTTCGGCGGCCCGCTCGAGCAGGTCGCGCGGGGCCTTCGCGGCGCCGTCGGCTTCGTACGCGGCCGGGCGCAGGATCTCGGCGGCGAATTCCTTCACCGTTTCGACGATCATCTGCTGCTCGTCGCTGGGGGTGAGGTCGAAGAAATCCTTCTTCTTCGACTCGTTGTCCGCCAGCCGCTTCGGTGCGCCGTTGCCCGCGACCTTGGCGAACGCGCGGGTGGCCGCGCCGAGGGTGCGGAAGCCGGTTTTGGTGCCTTCGTAGGTGACTCGCTCGATCGGCTTGCGCAGGTTGTACTTCTCGGCGAGCTCCGACCCGGTGAAGGTCGTCATGATCCGCATGGCCGCGCCCATCCAGTCCCGCTTGGGATGGTTCAGGCCAACAGCGGACGTGTCTGGACGTCGCGTCGTTGCGCTGTCTCGAGTGCTCATCATCACCTGTTTTCTCGGGTGGGTGGGGTGAGGTCTTGTCCCAGCTATCTTACTCTTGAGTAAGGCTATCTTACTCCAGAGTAAGAACCCCGTCGAGGTGCAGCTTACGCGGCCGATCTGTGTCAGGCTGGACAAGTGCCCATCGTCGCGGTGCGACAGGTGTCCGCTGTCGCGATGCGGGAGCAGACCATCGTCGCGGGACTGTTTGCTGCTCTACTCGTCGCTTTCGCCGCGCGCTACGGGTATCACCGCGACGAGCTGTACTTTCTTGCCGCGGGTAGGCGACTCGATTGGGGATACCCGGATCAGCCGCCACTGACGCCGCTGCTCGCCCGCACGATGTCGGCAATCGATCCCGATTCGTTACTGCTGCTGCGCCTTCCGTCGATCGCGGTCGCCACGTTCATCGTGGTCTGCGCGGGTCTGATGGCCCGCGAATTCGGCGGCGGGCGCGGTGCGCAGGCCCTGGCGTCGGCGTCGGTGGCCGCGGCGGCGCTGGTGATGGGTGTGGGGCACCTGCTCACCACCACGTCGTTCGATATGGCCGTGTGGTCGTCGGTATGCCTGCTGGTGCTGAAACTACTGCGTGACCCCGTGGGCGACGGGGTGGCGGACAGCGCCGCGAGCCGGTCCGGCGATGTGCGACGGCAGGTCGGCGCCGACCCGGGATGGTGGCTCGTGATCGGGCTCGTGATCGGGGTCGGGCTGCAGAACAAGCTGCTGCTGATCTTCCCCGTCGGTGCGCTCGTGCTGGCGCTGGTCCTGATCGGACCGCGAAAGATCTTCGCTACCAAGTTCTTTCCGATGGCCGTCGGTATCGCCGCGCTGATCTGGCTGCCCTACCTGTGGTGGCAGGCCGAGAACGGTTGGCCGCAATGGGAAATGGGCCGGGCGATCGCCGGCGGCTCGTCGGGTACCTCGGATTCGCCCGTGGCATTCGTGCTGCTGCAATTCGGACTGATGGGGCCATTGTTGGTGCCGCTGTGGGCATTCGGGCTGTGGCTGCTGTGGCGTGCGGTCCGCTACCGAGCTTTCGCGGTCGCGTATGTGCTGATGTTTGTTGTGTTCGTGACCACCGGCGGCAAGGCCTACTACATGGGCGGGATGTATCCGATTCTGCTTGCCGCCGCCTCGGTGCCGGTCGCGGCATGGCTGGGGCGTCGGCGAATGCGTTGGGCGGCAGTGGGTTCGGCACTTGCGGTGAACGCTCTCGTTTCGGCGGTGTTGTCCCTGCCGGTGTTGCCGATTTCGGCGCTGCCGGATTCGCCGGTGCTCGCAGTCAACTACGACGCGGGCGAGACCATCGGCTGGCCGGAATTCGTGCGCCGGGTCGCCGATGCGCGCGCCGGTCTCGGAGCCGACGTCGCGGTGCTCACCGCGGACTCCGGTGCGGCGGGCGCCATCGAGCGTTTCGGCGGGCAGTACGGCCTGCCGACACCGCACAGCGGGCACAACGCCTACTGGTGGTGGGGTCCGCCGAGTGACGCCGCTGCTGTCGTGATCGCCGTCGGTATCGAACGCGACCACTTGGTTCGCTTCTTTCGCGACATCGAACCGGCGGGTCGAATCGACAATGGCTTCGACATCGACAATGACGAACAAGGCCGACCGATCTTCCGCTGCCGCGCGCCGCGCGCGGCCTGGCCGCAACTATGGCCGCAGCTGAAGCATCTCGGCTGACACCGGCTCCTCAATGATCGTGATAAGCACCGAAGGAGAGCACGTGCCCGAATCTGCCCCCATGGTCGTGGCGACTCCCGCTGACGCGTCCGACATCGCGCAACTACGCGATCGCCTCGCCGAATGGATGGTCGGCAACGGTATCGGGCAGTGGCTGCCCGGCGAATACCCCGCCGCGGTGGTGGCAGAAGAGGCGAACCGGGGCGAATGGTTCGTGTGGCGCGAGACCCCGGCCGAATTGACCGCCGCGGTCCGGATCGTCTGGCGGGATCCGGACTTCTGGGGCGCGGACGACGCCGAAGCCGGATACCTCCACGGGCTCATGGTCGCCCCGGAGTATCGCGGACGCGATCTCGGCTCCCGCATCATCCGATTCTGCGCCGAATACACTCTGGCCCAAGGCATTACGGTGCAACGACTCGATGCCGCCGCGGACAACCCGGTGCTGCGCAAGTATTACGCCGCACAGGGTTTCCTCGAGGTTCGGGAAACACAGCTGCCGCCGCAGTTCCACGGCACCGCCCGCGTGGTCCTCATGGAGAAGCGGCTCACGCCGAACTGAGCCGGGAATCAGTCGGCGCCGAGGCGGGCGAGCACCTCATCGTGCAGCAGACCGTTGGTGGCGATGGCGTCGCCGCCGTGCGGGCCGGGCTCGCCGTGCAGCGAGGTGAAGCGCCCGCCCGCCTCGCGCACCAGGATGTCGAGGGCGGCGAGATCCCACAGTGAGACCTCGGGTTCGGTGGCGATGTCCACCGCGCCCTCGGCCAGCAGGCAGTAGGTGAGGAAGTCGCCGTAGCCGCGGACTCGCCAGACATCGTCGGTGAGAGCCAGGAAGTGCTCGCGCAGACCGCGTTCGCGCCAACCCGACAGACTGGAGAACGCCAGGCTCGCCGAGCTCAGCTCGGCCACCGCGGACACCGAAATCGCCTTCGGCGCTTCCTGATCGAAGGTCGACCAGGCGCCGGAGCCCGCCGCCGCCCACCATCTGCGGTTCAGCGCGGGAGCGCTCACCACGCCGACAACGGGCACCCCGTCTTCGAGCAACGCGATCAGCGTGGCCCAGATCGGCACCCGGCGTACGAAGTTCTTGGTGCCGTCGATGGGGTCGATCACCCATTGCCGCCCGGTGAACTCCGCGTCCCCGCCGAATTCCTCGCCGAGCACCGAATCGCCGGGCCGCTCCTGTCCGAGCACCTGCCGGATCGCCTTCTCCACCGCCAGATCGGCGTCGGAGACCGGCGTCAGATCAGGCTTCGAATCAACCTTCAGATCCAGCGCACCGAAGCGCGCCCGAGTAATCGCGTCGGCCTCATCGGCCAGCCGCAGGGCAAGTTCGAGATCGGAAGAATCCACCCCCGAACCCTAGCCACCCGCCTATCGGCTCGGTGAGTGGCACATGGCTGCGGCAACTGTCGAGTGGGTCCCACCCTGATGCGCCGCTCGCTGTCGAGGTCGGGGTTACCCGGCGAGGGCTGCGGAGCGTGCGGCGGTGAGGGCGGTCGCCCACCAGTGGAGTTGGTCGAGCATGGCTTGCGCGGCTGCCGCGGGTTCTTCGGGCGCGAGGAGGCGGCCTTCGGCGTCGAAGAGGAGGTAGTAGCGCGGGAAAGAGACGTAGTTGCGGATGGTGTGGGCGTTGAGTTCGTTGAACACCTGTCGGAGGCCTTCGATGGCGAGCAGGCCGCCGCTGGCGCCGCTGTAGCCGACGAAACCGATCGTCTTGCTGTCCCACTGGGTGAAGTGCCAGTCGATAGCGGCCTTGATCGAGGCGGGGAAGCTGCGGTTGTAGTCGGGGGTGACGATGACGAAGGCATCGGCTGCGTCCAGTCGTCGGGTGAGGTCGGTCATGCCGGCCGGGCGCGGCGGGTTCGGTTCGAGTGCGGGGGAGACCGCGGGCAGCGCCAGCGGCAGTTCGAAATCCGCCAGGTCGATCACGTCGACCTCGAACCCGCCGTGCCGCGCGGCATGTTCGGTGAACCAGGAGGTCACCACGGGGGCAAAGCGTCCTTCGCGGACGCTTGCGACGATTACCGCGAGCTTCAGTGCGGACATGCCATTCTCCTTCGTCGGATCATCGCCACAACCGGGTCCGGCCGTCGCATGTCCCAATCTGCTGCCCGCCGCGGTTGCCAGGAAGACCGCGCGGAGAGTGGTAGTGGCAGGGTCACCCTCGCGACGGTCGGCGCTTGTACCGTTCGAAGGGTGAGCGACAACGAGTTGGGCCTTTTCTTGCGCACCCGGCGCGAGGCGGTCACCCCGGCCCAGGTCGGATTGCCGACCGGTGCGCGACGCCGGACCCCTGGACTGCGTCGCGCCGAGCTGGCCACCCTCGCCGGGGTGAGCGTCGAATACATCACCCGTCTCGAGCAGGGGCGCGATCGTCGTCCCTCGCCGCCGGTGCTCGGCGCGCTTGCCGACGCACTGCACCTCGCGCCGAGTGAGCGTGTTCACCTGCACCGGCTGACCAAGGCCGCCGATGCCGGATTCAGCTGTATGGGCGCCGCGCAGCCGCCGCGCGAAGTCCGCCCCACGGTCCGTGCTGTCCTCGACCGCTTGGAGCCCGCGCCCGCGGTCGTGGTCAACCGACTACGCGAACCGCTCGCCTGGACCGAAGGCTACGAACGTCTCATGGCGCCGACCGGGCTGCTCGACCGCGAGGGCTGGGCGAATCTCGCGCTGTTCGTGTTCACCGATCCGCGCGCTCGCACCGTGTACCCGGATTGGGACCACGTCGCCGACGAGGTGGTCGCCGCCCTCAAGCAGGGCCCGTTCCGCGCCGATCCGCACATCGCCGCACTGGCCGACGAACTCACCGTCGCCGCAGGTGCGGAGTTCACCCGACGGGTGGAGTCCGTGCCCAGTCTTGCCGCCGCAACGGGTATCACCCGTCTTGCGCATCCTGACGCGGGCCACCTGCGATTGTCCTACGAGACCCTCGAACTGTCTGCCGACGACGACCAGCAATTGATCGTCTACCTGCCCGCCGACGATGCCACCGCGCACGCCCTCGATGCGCTCGCGGGCCGCCGCCCCGGCGGTCTGCGCGCGGTATCGAGCTGATCGCGCCACCCGGCGACGTGCTGGTCCTGCGATCTCGTGAGTCCGCGGTCACACCACGAACTCGGGCGTGCGGCGACGGGCAGGCCGCCGCGCAAAGCCCTGTCGCGCTCAGTGGCGCGCTGGGTTTAGGGGCAGGCGGAACAGCACAGTAGGCTAGGACATCGTGCATCCTGACGTCTCCGCTGATCTCGCCGAACTCGACGCCACCCTCAAGACGGTCGAGTCGGTGCTCGACGTCGAGGAGCTGCGCCGCCGTATCGACGAACTGGAACACCAGGCCGCCGACCCGGACCTGTGGAACGACCAGGATCACGCGCAGCAGGTCACCAGTGAGCTGTCGCACGCGCAGAGCGAACTGCGCCGGGTCGAGGAGCTGCGCCAGCGGCTGGAGGATCTGCCCGTGCTCTACGAGCTGGCCGAGGGCGAGGAAGGCGAGGCGCAGGTTTCCGCGCTGGCCGACGCCGACGCCGAACGTGCCGCGCTGCACGGTGACGTGGAGGCCATGGAGGTTCGCACGCTGCTGTCGGGCGAGTACGACAAGCGCGACGCACTGGTCAATATCCGATCGGGTGCGGGCGGCGTCGACGCGGCGGACTGGGCCGAGATGTTGATGCGCATGTACATCCGCTGGGCGGACCGGCACAAGTTCTCGGTCGAGGTGTACGACACTTCCTACGCCGAAGAAGCGGGCATCAAGAGCGCCACCTTCGCGGTGAAGTCGCCGTATGCCTACGGCACTCTCTCGGTGGAGATGGGTACACACCGGCTCGTGCGCATCAGCCCGTTCGACAACCAGGGCCGGCGCCAGACCTCCTTCGCCGAGGTCGAGGTGCTGCCGGTCGTCGAGACCACCGACCACATCGAGATCCCCGATACCGAGATCAGGGTGGACGTGTACCGCTCGTCGGGTCCCGGCGGCCAGAGCGTCAACACCACCGACTCCGCGGTCCGGCTGACGCACATCCCGACCGGCATCGTTGTCACCTGTCAGAACGAGAAATCCCAACTGCAGAACAAGATTTCGGCGATGCGCGTGCTGCAGGCCAAGCTGCTGGAACGCAAACGCCAGGAGGAGCGCGCCCAGATGGACGCGCTGAAGACGAACGAGGGCGCGTCCTGGGGCAACCAGATGCGCTCCTACGTGCTGCACCCGTATCAGATGGTCAAGGATCTGCGGACCAACTACGAAGTCAATAATCCGTCCGCTGTGCTCGACGGTGACATCGATGGTTTCATCGAATCCGGAATCCGCTGGCGGATGAAGGATGGCGGATAAGACGATGGATAGTCGCAGAAGTTGCGGAATCCGCCGGCGAATGCGAGAGCAGGCGAGCTAAATGAATGTGGCGGGGATCCAGGCATTCGCCTCGTCCACCGATTTCACGACCTGGCTGCGTTCCTCGGGCCTGGAGATCGTGCTCTACCTCCTCGGCGCAGTCCTGTTCAGCCGGTTCGCGACCTTCGTCAGAGATCGGATCACGCGCAAGATCGACGCCGGATTCCGCAGCAGCGATGCGCTGGTGCGGACCGAAGCGGCCAAACACCGGCATGCGCTGGCGCAGGTGGTCACCTGGGTCGTGCTGACCATCGTGTACGTGCTGGTCGGCATCGAGGTGCTGCGGCGCATGGGGTTCGCTGTGACCGGACTCGTCGCGCCCGCCGCGGTGCTCGGCGCCGCACTCGGTTTCGGCGCGCAGCGCATCGTCCAGGACATTCTCGCCGGATTCTTCCTGATCACCGAGCGTCAGTACGGGTTCGGTGACGTGGTTCGCATCGCGGTGACTGGATCCGCGGAGCAGGCCGAGGGTACGGTCGAGGATGTCACGCTGCGGATCACCACGCTGCGTAACGCGGACGGTGAAGTGATCATCGTGCCCAATGGCCAGATCGTGAAAGTGACGAATCTGTCGAAGGATTGGGCCCGCGCCGCGATCGACGTGCCGGTGGCCGCGAGCGTGGACATCACCAGGGTCAATGAGATCCTGCACGCGGTCGGTACACAGGCGTACGAAGACAGTCGACTGCGGCCGCTACTACTCGACGAGCCCAGCGTGATGGGTGTCGAAGACCTGACGGTCGACCAGATGAACATCCGAATGGTTGCCCGCACGTTGCCAGGTAAACAATTCGAAGTCGGTCGCGAACTGCGGGTGCGAGTAGCCGCGGCGTTGCGCCGGGAGGGAATCAGTGAGACCTCGTAGATCCACGGCGATCCTGATGGCAACCTGGGTCGCCACGTTCGTGCTGTATGTGTTCGTCAAGCCGGATAACCCCATTCCAGGCGGATCGGTTCCCTTTCTGAACACCGTTCCGGCGGCAGTGCTTCCGGCAATACCCACCCCATGAGGCAGGGGCGCGGGCAGCGTCCGCTCGCACCGGAAGGTCCTCGGCCACGCGGCGCTCACTTGGTTGCTGGTTACACTGGCTCCCCGTGATCACCATGCGGAACGTCACCAAGTCGTACAAGACCTCGACGCGACCCGCGCTGGACAACATCACCGTCGATGTGGACAAGGGCGAATTCGTCTTCATCATCGGACCGTCCGGTTCAGGCAAGTCGACCTTCATGCGCCTGCTCCTCAAGGAGGAGGCGCCCACCTCCGGCGAGATACAGGTCGCCGACTTCCGGGTCGACCGGTTGCCGGGGCGGCGGGTGCCGAAGTTGCGCCAGCGCATCGGCTGCGTGTTCCAGGACTTCCGGCTGCTACAGCAGAAGACCGTCCAGCAGAATGTCGCGTTCGCGCTGGAGGTGATCGGCAAGCGTCAGCAGTTCATCGACCGGACGGTCCCGGAGGTGCTCGACATGGTCGGTCTCGGCGGCAAGGCCGATCGGCTGCCCAGCGAGCTGTCCGGTGGTGAGCAGCAGCGCGTGGCGATCGCCAGGGCGTTCGTGAACCATCCGCTCGTGCTGCTCGCCGACGAGCCGACCGGCAATCTCGATCCCGACACCAGCGGCGACATCATGCTGCTGCTGGAGCGGATCAACCGCACCGGCACGACGGTGGTGATGGCCACCCACGACAATCACATCGTCGATGCGATGCGCAGGCGGGTGGTCGAGCTCGATCGCGGGCGTCTGGTGCGCGACGACGCGACCGGCGTCTACGGGGTGGGCCGGTAATGCGCTTCGGATTCCTCTTCGGCGAGGTCCTCACCGGCCTGCGCCGCAACGTCACGATGACCATCGCGATGATCCTCACCACCGCGGTGTCGCTCACCATGTTGGGCGGCGGTCTGCTCGCGGTGCGGATCGCCGACAAGACCGAGAACTACTTCATGGATCGGGTCGAGATACGGCTGTATCTCACCGACGATGTCTCGGCGAGCGACCTCGAGTGCTCCCAGGCGCCGTGCCAGTCGTTGATGTCGGATCTCAAGAAGACCGGCGGCGTGGTGTCGGTCCAGTTCGTCAACAGCACGGAGGCTATGAAGGAAGCCACCGAGGTGACCTTCAAGGGCCAGCCCGAGATGATCGAGATGATCCAGGACACCAGGCTGCCTGCGTCGCTGCGGGTGAAGATGACCGATGCCGATCAGTACGAGCGGGTCTTCCAGACGTTCCACGCGCAGCCAGGGGTACAGCAGGTCCTCAACGACAAGGAGATCGTCGACCGGCTGGTCAGCATCTTCGACGGGCTACGCAACGCGGCATTCGGTTTGGCGCTTGTGATGGCACTCGCGGCGCTGATGCTGATCGCGAATATGGTGCAGATCGCCGCGTTCACCCGCCGCGAGGAGGTGGGGATCATGCGGCTGGTCGGCGCGACCCGCTGGTACACGCAGCTGCCGTTCCTGCTGGAGGCGGTCGTGGCGGCGGTCATCGGTTCGGCACTCGCGATCCTCGGCCTGCTCATCGCGCGGCCCATGGTGGTCGATCGGGCGCTCGGGCAGCTGTTCGACAGCAATGTCTTTCCGCATGTCACCGGAGACGACATCGCGGTGGTCGCGCTGACCATCGCCCCGATCGGTGTGGTCTTCGCCGCTCTCACCGCCTACGCCACGCTGCGCTACTACGTCCGCGAATAGTGTCGTGACCTCCGCGAACGCCGGGATCTGTGGAGCGGAGTCCGCTCCTCGGGTTCCGGCGTTCGGCGGTGTGGCGGGGCCGACAGCGCGGGTGAACAGATTCGTTGTGCACATGTGGAGCACCGGCAGTGTCACTCGGGTTCGTGGCCGGTGTACGGCTTTCGCCCGCGCACGGCGCTCGTAGGATGGGCCGGGTGGAATCCCCCGATACTCTCGCGACCGGTCCTTTCGAGCGACCTGCAAGCAGTCGCCACGGTGCGCAGGCCGACAGCGATCTCGGTTCCGAACCCGGTGCGGCGCAACAGGTCCTACGTCGGGTGTTCGGTTACGACAGCTTCCGTGGTGATCAGCGGGACATCGTGGAGCATGTGGTCGGCGGTGGGGATGCGCTGGTCCTGATGCCGACCGGCGGCGGCAAGTCGCTGTGCTACCAGGTGCCCGCGCTGGTGCGTCCCGGTGTCGGCGTGGTGGTGTCACCGCTGATCGCCTTGATGCAGGACCAAGTCGACGCGCTCAGTGCGCTCGGCGTGCGGGCCGGGTTCCTCAACTCCACCCAGTTCCCGAATGAGCGGCGGACGGTGGAGGCCCAATTCGTCGCGGGCGAGTTGGACATGTTGTATCTGGCGCCGGAACGTCTGCGGCTGGAATCGACCGCGAATCTGCTGGACCGGGGCAAGATAGCGCTGTTCGCCATCGACGAGGCGCACTGCGTCTCGCAGTGGGGGCACGACTTCCGGCCGGACTATCTCGGCCTGTCGATGCTGCACGAACGCTGGCCGGAGGTGCCGCGCATCGCGCTGACCGCGACCGCCACCGACAAGACCCGCGACGAGATCATTCAGCGCCTCGAACTCGGCTCCGCCAGGCGATTCGTCGCCAGCTTCGACCGGCCCAATATTCAGTACCGGATCGAGCCGAAGAACCGGCCGGAGCGCCAGCTGCTGGAGTTCATCAAGGCCGAGCACGCCGGGGACGCCGGCATTGTCTACTGCCTGTCGCGCAATTCGGTGGAGAAGACCGCGGCCTTCCTCAACGAGAACGGGATCAGCGCCGTCGCCTATCACGCCGGGCTGGACGCACGCACTCGTGCGACGAACCAGTCGAGGTTCCTGCGTGAGGACGGACTCATCGTCGTCGCCACCATCGCCTTCGGGATGGGCATCGACAAGCCCGACGTGCGGTTCGTGGCGCACTTGGATCTGCCGAAATCGGTCGAGGGCTACTACCAGGAGACCGGCCGCGCGGGTCGTGACGGGCTGCCGTCGACCGCGTGGATGGTGTACGGGCTCAGTGATGTTGTGCAGCAACGCAAATTGATCGACGCCTCGGAGGGCGATGCCGCCCACCGCAGGCAGCTCCAATTACATCTGGACGCGATGCTCGCGCTGTGTGAAACCGTGGAATGTCGCCGCACCCAGCTGCTGGCCTACTTCGGGCAACCCGGTCAGGCGTGCGGCAACTGCGATACCTGCCTGACTCCGCCGGAGTCCTGGGACGGCACGGTGGCCGCGCAGAAGGTGCTGTCCTCGGTGCTGCGGTTGAAACGCGAACGTGGCCAGAGCTTCGGCGCCGGCCACATCGTCGACATCTTGATCGGCAAGAAGAATCCCAAGGTGTTGCAGCATGATCACCACGAGCTGAAGGTCTTCGGGGTCGGCACGGAACTGCGCGACGTCGAATGGCGTGGGGTGGTGCGGCAATTGCTCGCCCAGGGTTTGCTGGCCGTGCACGGCGACTACGGCGTGCTGACGCTCACCGATGCGAGCGATGGAGTGCTGTTCGACAGCAGGCAGGTGCTGCTGCGCCGGGAGCCGGAGCGCGCTACCCCGGCACGCGCCGCCCGGTCGGCGAAAGCGGCCAAGACCCCGCCCGCCGATCTCGCGCCGGCGGATGTCGGCCTGTTCGAGCGGCTGCGGGAATGGCGTGCGGCGACCTCGAAGGAGCAGAGTGTGCCCGCCTACGTTGTCTTTCACGACGCCACGTTGCGCGAGATCGCAGGCCGGAAGCCGAAGAGCCTGACCGAGTTGGGCACGGTTGCCGGTGTCGGCGAGAACAAGCTTGCCAAGTATGGGGAACAGGTGCTGGAGGTCTTGGCGGCAGAGTGACATTCTGCACGCCATGACCGTCTACGCGTGGCGCGTGTTCCGCTCTCCAGATCACCCGAAAGTAGCTGCGCTGCTGAATATTTCGGATACCGAACGCAATCGGCGCAGGTAGCCGCGACGCTGAGTGGCCGACCGATCGGCAACCGACTGATTGCCGACGGCGTCTCGGCCCGGCGACATCACCGAGCTCGGCGCGTCCGAGCCATCTACGAACACAATGGAGTTTCGCTCATGCCCGCTGTCTGGTCGCGTTCCACGCCTCGTCGGCTTCGTGCCGGTGCCGCCTTCGGCGCCGCCGTCCTTGTCGGGGCATTGGCCGCCTGCGGATCCGCCGACTCCACGAGCCGAGGCAACGGCGAGCTCATCACGCCCGCTGCCGTAGGTGACCCGAGTCAGCACGGCGGCGCTCGTCGGACCACAGGAGATCGCACCGACGCGCTGCGCGCCTCACTCAACGGCAATCAGGCCAAGAACGTCATCCTGTTGATCGGTGACGGCATGGGCGATTCGGAAATCACGGTGGCGCGCAACGTAGCCGAGGGCGCGGGCGGCTACTTCAAGGGCATCGACGCGCTGCCGCTCACCGGTTCCTACACGCACTATTCCCTCGACAAGGCCACCGGAAAGCCGGACTACGCCACCGATTCCGCGGCGAGCGGCAGCGCCTGGGCGACCGGGACCAAGACTTACAACGGCGCCATCGGTGTGGACCTCCACGGTGCCGCACGGGCCAATCTGCTGGAGATCGCGAAGGCCAACGGCAAGGCCACCGGCAATGTGACCACCGCCGAGCTCCAGGACGCCACGCCCGCTGTGCTCGCCGCGCACGTCACCGACCGCAAGTGCTACGGCCCCGAGGAAACGGCGCTGAAGTGCCCGGCCAACGCACTCGAGAAGGGCGGCCGCGGCTCGATCAGCGAACAGCTGCTCGATACCCGCGCCGATATCACTCTCGGCGGTGGCGCGCAGAGCTTCGAACAGAAGGCCGCTGCGGGCCAATGGCAAGGACAGACGCTGCGCGATCAGGCCAAGGCGCGCGGCTTCAACCTCGTTGCCGACCGCGCCGGTCTGGACGCGGTGGCCGAAGCCGACCAGGACGCACCACTGCTCGGTCTGTTCGCCCCGGGCAATCTGCCGGTCCGCTGGGACGGTACGAAGGCCGTGCGCGATGGGCTGAACCTGCCCGCACAGACCTGCCACCCGAACGCGAACCGCCCCGCGACGTTGCCCGATCTGGCCGGCATGACCCGCAAGGCGATCGACCTGCTGAAGGAGCGCAAAGACGGCTTCTTCCTCCAGGTGGAGGGCGCCTCGATCGACAAGCAGGACCATGCCGCGAACCCGTGCGGACAGGTCGGCGAGACCGTCGATCTGGACGAGGCGGTGCAGGCGGCGCTCGAATTCGCCGAGAACGACGGCAACACCCTGGTGATCGTCACCGCCGATCACGCCCACAGCAGCCAAATCGTGCCGCTCGACACCAAGTCCGCCTCACTGACCAGCAAGGTCGTCACGAAGGACGGCGCCGAGATCGGCATCTCCTACGGCAACGGGGAAGAAGGCAGTTCCCAAGAGCACACCGGCACCCAGGTGCGAGTCGCCGCCTATGGTCCGCGCGCCGCGAATGTCGTCGGACTCACCGACCAGACCGATATGTTCTTCACCATCTCCGACGCGCTCGGCCTTGATCGGAACAAGCAGCCGGCAAACGGCAAATAACCCCGCGCGCGACCGCGGGATCCGCTACTGGAATGTCGATGCGCGCCGAGTGCTGCGGGACCGCGTGCCCATCCTTGTTCGCCATGGGTGAGGATGGGCGCCGGGACATTTGGGTGTCGATCATGGTGGAGGACAGCGCGTGACGGATGACAGCAGGATCGGGCGACGGGGCTTTCTAGCCGGTGCGGCGACCGTGGCGGCGGGTACGTCGCTGGTGGGTCTTACGCCCGCCGACGCCGTGCCGGTCGAGGCGGGCGTGTCCAAATACGCCTTTCCTGCCGAGCGCACCGTGCGCGTGCTCGTCACCGGTGACGCGGGAACCGGTACCCGCAGCCAGTGGGCCGTCGGCGACGCCATGCGCGAACACCATCGCCGCCAGCCGTTTTCGCTGGCGCTCGGCCTCGGCGACAATATCTACGAGAGCGGCCCCAACAGCGGTGTCGACGTCCAGTTCGCGGACAAGTTCGAGAACCCCAATGCCGGACTGGATTTCCCGTGGCTGATGGTGCTCGGCAACCACGACACCAGCTCGATCTTCGGCGGTGACGGCGGCTGGTTGCTGCGCGGCAACAACGAGGTCGAGTACCACGCGCACTCCGCACGCTGGTGGATGCCGAGCCGGTACTACTCGGTGCGGCTCCCCGAAGAGAACCCGGTGGTCGAGTTCTTCGTCCTCGACATCAATCCGCTGGCCTCCTACATCCCGCCGCTGTTCGACCCGTATTGGACAATCGACGGTCAGTTCATGAACGAGCAGCGCGCCTGGCTGGATCGCGCCATCGCCGAATCCCCCGCGAAGTGGAAGATCGCCTGCACCCACCAGCCCTACCTCAACAACGGTCCGCACGGCGACGCGGGCCGCTATGAGGGGCTTGCGATCGAGCCGCTGAACGGCATCCACGCCAAGCGGTTCTTCGAGGACCATGTCGTCGGCAAGTGCCACTTCATCCTGTCCGGGCACGACCACTCGCTGCAGGTGCTCGAGCCGACCTCGGAATCGAAGGGCACCCGGCAGATCATCTCCGGCGCCGCAGCCAAAACCGTTGGCGCGGAGCCGAAGCTGACTCCGGGCGGCACCCATCCCGCCTTGTTCGAGAACTATCACCAGCTGGGCTACATGGTCATGGAACTCACCGCGAGCACGGCCGACCTGCGGGTTGTCACCGTCGACCTCGCACATGGTGGAGCAGAGGAGGTATTCGCCCGCCGTCTCGCCTGAGTTCCCATCGCATTGCACTGCGCGGTAATTCCGGCGCAGCCTTGGTCCGGCGGCTACGGTGCTGCGTATGGCAACCGGTGATGGCCCAGCGGACGACGCGTCCGGCGGCTCCGGCGACTACCCTGCCCGCGACGCCGGGGATGCGCTGCCGTATCAACGCAGCACCCACGATCCCTCGGTCGACTCGGTGTGGCTGCGCCATCGTCCCCCGCCGCTGCGCCGCCATCCCGCGCTGCCACGGGCCTCCACGGTCCTGCTGGTGGCCGCCTTCGTCGCCGTGTTGCTGGTGTATCTGATGCTGCGACCGGGCGGATAGCACGCGCCGCGGTAGCCAGCGGGTCACGACCTGGGAATAATCCCGTTGCGGCGTCACTTTAAGCTTCTCGTTATGAAGGAACAAGGGCGCAAGGTCATCGCGACCAACCGCCGGGCGCGGCACAACTACACGATCCTGGAAACCTTCGAGGCCGGGATCGCGCTGGTGGGTACCGAGGTCAAGAGCCTGCGCGAGAGCAAGGCCTCGCTGGTGGATGCCTTCGCGACCGTCGACAACGGTGAGGTGTGGCTGCGCGCGCTGCACATTCCGGAGTTCAGCCACGGCACCTGGACCAACCACTCGCCGCGCCGGGTGCGCAAGCTGTTGCTGCACAAGCGTGAGATCGAGCGGCTGGTCGGCAAGTCGCGCGAGGGCAACCAGACGCTGGTGCCGTTGTCGATGTACTTCTCCGACGGCAAGGTGAAGGTCGAGCTCGCGCTGGCCAAGGGCAAACAGGACTACGACAAGCGGCAGGATCTCGCCAGGCGCACGGCCGAGCGCGAGGTCACTCGCGAGCTGGGGCGGCGGGTCAAAGGCATGCGGTGACAGCTGTCCTGCTGGCGTTGGTCGCGGCAGCCGGCTACGGAGTCAGCGACTTCTTCGGCGGAGTGGCGGCACGGCGGGTAACCGCACTGCGGATAGTCGTTGTTTCCTATCCGATTTCGGGGCTGTTGGTGCTTGCCCTCGCGCCGTTGGCCGGCGGCAGCCCAGACCTGGCGTCGACGGGTTGGGGTCTGGCGGCGGGGGTGGCCAGCGGCTTGGCGGTGTGGTGGTTCTACGCGGCGCTGGCAGGTGGCCCGATGGCGGTGGTGTCGCCGTTGACGGCAGTACTGGTCGCGGGTATTCCGGTGCAGGCTGGCATGGTGCTCGAGCTCATCGCGGTGGGCCTCATCGCCGCGAACTGACCACAGCGGGGCCCACCCGGATAATGGAATGAACCAGGCATCACCAAGTGTTAACATGACTAGCCCGACAAGGTGTCGGGACGTACGGGGCTGAACGGTTTCGACTGCGTACGTAGATTTAGGGGAAGCGTGTCGGTGCAGGCAAGAGACCACCGTAAGCGTCGTTGCAACCAATTAAGCGCCGATTCCAATCAGCGCGAGTACGCCCTCGCTGCCTAAGTAGCCAGGTCGTCTCTGTCAGTCCGGGTTCGTCCCTCGACCCGGGTACTGGCATCAGCTAGAGGGAATTACCGTTCGGCTCGGTCACGGAGTCGGACGGGACATCGAACAGTGACTGGGATCGTCATCCGAGCTTGTTCGCGAGACCCGGAGATCCGAGCAGAGACATAGCGAACTGCACACGGAGAAGCCCTGAAGACGCGGCGGAGGACCCGGGTTCGATTCCCGGCAGCTCCACAAGACGAGAAATGGGCGGTGGTCCTCCATCGCGTTTTGGTGTCAGCATCCCCGAGCCTCGCGTAACAGGTGATTTTCGAGAGTGGTTGGGTTGTTTTAAGCCACCT
>NZ_JBHVDF010000004.1:190350-240574 GCF_042802915.1 Nocardia sp. NPDC057440
TCCATCAAAAATCGCACACACCCCCGCCCCACCCGCCACGGCGCGGCCGCCGCGCGCGTTAAAACGCCCCCCGAACCCCAAACACCATAACACCCCCCCCCCCCCCCCCCCCATTTCTCGTATCTGCTGCACGTAGCCTCGCTGAACAGGTCTTTTCCGAATGTCTTAGGTTCGATTCACGCGACGTGTCCTACTTGCTTTGCCTGTTCGAAAGTCTTTCGCACAGTGGTGTTTTGGCCACTACTCTCCATCGTGTGACAGTCAACGATTCCCAGGCTTGGCAGCCATTCAGCAGCCGCAATGCAGGTCAGCCTATCGACCTGAGCTGGCATGAAGATGTTCCGAAATCGTTGGAGCACCCGCTTCGAGAGTGGCTCGACCGCCAGTATTTGCTCAACCCCGGAATCCGGCAGCAGGTTGCCGCGCGACTCCGGTACGTGCCGACCGAGAAGTACTGGGATCACGACAACATGCGTGGGGTGCCGACGTAGGAGTTGTTGGATTGGATCGACGTAACTTTGCACGTCAGGACTGACGGCCAGCACTTTGACTTCGGAGATTTGCTTGGGGATCAGGTGAAGCTGGTTGATGCTGTCTTGCGCGATGGGCGCTCGGTCTGGAAGGTCAGCGAAGCCGGCAACTCGTTGGAACGCCGCCAAGACCCGGTAGTCACGGGAGCAGTACGCGAGGCATACCAGATCGCCGCGGCTGCCAATCGCAATGCCGCCGCCGCTCACCTGCAGGTTGCGTGGGATGCCGCGTACAGGTTCCATCCTGATCCGTCTACGGCATACCGGGAAGCGATTCTTGCCGTCGAGGCGGCGGCGATCCCTGTTGTTGTACCTACCCAGGCTGGCGCGACCTTGGGACATGTGCTGGGGCAACTCAGTAAGCAGGGTCATTTGTACGCGCATGCCATCCGCGACAAATCCGGTGTCTCAATCCCCGTGACGGCAGTGGCGCTGATGATCGGGCGGGACTGCCCCCAGTTTGGTTGACTCCTGACCTGTGAGGATGCGTCCTCACGGTGGAAGGATCGTCACCATGCCCAAGCCTTATCCCGAGGAGTTCCGTCGCGACGTGGTCGCGGTCGCCCGCAAGGGCGAGATCCCGCTGACCCAGATCGCGAAGGACTTCGGGATCTCGCAGAGTTGCGTGAAGAACTGGGTGAAACAGGCCGATATCTCCGACGGTCATCGCCCCGGCGCCACCGGTGATGAGTCAGCCGAGTTGCGCGAGGCCCGCAAGCGAATCCGGCAGCTGGAACAAGAAGCCGAGGTCATGCGCCGTGCGGTCGCCTACTTCTCGCGCGATGTAAACCCAAAATGATGTACTGTACCCGCTGGTCCTGGACCTGGCCGCTGACAAGATTCCTGTCGCGGTGACCTGCCGGGTGCTCGGATTCTCCCCGCAAGCAGTCTTTAAATGGAAGAAGAACCCTGTCTCGCAACGGGATTGGGACGACGCACATTTGATCAACGCCGCTTACAACATCCACGCCGACGACCCGGCATTCGGCTACCGGTTCATCGCCGATGAGCTGCCCGCCCGCGGCATCCGCGCGGGCGAGAACCGAGTCGCCAGATTGTGTTCCCAGCAGCGGATCTGGAGCGTGTTCGCCAAGAAGCGTGGGTTGAACCGCAAGGCCGGCCCACCGGTCCACGACGACCTCGTGGCCCGCAATTTCACCGCTGCGTCCCGAATGCTGTGTGGCTGACCGATATCACAGAGCATGCCACACGCGAGGGCAAGCTCTATCTGTGTGCGATCAAGGATGTTTTCTCCAACCGGATCGTCGGCTACTCGATCGATTCCCGGATGAAGGCGTCGCTGGCGACCTCGGCGCTGTATCACGCGGTCGCGTTCCGCTCACCGGTCGAGACGGTCGTGCACTCGGACAGAGGTAGTCAGTTCCGGTCTCGGAAGTTCGTGAATGCGTTGTCGGCCAACGGTTTACGAGGTTCGATGGGCCGTGTCGGGGCATGTGGTGACAATGCGGCGATGGAGTCGTTCTTCGCGCTGCTGCAGAAGAATGTTCTCGACCGCAAGCGCTGGGCGACTCGAGCGGAACTGCGGCTGGCGATTGTGCTCTGGATCGAGAAGACCTACCACCGCACCCGCCGGCAACGCCGACTCGGAAGACTCACTCCCTTCGTCGTGGACGGGATCATGGGTGGCTTGCTGGAGCCTGCCCCATACGTCACATACCTCGGCTTCAGACGGCGACATTCCGGTGGGCGTTGTTCCAATCATTCAGGAGATTAACTGCCATGCTTTGCCGTTGGCCGGTCGACTTTCTGTCGCTTTTCTCGTAGTACCAGTCGAAGTCATGAGCCACTTGGCTCGCGTCATTGGGGTTCGCGTCGATACCTCTTCTGGCATCCTCGTATCCCCCGGAACGCAACTCCTGAGCCATGTAATCGATGTGGGTCTTCCAGTCGCCGCGATCCCTGGGCTTGCCCTGCTCGTCCAGCTGGCTCGCGAACCTCCAAAACCCGTCTTGTCGATCGAAACGCCACTGGAACAGGCCTCTGGCCGTTCCATCGTCACCCTCAGCCTTGAGGTCGAAGCCTGCTGACTCGACGTAAGCGTTGGCGACGATTCCCGCTGCTTGCGCCGGAGTGAAGTGGTGTTTATCGATGAGGTATTCCATCATTGCCGTCGCGGTAGGCTTAGCTCCGGTGGGAATGATCTCGGTGCCAATCGAACCCGGGGTGGGGGTCCACGGGGTGTCTCCGCTGTACCCCGAGCTGGGGGATGACACCGGCTGAGTGACGCCACCGTTGGTGCGGGGTGCGGGGTCGGAGCCCGGTTCGTCGCCGACGATTCTCAGCGCCTCGGCGGCTGCTTGATCCGAGACCCCGTTGACCTGTTCGAATGTCGTGTTCAACGTATCCCAGACGCCCTTGAACAGGCCGTTGATGATTTCTGGCGGCAGTTTATCTACTTTGACGACGTTGCCGTTGTCATCGTGCACCGGCTTGCCGTTCTCATACACGGTCTCTTTCCGCACCGCTTTGTGGGAGGCATCGATCTTTGTGTTGAGTTCATCCACCGCGGTGTCGATGGCACCGTAGGCCTTCGTCACAACCTCGCCGATACCGTCGGTTCGCACGACGATGCCATCGTCCTTTCCGTGGTAGCCCGAGGTGACCTTGTCCATCTTGTCTTTGTTCTTGCCGTAGTCGGTGAGCATCGCCGACTGGTCTTCGGGTTTGGCGATTCCCTCTTCGGCCAGCAGCTTCCGTAGATCCGGAGCCTTGGACGGCTTGCCCGATCCGAGCAGCTCGATCTGCCTTTGAATAACGCCCTCGGCCGCCTTGAACAGGGCTATCAGCCCCGCCGGTGCGCAGGCAGGAAGGTCGTGCAGATCGCCAAGCTTCTTGGTGTCGCTGGGGCTCATCAGCGCCTCGCTCTCACCTGGGCAGACAACCTCGACACACGTCGATTATCCGATGTTCCCGAACCTGGGAACGCACGCGCCGCGTACCGAAAGTCTGCGTTGGCCAAATCAATACCGCTCGGTAGCGCAGACGGCGCTTGCGTCGGTACTGCTACAACGTGAAACAGCTGAACCGGAAGGCCGCCTCCCTCTTTCGAGGGAGGCGGCCTTGTTTGCGGTTCCCCGCCCGGGGCTTCATCCGACAGCGCCGCAGGGCCGACGTCGCACCGAACTGATCTTGCTGGTTGCCGCTGGCTTCGGGTGTACCGTCGGTCGTCCCCAGGTCTTGTCCGGCCTGGGTGAGTCCGAGTTCGGTCCGGCGGTCGTAGAACAGCCGGATTTCGCGGCGCGCATCGCTGACATCGCCGTCCGTAGCTCCCTGGAAGTTGGCGTTCCCGCAGGGTGGGGTGTCGGCGAAGTGCTGGTTCCGAGGCCATGAGCCTCGGTCACACAGCGGTCGGCCCGGAGAGCCGTAGGCCATCGCATAATGTGCCATCGTTAGATGGCCCGTTAGATAGACAGCATGACAAATATCGCGTTTGAAGAGGAAGTGTGCTGGTAGATGGCGTTGAAGCGGCCGCGCCGCGGTGTCCACAGAAATGACCCATTGAACGTGCCGTTGTATAGCGGTACATTGAATGGCATGGGCCCGGCTCCGTACCGCGGAGGATATCGACTTCGAGCCCGCCTGGATCGTCGATTGCTTATCAATTCGTACCGAAACGAGGAAGTTCCCATGGGTCGAGAAAACCGCACTGGGCGTACCTGGCCAGTAGTCGCCCGCATCGCAGTGGTGTCCGCGATAGCGCTGATGCCGATTACTGTTGCCGTCGCTCCCGCTGTCGCCGATTCGGCCGTCGCCGATTCGGTGGTGCTCGAGTCCGAGCACGTCGATCTGGTCCACGGCGGTTATGGTCGCGGCGGTTATGGCCACGGCGGTTATGGTCGCGGCGGTTATGGTCACGGTCAATGGAACCAGCCGCGCTACCCCAGCTACCCGCTGTTCCCGAGCTACCCCAGTTACCCGAGCTACCCGAGCTACCCCGGGTATGGCGGCTGGCGTCTGCCCGGCACCGGAAGTGGGTCCGGCAGCGCCTCGTGGTGACGACGACACTGTCTAGTCGTCGTGGTCCTGGCGTGTGGCGGACCCGAGCCAGGTGAGTCGTTGGTGCGGGTCCAGGCCGGGTAGGTCGTCGAAGTCGACCATCTCGTCGGCCTGCACCACCAGAGAATAGAGCGGCACGCTGGGGAATCCGGGTTGATCCGCATGTGGAGGGATTAGCCTTCCACATCAGCCCGGAGCCGGCCGTCGCGAGTCGAGTTCACCTCCCAGTGCGGCGGGATGGTCATCAGGGCGGTGGCAGCGATCCGGCGCAACGGAGGCCGCACCGTTCCCCTTGCGCTTTCGGACCGGCTCCGAGGCGCATAGGGTTTCGGCGCTGGCGTCGGGCCCCGATCGTGGGTACCGCATGGCACGTCCCGTACTACGCCCAGCGGCGAGATGAGCTGTGGGACAAGCTCATTCCGCTGGGACGTTGAGGCACGGGGCTGAAGTCTTTCCTCAATACTCTGGCGATCTTGGGGCGGTTTGGATCAGGGTTGACATCACCGAAGAATGTGGATCAGGGCATGGCATCAACGAAGAGTCAGACGGCAACGCGCACCATTCTCGTGACAGCGGGCACCGTCAAGGTGGGTCCCCGGGTGGTAGATCGATTGGCGGCCAAGGGTTTCCCGGTCCGTATCGGTTCCCGTTCGGCGGAAGTCGCGTTCGATTGGGAGGACCGCAGCACGTGGGCGGCGGCGCTCGAGGATGTGGGGGCGGTGTTGCTCATGTACGCCTCCGGACATCGGGACTCCCGTGCCGGAGACACCCTTCGGGCGTTCAGTGAGCTGGCTGTGGCGAACGGTGTCAGGCGGTTGGTGTTGCTGTCGGCGCGCGGTGAGGATCAGGCTGCTGCGGCGGAGCAGGCGGTGCGCGACAGTGGTGCGGAATGGACTGTGCTGCGGGCGGCGTGGTTCAACCAGAACTTCGACGAGGGTGTGTTCACAGATGCGGAGTTCGCCCGTGGGCCCGCGTTCCCCGCCGATCAGGTGTGGGAGCCCTTCATCGCTTCCGGTGACCTCGCGGATGTCGTGGCCGCCGTGTTGACCGAGGATGGGCACGCGGGCAGGAACTATGAATTGACCGGTCCCCGGCTGCTGACTTTCGGTGACGCGGCCGAGGCGATCGCGACGGAGACCAACCGGGATATCGCCTATGTTCCTGTCACCGATGAGCAGTTCGGTGCGGTGCTGACCTCGGAGTTCGATATGCCGGATGAGAAGGTGGCCGTGATGATCGACATCTTCGACTCGCTCCTGGATAGCCGTAACACGGAGGTGACCGACGACGCCGTCCGTCGTCTGCTCGGTGGCGACCAGGTCGACTTCGCCGATTTCGTATGCGAGGCGGCTGCGTCGGGCGCATGGAAGCAGGACTGACAAACGGGCCGCGGGCCCACTGCGCGGATCACGACTTCAGAGACCTTCGATCGGCGCCGCGGTTCGCAAGCTGATACATCAGTCCCATTCGAAAGGCCCGGTCCACACGGACCGGGCCTTCGTCATTCCGCGTTGAGGATTGTCCGAACAAAATGCTCATTCGGTGAGCACTTTGTGCCGGAGGATGGTTGTCATGAACATCTTCTTCGCGAGCACAATCGGGGACTGGCGTGCCTGGTTGGCCCAGAACAGCCAGTCCGAGAAGGAAATCTGGCTGGTCATCCATCACAAGGACAGCGGCGTGCCGAGTGTGCGGTACCACGAGGCGATCGAACACGCGCTCTGCTACGGCTGGATCGACGGGCTGCACCGCAGACGCGACGCGAACAGCTCGCAGCTGCGGTTCAGCCCGCGCGCCCCACGCAGCACATGGAGCAGGGTGAACAGGGAGCGCGCGGCGAACATGATCGAGCAGGGGCTGATGACCGAGCAGGGTCAAGCGTTGATCGATCTGGCCAAGGCCAAGGGAACGTGGGAAGTGGTGGCCGACGGCGAGCGCTGGGTCGTCCCCGATGACCTGCGCGCGTTGCTCGACCGAAATGACGCTGCTCGCACCAACTTCGACAGCTTCCCGCCGTCCTCGAAGCGGCTGATCCTGGAATGGATAGTCACCGCGAAGCGTGCGGATACGAGGGAGCGCCGGATCAATCGAACGGTCGAACTCGCCGCGGTGAACGTTCGAGCCAATCATCCGGGAGTCCGGATTCAGGCCGCAGGCTGAGATCGCCCGGCGGCTTCCGCCGGATGGCAGTCGTGGCCAGGCCGGCATCCAAGCGATTGCCGCGGGCCTCGTGGTGACACCCGTCGTCATCGACCAGATCAGGGTCGCCCGCCGCCCCTCGACTGTCCCGGCATTCCCGGACGGCGAGCAGCGGTGCTCGGGCGGCAGTGCGCAACAAGCCGTTACGGCCGTTCCGATCGGGGACCGTTCCGCCATGCTGCCGCGTGCTCGGCGGCGTAGGCCGCCAGCGACCGGGCCGGATGGCCGGTGACGCGCTCGACGGTGTCGGTGACGATTGCGTTCACGCCGTCGCGAATCAGGGTGAACAGGCCGAGTTGCCAGGTGATCGAGTTGTCGTCGGCACCGGTGGCGCGCAGCCGGGCCGCGAACTCATCGGCGGTCAGCGGGGTGTACCGGAATTCTCGGCCCGCCGCTGCTCCTAGGATCGCCATAACCTTTGCGTGGCTGAGGGATTCGGGTCCGGTGAGGACGTGGATCTGTCCGGCGTGCCCCGGCTCGGTGAAGGCGGCGGCAGCCACCTCGGCGATGTCGCGGGTGTCGATGAAGCCGAGCGCGGCGTCGGCGGCGGGCAGCTCGAGCGCGCCGTATTCGCGCAGTGGTGTGGCGAACCCTTCGCCGAAGTTCTGCTGGAACCAGTTGGGGCGCAGGATCGTCCACTCCTTGCCCGAGTCGCGGACGTCCGCCTCCCAGCCCGCCATCAACACCACGTCGGGCAGCAGGTCGGCGCCGAGGACCGAGAGCAGGACTACCCGCTGTACCTGCGGCGCGGCGGCCAGCAGCTCGCGGACGAGCACCGCGCCGTTCGGCTCGGCGTAAGGGCCGACCACATACAGTCCGTCGACGTTCGCCAGTGCCTGCTCCCAGGTGGCGCGATCCGCCCAGTCGAATCGGACGGTCTCGATGCCGTCGGTTGCCGGGGCGGGATTCCGGCTGGCCGCAACGACTTTCACGCCGCGCGCGACCAGCGCGTCGACGACGGGTCGTCCGGTCTTGCCGGTCGCTCCTAGTACCAGAACAGTCATTGTCGTTCTCCCTGTTGCACTCGTTGGTTTCCCTACTGAGATCAACTTATGGCCGGTGGCCAGGATGCTCAATGCCGCAAAATCCTGGAAATATGCCTGATCGTCCTGATCATCGGATGGGTGGTCATAGAATGTTGCGTATGGATGTCCTCTCCGACGCCCTCGCCGCGATGCGAACCGGGCAAACCCGTTCGGCGCGCACCGACGTACGCGCACCGTGGGGGTTGCGGTTCCCCGCGGTCACCGGCACCACGTTCCATGTCGTGATGCAGGGCACCTGCTGGCTGCTGTCCGACGGTCCGGCGCCACCACTCGCGCTCGGTCCCGGTGATGTGGTCTTCCTTCGCAACGGCAGCGCGCACGCCCTCGCCGACGATCCGGTGACCGCGCGGGTCGAGTTCGTCCCCGAACGCGCCGACCCGTCCTCGACGATCGGGCAGGTTCGCATCGATGGATCGGGGGCGCGCTCGGTTCTGCTGTGCGGCGCTTACGAACTCGATCGAACCCGGTCGCACCCGTTGATGAACGAGCTCCCTGACCTGGTGCACCTACCGGCGCGGTCGGCCAAGCACAGCGAACTGCGCCATCTCATCGATCTGCTCGCCACCGAGCTCGAGGGTGGGCGACCAGGGGGTGACGGAATCGTGCCCGCGCTGATCGACGCCATGCTGCTGTACATCCTGCGTGCGTGGATCGACGACCGGTCCGTCACCGAGACCGGCGACCGGTCCTCGGGATGGGCACTGGCATTGACCGATCCGGCGATTGGACGTGCCCTGCAGGGCATTCACGCGCAACCCGCGCACCCATGGACCGTGCACGAACTCGCGGCGCGCAGCGGCCTCTCCCGCTCGGTCTTCGCCCAGCGCTTCACCGCATTGGTCGGCGAGCCACCACTGACCTACCTGAGCTGGTGGCGGATGACCACCGCCGGACGACTGCTCCGCGAATCCGACGCCCCGCTCAGCGCGGTGGCCCGACGGGTCGGTTATACCTCCGAGTTCGCGTTCGCCAAAGCCTTCAAACGCGAATACGGCACTCCGCCAGGCCGATACCGGCGTCCGGCCGCGCGCGTGCAGCAGGTCTGACGCGGAGGGCAGCGCCCGATCCGGGACCGGCTATCGATTGGCGGACATCGTGACCAGTCTGCGGGCCAGTCGGTGGGTCCGAATGTCCAACGCGCGGTCGGGCACCACGTCGATCATGACGGGGCGCTCCCGGATGGGTTCGGTCCAGGGCAGTGGCGTCATCGGCACGGTGAACGGTGCGCCGCACGCGGAGGCGGTGGACAGGAACACCGTCATCGAGTCGGAAGTCGCCCGGCGTTCACCCCGGCGGGCGCAGATTCCGGCCACCGCTGCCTGTGTCACCGCTACGGCGTCGACTACCCCTGGCGCGTCGACGGCGAAGGTCACGTAGGCGATGTCCTCGGCACGGATCGGGCGTAGTCGTTCTTCGTGGGACACCTCGTCAGCCGACGACAGGGCGAGTTCGTTCTGGAAATCCTGGTCGTTCAGCATCAGCCACTGGGCCGAGCCGCGCAGGTTGCCCGCACCCGCGGCCAGGCCGATGGCCGGTTTCCAATCGGCCAGCAGTTGCGTGACATGTTCTGCGGCGGTGTTGGTGTCGACCACGATGAATCCCGCGCCGGTTTTCGAGACCGCCCACATGGCCGACACCGACTCGATCGATGATCCGATCGCCAGCGCGACGAGATCGCCGGGGCCGATCTCGCGTTCGATCAACAATCGCGCCAATCGAGAGGACGCGCTATCCAGTTCGCGATAGCTGAGCTCCGATCGCCGGCACGACACCGCAGTGCCGTCGGGATCGGCCTCGACGGCCGCCGCCAGTAGTCGCGGCAGGTTGATTACCCGTGGCCGCCGCGAGCGGACAGGTCGCTTGCGTGTCGGTTGGTTCATCGGCCGCTGCTCAACGCCAGTACTGCCCATCACCTTCGTCTACCCATCCACCGCTACCGCGATCGGTCGTCACTGCTGCTTTGTCGAGCCGTCCTTCGAGAAGTTGCTTCGTTGTTGCCCCACTCTAGGAAGGGCGGCCGCAACTTTCGCTGCAGTGCCTACCGCGTGTTGCTTCGCGCCCTCGGCAGGCCGGTCGGCCCGCGTGCTCCGAGTCCTCGACCAGCGAGACCACCGGGTAGCTGGAGTCGCTGCCTATTCAGGTGTCGGACGGGCGGTTTCCGCATTCGCGGCGATCGGCAATTCCGGTCGCGTGGTGCCAGGTTGCTCGGCTGGGTGAATCGGTCCCACAATGGGGCGTTCGGTCCCGAGCGAGTCCCTCAGTCCCACAATCGGGCACACGGCAGCGGTGGCAGATCGTCGCGCAGCTCGTCGTCGACGGTGACCCTGAACTCCGGAAAACCTTGGGCCAGTTCATCGGCCACGCTCTGGGCCTGTTCGGCCGATGCGCGGTAGTCCAGTGTCAGTGCGCCGGATTCGATGCGGATGTGTCGCGCCGGTGCTGTCATGGCCCGGCTCCTTCCCTGGGCGACCGGGCCGCGGGGTGGGTCGGTCGTGATTGTCGAGCGTGGCTCAGGAGAGGGAACAGCTATCGGCTGTCGAGTGCCGCAAGAGTATCCGTTCGGTGCATATTCGCCGACATCGCCAACCGGCCACTCGAGTTTCTGTTGGGCCGCAGCGGTTCTCGAATCGGTGGGTGGCCCGGTCGCTATTCGGCGGCGGGTTCGAGTTCCTCGCCGGCTTCGGGTGGCGCGGTGGTGGCCGCATCGATCTGTTCGCCGATGTAACGGATCGTCACGGCGACGACCGCTGCGAAGGGCACCGCGAGGAAGGCTCCGACGATGCCGTACAGCGATCCACCTGCGGTGATGGCCAACAGCACGAGGACGGCGTGCAGCTTCATACTCCGGCTCTGGAGCACCGGCTGCAGCACGTTGCCCTCGAGCTGCTGCACGGCGATGATGATGCCGAGCACGATCAGCGCCGTGGTCAAACCATTGGCAACCAACGCGACCAGCACCGCGAGCGCACCGGCGACGAAGGCGCCGACGATGGGGATGAAGCCACCGATGAACGTGATCACGGCCAGGACAAGGGCAAGCGGCACACCGAGTATCACCAACCCGGCACCGATGAACACCGCGTCGATCAAGCTGACAAGCGCTTGGGTGCGGATGAAACCGCCCAGGGTGACCCAGATCCGGCTCAGCACCTCCTCGAGATGGCGGCCGGTGCGGCTGCCGAGCGTGTTGTGCAGCCAAGGCATGAAGCGCGGCCCGTCCTTGATGAAGAAGAACGACAGCGTGAGTACCAGGACCAGCGTGACGATCGCCGACGTCGCGGCGCTCACCCCGCTGAAAACACCGGTCGCGATCCGCTCGGTGCTGGACTGCAGCCGCTGCACGATCGCGTCGACCCCGGAATCGAGTTGTTCCTGGCGGATTCTCAGCGGCGGACCCTGCAGCCAGTCGCGCACTTTATTGATGCCCGCTGTCGACTTGTCGGCGAGCTCGGGGGCCTGATCGACGACCGAGGGCACGATCAGCGCGACAACCCCGGCGAGCAGTCCGAGGAACCCGACCAGGGTGACCGCGGCCGCCGCGGCCGGGCGCAGGCCGTGCTGCGTGAGCCACCGCGTCGGCGGCCACAGCACGGTGGTGACGACGATCGCGAGCAGGACCGGCAGCACCGCCACCCACAGCTTCGCGAGGACGTATCCGATCACCCAGGTGCCCGCCGCGATCGCGACGATGCACACCGCCCACTTGGCCAGCCACAGCACTCCGGTGCCTATGACATCGCCGCGGTCGGGCGTCGTTTTGCCTTCGTTCAGCTCGCTCACGGCCTCAGTCTCGCATGCGTCCGACGCTCGAGCGGTGATTGTTCGGGCCGTCCGGTCTGTGCCGTTGCTGGGTCTACGGGCGAACCGAATTCAGGAAATCCGAGACCAGCGGGCCTGCGGTGGTGCGGAACTCGTCGAAGTACGCGTGTCTGGCACCCGGGATCAGCCGCAGCTGAGCACGGGGGATGCGATCGGCGAGCAATGCCGCGTTCGCCGCCGGATTGAAACGGTCGTCGGTGCCGTGCACGACCAATGTGGGAACGCCGATGTCGGGCAGGGCATCCCACGCGTCGTGCCTGCCGCTGGCGAGGAGATGTCGTCGTCGAGCGTAGGCGGGCATGGTCGGGTCGCCGAGGGTGTTGAACGGTCCGGGTGCGGTGGCCAGATAGGCAGGGGTGTACATCAATTCCAGCAGCGCCTGTCCGGCGGCCGCCGGATCGGGATCGGCCAGCGAGCGACGGACCTCGTTGTCGCGTTCGATGGCGTGCCGTCCTCCCGGTGTGGTGCAGCCGAGCACGAGGGCGCGCACCCGATCCGGATGGCGGGCGGCCAGCCATTGCGCGACGCGGCCGCCCATAGAGGTGCCGTACACGTCGGCGCTGTCGATGCCGAGATCATCGAGGACGGCGATCGCGTCGTCAGCGAATCCTATTGTGCTGTATGGCAAATCGGGCTTGTCGCTGTCACCGGTGCCGCGATAGTCGAAGGTGATCGTCCGGTGGCGGGCGTGGAAGTCGTCACGAACGCCGTCCCACCAATGATGGTTATTGGCCTGTCCGGCAAGCAGAATCAGTGGGACGCCGTCGCCTTGTGTGTGGTAGGCGATGCGAACGCCGTCGGTGGACTTGGCGTGGGGCACGGTGGGTGGTTCCTTCCGGTGTCAGGCCGTTGGCTGCTCGTACGGCTGCCGGAGGCCGTCGAGTACGAAATCCAGGCACCTGCGCCAGGCCGGTGTTCCTGCGGTCTCGCCGAGTAGCGACAACGCCCACAGCAGATTCACGACGTCTTCGTCGCGCGCGTCCGCGCGCATCGCGCCGGATCGGCGGGCCCGGTCGAGCAGTGCCGATAGGTGTGACATTCCGCGATGGCATGCCTGCGTGAGTTGCTCGGCGGCGGGGTGGTCGCCGGTGAAGGCCTCGAGCAACCCGCGGTCGGTAGTGAGCTGGTCGAGCAGGGCCTCGGTGAACACGGTGAACGCTGTCCACGCGTCCGGCTCGCTCGCGGCGCGGGCGGCGAATTCGTCCAACGCGGCCAGCCGTGGCGGCAGCAGCGCGTCGATCAGCGCATCGCGGTGCGGGAAATGGTTGTACAGCGTCCCGATACTGACGCCGGCGCGGCGTGCGATCTCCTCCAGCGAACCGTCGAGCCCCTGCTCGGTGAACACGTCGGTGGCCGCGCGCAACAGCTTCTCGCGATTGCGGGCCGCGTCTCGGCGCAGGGGTCTGGTCACGCCAGCATTCTACAAAATCGAGGGGTGCCTCGGCTTCGTGCTACCTTCAAAGTGAGGAGCCCCTCAATTTTTGGAAGGAATCCCATGCCCACCATGCGAACAGCAGTGATCATCGGCGTCGGGCCCGGTCTCGGCATGTCGATGGCGCGGCGCTTCGGCCGCGAAGGTTTCCGCATCGCGCTTGTCTCACGCAGCGATGCTCGGCACAGCACCTATCTGCGTGATCTGGCGTCCCTCGGGATCGATGCCACCGCGCACACCGCCGACGTCACCGATCGTGACCGGCTGCGATCGGTACTCGCCAAGATCGGCCGGGGCGGAGGTATCGCGCTGGCCTACTACGGACCCGGTCCGACCCAGCAGCCGGTGACCATCACCGAAATAGACATGGCGACAGCGCAATCGGCGTTCGAGTGGGTGTGGCCCGCGGTCGACGTGGTGCGCGAAGTGCTGCCGGGCATGCTCGACCACGGCGACGGCGGGCTGTTCTTCGCGGGCGGTTTGTCCAGCGTGCGCCCCATGCCGATGCTCGGCCAACTCGCGCTGGCCTCGGCGGCGCTGCGGAACTACGCGCTCACCCTCCATGCCGCACTGGACGATCGGGGCGTTTATGCGGGGACGCTCACCATCGGCGGACTGGTGGAACGCGGCGACATCCACGCCATGGTGACCGCGGATCCGGGGCGATTCGGCTCCCCGGACGGCCACACCCTCGACCCCGATCGGCTCGCGGAGACCGCATGGGACATGTACCGAACGCGCGATCGCGCGGAGGAAGTCTTCGACGCGCTCGGCGGATGAGGGTCGAAACAGGTTGCTACAGAGCTGCTTCCCTGCGCGGCCCCTCGGCGGTCAGGCGCCGACGACGGCATTCATGATGGTGCCCGCACTGGTGGCCACCACGCCGCCGATCATGGCTCCCGCGATCATCTTCGGTGATTCGAGCTGGCCGCCGCTCCACTTCTCCCAGGCGAACCTCCCGCCCGCGTAGGTGATGCCGGAGACGCCGGACAGCAGTACGAACCAGTTCAGGTACCGGACCATCTGCAGGAACTTGTCCGAAGTAGGCGGCGCCTCGGGGGACGGGTTGCCGATCTGAGCGAGGACGACGTCATAGGCGGCGGTCAGAATCATGGATGTGCTCGTTCCGTGTCGAGGTGGGCAGCTGATGGCTAGCTCGAGCGAGGTGTCCAGATGATTGCCAGATCTATACCGCACAGTATGTGCGGCTGTCGCCGTTCGCGGGGCGGGATCGCGCGACCTGTCGAAAATGTCCGAAACTGTCTAGGGGGATGAATGTGTAGGACAAGGCCATTCGGGTCAGTCGCACTCGCGCGGGAGGGGATGACTTCCCTGGCACCGGCCTGCCAGGAACGCCCAGCTGGACCTCGGATCAACCGCGGTAGCGCACGTCGGTGAGTTTCTCGGAGACCTCCCACAAGGCGGCTTGACGCACGGGATCGTGGGAGCGGGGGCTGGATTTCACTGGAGCTGGGTAGCCCTGGATCTCGAAAAGGCCTGAGGGCCCGTAGTATTCGCCGCCTCTTGCGTGGGGATCGGTGGCGGCGCGGAGGGTGGGGAGGGCGCCCATGGCGGGGGTGCGGCCGAAGAGGCGGGCGATGGCGAGGTTGGGCAGTCGGAATGCCGCGGGGGAGTATCGGAATACCTCGGTGCTTGCGCCGCCGGGGTGGGCGGCGAGGGCGATCGCCGGCGTGTTCGCCAGGCGGCGGTCGAGCTCGTAGGTGAACAGGAGATTTGCGAGTTTCGATTTGGCGTAGGCGTTTCCGGTGGAGTCGGCTGGGCGGTCGGGGTCGACGCGGCCGAAACGATGCCCGATGCTGCTGACCGTGACAATGCGCGCCGCCGGGGCGGCTGCGATGTGGCCGAGGAGCAGGCCGGTGAGGGCGAAATGACCGAGATGATTGATGCCGAACTGGATCTCGAAGCCGTTCTCGGTGACACCCGAGAGTCCGGTGACCCCGGCGTTGTTGATCAGTAGGTCGATGTGGTCGTGGCGGCTGCGGATCGCATCGGCGGCGCTGCTGATGGAGTCGAGGGAGTTCAGGTCGAGCTGTGCGGTTTCGATAGTGGCGTCCGGTGTGTTCTCGATGATGCGGTTGGCCGCAGCCTCGGCCTTGTCTCGACTTCGGCATGCGAGAACGACAGTCGCACTGTGCTCGGCCAGTGCCCTCGCCGTTTCGAAGCCGATTCCGGTATTCGCGCCGGTGACGACGGCGATGCGGCCGCCGAGGTCGGGGATGTCTAGTTCGGTCCACGTGCGCATATGATGCTCCTAACATGAACTACTGGTTCACTATTAAAGTGAACCAGTAGTTCATGTTCTGTGCAAGGTGGTCGAGAGGATCAGGGATGACTGGACAACCGAGACTGCGCGCGGACGCTCAGCGCAATCGCGAAGCGATCCTCGACGCGGCACGAGAACTCGTGGTCGGCCGCGGTCCCGCCATCGGAATGGACGAGATCGCCGCCGCGGCCGGTGTCGCGGTCGGCACGCTCTACCGGCACTTCCCGACCAAGCAGGACCTCGTCGAGGCGATCGTGGCCGAACTGGCCGTCATGGTCGGCGCATCGCTCGACTCGGCGCTGTCCAGGGTGGGAAGCGGCGCGACATCAGCGATCGATGAGATCGTCGCGTTGCTGCATGGCGTCGTGATCGACATGCGGCAGGAACGCTTGCTGAGGTTCGCCGTGACCGGATTGGCCGAGGATTCGTTGCAGGACCTGCGGCAGCGTGGCCGCGCCGCAGTCGAGCAGTTGGTTGCGGCGGCACACCGGGACGGATCGCTCTACCCAGACGTCGCGGTCGACGATGTAATCCTGCTCCTGGCGACTTCGCCGTCCGACGCCGTGCCCGCGCCCGAACAGCAGCGGTGGCTGACATTGGCGCGTCGAGCACTCTGCCCAGTTTCCGAACTCGAAGCCGGGAATCGACGCCGACCACGCGCCTAGCGTTGTGCGCGCGCGTCCTGCGGTGCGGGCAACAGTCCCCGAGGATCAGCGCAGGGCGAGGGCGAGGAAGAAATCGACGCGGTCTTCCAGGCGGGAGAGGTCTCGGCCGGTCAGTTCTTCGATGCGTTGGATGCGGTAGCGCAGGGTGTTGACGTGCACGTGGAGCAGGTCGGCGGACTTGGTCCAGGAGCCCGAGGCCTGGAGGAAGGTTTCCAGGGTGTGGACCAGGTCGGAGCGGTTGTCCTGGTCGTAGTTGGTGAGGGGGTCGAGCAGGCGCAGCCGGAACATCCGGCGGACCTCGTCGGGGACGCTGGCGAGCAGCAGCATGTGGGTCGCCAGCTCATCGTGTCCGACGACGCTGGTGGGCTGGTGGCGATCGGCCGCCAGGCGGCGGGCGTAGCGGGCCTCCTCCACGGCGCCGCGCAGACCTTCGCCGTCGACCACGCCGCTGACGCCGACCGATAGCTGGCTGCCGCGTAGGCCCGGCTCCAGAGCTGCCACGGCTCGGTGGATTTCGTCGATGACCGAGCTGTCGGTGCCGGCGGGTATCAGTGCGATCGCCTCACCATCGACAACACCTGCGGCGGGCCGTCTGCCGTAGAGGATTTCGCGCAGGAGCACGCGTAATTCGCCGGGGCGCAAGGTATCTGCCTGCGCTGCGGCCACCACCGCGATATAGGACTCGGCGGACCCGAGGCCGGTCAGTTCGAGGCGGGAGATGATCTCGGCGGGCTTGGCGTCGGAGACGATCAGTTCGATGAGTTCCTGGGCAAGGCGGCCTTCAGCGCTCTGCCGGTCGTCCTGGCGGGCGCGTTCGAGGGATACGACGGCCGCGAGCTCACCGGTCAGGGCGCGGCGTTCCTCGGGCCAGTCGCCGCAGTCGCCCTCGAACACCAGAAACCAGTCGGCCGCCCGTGACGTGCGGTGCTCGTCCACGGCGAACAGCGAATAGCGCGCGTTCTCGTGGGTCAGCACATGGGGCAGGCGGCGGGCGTTGAGGAAGGCCGCTGTCACCTCGGCGGGCGGCGGGGGCGGGCCCGCGACCACCCGGCCGGTCGAGGACATGACCCAGCAGCGCATGCCGAGGTCGCGTTCGATGAGTTCGAGCACCGAGCCGAGGCCCGAGCCCGCGACCAGTTGGCGATGCCGATCGAGGACGGCGGTCAGATCGGCGGCGCGGCCGGTGGAGAGGTTTCTAGTAATTTGCTCGGTGACCGTCGCGAACGCAATGTTCTCCGGAACTCGGAACAGCGGGATGCCGTGTTTGTTGCATGCCTCGACGATGTCCGGCGGTGCGCCGCCGTACTTGGCGTCACCAGCGGCCAGGCCCGCCACGCCTGCTCGGGCCAGTGCTTGGACGAAAATCTCACTGTCGGCGGGCTCGGTGCGCCATTGCAGGCCGGTCAGCACCAGCTCCCCGCCGGAGAGGTAGCGGCTGGGATCGAGCATGTCCGTGGTTACCACCCAGCGAACGAAGCGGTCGAGCTGGTTCTCGCCGGTCACGAGCTCCAGCCCCAGGTCCGTCATGGTGAGTAGGGAACGTAGGCGCACGTTGTGGACGCTAACAGCCGAGGGGCTTGGACATACCTACAAAGAATCCGGTGTGAACTGGCACACAGTTCGGATTTCTCGTTTCTAGCTGCGCTGATTCCCAGCGGGTGTACTTACCGGACACGTTGAGACCCCGATGGGAGACCGGATGTCAGGTGAGATTGGATGGCTCAACTCACTGCCTCTCGACCACGCGGAGGCGGAGCTGCTGACCTGTTGCGCGTCCCGGAACTGGGCGCGAAAGGTGGTGGCGCGCAGACCATATGAGAACAGCGAAAGCCTGATAGCGGCCGCGGTGACCGGAGTGTGCGAATTGAGTTGGCCGGATGTCGAGGAGGCGCTGTCGGCGCACCCGCGCATCGGTGAAAGAGCCAAAGTTGCCGCAGCGGTGGAAGTTTCGTCCGCAAGTGCGGAAAAGGCACGGCGCGAGGCGAATTGGTCGCGCAGTGAGCAGTCCGGCGCCGCGACCGCCGACCCCGCGGTGCTGCGCGAACTGGCCGCAGGAAATTTTGCTTACGAAAAACGGTTCGGGCATGTCTTCCTGATTCGCGCGACCGGCCGCAGCGCCGAGGAAATGCTCACTGAGCTGCGCAAACGCCTGGACAACGCGGTCGAAGACGAGCGCGTGGTCATTGCGGCGGAGCTCGCCGAGATCACCAGACTCCGGGTGCGCAAGCTGCTGGAGCAGCGATGAGCCTGTCGACCCACGTGCTCAATGCGGCCACCGGCCGCCCCGCGGCCGGACTGCTGGTCCGGCTGGCGACGGTCGAGGGCACGGTGCTCGCCGAGCATCGCACCGACGCCGACGGCCGGATCAAGGACCTGCCCGCCCGCGTGGCCGGTGTGCACCGCCTGACCTTCGAGACCGGCGACATCAGCCCGTTCTATCCGTCGGTCTCCATCGACTTCACCATCGCAGACCCCGCCGAGCACCACCACGTGCCGCTGCTGCTCAGCCCGTATTCCTACTCCACCTATCGAGGTAGCTGAACAATGTCGATCAAGCTAGGCCCCAATAGATACGGCAAGTCCGAGAACCGTGTCGTCAGGGTGACGAAAACCGGTGGCATCCATGAGATCCGAGATCTCAACGTCAGTGTGGCGTTGTCCGGAGACATGGACGACACCCACCTCACCGGCGGCAATGCCGCGGTGCTTCCCACCGACACCCAGAAGAACACCGTCTTCGCCTTCGCGAAGGAGCACGGTATCGCCTCGCCCGAAGAATTCGGCCTGCTGCTCGCCCGGCATTTCGTCGATTCCCAGCCGACCATCGACCACGCCAGGGTCTCCCTCGAGGAGTACGCCTGGGAACGCATCGTCGTCGGTCCTGGCGATCAGCAGCACTCCTTCGTCCGCTCCAACCAGGAGATCCGGACGGCCCGCGTCCACGACAACGGCGACGACGCCTGGGTGGTGACCGGACTGAAGAACCTGGTGGTCCTCAACTCCACCGGCTCGGAGTTCCACGGCTACATCAAGGACAAGTACACGACGCTGCGAGAAGCCTACGACCGCATCCTCGCGACCGAGGTCAATGCGGAGTGGCGGCACAACACCATCCCGGACGACTGGGACAAGTCCTACCTGACCGCGCGGCGCTGCCTGCTCGAGGCATTCGCCGAGACCTACAGCCTGTCGCTGCAGCAGACTCTGTACGCCATGGGCAACCGGGTGCTCGACACCTGCCCGGAGATCTGCGAGGTGCGGTTGTCGCTGCCCAATAAGCACCATTTCGTGGTGGATCTCACCCCGTTCGGGCTGGAGAACGACAACGAGGTGTTCTGGGCGGCAGACCGGCCCTACGGCCTCATCGAAGGTTCGGTCCTGGCCGAGGACGCCCCCGACGCCGGGCCCGCCTGGGACTGAATCGGGAATGACGATGGACTTTCTGCAACCTGCCAGCTGGGCCGAAGCCCTCGAGCTGAAGGCCGAGCGACCGGACGCCACTCCGATCCAGGGCGGTACCGACATCATGGTCGAGCTCAACTTCGACAAGGGCCGCCCGGCCGCATTGCTCGACCTCAACCGCTGCCGCGATCTCTTCCAGTACGAGGAGAGCGGCAGCAAGCTCCGGATCGGCGCCGGGGTTCCCTACGTGCGGATCATCAACAGGCTCGGCGACCGGCTGCCCGGGCTCGCCCAGGCCTCCCGCACGGTCGGCTCCCCGCAGATCCGCAACCGCGGCACGGTCGGCGGCAACCTCGGCGGCGCGTCACCGGCAGGCGATGCCCATCCCGCGCTGCTCGCGGGCGACGCGGTGGTCGAGGTGGAGTCGGCGGCGCGCGGCAGCCGCATGATCCCGATCGACGACTTCTACGTGTGGGTGAAGAAGAACGCGCTCGAAGCCGACGAGCTGATCCGAGCGGTGTGGCTGGAGCCCGCGCAGGGGCCGCAATACTTCGCCAAGGTCGGCACCCGCAATGCCATGGTGATCGCGGTGTGCTCGTTCGCCGTCGCGCTGTACCCGGGCACCCGTTCGGCGCGCACGGGCATCGGCTCGGCGGGCCCGACGCCGTTGCGTGCGACACCGGCCGAGGAATTCCTCGCCACCCAACTGGTCTGGGACGACCCCGCCCCGCTCACCGAACCGGTGCTGCGCGAGTTCGGCGCGCTCGTCGCCGCCGCCGCGAAGCCGATCGACGATGTCCGCGGGACCGCGGACTACCGCAAACATGCCCTGTCGGTGCTGGCGCGCCGCACCCTGACCTGGGCCTGGAACGACCATCTAGCAGAGAGGAGGGCGGCCTGATGCGCGTGACCTTCGATGTGAACGGCTCGACGGAATCCGTCGACGACGTCTGGGAGGGGGAGAGCCTCCTCTATATGCTCCGTGAGCGAATGGGCCTCCCCGGCTCGAAGAACGCGTGCGAGCAGGGCGAATGTGGTTCGTGCACAGTCTATTTGGATGGCACACCAGTGTGTTCCTGTCTTGTTGCGGCAGGCCAGGCGCAGGGCCGTTCGGTCCGGACCGTCGAGGGCCTCGCCAAGGGCGACAAGCTCGACCCGATGCAGCAGGCGTTCGTCGAGGCCGGTGCGGTCCAATGTGGTTTCTGCACACCGGGGCTCATCGTCCAGGCACACGACTTGGTCGAGCACAACCCCGACCCGTCTGATGTGGAGATCCGCGAGGCGCTGGCCGGAAACCTGTGCCGCTGCACCGGATACGAGAAGATCCTCGACGCGGTACGGCTCGCGGCACGACGTAAGGCGGCCAAATGACCAGGGTCGTAATCGAGAACGCGTACATCGCGCCGGTCGTCGGTCCGGAGATCGCGTCCGGATATCTCGTCGTCGACGAGGGCAGGATCGAGTCGCTCGGTGCGGGTCCAGCGCCGCTGCTGAGTGATGCCCAGCGCATCGACGGCACCGGCTGCCTGGTCACCCCCGGCTTGGTCAACACCCACCATCACCTCTACCAGTGGGCGAGCCAAGGCCTGTTCCAGGACTCGACGCTCTTCGAATGGCTGACCGGGCTGTACCGCACCTGGGCCCGTATGGACGCCGAGGTGGTCTACGGCGCCGCCTCCGCGGGCCTCGGCTGGCTGGCGCTGACCGGTTGCACCACCAGCAGCGACCACCACTACATCTTCCCCAAGGGTCGCGGCGATCTGTTCGAGGCCGAGGTGCGCGCCGCACGGGAGATCGGTCTGCGCTTCCACCCGTGCCGCGGCTCGATGGACCGCGGGCAGGCCGACGGCGGCCTGCCGCCGGACGAGGTGGTCGAGGATCGCGACGAAATCCTTTCCCACACCACCGAAGTCATCGACACCTACCACGATCCGTCGTTCGATTCGATGCTGCGGGTCGCCGTCGCGCCGTGCTCGCCGTTCTCGGTCAGCGAGGGCCTGATGCTCGACGCGGCCACGCTGGCGCGGGCCAAAGGCGTTCGGCTACATACCCATCTCGCCGAAACGCTCGACGAGCAGGAGCACTGCATCGAGCAGATGGGTTGCACCCCTGTCGAATACATGGAGAAGCTCGGCTGGCTCGGCGACGACGTCTGGTTCGCCCACGCGGTGCACCTGCACGATGCCGATATCCGCCGGTTCGCCGAAACCGGCAGCGGCTCCGCGCATTGCCCGAGCTCCAACGCCAGGCTCGGCGCAGGTATCGCCCGCGTTACCGATCTGCTCGCCGCGGGCGCGCCCGTCGGCCTCGGCGTCGATGGTGCGGCATCGAGCGAGCTCACCTCACTCGCCGGAGAGATGCGCCAGGCCATGCTGTTTCAGCGGGCGGTGCACGGCCCGACGGCGTTCACCGCGCGCCAAGCGCTCCAGATAGGAACCATGGGCGGCGCACGCAATCTCGGTCGCCACCACGAGATCGGCAGCCTCGAGCCGGGCAAGCTCGCCGACATCGCCATGTGGCGAGTCGACGGCTTTCGCGCCGCGGTCGAGGACCCGGTGTGTGCCCTGGTCTTCGGCCCGACACCGCCACTGGCGCGGCTACTCGTCGGCGGCAGGACCGTCGTGGAGAACGACGAGCTGCGCACCGTCTCGCACGACGCAGTCGGCAGGGCAGGCGCAGCGGCGCGGAAACGGCTGATGGGAGAGGAGTCCCGATGACTGCGGCACGTACCGTCCGATTCCCCGGCGAGGTCGTCGCGCCCGGCAAGGGCGGCATCGGCGAGAGCCCGCTGCGCCCCGACGGCACCCTCAAGGTGAAGGGCGAATTCGCCTACTCCTCCGACCTGTGGATGGACGGCATGCTGTGGGGCGCGACCCTGCGCAGCCCGCACCCGCGCGCCCTTATCCGGAGCATCAATATCGCTCCCGCGCTGGCCATCACCGGTGTACACGCGGTGCTCACCGAGGAGGATGTGCCCGGCCGAAAGATGTACGGCCTCGACCACACCTGGGATCAGCCGGTCCTCGCCATCGGTGAGGTGCGCCACCACGGTGAACCCATCGCCCTGGTCGCCGCCGACCATCCCGAGATCGCCCGCCGCGCCCTTGCCGCCATCGACATCGTTTGGGAGGTACTGGAACCCATCACCGACCCGATGGCGGTGGTCTCGGCTCCGAAGCGTCTGAAGGTGCAGGAGCGCGGCGGTATCGCCCGTCACCAGCCGGTGCGCGTCGGCGATATCACTGTGGGCCGCGCCCTGGCCACCGTGGTGGTGACCGAGGAGTTCGAGGTCGGCATTCAAGACCAGGCATTCCTCGGTCCCGAATCAGGCATGGTCATTCCGGCCGAGGATGGTGGCCTCGACTTCTATGTCGCCACCCAGTGGCTGCACAACGATCTCTCCCAGATCGGCCCGTGCCTCGGCCTGGCCGACGACCAGATCCGCATGACCATGGCCGGCGTCGGCGGAGCCTTCGGCGGCCGCGAGGACCTGTCCATGCAGATCCACGCGGGCATGCTGGCCTTGCGCACCGGCAAGCCCATCAAGATGGTGTACAACCGCGAGGAGTCGTTCTTCGGGCACGTACACCGGCACCCGGCGAAGATGGTCTACGAATACGGCGCCAATGCCGTCGGAAAGCTCACCTACGCGAAGGTTGTCATCGTCCTCGACGGTGGCGCGTACACCTCGGCGACGCTGAATGTCACCGGTAACGCGTCCTCGCTCGCGGTGGGGCCGTATGAGATTCCGCATATCGAGATCGACGCGTACGGTGTCTACACCAACAATCCGCCGTGCGGTGCTATGCGCGGATTCGGCGCTGTCCAAGCGTGTTTCGCGCACGAGTCGATGATGGACAAGCTCGCGGAGGCATTGGAACTCGACCCGGTGCATGTGCGCCAGATCAACGCCGTCTCGCAGGGCTCGAAGCTGGCGACCGGACAGGTGGTGCACGCGCCCGCACCGCTGGCGGAGATGCTCGATCAGGTGCGCACGATCCCGCTGCCCGCGGCATTGGATGCCTCCGACATCAGGAACCTGCCGGGCGGGGCTTCACAGACCACCCACGGCGAGGGCGTGGTGCGCGGTATCGGCTACGGCGTCGGCATCAAGAACATCTGCTTCTCCGAAGGGTTCGACGACCTGTCGACGGCCCGAGTGCGTCTGGAAGTCATTGCCGGAGAACCGGTTGCACTCGTACATACCGCGGCAGCCGAAGTCGGCCAGGGACTGGTCACCGTCGAGGCGCAGATCGCACGCACCGAACTCGGGATCGAAAGGGTCACCATCCATCCCGCCGACAACCAGGTAGGTGATTCCGGGTCGTCGTCCGCTTCCCGGCAGACCTACATGACCGGCGGTGCGGTCAAGACCGCCTGTGAGGCGGTGCGGGCGCGACTGCTCGAGCTCGCCATCGCGCAGGGCCACGGTCGCGCCGCACAGCTGATCGGCGGCAAGGTGGTTTCGGAGACGGGGGAGGTGCTCGCTGCGATCGTCGATGTCCTGAATGAGGGGGTCATCGAAGAGACCCGCGAGTACCACCACCGCCCTACCACCGGAATGGATCCGGTGACCGGCCAGGGGAGCAGCCACACCCAGCTGGCCCTGTGCGTGCACCGCGCGGTCGTCGACGTCGATATCGAACTCGGCCTCGTCAAGGTCGTCGCCCTCGACGCGGTGCAAGACGTAGGAAAGATCATGAACCGCCTGTCCCTGGAGGGTCAGATCCATGGCGGCTCCGCACAGGGCCTCGGCCTGGCAGTTATGGAGGAAATTCAGGTCAAGAACGGAAAAGTGCTCAACCCGTCCTTCACGGACTATCTGATTCCCACCATCCTCGATATGCCTCCGCAGAAGCTGGAGATTCTCGAGAACGCCGATCCGCACGCCCCATACGGGCTGCGCGGCGCCGGAGAGCCACCCACGCTCTCTTCGACCCCTGCCATCGCCTCGGCCATTCGTGACGCGTGCCGATCGCAGGGTGGAAACGTGCACATCAATCGTGTGCCGGTGCGACCGGAAGACATCATCCGGAGCAGTTGATCAACAGGGGCAGCCTGCCTATCTAGGACAGACCCCACAACAGCAGTACCCGAACCGAGCGGTCCGCTCGAGTCCGCAAGGACCGGACCGTAGGTCGGCTACGCCCCGAGGAGGGCACGCCATGACCCAAATTCAGACCAAGCCCAGCGCACCAGAGCCGGTTGCCGCAAGGTCTGCGCTGGACCGGTTCTTCCGGCTCAGTGAACGCAAGACCACGATTTCCCGGGAAATCCGTGGCGGCATCACTACTTTCGTCGCGATGGCCTACGTCATCCTTCTGGTCCCGCTCATTCTCGGCGGTGTCGCGGATGTCAACGGTGACAAGTTGAGCATCGCTCAACTCACCACGGCCACAGCGTTTTCCGCAGGACTGAGCACTGTCCTGATGGGCCTTGTCGGCAATGTGCCGCTAGCGCTCGCCGCCGGACTCGGCGTGGTACCGGTGGTCGCCTTTCAGGCCGCGCCACACATGACCTGGCCCCAGACCATGGGCTTGGTATTCCTGATGGGCGTGATCATCGTGGTGCTCGCCGCGACCGGCCTGCGAACGATGATCATCAACGCCATTCCGCTCAGTCTCAAGAACGCCATCGGCGTCGGGATCGGCATGTTCATCGCAATGATCGGCCTTGTCTCGGCCGGTGTCGTCGGCCACGGTTCGCAGACGGGTCCGCCGGTCACGCTCGGGGCCGGTGGTCACCTCTCGGGTTGGCCGGTGGTGATATTCGCGGTCGGACTGCTTGTGATGCTCGCGCTGTTCATCCGCAAGGTGCCCGGTGCGATTCTGATCAGCATCGTCATCGCGACGGTGCTCGCCGTCGCGGTCAATTCGCTGGCGAAGATCGACCCGGCGACGTGGGGCCCTGTCGTGCCGGAGTCACCGAAAGGCTTCTTCTCCGCACCCGATTTCGGCCTGATGTTCGATATCGACTTCTTCGGGGGATTCGCCGAAGCGGGCGGACTCGTCGCGGGAGTCGTGCTGTTCACCCTGGTGCTGACCGGCTTCTTCGATGCCATGGGCACGGTTTTCGGGGTCTGTGACGAGGCAGGGCTGCTCGACGAGAAGGGCACCATGCCTGGTATCGGCAAGGTGCTCACGATCGATGGCGTCGCGCAGATTATCGGTGGTGCCAGCGGCGGCGCGGGAAACACGGTCTATGTCGAGTCCGCGACGGGTGTCGGTGAGGGCGCCCGTACCGGATTGACCAGTGTGGTGACCGGTGGGCTCTTCTGCCTCGCCGTCTTTTTCACCCCGCTGGCCGCGGTGGTGCCGATACAAGCGGCCGCTCCGGCATTGGTGCTCGTCGGCGCGCTGATGATGACCCAGGCCCGCAAGATCGACTGGGCCGATCTCGAGGTGGCGGTGCCCGCCTTCCTGACGATCGTGCTGATGCCGTTCACCTACTCGATCACCAACGGTGTCGGTGCGGGTCTGATCGCCTACGTGGTGATCAAGTCGGCGCGCGGCAAGTTCCGGGAAATCCATTGGCTGGTTTGGGTTGTCGCGCTGGTCTTCGCGGGCTACTTCGGCATCTCGGCCATCGAACTCCTGCTAGGCGGATAAGACGATGCGTGACCTCGCGACAGAACTCCTGCAATGGCACACGGCGGGCAAGTCCTACGCCGTCGCCACCGTCATCGGTGTCACCGGCAGCGCGCCCCGGCCGCCCGGCGCCGCCCTTGCCGTCGATGCCGAAGGCGCTGTCATCGGAAGCATTTCCGGTGGTTGTGTCGAAGGTGCGGTGTACGAGCTCTGTCGCGAGGTACTGCGCACCGGACAGTCGATGCGCGAAACCTTCGGGTACAGCGACGAGGACGCCTTCGCCGTCGGCCTGACCTGCGGGGGTGAGCTCGAAGTGTTCATTCAGGCGATTACGCCCGATGAGCACGGGACCATTCAGGCGATCCTGCAGTCCACCGAAGCGGTCGCGCTGGTACGGGATCTGAACACCGGGACGGCGATGGCGCTCGGCACCTGGTGGAGCCTCGGTGCGAGTTTCGATGAGGTGATCGTCGCGCAGGCGCGGGCCATGCTCGACACCGGATCGACCGGCCTGCGGGTCATCGGCTGCGGGGCCAGGGAGCGCACGATCTTTGTGGAGTCCTACGTGCCTGCGCCGCGCATGATCGTCTTCGGCGCAATAGATTTCGCCGCCGCCGTCACCCGGATCGGGCGTTTCCTCGGCTACCACGTCACGGTCTGCGATGCGCGACCGGTGTTCGCCACCCGCGCCCGGTTCCCGGATGCCGACGAGATCGTCGTGGAATGGCCCGACCGCTATCTCGCACGCACCCCGGTGGATTCGCGCACCGTCCTGTGTGTGCTCACCCACGACGCCAAGTTCGACATCCCACTGCTCGAGGTGGCGCTGCGGCTGCCGGTCGCCTATGTGGGCGCGATGGGTTCCCGTCGCACGCACGAGGATCGCAATGCCAGGCTGCGCGCGGCCGGCGTATCCGAATCCGAACTCGCCCAACTGCATTCGCCGATCGGCTTGGACCTCGGCGGGCGCACGGCCGAGGAGACCGCGGTGGCTGTCGCCGCCGAGATCGTGGCGGTCCGCCGCGGCGGTTCGACAGAGCCGCTCACCACCAGTGACGGCCCGATCCACCGGGACCTGGTCCCGGCCTGGTGAGGGCTTCTTACCGCACACCCCGTGCCTCAGCCGTACACCCATCGCACGGGGTGTGCGGTATGCCCACGGCAAGCCGATCAATGACACACGCCCTTCTGGAGCATCGTACGAAATGAGCTCCGAAACCGGCGGTGAGCTCGGTGTTAATCGCTTCTATTCCGAGCGAACCGGTTGCCCACATACTTGACGAAATTTCGAACAAAGGACCCGAACAATGCCGTTGATATTTCTGAACGGTTCCGCGATGCGTGGCGGGCCGCTGAACCACCTGCTGGACGGCGCGCCCTTCGCGGGCGAGGTGAAAACCGCGCCGCGCTACCGATTCTTCTCTGTCGGAGACCGGTTTCCCGGCCTGGAGCCGGCCGCGGACGGCGGCGACTCGATCGCCGGAGAGCTCTTCGATGTGCCGCTCGACGTGCTACGCAGCAGGTTGCTGCCCGCCGAGCCACCCGAACTCGAGCTCGGCGCGATCGAACTGGAGGACGGCCGTTCGGTCCTGTCCATGGTGTTGCGCAGGCCGCCGACGTCGTATCCGGAGCTGATCGATATCACCACGATCGGCAGCTGGCAGAAATACCGCCGAAGGAGCTGAATGAATAATTACGCAGGGAGTTCGAAACTCCCGAAATTCGATGTCAACTGCTCGATACTCTTCACCGACATCCCGCTGCTGGAACGGCCGGCCGCCGCGAAGCAGGCCGGATTCGACGCGGTCGAATTCTGGTGGCCGTTCGGGGAGAATCCGGCACCGGGCGATAAAGAGATCGACGAATTCATCCGCGCGATCAATGATTCCGGTGTCGAGCTGATCGGCCTGAACTTCATCGATCTGATCCCGGCGGGGCGCGGCCTGGTCTCGGTCCCCAGCGCAGTCACGAAGTTCCGGGACAACATCGATGTGGCGATAGGGATCGCCGACAGTACCGGCTGTCGCGCCCTGAATGCCCTCTACGGCAATCGGATCGCGGGCGAGTCTCCGGAGAAGCAGGACGAGCTCGCGTTGGAGAACCTGCGCGTCGCCGCTCAGGCGGCAGCTCGCATCGGCGCCACCGTGCTGGTGGAGGCACTCAATTCCTTCGAATCGCCGGAGTATCCGATCGTGAGCGCCGAGCACGCGGTGCGTGTCATCGAGCAGACCGGCGAGCCCAACGTGCGGTTCCTCTGCGATCTCTATCACCTGGCCAGGATGGACGAGAACCTCATCGAGGTGATCGAGACTTACGCGCCGCACATCGGCCATGTGCAGATCGCCGACGATCCCGGCCGCGGCCGGCCAGGCACCGGCGAGCTCGACTTTCCCCGGCTCTTCGACACTCTCGCCGCGAGTGGCTACGACGGCTGGATCGGCCTCGAATACAAGGACCCCGAGTTGGATTGGAACTGGATCAAATGAGCGAGCGCAGCGAGCGAATCATCGACACAGCGCCCTCTGGGAATGACGGAGTCATGAGCAAGATCGGATTTGTCGGACTCGGCATCATGGGCAGCCCGATGGCGGGCCACCTCGTCGCGGCCGGGTACGACGTCACCGGTTACGACGTCGGCCCGATCGGACTCGACAAGCTGAAGGCGGCGGGCGGCGCGGCCGCGGCCAGCGCCGCGGAAGCGGTGCGCGACAAGGACATCGTCATCACGATGCTGCCCCAGGACGAGCACGTCGAGCAGGTCTTCGGTGATGTCCTCGAGCACGCGAACCCCGGGACGCTGTACATCGACTTCTCTACGATCACCCCGCAGACGGCCCGGTGGACCGCGGAAGAGGGCAAGAAGAAGGGCCTGCGTGTCCTCGACGCCCCGGTGAGTGGAGGGGAGACCGGGGCCGTCAATGCCGCTCTGTCGATCATGGTCGGCGGCGCGGAAGCCGACTTCGAAGCCGCCCGACCGATTTTCGGCGCGGTCGGCAAGACCGTCGCGCTGGTCGGCGGCAATGGTGCGGGACAATGCGTCAAGGCTGCCAATCAGCTGGTCGTCGGCGGCACGTATGCCCTTGTCGCCGAGGCGATCCTGCTGATGGAGAACCTGGGCGCGGACGCGGCGAAGGGTCTCGATGTGCTGGCAGGCGGACTCGCGGGCAGCAAGATCCTCGAGCTCAAGCGCGAGTCCATGCTGGCGCGCAGTTTCGTGCCCGGATTCCGAATCGACCTGCACCACAAGGACATGGGCATCATCCTGCAGGCCGCCCGTCAGGCCGGGGTGTCGATCCCGATGGGTGCGATGACCGCGCAGTTGATCGCCGCGGCGCGGGCCATGGGCTACGGCTCGCTGGACCATTCGGCGCTGTTGCTCGTCGCGGACGCGCTGTCCGGCCGGACCGAGACAGACGGGGCGAGCTGACCATGGCACGCATGCGCACCGTCGACGCGGCCGTCCTGATCCTGGAAAAGGAAGGGGCGACACAGGCTTTCGGGCTGCCCGGCGCGGCCATCAATCCCTTCTACAGCGCGATGAAGGCGCACGGCGGGATCCGGCACGTCCTTGCCCGTCACGTAGAGGCCGCATCCCATATGGCCGAGGGATACACCCGCGCCGTACCGGGCAATATCGGCGTCTGCATCGGCACCTCCGGCCCGGCGGGCACGGACATGATCACCGGGTTGTATTCGGCGAGTGCGGATTCCATTCCGATCCTGTGCATCACCGGGCAGGCTCCGGTGGCCAAGCTGCACAAGGAGGACTTCCAGGCGGTCGACATCGCCTCGATCGCCGCGCCGGTCAGCAAGTGGGCGGTCACCGTTCTCGAACCGGCGCAGGTGCCAGGCACGTTCCAGAAGGCATTCCACCTCATGCGCGACGGCAGGCCGGGGCCGGTCCTCATCGACCTGCCGATCGATGTGCAGCTCGCCGAAATCGAGTTCGACATCGAGACGTACGCGCCGCTGGAGGTGCATCGTCCGGCCGCGACGCGGGCACAGGCCGAGAAGGCCATCCGCATGTTGAACGCGGCGCAGCGGCCGCTGATCGTCGCGGGCGGCGGCATCGTCAACGCCGACGCCGCCGAGTTGCTTGTCGAATTCGCGGAGCTGACCGGTGTTCCGGTGGTGCCGACCCTGATGGGCTGGGGCACGATCCCCGACGATCACGCCCTGCACGCGGGGATGGTCGGTCTGCAGACCTCGCACCGCTACGGCAACGCGACCCTGTTGGAATCGGACTTCGTCCTCGGCATCGGGAACCGGTGGGCCAACCGGCACACCGGTGGCGTCGAAACCTACACCCAGGACCGCACTTTCGTGCACGTCGATATCGAGCCGACCCAGATCGGGCGGGTGTTCGCGCCCGACTTCGGCATCACCTCCGACGCGGGCGCCGCGCTCGCGGTGTTCGTGGCGGTCGCCCGGGAGCTCGCGGCGGCGGGGGAACTGGCCGACCGCGGCGATTGGGCGGGCCAGGTGCGGGCACGCAAACAGCTGGGGCAGCGCAAAACGCACTTCGACAATGTTCCGATCAAACCGCAGCGGGTCTACGAGGAGATGAACCGGGCGTTCGGACCCGACATCCGCTACGTGAGCACCATCGGTCTGTCGCAGATCCAGGCGGCGCAACTGCTGCACGTGTACCGGCCGAGGCATTGGATCAATGCCGGTCAGGCCGGGCCGCTGGGCTGGACGGTGCCCGCGGCGCTCGGTGTCGCGACCGCCGACCCCGAGGCCACCGTGGTCGCGCTGTCGGGAGACTACGACTTCCAGTTCCTCATCGAGGAATTGGCCGTCGGCGCACAGTTCAACATCCCCTACATCCATGTGCTGGTGAACAACTCGTATCTGGGCCTGATCCGCCAGGCGCAGCGGAACTTCTCGATGGACTACTACGTCCAGCTCGACTTCGAGAACATCAACAGCCCGGAGCTGAACGGCTATGGCGTCGACCACGTCAAGGTGGTGGAAGGCCTGGGCTGCAAGGCGATCCGGGTCAACGACCCCGCGTGGATCGGGCCCGCGCTGGAAGACGCGAAGAAGCTGATGGCCGAATTCCGGGTGCCGGTGGTCGTCGAGGTCATTCTCGAGCGCGTGACGAACGTGTCGATGGGACTGGAGATCGACAACATCAACGAGTTCGAGGAGCTGGCAGTTTCTGCCGCGGACGCGCCGACCGCGATCGCCCCGATCGAGGAACCGGAACCCGTCGGAGGCGGCAATTGAGCCGGCCGGGCGCGGCCAGGAAATTGTGGCGGGGCGGGCATTGTGTCATCGCGCCCGACAAGTTCAAGGGGTCGCTGACGGCTCCCCAGGTCGCCGCGCACCTGGCGGCGGGGCTTCGGCAGGTCCGGCCGGACATCCCGGTGGTGACCATGCCGGTGGCCGACGGTGGGGACGGCACCGTCGACGCCGTGGTGGAGTCGGGTTTCTCGCGGTTCTCGACGACCGTCACGGGGCCGCTGGGGGATCGGGTCGTCGCTTCGTTCGCGCTCCGCGACCACACCGCCGTCGTCGAGCTCGCCGAGGCATCGGGGTTGCGCAGGCTGCGGGGCGATCCCGATGCCACGGTGGCACTGACCGCGAGCAGTCTCGGCGCCGGTGAGCTGATCAAGGCGGCCGTCGAGCGCGGTGCCGGACGGGTCGTCCTCGGCCTCGGCGGCAGTGCGTGCACGGACGGGGGCGTCGGCATGCTGACCGCGCTCGGCGTCCGCTTCCTCGATGAGCGGGGAGACCGGCTGGCACCGGGCGGCGGGTCGCTGCGCAGACTGGCGCGCATCGACACCAGCGCCATGATCAGGGTTCCGGTGACCGTCGCCTCCGATGTCGACAACCCGCTGCTCGGGGTGCGCGGCGCGGCGAACGTCTACGCCCGGCAGAAGGGCGCCGAGACCGCCGATGTCGACGAACTCGAGAGGGGGCTGGCGCATTTCGCGTCGATCGTGCGTCGCGATCTGCACATCGACGTCGTCGACCGGCCGGGTGCGGGGGCCGCGGGCGGGGTCGGTTATGCCGCCCTCGCTTTTCTCGGTGCGGAGGTTCGGCCGGGCATCGAGCTGATCCTCGAGCAGCTCGGTTTCGCCGAACAGGTCGAAGGCGCTCGGCTGGTGATCACCGGTGAGGGTTCGCTGGATCGGCAGACGCTGCACGGCAAGGCGCCGGTCGGGGTGGCACGGGCAGCGGCGGCCGTCGGTGCTCCGGTCATCGCGGTCGCCGGGCGGCGGGCGCTCACCGACGAGCAGCTGCGGCGCGCCCACATCGAGCAGGCGTACGCGCTGACCGACATCGAGCCGGATCCCGAGGTCTGTATGACAAAGGCGGGGCCGTTGCTGGAAGCGCTCGCTCAGGACATCGCCGAGAACTGGCTGGGAGACAAGGCAATCCGCAACGAGGCAGGTGCTCATGCATGATCTGGTCATCCGATCCCGGCGCGTCGCGCTGCCGGACGGGATCCGGCCCGCCGCAATAGCCGTGCAGGACGGGCGAATCGCGGCGCTGACCGACTACGACACCGTGTTGCCCGCGACCGCGATCACCGATCTCGCCGACCTGGTCGTGCTGCCGGGACTTGTCGACTCGCACGTCCACGTCAACGAACCGGGGCGCACCGAGTGGGAGGGTTTCGCCACGGCGACCAAGGCTGCTGCGGCAGGCGGGGTGACCACCATCGTCGACATGCCGTTGAATTCGCTGCCGCCGACGGTCACCGTTGCCGACCTGGCGACCAAGCGGGCGGCGGCGGACGGACAGTGTTATGTCGACGTGGCCTTCTGGGGCGGTGCGATTCCCGGCAACCTGGACTCGCTGCGACCGCTGCACGAGGCGGGCGTCGTCGGCTTCAAGTGCTTCCTGTCGCCGTCCGGGGTCGAGGAGTTCCCGCCGCTGACACTCGACGAGATCGACAAGGTGATGCGGGAGCTGGCGTCCTTCGACGGGCTGCTCATCGTGCACGCCGAGGATCCCGTGCGGTTGGGCGAACCGGTCGACGGCTCCTATGGCGCGTTCCTGAATTCTCGACCGGGGGCGGCCGAAAGCTCTGCGGTGCAACAGATCATCACCCTCGCCGAGGCGACGGGCGCTCGCACCCACATCCTGCACGTCTCGTCGGCGGACTGCCTGGCACCGCTCGCCGCCGCACAGGCGCGCGGCGTGCGCATCACCGCGGAGACCTGTCCGCACTATCTCACGCTGTCGGCCGCGGAGGCATCCACGACGGCGTTCAAATGCTGTCCGCCCATTCGCGACGCCGCCAACCAGGACGCGCTGTGGCAGGGGCTGGCCGACGGTGTGCTGTCGTGCGTGGTCTCCGACCATTCGCCGTGCCCGCCCGCCATGAAGGAGGGTGACTTCGCCAGCGCGTGGGGCGGCATCTCCTCGCTACAGATCGGGCTGCCCGCGGTTTGGACCGCCGCGCGGGCACGGGGATTCGGGCTCACCGATGTCGTGGGCTGGATGGCGGCCGCGCCCGCGGAGCTGGCCGGGCTACGCCGCAAGGGGCGGATCGAGGTCGGCTGCGATGCCGATCTCGTCGCCTTCGATCCAACGGCGTCGTTCACCGTGCAGCCGATCGCCCTGGCGCACAAGAACCCCATCACGCCCTACGGCGGCCGCGAGCTGTTCGGCGTTGTCCATTCCACCTGGCTCGGCGGCCGGGTCGCGTGGCACGGCCACCCGCCCGCGGGTCGCCATTTGGTTACCGACAACCGTTGAGAGAGAACACATGTCAGACTTCACCAGCCTGCCCGACCTGGCGCTGCGCAGTAATCGCGCGAGCGTGATCGCCGCGAGCGACGAATCTTTCGAAGAGCGCGAGAATCTCATCAACCCGTGGGAGCCGCGCTTCCAGGAGCACACGTTCGGTCCCAAGGGACAGGAGTACGACGGCTGGGAAACCCGCAGGCACCGCGGCCCCGGCGACGACTGGGCCATCGTCCGCCTCGGTATGCCCGGTGTGATCCGCGGCGTCGTCGTGGACACGGCCTGGTTCAAAGGCAACTACCCACCCCATATTTCGGTCGAGGCGTGCCGGGCGCCGGACTATCCCTCGGTGGCGCGGCTGAGCAGCGCGGAATGGGTGGATATCGTGCCGCGCAGCGCGATCGGCGGCGATGCGAAGCACGAGTTCCCGGTGTCGGACGAACGCGTCTTCACCCATGTCCGCCTGAATATGTACCCGGACGGCGGCGTGGCCCGCCTGCGCGTGCACGGCGAGGTGGTCCCGGATCCGGCTCTGCTCGCCGGTCTCACCGTGGACCTCGCGGCGCTGGCCAACGGGGCACGCGCGGTGGCGTGCTCCAATATGTTCTATTCCGCCCCGGACAACATGCTCGCCCCCGGCCTGGCGCGCAACCAAGCGGAGGGGTGGGAGACCGCGCGGCGTCGGGACGGCGGAAACGACTGGGCGACAATCCGTCTCGCTGCCCAAGGTTTTCCGGAGCTGATCGAGCTGGACACCACGAACTTACTGTTCAACGCCCCTGGCTCGGCCCGCCTGCTCGGTATCGATCACCACGGCGACGAACCGTTGCCCCCGTCGGACGACCCGGCCTGGTTCGAGCTGCTGCCCGAAACGCCCCTGCAGCCCGACACCCCGCATCGATTCCGGTTGCCGCGTGCTCCGCGCAGGCCCGCCACCCATGTGCGCGTCGACATCTACCCGGACGGCGGCCTCGCCCGCCTCGGCGTCTTCGGGGCCCTCACCCCGGCCGCGGAGCGAAAGCTGAACTCCCGCTGGCTTTCCTCCGCCGAGTAGCCACACGCCGCGAACCGGGGTCGCGGTGGCGCGGTCGATGTCGTCGACAGAGTGTCCTCAGGCGTCGAGGGCGGCATCGATCTCCGCGAGCAGCCGGGCTTTCGAGCGCGCTCCGACGAGCGTCTTGATCGGTTGACCGGCACGGAACAGGATCAGCGTCGGCAGCGACATCACCTGGTAGTCGCGCATCGCGGCCGGGTTCTCGTCGGTGTCGACGGCGCGAATCGTGAGCGATCCGGCGCGCTCGTCGGCGATCTGCGCGAGTACCGGGGCGATCATGCGGCACGGTGGGCACCATGCCGCCCAGAAGTCCACCAGAACGGGTTTGTCGTGCTCGAGGACATCGCGCACGAAGCTTTCGTCGGTGACGGCGGCGATGTCGGCGGTGTGGGTGGACGACATCATGCCTCCGGGATTTCGTTCATCTCGATGGTCTCCGCTCCGCAGCACGCATGCGCAGGACGGGTCAGCGCGCGGGTCAGCTTGTCCCGCAGCCCCGCTCGCACCGCGTCGAGCCGCGCGATGCATTCCTCGACCTCGGCGAGTTTGCGCTGGTAGACCTCGATCGAGTCGGCGCAGGAATCTCCGGTCTCGTGACCGGCGCGCAGGCACTCGACGAACGGCTTGGTGTCATCGAGGCTCAAGCCGACGGCCTGTAAGGTCCGGATCTCGTCGACCAGCCGAAAGTCCGCCTCGTCGTACTCGCGATACCCGTTGGCCGAGCGTCGCGCATCGAGCAGCCCCTGTGACTCATAGAAGCGCAGCGCCCGCGTTGTCGTTCCGGCTCGCCGGGCGAGTTCACCAATTCGCATGTGATCGACGGTAAACCTTGCCCCGAACGTCAAGGCAACACTTCTTGTCGATCGGGCGATGTTCGCCACGTGAGGTTGTGCTTGACCCGGTTTGTTGTGGAACGTACCCTCTAATTGTTCTAGAATGAACGTTCTAAATAAAGGTGGCGAGATGGCGGTACTCAATATCCACACGCGGCGGCTGCCGGTGTCGGAGTCCGAGGTTGGGGCGCTGATCGACGGCATCGCGAGCGATGGCGACCGGTTGTGGCCGCGAGACAAGTGGCCCGCGGTGCGGTTCGACCGCCCTGTGGGATTCGGGGCTGTCGGCGGGCACGGCCCCGTTCACTACATTGTCGAGGCGTATGAGCCAGGTCGCTGGATTCGGTTCCGCTTCACCGCGCCTCGCGGGTTCCACGGGTTTCACGAGTATTCGGTGCGGCGCGCGGGCGACGGCGCCATCCTGCTCAGTCATGTGCTGGCGATCAAGCTGCGTGGCCGCGCACGGTTGTCGTGGCCGCTGTTCTATCGCTGGATGCACGACGCGTTGCTGGAAGACAGCCTCGACTGTGCGGAGCGTGCGTTGACCGGGGCGATTCGGACTCCCGCCGAGTGGAGTCGATACGTCGTGCTGCTGCGTGATCTCGGCGAGCGGGCGCGCAAGCGGAAGGCGAGTCGACAGGCGGTGACGGCGGTGACCGGCGGTGCCTTGCTCGATGCCGAACCAGCCCGTGACCGGTCCGCGCGGTAACTCACGTCGGTTCCGCCGGTCGAATCAGGGGCGTGTTCGGTGATACCGCGCGGGCGGTGCCGACCATGGATGCGCACAGCGCGCACTCGCTTTTCGCGTTCGATGCGCGGGCCGGACAGCCCGAAATGCTCGGACCGCGGCGGTAGGCGCGATCTGGGCGGCAGACCAGGGCCGGTACCTCCCAGGTGCGGTGGCCGCCGATTCGGCGGGGCTGCCGCCTGTCGGTATAGTGGCCGCGGATGAGCAGCGTGACCACCCGGGACGAACCGAGGACACCGAACCGTCGATTCGGGCGCTTGGTGTGGTTGGTGCCGCCGCTATTGGCGGGATTCGCCGCACTGTGTCTGATGTTGCCGCTGTGGCCCTTCCATCGAATCACCGGTGGTTTCATCGATCTGCAGGTGTATCGGCTCGGGATCGAGGCGCTGCGTGACGGCGCGGATATGTACGGACAGCTGCCGCAGACCACCATCGGTATCGGCCTGCCGTTCATCTATCCGCCGTTCGCCGCGGTGGTGTTGAGCCCGTTCGCACTGCTCCCGTGGGACGCCGCGGCCTTCACCTTCTTCCTCACCTCCACCGTCGCGCTGGCGGTCACGCTGTATCTGGTCGCACGGCGGCGCTGGCCGGCGGAGTCCGGGCGCAGGACCGCACTGCTGGCCGCCTCCTGCGCGGCGCCGCTGGCCATGCTGCTGGAGCCGATTCGCTCGACGCTGGACTTCGGTCAGGTCAACCTGCTGCTGATGGTCCTCGTCGCCGCCGACTGCCTGACGGAGAAGCCGAAATGGCGTCGCGGCATGCTGATCGGCATCGCCGCGGCGGTCAAGCTGACTCCCGCGGCGTTCGTGCTGTACTTCCTGGTCCGCCGTGACTATCGCGCGGCGGCGACCGCCGCGATCACCGGCGCCGCCGCGACCGCGATCAGCTTCGCGGTGCTGCCGCACGAATCCGTCCAGTACTGGTTCGGCGGGCTCGGCAACGTTTCCGGGCTCAGTGGCTCGTCGTTTCACACCAACCAGTCGATCCAGGCCGTGCTCGCCAGGTTCGGCGTGGAGAAGCCACTGTTCACCCTGCTGTGGTTGGTGCTGAGCGCCGCTTTGCTGGCGCTGGTCGTCGTCGCTATGCGGCGCGCGGCCTCGGCGCCCGCGCTGGCGTTGGCGATCAACGCGGTCTTCACGTTGTTGGTGTCGCCGATCTCGTGGTCGCATCACTGGGTGTGGGTGGCGCCGGCGCTGCTCGCGATGGTCGGGTACGCGACCCGGTTGCCGGTGCGGCAAGCGATGGGCTGGTATGTCGCGATCACCGTCACCGCGGCGGCGTTCGTCTACGGGCCACAGAACTGGATGCCCGGCGACAAACAACGCGAATTGTCGTGGACACCGTGGCAGCACCTGGTCGGGAACACCTATGTCTGGCTCAGTGTCTTGCTCGTTGTGGTGTTCGTCGTCACGAGCAGGCGTTCGCCCGCCGTCGCGCCGGTGCGCCCGCCTGCCGACGATGCCGCACCGGCGCCCGCGGCTCTCACCGGCTCGCAACCGATGGCCTGACCGAGCAAGCAGCCTCGGAAGACCCGCAAGCAAGTATGCGTGATGTTCCCGCCACCGATCTGGAACCTGGTTCGCCGCGCCTGGCCGCATTGCTCGCGGGCATCGCCGCGACTGCCGGTGCGAGGTAGTGACTTTTCGACACGTGTCGGTGTGGGTTGGCATGGTGGGGGCCTGGGCAATTGGCGTTGGAAACGGAGGATGGCACGTGGTGGCGATCGATCTCGAACGGAGTCCGAAATCGGCGTGGCCGCTGCCCGCCGTGCGGGCGATGGCGCAACGTGGGCTCGGGGGCGTCCCGCCGACCACGCTCGTGCTTGCCGGGATCGTCAGCGTGCAGATCGGCGCGGCGCTGGCCAAGCAGCTGTTCGCCGCGACCGGCGCCGCGGGCGCGGTCAGCCTGCGGCTGTTCTTCGCCGGGATCGTGCTACTGATCTTCTGGCGGTCGGCACTGCGCATCGATCGGCGCGCGCTGCCCGTCGTGCTCGGCTACGGCGCTGTGCTCGCGTTGATGAATCTGTCGTTCTACGAGTCGATCGACCGTATTCCGCTCGGCATGGCGGTGACGATCGAATTCCTCGGGCCGCTCGCGGTCGCGCTCGCGGGCTCGCGCCGCTGGATCGACCCGCTGTGGGCATTGCTGGCCGGGGCGGGGGTGGTGCTGTTGACCCAGGCCGCGGGGCAGGTGATGTGGTCGGGAGTGCTGTTCGCGTTGGCCGCCGCGGTGTGCTGGGCGGGCTACATTCTGCTCGGCGCCGCGCTCGGAGAGCGGACCAGCGGTGGCGGCGGCCTCGCGCTGGCGATGGCGTTCGGCGGCTTGTTGATGGCGCCCGTCGGCATCGCGGACGCCGGTGCCGCGCTGCTCGAACCGTCCGTGCTCGCAGCGGGATTCGGAGTGGCGATGTTGTCGTCGGTCTTGCCCTACTCGGCGGAACTCGAGGCGCTGCGGCGCATTCCGGCTCGGGTGTTCGGCGTGCTGATGAGCCTGGAACCCGCCGCGGCCGCCTTGGCCGGTCTCGTCGTCCTCGGCCAGATCATGAATCTTGCGCAGTGGGCGGGTGTTACGTGTGTGGTCGCCGCCTCGATCGGGGCCACTCGGATGTCGAAGCGGAGCTAGCGGTTCGGCGGCAGGATTCTGAGGGTCAACACCAGCCCCGCCACGATGCAGACGGTGGAAACTGCTGCGGTAGTGAAGGATCGGGTGATCGCGGCGATGCCGGCGGTGAACGTGAAGCAGGTTGCCAGAGCCAGCAGTGCGGTTCCCCACTCCACACCGGCGATCCGGTGAGTTCGGTTTCTCGTCACTGTCATGTTGTTGTGATACCCAGCCGCCGGGGTTATCAAACTGTTATCGACGTGGCGTGAAAGACATCTCCGCCGCCGAACGCGCTGCCGAACCTTCCGTCCCTGGTCACGCCTCTCGGTGGCGCATCAGCGGCAGCCCGAAAGTCCATGGTCGAGTTGTGAGGTGACGAGCACGCCATCGCGGCGTGACTATTCCCGGCCCGCGGTGCCCGGTCGGCCGACCTGTTCAGCCGAAGCTGTCTGGGTACTCGGTGCCAAGGAGGTGTGACATGCCGAAGGAATGGAGCGAGAAGGACGAGCGGCAGTACAACCACATCAAGGACTCCGCGAAGGACCGGGGCGCGAGCACGGATCGGGCCGAAGAGATCGCCGCCCGCACCGTCAACAAGAACCGCGCCCGATCCGGCAGGACCAAGACAGCGAGTCGGTCCTCGACGAACGATCTGTCGCCGCAGCGGCGTGGTGGCCTGCGATCCGGGACCAAGGGACCGAAGGGGCTCACCCGCGATCAGCTCTACAACGAGGCCAGGCAGCGCAATATCGAGGGCCGCTCGAAGATGACGAAGAGTCAGCTGGCCCGCGCGCTGGGCAAGTGACTCCGTCCGGCGGACACCGCGGCCTCGGAACCGCCGATGAATGTTCGCCGCTGCTCGAGTGCGTACAGCACGGTGGCCCCGATGACCGCGTAGGCGGTGCCGAGGAGGGCGCCGGCGATGACGTCGGTGAGCCAGTGCACGCCGAGGTAAAGCCTGCTCGCCGCCACCATGGTGATGAGCAGGGCCGCGACCGCGCTGAGTAGCGCAAGGAACCGGCGGCCGTGCCCGAGAACCAGGATGGCGACGGTGATGCCGACCAGCGCCGAGGTACTGGTGGCGTGTCCCGACGGGAACGAGTAGTCCGTGGTGATGACCTGCTGTGTCTCGATCGGCGGGCGCGCCCGTCCCACCACCAGCTTCAGGGTGGTGCTTGTTGCCGAGGCGGCGGCTCCCGTCGCGACTATCACGATGATCGGCAGCGCGGATCGTGCGCGCCACGAGAGCCACGCGCCGATGAGCGCGGCGAGCGTTATGGCTACCCCCGGACTCCCGAGTGTGGTGATCACGCGTGCGGCGGTATCCATCCATGGTGTGCGATGGGCGACGAACCAGCTGCGCGTCGGCGTGTCGCCGCCGGTCAGCCAGCCATTGTCGGACACCTGGATCGCGAATATCGCGAACGCGATGAGCAACCCACCGACGCACAACGCCGCCGAGAGGTATCGGCGACCGGTCTGGAGCATCCCCGCGGCGACCAGAATCCCCGCCACGGCCAACTCGGCCAGCGCGACATCCTTCGCGGCGGGTTCGGTGACAGCGTCGACGATGGCGCCGTGCAAGAGTCCGAGGGGATGCATCGTATGAGTATTGCGAGGGTGTGCTGTGCAGAAGCTGAGAGGTGTGCCTGCGACCGATCAGGCCGGGTCGCCGCGCGAGCGATGAATTCTCGAGGTGTGCTTCGTCTGATCTGATGACGAAGCAACCACCACCAGGAGACGTCCCATGAGGAAGATCACCGCAGGTCTGTTCATCTCGCTCGATGGCGTGACCGAAGACCCGCAGGACTGGCATTTCCCGTACTTCAGCGACGAGATGGGCGCGGCGGTCGATGCGCAGCTCGGGTCCGCCGACACACTGCTGCTCGGGCGCAAGACCTACGACAGCTTTGCGGGGGCGTGGCCGGATCGGGAGCTGGCGGGCGAGGAGGACGCTGCGATGGGCAAGGCGCTCGGCGATGCCCGCAAGATCGTCGTGTCCAACCAGGACCTGCAGTTCACCTGGCGCAATTCCGAACTGTTGAAAGGCGAGCTCATCGAGGCTGTCACCGCGCTGAAGAACGAGCCGGGCGCGACAGACATCGCCATCAGCGGGTCGGTGTCGGTTGTCCGGCAGTTGCTCGAGGCCGGACTGCTCGACGAATTGCACCTGCTCGTCCATCCGATCGCCGTCCGCACGGGCGCGCGGTTGTTCGAGGAGGCCGACACTCCGCTACCGCTGCGCCTGGTCTCTTCGACCACCTTCGAATCGGGGGTCGTGCACCAGGTCTACGCACTCGCGGAGACGCCGCCCACCGGTACCTACGAGGATGCGAAAGTGCACCTGCCCCAGGGTGATCAGTAATCGAAGATGCGCATCAGCAGCGCCCCGCTGCCCGATGCTCATGACGACCGCGGCGTTCCCGGGCCCGCTGTTCTCGGTGGTAGGAGGTAGTGGCCGCCGCGGTTGTGGATCGGGATCCGAGGCGGGGCATGAATCTCGGCTTAGGGTGGTTGTTCACGAGCAACCAGGAGAGAGGCAGACGAGATGCGGGCGATCGCGTTCGACGAGTTCGGTGGGCCTGACGTGCTGAAGATCGTGGATGTTCCGATACCCGAGCCCGGCGAGGGAGAGGTCCGTGTCGCTGTGCGGGCGGCAGGGGTCAATCCGGCGGACTGGAAGGTGCGCTCGGGCGCTTTGACCTTCGGTGAACCGGTGTTTCCGCAGTATCCCGGCGCCGAGATCGCTGGCGTTGTCGACGCGGTCGGCCCGTCGGTCACCGAGGTGGCCGTCGGTGACGAGGTGTTCGGTTGGGCGCGCCGCGGTGGCTACGCCGAGTACGCGCTGAGCGCCGCCGTCGTCCCCAAGCCCGCCGGGCTCGACTGGGCGGACGCCGTCGCGCTTCCCGTCGCCGTGTCTACCGCGGACCATGTGCTGAAGCTGTTGCGGCCGCAGCCCGGCGAGACGCTGCTGATCAACGGTGCGGCGGGGGCCGTCGGCTCGATGGCGGTGCAGCTGGCGGTGGCGGGCGGCGTCAACGTCATCGGCACTGCTTCGCAGGCTAATCAGGACGTCGTGCGCGCCCTCGGCGCCACTGCGACCACCTACGGCGACGGTCTCGCCGAACGCGTGCGCGCGCTGACGCCCAAGGGTGTCGACGCCGTATTCGACGCGGCGGGCCATGGTGCCCTGCCCGCCGCCATCGATCTGCGCGGTGGCACCGACCGGATCGTGACCATCGCCGATCCCGCCGCCGCCGAGCTCGGTGTGAGCTTCACCAGCGCGGGTGGCGCGCCGCGTCCGACCGAACTGGCCGAGCAGGTCGCCGAACGGCTCGCCGCGGGCGAATACCGGCTCCCCGGCTCCGCTCGAACCTTCCCCCTCGACCAGGCCTCCGCCGCCCAGCAGGAAAGCGAAACCGGGCGTGGTCCAGGCAAAGTCGTGTTACTGGTGAGCTGACCCGTGGTGGCGCACTCGAATCGACCGCTGCGGAGGGCTCCAGTCACAGACGGACACAGTCGAATTGGCCCCGCGCTGCGTGATGTAGGTGGCGATGGGCCGTTTCTCGCGGGATCGGGGTAGTCCGGGCGTATTCTTTGGGAGGCCGCGGGGCCGCTGGGGAGCGCGCCCCGAACCTGCGGTGCGCTGAGCGAGGAGGGCTGGCGCGGTGGTGGCAGAGGCACAGACCGAGACTGCGGGACGTGGCGTGCTAGAAGCCGGGTTCCAAGTGCTGCAGGCGATTTCGGCCGTCCCGGAAGGGTGCGGTCTTTCGCAGCTCGCGCGCGCCACCGGGCTGGCGAAGGCGACGGCGTACCGGCTCGCCGAGCAGTTGGTCGCCCTCGGCGCGGTGCAGCGGGTGGAGCAACGGTATTTCGTGGGTGCTCGTATGGCGGAGCTGGGAAGGCAGTGGCAGGCCGCGCCATTGCTGCGCCAGGCCGTGCAACGGCCGGGACGGACGCTGGCCGCCATGACCAAAGGGACTGTCGCAGTGTGTGTTCTCGACGGCGACGAAGTGCATCTGATCGCCAGCTTCAAGGGTGCGGAGGTATTCGTCACGGCCGAGACGGAAGCCGATCTCGCCTTCCGGACCGCGATGGTGCAGGTGCTGCACGCCGCACGGGCCCACAATGCGCCACCGCCGCCGACCTATTCGGCGGGTGAATGGCGGCGCATCGAAACCGCCATTGCCGATGACGGCATGATCGCCGTCGATCGCTACGACCTGGTGTCCGGAATCTGTTGTGCGGCAGCGGCCATCAAATCGAACCGATCCGATGGTCCCGCCGCGATCGCCTGTATGTCCCTTGCGCAGCGCTTTCCGCCGAATCTCCCGAGCCTGGTCACGCATGCGGCCCGCGAGATCGAGAAGAATCTTCGCTGATCGGTTCGCTCAGTGGACCGACCCGTTCCGGGTTCGTCGTGCACACTTCACGATAGTTGGTTGTTCAACTATCGCGAGTGAGGGCTGATCCGCCGATGACCGACTCCAATCTTTGGGGCCACCGCTACGTTTCGTTGTCCATCACCGAGGACGGACAACGCCGCCGTCTCGTCCCCGGCACCAGGATCACGCTGTGGTTCGTGGCCGAGACCCGCAGGCTCTCTGCGCACGCGGGATGCAACACGGTCATGTTCGACGCCGATATCGACGACGGAATCGTCAAAGCCAGGTCACCGTTTTCCACCGTACTCACGTGCTCGGCGGAGCTGATGCAGCAGGACCGCTGGCTGAGCGAATTCCTGCTGCTCACCCCGGCCTGGGCGGTCGTCGACGACGCTCTGGTGCTGACCGGCGACCACGCCGAAATTGTGCTGCAGCGAACGCGTGCCAATCACGACTGAGCCGACGGCGCCACCAGGAAGCCCTCGACGACGCGGCGTACCTTGTGCACCACGCCGGTATCGCCGAGGCGCAGTGCGCTATTCGCGGCGCCGAGCACGGCGTCGATCTGGAATGCGGCGAGATCGGTGTCAAGGTCCGCGATTTCGCCCGCGGTGACGGCGTGCCGCAGTTCGCCGGCGATGGCGTCGATCCAGTCCTTTTGGTCGCGGACAAGGGCGTCGCGGACCGGGCCGGGGTGGCTGTCGAAATCCGCGATATTCGCCATCCGCAGGCAACCGCCCGCAAACAGCGGCGTCGCGGCGTAGACGATCCAGTGCTCGATCAGCGCGCGCAGGCGTGCCGTCCCGTGGGAGTGGGTGCGGGCCGGGCGGATCACGGCGTCGATGAACATCTCGCGGGCATGGTCGACGGCGGCTACCTGCAGAATCTCCTTCGTTTTGAAGAGGGTCTGCACGCCCGCCTTGCTCAGTCCGGTGTCGGTGGCCAGTTTGCCGAAGCTCAGGCCCTCTAGCCCATCGAGCGATGCGGTGTCGACGGCCTGCCGCAGCACGATCTGACGGGACCTGGCCCCGCGCAACAGGCGTTTGTCGGAGGTCACGCCCGCACCGGCTTCCCGAGCTGATGGGCAAGTCGTTTGACGACTTCGGCGGCCAGCACGGCTTGGCCCGATGCGGAGAAGTGAATACCGTCCGCGCTCAACAGGTTCGCGCGGTGGTTGATCGGGTGATCCCACATGTCGACGACGTGCGCGCGGTATTCGGCGGCCAGGCTGCGGGTGATGTCGTTGACCGTGCGCACCCGCTGGTCCCAGTCGGGAAAGACCGGCACGACATACGCCTTGCCGAGGGTGAAAGTGATCAGCTGCGCCCCGGTGCCACTCGCGAGACGGTACATCTCGCGCAGGGTGTGCTCGATATCGTCGAAATCGGGGGTGCGCCTGACGATGTCGTTGGCGCCCGAGGGCACGTGGAGCAGGTCGGGGGCGAACGCGCGGATTTGTGCGGACTGGTGTTGCAGCGCTTGGTCTGTAGTCGCGCCAGGCTGCGCGGTGTTGAGATACGCCAGATCCGGATGGACCCGGCGCAGTGTGTCCGCTACTCGGTCGGCCCAGCCCAAGGTCGCATAACCGGGGCTCGGGTCGCCCATGCCCGCCGAGAGGCTGTCGCCGAGCACCGCGAATCGCCGCCATGGTGCGTCGAAAAGCAGTGCTGCCGCATCGAGGGGGTGCAGGCAGTACGGATCGGTTTCTTCGGCCGAGGGGAGGGTCGTGGTGGTCATAAACAAAGAATACGTCCGATCGTATGTTTAAACAAGAGTGCGCGGGCGACGGGCCGTGTGCGCGCGTCCCGCCCGGCGCGTCTTCGGGCGATGGTGCGAATCAGGTTGCTGCGCAATCTTTCTCAGAATGACCGGCTATCATCTGGCTAGGCGTTCGACGGCGTCACCGGCATTCGAAGAGGGGTACGACTGTGAGCATGATTCTCGCTGCGGCACACGACATGTACGGAACAGTCCTCGCCCAGATCGGGAACCCGACCCCGGAGGCGCCGCCGATCTCGGACAAGATTTTGCAGATGGTTCGCTACCTGACCTGGTTCGTCCTGCTGTCGGGCATCGGCGCGATCACCTACGCGGGCGGCCGCTTCGCGTGGGAGAAATGGTCCGGCGGCGGTCTGCAGTCGCCGAAGATGGTGGCGGGAGCCATGATCGGCGGTGTCGTCGCGACCAGCGCGGGCACCATCATGAATGCCGTGATCGGCAGCTAGCGAGCCGCGGCTAGCCCAGATCGGAGGGATCGGTGTTCGCGCCGCACAATACGACGCAGACCCGCTCGTCCGGATCCGGCAGGTACGCCCGGCCGGGGCGCTGATCGTCGCTGGTCAGGACGGCGAGCGCCGTTGCGGCGGCGTGCTCGACGGCAAGGCGGCGATCGTGCCACAGCGCGCGACGGGCGGCGACGATCTCATTGTCGGAGACCAGCATCGATGCGACGTCATACTGCTGGGCCGCGTGCAGCGCCAGCTCGGTGACGCGCCTGGCGCCGAGGGAATCGGCGGCGACGGAATCGACGGGTCCGTCGACGACGTGCCCGGCTTCGATCGCGGCGCGGAGCGCACGGCAATGCTCCGGCTCCACCGCAACCGTTCGAATGCCGTAATGATCTGCGGCCGTGGCTATCCCGGCGAAAAGGCCACCGCCGCCGACTGCGACGACGATGGTGTCGAGCTGGGGGAGTTGCCGGTGGATCTCCTCCATCAGGGTTCCCGCGCCCGCGGCGATGAGCGGGTTGTCGTAGGCGTGCGACAGCAGTGCTCCGGTGGTGTCGGCGTGATCCAGGCACGCGGCGAGCGCGTGCGCGTATTCATCGCCCACCATCCGCACCTGCGCGCCGTAGCCGCGTAGTTTGCCGACCTTCACCGCGGGCGCCGTCGTCGGCAGGAACACCGTCGCCGTCACGCCCTGCTGCTGCGCCGCCCAAGCGCACGCGAGGCCGGCGTTGCCGCCGGAGGCAATGGTCACCCCGGCCGCGGGTAATGTGCCCTCGTCCCGATGCGCCTGGATGAAGTTCTGTGCGCCCCGCGCCTTGAATGTGCCGGTGTGCTGCATGAATTCGAGTGCGAACCACAGCTCGCCCGAGCCGGATCCGGCGCGGCGGTCCCCGGGCGCGAGGGCGACCGGCCGCACCCGGCCCGCGACGCGATCGGTGGCTGCCTTGATGTCGCGGTAGGTCAATTCCATTGCGCTCCTCGTGCCGGTCCGGTCGATCGATGAGTCTTCCTCGCCATAGGGGGCCCGCCTGCCGCCGGGTCTATGCGGTGCTGTCCGCGAACGTGCGATTCAGCAACGCCAGCAGGGCGTGCAGGTGGCGTTCGTAGGCAGCCTCGTTGAATGCTGGAGTGTCACGCATGGTGAAGCCGTGCTGCGCATCTCGGTACACCGCCGAGGTGAATCGAACTCCCGCGGCGTCGAGCGCCGAGTCGAGCAGGGTGATCTGGTCCGCGGGCATGGAGAGGTCCCGATCGGCGTGGGCGATCAGTAGTTCCGCGGTGATGCCGTTCGCGGCGTGGTGCGGGCTGTCGGGCGCATCCTCGACGGCGAGGCGTCCGCCGTGGAAACTGGCCGCGGCGGCGATCCGGCTCGCATAGGCGCCCGCGGTGCGCAGCGCGAGCCGTCCGCCCATGCAATAGCCCGTCACGGCGAGAGCGCCCGGCGCGACGAACTCGCAAGCGCTGAGCCAGTCCAGGTAGGTTTTCGCGTCCGCCAAGGTGTTGTCCGGCGTGAGCTGCTGCCGCACCGGGGCCAATGCCGCGAAGAAATGGGCCTGGCCGTCCGGCTCGGTAGGGTCGGGTATCGGCAGCAGCGGTGCGCGCCCCGAGCGATAGAAGATATTCGGCGCCAGCACGGTGAAGCCGTGCGTGGCAATGGTTTCCATCATCTCGCGCAGCCAGGGGCGCAGGCCGTAGGCATCCATGAGGAACAGCAGGCCGGGATGGGCTCCTCCGTCATCGGGCCGGACCAGAAAGGAATCGGCGTCGCCGTCGGCCGCGGCGATGTCGAAAGTGTCGAATACGACGGGCAACGTCATCGGCGTCCTCCGAACCAGGTGATCACTTCGGTCACCGCGATCCTAACGGTCGATGCGCAGTCGAACCGAACATGTTCGGTAGGCGCGAATTGTCTTCGACGGCATACGGATACACGGAACAATTCTCGGCGACGGTGTGCGGAGTTTTCCCCTTGCGCTCGAACTCGGCCGCGCGCACGCTATTTGCGGATCAATTGCCAACTTTGACGCCATGTAGTCTGCATTCACCTGAGAAGTCGTCATACTCTGTTCGATCGCTGATCCGTACCGACGCCTGGTTAGTGGGCGCGAAGAGAGGTTCGAGCTGTGAAACTGATCTGGATTACGGCGTCCGCGCTGGTGGCCGTCGCAGCTGCCGGATGCTCCGATGACAAGCCGTCGAGTTCCGCCGCGACGTCGGCCGTTGCCTCGTCGGTGAGTGCGGTGACCGCCGCGCCGGAACCGGGCGACACTGCCGAGCCCGGCGGCGGTGTGCGGATAACCCTCGGGGAAACCGAAAAAGTGCTCGTACCCGCCGATGCCGTCATGGATATCAAAGTTCTCGCGAAGTGGGGCGCGGCGGTAGCGGGCTTGCGCTGCACGGTAACTGACAGCACCGGACGAAACGAAGACCTCCGCTCCTCGGATGTGAAGAAACAGGAATCGATCGCAGGCGAAGACTGGACCACCATCTGGACTTTTTCGTCACCGCCCGCGGCGGAAGTCAGCGTCGGATGCAAGGATCCCGACGCCAGAATCACGGCTACCGACATCGACTACATCCGCGTTGCACCCCGCGGTCTCAACCCGCGCTGAGCTGTGGGCGGGTCGGGTATCGCGCCGGCGTCGGGGCCGGAGTCCAGCCCCCCGTCCCGGTTGTCTACGGCGTAGACAATCTCGATGGAGTCGCCGACGACCGAGGTAGCCTCGAATCGTGGCGCAGGCAACGGCGGAGCTCGGATATCGCGAGCGGCCGTCACGGTTCGACGGTGCTGTGGTGTGGACGCGCACCGTTACTCGCGATGATCTCGGCCTGCCGGTTTTGCCCGATGGATGCATGGATCTGTTGTGGTCGGGCGGGACGCTGTCGGTCGCGGGTCCGGATACCGGTGCCTACCGTCCAGCCGTGCCGGTGGGAACCCGCTTTGCGGGGATTCGTTTCTTTCCCGGTAGTGCGCCTGCCCTGCTCGGGGTGCCCGCGCACGAATTGCGCGATCGACGCGTCGAACTCGCGGATCTGTGGCCGTCGGCGACGGTCCGGCAGTTGACCGCGCGGATCGACGCCGCCGACGACGCGATCGCCGCGCTCGAGGCGATGGTGCTGCGGCGGGCGGCCGACACCGAACCGCCGGATCCGATCCTGCGCCGGATCGCGGTCGCGTTGGATGCGGGGTGGTCGGTGGCGCAGACCGCCGAAGCGGCCGGGCTCGGTGCGCGGCTATTGCACCGCAGATCCCTCGCGGCCTTCGGATACGGGCCGAAAACGCTCGCCCGGGTATTGCGGCTGCAGCGGGCCCTCGCGGTGGCGCGCAGCGGAGTGGCGCTCGCGGACACCGCCGCACGCACCGGCTACGCCGACCAGGCCCATCTGGCTCGCGAGGTGCGAGACCTGGCGGGAATGTCGTTGCGTGAGCTGCTCAGTCGGTAGCGGGCAACGGGGCGTACAGGTCGACGCCGTTGCCGTCGGGATCCGCGAGCGAGGCGTAGCGCTGACCCCAGATCGCGTCCCATGGCTTCAGTTCGCCGTGGTATCCGGCGTCGACGAGTTCGGCGAACACCCGATCGACCTCGGCGGGATCGGCGCACCGGAAGGCGAGGCCGGTCCGGCCCGCAGAGCTGGGCGGCTGCCACTCCGGATGAAATGACCTGATCACCGCCTCGGTATCGAAGGCGATGCGCATCCCGCCCGCGATCGCGGCCTCGACATGCGGCTGGTTCTCGGAGCCCTCCGGAAAATCCAGCCCGAGGCGTCGGTAGAAGTCGAGGGTGGCGGCCATATCGGTGACCACGATGCCGATGAAGTCGAGTTGTGGAGTCATGATCCGCAGCCTAAGCGGGCTCGGTGCGGCCGGTCTTGAACAAATCGGACACCGCGGACGAGGGCGGCGCTCAGCTGGCGGTAGCCGGAATGAGTTCGGCGATCAGGTTCTCCACGAGAATGCGGATCCGGTCGCGGATCGAGCGCACGATGGCGATGTCCTCGTCCGACGGGTCGGGCAGCACCCAGTCCCGGTAGCTGATTCCTGGGAAGAACGGACAGGCGTCGCCGCAACCCATGGTGATCACGACGTCGGACATGGCGACCGCGTCGATGGTCAGGATCTTCGGCGCGCGAGCGGAGATGTCGATGCCCGCCTCGGCCATGACGGTGACCACGGCCGGGTTGAGCGCGCCGGCCGGTGCGCTGCCCGCGGAGCGGACCTCGATGCGATCACCGGCGAGCGCACCGAGAAATCCGGCGGCCATCTGCGATCTGCCCGCATTGTGGACGCAGACGAACAGCACGCTGGGCTTGTGAGCCATGTGCGGGAATACCTTTCAACTGGGTGAATCGAGCGATGCTGGACGCGAGGTCGGGCGATGCGGGGTGGTTCGAGCCGGTCGGGGCGCCCGAACGGCGCCGTAGTGTGAGTGATACGTATACCAGCACGCGCGCGGGCCGGATGCACGCTCACCGGGTCGCGGCGCACGCGGCGCCGCCGAATTCGATGAGCAACACATCCGAGAGTTGTTGCAGCGCTTCAGGTATGTCTCGATACTAGACACCCGAAAAGAGCCCGGGGGGGGGGGGCGCCGCCCCCCCCCCCCGGGGGGGGGGGGTCGCCACACACAGCGCGGGCGGGCGCTCTGAGTTGGGGTCGGGGGGGGGGGGGGGCGCGCGCGCGCGCGCGGGC
>NZ_JBHVDF010000004.1:240584-252139 GCF_042802915.1 Nocardia sp. NPDC057440
TTAAAATCCACCCCAAACACTCCCGGGGGGCCCGCGGCGGGCCCCCCCGGGCCGTTGTCGTGGCTCACACAGTCACATGGGGCGCAGGTCGATGATCCTGCGCAGGCGGGCGCGGTCGCGCTCGAGGCGGCGGGCTTCGTAGGCAATCGGGAAGTAGCGCAGGCGTTCCGGGAGTAGTGGGACGGTGCGGCCGATCAGCCTGCCGAGGACGCGTAACTTGCGTTCGTCGGCCGCGGTCCAGGTCAGGCCGAGCTTGCGGCGGGCAGGCTCGGGGGTGGTGCCGATGGTGAAGAAGTATTGCAGCTGTCCGATGGGTGCGACGGCGCGTCGCCAGATCGGTCGCAGTGCGCGCGGAAGCTGCTGGGGTGGTGCGACGGATCGGATCACCCGCAGGTAGTCGTGTGCGGTGTCGGTGTTCTGTAGGTGGTTTTCCACCACGTCGTCGAAGAACTTCTCGAACGCGGCGTAGTCCTCCGGAATCTCCTTGGCCGCCACCGAGAAATTGCGCATCAGCTGCACCACCTCTTGGTAGTACGCCTCCTTGTCCGCCGCGGTCAGCGGGTGGCGGGCGAAGTACTTCGAGCCTTCGGTGAAGGCGAAGGTGCCGGTGTGCAGCACCCATGCCCACGGCCCCGACGACAGCGCCTTGTGCCGGACACCGGCGGCATCGGTGGTGTTGAGCGATGCGTGCATCGCGCGCAGGCGATCGGCTTCGGCGAGCGCTTCGTCGCCGCCGTAGATCCACATCATCACCGAGCCGAGGCTGCGCACAGCGCGGCCCATCGGGTCGGTGCGGAAGGTCGAATGCTCGTCGACGACGGCGGAGATGGTCGGTTCCATCGTTTGGAGCAGGAACGCCGAGCCCGCGGTCAGGGAGAAGGTGATCAGGCCGGTCTCATCCCACATTCGCGTGCCGGGCTCGATCGGGCGGCGGGCGGGCGGCGTGCGCGAGCCGGTGGTGTCGAGTGCGATGGGCGCCGTCATTGCGATCTCCTTTGATCGTCCTGCTCAATAGCTTGAGAGATTTAGAGTACCAATCTCTCAACGTCTTGGCGCGTCCACAGGCTGTGCGCGAACACAACCGCATGGTGATTCGCGGAGACGAAAGGCGCCGATGCGAGCTCGTCGGCCGAGTGCGCCAACCGAGATGCTGCCCCTACGCTTTTCGGTATGACGACCGAATGGCGTAAGCGTTCCGGCCGGATCGGAGTCCTCACCGGCGCGGGGATATCCACCGATTCCGGGATACCGGATTTTCGCGGGCCGCGCGGGGTGTGGACGAAAGACCCCATCGCCGAACTGTTGTCGACCTTCGACGCCTATTTGGCCGATCCGCAGTTGCGGCGACGATCCTGGCTCGCCCGCCGCGACAACCCGGCGTGGCAGGCCGAGCCGAACGCCGCGCACACCGCGCTCGCGGATCTCGAGCGGGCCGGGCGCACCGTCACGATCATTACCCAGAACATCGATCGGCTGCATCAGCGCGCGGGTTCCTCGCCGCATCGGGTCATCGAAATCCACGGCAATATGTTCGAGGTGGTGTGTGTCGAGTGTGACTTCGAGACCACTATGGCCGCGACCTTGGAACGCGTCGCGGCAGGCGAAGCGGACCCGCCCTGTCCCGAATGCGGCGGTGTGCTGAAAGCGGCCACCATCATGTTCGGCCAGCAGCTCGACACGCGCACGATCACGAAGGCCGCCTTGACGGCCGAGACCAGCGAGATCTTCCTGGCGGTCGGCAGCTCACTGCAGGTGGAGCCCGCCGCCTCGATGTGCGCGCTCGCCGTCGACAACGGCGCCGACCTCGTCATCGTCAACGCCGAGCCGACGCCCTATGACGGCTTGGCCACCGAGATCATTCGCGACCCCATCGGCACAGCACTGCCGCGGCTGGTCGCCGAGATACTGGCCGGCTGACCCGCGCGGTGAGCTCAGGCGACCGGGCCGAGCACCCGGTCCAGATACGCGTTGCCGAAGCGGCCTTTGGGGTCGAGGCGGCGGCGCACCTCGGCGAAGCGGTCCCAGTCGGGGTAGCGCGGCCGGAGGGTCTGCGCGGTCTGGAAATGGCGCTTGCCCCAATGCGGTCGGCCGTTGTAGCGGTCGAAGACCGTTTCGCAGGCACGGAAGTACGGCTCGAAATCCATGCCGCGGTACTGGTGCACGGCGATGTAGCAGGTGTCGCGACCGCCCGCGGGGGAGAGGAACGCGTCATCGGGGGCGACCCAGCGCACTTCGATAGGCATCGGCGTATCGAATGTCGTGGATAGTTCCTTGATTTCGCGGATCGCGGCGATCGAGTGTTCACGCGGGATCGCGTACTCCATCTCGGTGAAGCGAATCAGGCGGGGCGAGGCGAACACTCGGTAGGAGCGGTCGACCTGGCGGCGGTAGCTGCCCGCGTAGGCGGCGCCGCGATGGATCCACGGCACCAGGCCGGGCCGCCTTTTGCCGAGGCGGCACAGCACGTCGAAGGCGTAGTTGGACATGAGGATGTCGGCGAACCAGTCGACGGCCTTGCCGCGCGGCTGTTCGGTCAGCTCGACCGGGTTGTTGCGCTTGGTCATCGCCAACGGGCTGTGCGCGAACATGTAGAACTCGAAGTGCTCGTTACCGTCGACGTAGGAATCCAGGTCGGCGAGGATGTCCTCGACCGGCACCGGTCGCTCGATGCCTTCGAGCACGAAGGACGGAACCAGCTGCAAGGTGGCGGCGGTGACGACGCCGAGCGCGCCGATGCCGACGCGTGCGGCGCGCCAGCCCTCGGGATCGGTCTCGGCATTCAGTTCTACCCGGCTGCCGTCGGCGAGCATCAGTTCGATGGAATGCAGTGCGGCCGAAAGGTTCTGCAGTGTGGCACCGGTGCCGTGGGTGCCGGTGGCGGTGGCGCCCGCGACGGTCTGCACGTCGATATCGCCCAGGTTGGGGAAAGCGAGCCCGTGTGGGTGCAGTGCATTGCTCGCGGCGTTGAGGGTGATGCCCGCCTCGACCCTGGCGCGGCCGGTGGCCGGATCCACGTCCAGTACGCGGTTCATATTCGCGAGGTTCAGCAGTACGCCGTCGGTGAGGACGGTGTCGGTGAAGGAATGGCCCGCGCCCGCGACGCGTACTGTCTGTCCGTTCGCGGCGGCGCGGCCGAGGACTTCGGCCAGCTCATCGGTGTTGCGCGGGGCGGCCATGGTCGCCGGCGCGCACTGCTGATCGCCGGCCCAGTTCACCCACGAGTTGGTCATGCGTCCAACTGTAGGGGATCGCGTGTGACGCGCGCTACTTGTGTCCAGTTTTTGCGATTACCGCTTGCGGCCCGCGCAGACGTGCGACTTGGCCAGCTCGACCTCTTCGTCGGTCAATGCGGGCACGGTGAGCGGCTGGCGCGGCATGGCGTCGGCGCGCACTCCGTTGAGCGCGATGGCCATGTACCGTTGCCAGACATCGGGATTCACCGGCCTGGAGAACTCGGCGAGTGCGTCCACCATGTGGATGAGGGCGAAGAAATCAGAGGCCTCGACGTCGGGAGCCAGGGTGCCCGCGTCGCGGGCTCGGTCGATGACGGCCGCGACCGTCGGCTTGAGCCGGTCGCGGACGGCGGCGAAACGTTCCATGTCGTTCTCGAGCTCGAGCATCACCTCACTGAAGCCGCGGTTGGTGGCCAGGTGCGTGCACGCGTACTCGAAGAACTGGACCAGACCCTGCCAGGGGTCGGGATGCGCGTAGGCGGCATCGGCGGCGTCGCCGAACTCCGACATGTTCTGCTCGAAGACCTCGGCGATCAGCTCTTTCTTGTTGGCGAAGCGCCGGTAGACGGTGCCGACGCCCACCCCGGCGCGTTCGGCGACGTCGTCGAGGGTGATCTCCAGTCCGTGGTCGGCGAAGAGTTCGCGCGCCGCGGCGACGATCCGCTGCTGATTGCGCGCGGCATCGGCCCGCAAGCGCCGAGGTGGAGAGAGGGCCGTGGCGTGATTCACACCCACATCCTATCAAGTATCGGGATTAAGTGGAGGCATTACCTCCGTTACCATGGTAGCTTCTTTCATAAGCGGAGACGACTTCTCCGCATCAAGACTCGATACAAAGGGGACAGCATGACTACGGTGGTCGACCGTGGGGCACCCGCCCCCGAGAAGACGGATAACGGCAGGCGCGGCTCGCACGCGCTGCGTTGGTGGGTGCTCGCTGTCCTCGGCGTCGCACAGCTCATGGTCGTGCTCGACGCGACGGTCGTGAACATCGCGCTGCCCGCGGCCCAACAGGATCTCGGTTTCAGTGACGGCGACCGCCAGTGGGTGGTCACCGGTTATGCGTTGGCCTTCGGCAGCTTGCTGTTGCTCGGCGGACGACTCAGCGACCTCTTCGGTCGCCGCAATACCTTCATCATCGGACTGATCGGCTTCGCGGGCGCCTCCGCCGTCGGCGGCGCGGCCACCAGCTTCGACATGCTCGTTGCGGCCCGGGTCGGGCAGGGTGTCTTCGGCGCGCTGCTTGCTCCGGCCGCGCTGTCGCTGCTGACCGTCACCTTCACCGAACCGTCCGAGCGGGCCAAGGCCTTCGGTATCTTCGGTGCGGTCGCAGGCGCCGGTGGCGCGATCGGCCTGTTGCTCGGCGGCATGCTGACCGAATGGGCGTCGTGGCGCTGGGTGATGTTCGTCAACCTGGCCTTCGCCGCCGTCGCGCTGGTCGGCGCGGTGCTGCTGCTGGCCAAGCATGTGGTCACCCAGCGGCCCAAGCTCGATATCCCCGGCACGCTCGTGGTGACGGCCGCGCTCTTCGGCATCGTCTACGGATTCTCGCACGCCGAGTCGACCAGCTGGACCAACTCGGTCACCCTCGGGTTCCTGCTCGGCGGCGCCGTGCTCCTCGCGGTGTTCGTGTGGCTGGAGACCAAGGTCGCCAACCCGCTGCTGCCGCTGCGGATCGTGCTGGACCGCACCCGCGGAGGTTCGTTCCTGACCGTGTTCGTCATGGGCATCGGGATGTTCGCGATCTTCTTGTTCCTCACCTACTACATGCAGCTGAGCATGGGGTACTCGCCGATCAAGACCGGTCTTGCCTTCCTGCCGATGGTGGCGGGCATGGTCGCCTCGTCGACAACGGTGCCCTCGCTGTTGCTGCCGAAAGTCGGCCCGAAGATCGTGGTCGCCGGTGGATTCCTCGTCGCCGCCGCCGGCATGGCCTGGCTGACCCAGATCGGTCTGGACAGTGGCTACGTCACGCATATCCTGCCCGCTCTCGTCCTGATGGGCCTCGGCCTCGGCGGTGCGATGTCCACCGCCTTCCAGGGCGCGACGGCCGGTGTGCACCACGAGGACGCGGGCGTCGCCTCGGCGATGATCAACACCAGCCAGCAGGTCGGTGGTTCGATCGGCACCGCACTGTTGAGCACCATCGCCGCGTCGGCGGCGACGGACTACCTGTCCTCGCATCAGCCGGGTCCGATGGCCGTGGCACAGGCTCAGATCGAGAGCTACACCACCAGCTTCTGGTGGGCCACCGCGATATTCGTGGCCGGCGCCGTGATCACCGCATTCCTGATGCCGAACACCGTGCCCGCTCCCTCCGAGGGAGAGCCCGTGCTCGCGCACTGAGTTCGACCGAAAAGCGCAGCGCCCGTGTCACTTCGACGCGGGCGCTGTGCTGTGTCGGTGAATCTCGGTAGTTGCCGGTGAAAATGCCGTGCGACGGTGCGCATTCCATGCCGAGAGTGGTGAGCCGCCGCAGCGATCGACGGCCGCCGTAGGTGATCGAATTCCGTCTGCCGAACAGTTGCTGATGCTCGGGTCGTTTCGATTTCGCCGCCGCCCGATGGATCGTGGGTACTGCTCGTCGTGCTGCAGGCATCGCTCCCGACCTGCGTCATCGAGGGTTAGATGGAACCTCGGCGAAACCTTCTGGGCATTCGTACGTCGTACATGCGCACATGTCGACGAACGGTACTGTTCGTCATTTGTGTCGCCGTCCCCGGGCGAACAGACCGCACGGTACAGCCGATAGCATTGCGCCGGCGGCATTCGGCTCGGCAGGAGGTCAGCGCATGGGTCAGCGGGCCGACACCCCTGCTGTCGAACCGATGGTGCTGGCGGTGATCTCCGTCGGCGGTGCGATCGGGGCGATGATGCGCTACGGCATCGGCGTATGGTGGCCGCCGCGACCGGGCCACGTCCCCTGGTCGACGTTCACGATCAATGTCATGGGATGCTTTGCGATCGGAATTCTGATGATTCTGATTACCGAAGTGTGGGTAGCCCACAGACTGCTCCGCCCGTTCCTCGGCGTCGGCCTGCTCGGCGGCTTCACCACTTTTTCCACCTATAGCCTCGAGGTTCGTAGACTGCTCCAATCGGGTGCAACGGTCGAGGCGCTCGGCTATCTGGGGGGAACGGTGGTGGCGGCGCTCGTCGCGGTCGTGCTCGGAATGGGCTCGGCGCGATGGATGACCGGACGGGCTCGACGGACATGACGACGGCACGACGGAAGGGGGTCAGACGATGAATGATTCACCGGCGGGCGCGCGTCCGACGGCGGGACAGTGGAAGCAGGCCGCTCGGCTGACGGTGCTGCTCGACGAGGACGACAAATGGAAGCACGGCCCGCTCTATCACGAAATCGTGCAGCGGGCCCGCGACGCCGGATTGGCAGGGGCGAGTGTGTGGCGTGGAGTCGAGGGCTACGGCGCCTCCTCGCGCATCCACACCAGCCGGATCCTGGATCTGGCCGAACACCTACCCGTGCAGGTGATGGTCATCGATGACGCCGACCGGCTGCGGTCGTTCGTCGAGCAGAATGCCGAGATACTCGCCGCGGTGAACGTCACCCTGTCCGACGTCACGATCTGGCAGCCCACCGTGGGGATGCTCGGATGAACGTCGCCTTCGTCGTGCTCGGCGCCATGTTCGGCGCACCCGCTCGATATCTGATAGACCGTGCTGTCGCAGCACGTTTCGGATCTCTGCTGCCGTGGGGCACCTTGACCGTTAACATTGTCGGTTCGGCGTTGCTCGGTGGTCTGGTCGGCGCGGGTGCGAACAGTTGGCTGCTCACCGCTGCCGGGATCGGCTTCTGCGGTGCGCTCACCACATTCAGCACCTTCGGCTACGAGACCATCAGGCTGATTGCCGACGGCGCCTACGTCTATGCCGCAGGCAATGTCGTGATCAGCGTCGTGGCCTGTCTGGTCGCGGTCTTCGCCGCGGCATCCGCGACCCAGTGGTTGTGGACATGATTCTGATGACGAGCCGGGCGCAGCCGATCCGGAAGGGAGACCCGAGCATGGCCCATGATCGAGCCGGGCGACCCGCGCGACCCACCGACCTGGAGGACATCGCGCATCTGGTGACGGCCTACTACAGCCGCATCCCGGATCCGCAGGATCCCGCGCAGCAGGTGGTCTTCGGCACCTCGGGGCATCGTGGCTCCAGCTTGGACACCGCGTTCAACGAGGCGCACATCCTGGCCATCACCCAGGCGATCATCGAATACCGTGCGACCCGTGGCATTACCGGCCCGGTGTATCTGGCCCGGGACACGCACGCGTTGTCGGAACCCGCGTGGACCACCGCGCTCGAGGTGCTCGCGGCCAACGACGTGACCGCGATCATCGATGCCCGTGACCGGTACACCCCGACCCCCGCGCTGAGTCATGCGGTGCTGCGCCACAATCGCGGCGGCACCCGTCACCAGGCCGACGGGATCGTGGTCACCCCCTCGCACAACCCGCCGCGTGACGGCGGCTTCAAATACAACCCGCCACACGGCGGTCCCGCCGACACCGTAGCCACCGACGCCATCGCCGCCCGCGCCAACGAACTGCTGCGCAGCGGTCTCGCGGGCATCCGCCGCACCACGCTGCAGCATGCGCTGGACACCAGCGTCGAACGCTACGACTACCTCGACCACTACATCGCGGACCTGCCGAACGTGTTGAACCTGGACGCCATTCGCGGCGCGGGGATCCGGCTCGGCGCGGACCCGATGGGTGGGGCGAGCGTCGACTACTGGGAGGAAATCGGTCAGCGCTACGACCTCGAGCTCGAGGTCGTCAACCCGTTCGTCGACCCGACCTGGCGGTTCATGACCCTCGACAGCGACGGCAAGATCCGAATGGATCCGTCCTCCCGCTACGCCATGGCCTCGCTGATCGCGATCAAGGACGACTACGACCTCTCCACCGGCAACGACGCCGACGCCGACCGGCACGGCATCGTCACGCCCGACGGCGGGTTGATGAATCCCAACCACTTCCTCGCGGTCGCCATCGAATACCTCGTCGCGAACCGGATGGGCTGGGACGCGCTGACCAAGATCGGCAAGACGGCGGTGAGCTCGTCGATGATCGATCGGGTGGTCGGCGTGCTCGGCCGCGACGTGCACGAGGTGCCGGTCGGCTTCAAATGGTTCGTGCCCGGATTGTTCAGCGGCAGCTTGGCTTTCGGTGGCGAGGAGAGCGCGGGCGCGTCCTTCCTGCGGATGGACGGCACCGTCTGGACCACCGACAAGGACGGACTGTTGCTCGCACTGCTCGCCGCCGAGATCGCGGCGGTCACCGGCCAGAGCCCGTCGGCGCGCTACGTCGAACTCGAGAAGCGCTACGGCAGCCCCGCTTACGCGCGGATCGACGCCGCCGCAACCGGGGAACAGAAAGAGCTGCTGGCGAAGTTGACGCCGGACATGATCACCACACAGGAGATCGCGGGCGAGCCGATTACCGCGGTGCTCACCAGGGCACGGGGCAACGGCGCACCGCTCGGCGGTCTGAAGGTGACGACAGAGAACGCGTGGTTCGCCGCGCGCCCATCCGGCACCGAGGACAAGTACAAGATCTACGCCGAATCGTTCCACGGCCCCGAGCATCTGACGCAGGTGCAGGCCGCCGCGGAGGAGATGGTCGGACAGGCGCTGTCGGGTGAGTAGTAGATCGAAGGCCCTGCCCACCGAGATCTGGGTGCTGGTCGGGGCCGCTTTCGTCATCGCCATCGGTTTCGGCTTGGTCGCACCCGTGCTGCCGCAATACGCGCGCAGTTTCGGCGTCGGTGTGGCGGCAGCGTCGGCGATCATCAGCGCCTTCGCCTTGATGCGGCTGCTGTTCGCCCCGGTGAGCGGCCGACTGGTGCAGCGTTTGGGGGAGCGCTCGGTATACCTGAGCGGGCTGCTGATCGTCGCGGTGTCCACGGGCGCGAGCGCGCTGGCCCAGAGTTATTGGCAACTGGTGGTTTTGCGTTCGGTCGGCGGCATCGGGTCGACCATGTTCACCGTTTCCTCGCTCGCGCTGGTGATTCGGCTGTCGCCGCCGGCGCAGCGCGGGCGGGTGTCCGGGCTGTGGTCGACCAGCTTCCTGATCGGCTCGGTGAGTGGGCCGCTGGTCGGCGGAGCGCTGGCCGGCCTCGGGCTGCGGGCGCCGTTCGTGATCTACATGGTCGCGCTGTTCGCCGTCACCGTGGCTGTCTACCTGAGCCTGCGGAATTCGAATCTGGCCGCTCCGGAGGCGACCGGTGCGGTGCGGGTGCTGACCTTCCGGCAGGGCTGGGAGCGGCCGGAATATCGGGCGGTGCTCTGGTCGAACTTCGCCAACGGCGCCGCGGTCTTCGGCGTGCGCATGGCGTTGGTGCCGCTGCTCGTGGTCGAGGTACTGCATCAGCCGCCGGGGATGGCCGGCGTCGCGCTGACGGTGTTCGCCGCGGGCAATGTGGCGGTGCTGTTCGTCTCGGGCGGGCTGTCGGATCGTTGGGGCCGCAGACCGTTTCTGATCGCCGGATCGCTGGTGTGCGCGGTCGGCACGATCGGGCTCGGGTTCGCGCCGAACCTGTTGTGGCTGATGGTGAGTTCGGTGGTGGCCGGGCTCGGTTCGGGCATGTTGACGCCGACGCAGCAGGCTGCGCTCGCCGATGTGATCGGGCCGAAGGCACGCGGCGGCCCCGTGCTCGCAGGCTTCCAGATGTCCGCCGACCTGGGCACCGTCATCGGCCCGGTCGCGATCGGTGCGCTGGCGCAACACGTCTCCTACGGGATCGCGCTCACCGTCACCGGTGCGCTGCTCGCCGTCGCCGCAGTGGTGTGGATGGTGGTGCCGGAGCCGTTGCAATCGCGGATCCGACCGCTCGACACCGATCGGTCCGATCACGTGAGCGCAGTGCCGTGCGACGACGCCGAATACCAGCTCGCGCATCGTGCCGCCGAGTCGTGTGGGGATGATGCTCCCGAGCGAGTTCTCGACGACGCGGAGGGACGCGCCAGGGTCTAGCCCAGGCGGGTGGGACCCTCGTGCGTTCGCCGCGCACCCGGCGCGGGTCGACGCGGACCGTTGCGGCAGAGTGTTCGGGGTGAGCGAATCCCGTTCGAACTACACCCCGCGACCGATGTCGAGCAAGACCACCTACGCCCTCGGCGGCGTGGCGCTCGCGCTCATCGTGTTGATCGTGATCCTGGCCATGCGGTGGGGTCGCGACGAACCCGGCGTGCGCAATGACGGGTACGGTCCGGTGCACAGCTCGGCGGTGGTCGCGACGCTGCAGCCCGACGGCCTGATCCTCGTCGGTCGCCCGGACGCGCGGAAGACGATCGACGTGTACGCGGATCCGCTGTGCCCGGGCTGCGGTTCGATGGAGCGCGTCTACGGTCAGGAAATCGCGCAGCAGCAGGACGAAGGCACGCTCGCGGTGCGCTATCACCTGGTCAATTTCCTCGAATCCAAGTCGCGCAGCAAGGATTACTCGACGCGCGCGATCGCCGCGAACGAGTGTGTCGCCGCGGCCGGTTCCGGTCCGGTCTACTCGAAGTTCCACGCCTTGTTGTTCACCACCAGCCAGCCCAAGGAGGGTGGCGCGGACCTGAGCAACGAGGAGCTGGCCGCGGTGGCACGGGAGGCGGGCGCATCCGACCAGGTGGCGCAATGCATCGCTGCAGGCGCGAAGGTCGATGCCGCGCGAGCGCACGCCCTGGTCGCGCTCGGCGCGCTCAATGAATTGCTCGACGGGCGCGCGTCGACCCCTTCGGTTTTCGACGGCAAGCGCAAGCTGGACGTCAACAACGAAGAGTGGGTCCTCGACGTCGCACGCTGATCGCGAGAATCGGCTAGCGTCGTAGGAGTGGCAACCCTGGACGATGCCGCTGAGATCGCTCTTCAGCTCCCTGAGGTCACCGAAGGCCTGCGATTCGACTACCGGACGTGGTCGGTCACGGGCAAGGCTTTCGCGTGGGAACGACCGTTCAGCAAGGCTGATATCAAGCGATTCGGCGATACCGAGCGGCCCGAGGCGCCGATCCTCGCGGTGCGGCTGGCCGATCTCAACGACAAGGAAGCCGTTCTCGCCGAGGATCGCCCCGGCGTGTTCACCATCCCGCATTTCGACGGCTATGCCGCCGTCCTCGTCGAACTGAATCTCACCACCGTCGAGCGGCTGCGCGACCTTCTGCAAGACGGTTGGTTGGCTTGCGCCCCAGCCCGTTTGGCCGACAGTTACCTCCGCGGTCGCTGACGGCCGGCATGTCGAAGCGTGCGGGGGGGGGGGGGGGGGAGCGCCGCGGGCGCCGCGGGGTCGCGCGGCGCGGGCGCGCGGGGGGGAGGGATC
>NZ_JBHVDF010000004.1:252149-290362 GCF_042802915.1 Nocardia sp. NPDC057440
CGCCGCTCCGAGTGTCCCCCGGTGCCGCCGGGGGGCGGGGGGCGGGGGGAATCGCCCGCGCGGGGGGCGCCCCCCCCGCCGCCCCCCCCCCCCCCCCGGCTGCGTCACTTCGCCGACAAGGTGGCGAGTTCGCGTTCGACGAGTTCGTCGTGCTCCGCGGCTTCCGCGGCGGCCTTCTTCGGGCTCCAGTGTCCGGCCATCAGGAAGACGAACGGCAGGAACGCGATCTGTGCGATCAGGCAGATCCACCACCAGCGCTTCCACTGTGAGGGCGAATCGGCTTGCGCCTGCTGCACTTCTGTGGCGTGCTCGGCCAGGTAGGCCTGGTCTTCGGCGGGTATGGCGCCGACCGCTTTCAGCTTCGCGCTCGCCTGCTCGAGTTGCGGGCCGACCTTCGCGGCCACGGCGAGTTCGGCGGGTGGAATCTGCTGGACGGCGGTGAGGCGGGCAATCGCCTGGTCCGGCGGAATACCGAACTTCTTGGCCACCTGCCCGACCGCCGCGAGTCCGGCGTTCGCATCGGTGGGGTTGGTCGCGAGCGCCGCTAATGTGGCGGGATCGACCGCCTGCACGGTCGCGACTTCCTGTGGGTATTTCATGCTCAGTCCGAAGGCCGCCTGAATCTCGGCCGCTGTGGCGCCGGTGAGCTTCGTCATCGCCGTGAGCTGTGCGGCCTGATCGTTGGGGTTGGTTTTCAGCGCCGCAAGGGTTTCCGGTCCGACCTGCTGAATGGTCGCCAGCTCCGGGCCGAATCGGTGCTGGATTTCTTGGAGCCTGGGGCCGTAATTGACCAGCGGGCCCGCCGCGTTCACCACGATGAGCAAGCCGAACAGGACGACGGTGACGACGCTGCGCAGGGTACCGCCCCAGACCGCGAGTCCGACGGCGGTCGCGGCCGGGTTCCGGTCCTCGACCGTCTCGGTGAAGCTGGCCATCCAGGTGGAGTAGGCGATGCCCGTGCCGACCGCGATGACCACGAAAACCGTTGCGAACGCGTAGTAGCCGGTGTCGGGTTTGTCGGTGTAGCCGATGAAAACGAACATGCCGACGATGCTGATGAGCCCGCCGACGATCATGAACGGCTTGCGCACCTTGAGTTTGTCCGACGCGATTCCGGCGAGCACCAGCGCGATCGCGTTGGCGGTCCAGTACCAGTTGCCGAGCGCGTTGGCCTTGGCCGGACTGAAGCCGAAGTTCGTGGCCATGTAGACCGGTAGGAACGACACGATGGTGTAGAAGAAGGCCAGGAACAGGCTGATCCCGAGGGCCGACCCCACGATATTGAGGCGCAACATCTGCCGCCACTGCCCCTGCTCCAGCTCGCTGACATCGATGCCGCGGGCGCGTGCCTCGATCAGCGCCCGGTCGCGCAGTGACACCATGATCTGGTCGCGCAGTTGTGGACTCAGCTCACGCAATCCGATCACCGCGATCACGGCGATGACGAGACTGATCGCGCCGCAGAGTCGGTAGTGGAACTGCCAGTCCGGATGCGCGTCCAGGGTCCGGGTGGAGATCTGGGTGGTGACCAGGGCGCCGATCACGGGTCCGAGCGTCCAGAAACCCATCGCGGATGCGCGGTCGAGCTGTGGCGAGAAGTCGCGGATCAGCGCCGGTGTCGCCACGAGGACAGCGCCCTCGACGATGCTCACCAGGATGTAGACGACGAGGTATGCCTCTTTCGAGGTCGTCGCGGGTACCGCGAACAGCGTCAGCAGCGAGCAGATCACCACGCCGTAGGCGACGATATTCGCCCGCCCCCACCGATCGAGCACACCCGCGAGCACCGAGGCGACCGCGCCGAATGCGGCGCCGATAATGAAGATCCACACGAAGTAGGCAAAAGAGAGATCGAAGTACGCGATGAGCTCATTGCCCACCGCGCCGGTGACGAACAATTGGTAATACAAAGCGATCGAGGTGATGACCACCACGGCCAGGTACCAGGAACGGGCGGGCGTATCGGGATAATGCGGTAGTTTGCGCTGCCACAACCCGGTGATCAGGGTCGGCGGAGGCGTAGTCGTGGTCGAACTCATGGTCGATATGCCTTTCTGGCCACGGCATTTCGCAGGAGACTGAACCATCCGCAGTTCAGGACGAGTAGCCGGGTGGAAACAATGTAGCGACCGGCCGTGATTTGTATCACTGTTCTCGAAACAACTGCTTGTTTTGGTTGTTGTCGCCGGGCATTCGGTGCCGGGGTCGACAAGGTTCGATTCCGGAGGTCTGCACAGCGAATCGTGCAGAATGGGTGCCGATTGGTTCATCGGCGCGAGCGTGACCCCGAAGGTTACTGCGGGCGATTTCGCGCTGGCTGGGTTCCGTCTTCGGGGATTTCGTCTTCGGGTGGGATCCGCCGAAGCTGTCCGTGGACGACGACGTAGCCGTTCAAGGGGTACGCCATGTCTTCGGCGGTGGGGCGGTCGGGGAGGGCTCGGGGCGGGTCCATCGCCTGCTCGAATCGGTGGATGTCGATAGAGGGGGCGGCTGGTGCGCCGGTGTCGGTGTGGGGGAAGAGGTACCGGGCGCCCTCGCGGACGGTCGTGTGGATGTCGCCTGTCGGTGCGGTCCACTGCAGGCGCTCCAGGTCCGCGCGCCAGACCGTCCAGGGGAGTTTCTCGTTGTCCGCCAATGTCTTCAGGCGATGGTGGCGACCGCAGAGCACGGCGAGGTTGGTGCGTACCGTCGGCCCGCCGCCGGATGGTCGCTCGCGGTCGACGGGATGGTTGTGGTCCAGCTCGGATTCGGCGGCAGGCATCGCGCAACCGGGGAAGCGGCACAGTCCGTCCACCGCACGGACTTCGCGTTCCAGCTGGGGCATGGGCCGCCACTGCGCCGCCTGCTCTGCGGTGGCCGGGTCGTCGACATCCGACTGTTCCGGAATCACTTGGAAGCGAGCATGTTCGGCCAGTAATCGCGCCAGCGCCGCATCGATGGGCCCATAGCCGGCCAGGAACGCGGGCGACTCCTGAATCCCGAGCAGGGTATCGGCGGGGATGCCTATCTGAATAAGTGGACGGCGCGGCTGCTCGATCGGCACGCCATCCTTGGGGCAGCGCGCACCGCGCCCACACTGACACCGCAACTGCCCGGACCCATCGGCCAGCGCGACGAGCGCGTCGGCACGCCGCTGCGGCATCGTCCGCGGATCCGACGCGCACACCTGCATGCTCATTTCCCGCAGCCGCATCGCCACCGTCTGGGCCCCTGGTGCGGGCAGCAGTCCGTCGAAAACTGCCATGCTGTCCTGGACCGCGCGCAGCCGGACATCGCGTTCTTCCTGTCGCCGCTCTCGCCGCCGCCGCGTACCACCGGGATCGAGCCGAGCCGCCCAGCGCCGCGCCGCCTGCCGCAGCCGCAGCGGATTGGTCCGCCCCGCCGCCTCCAGCAATCGCGGCTCCAAATCCGCCACCGCCTCCCGCGCCACCGCGCGCGTGTTGTCGACGATCACCCGCACCTTCGCCAGATCGATCCGCCCCGCCGCGAACGCCGCCCGCGTGCGCGGCAGCGCATCCTCCAGCACCATGCCGATATCGATCAGCGCCGCCGTCGTCGCCTCGTCGACCTGCAACGCCACCGCCGCCTCCGTCGCCGCGAACTCCCCGCCCCGCGCCCCACCCGGCCCCGGATCCGCCCAGTCCGCACGCCGCCGCCGATACAGCTCCCGCACGGCGAACACCTCCGCCGCCTGCGCGGCCGCAGCCGCCCCGTGTGCCGTCCGAAGGGCGTCGATAAGCCCCTCGTCACTAATGGCACTGAAGTCCACCGCTGAGAGATCATCGCTATCGAACATATGTTCGATTCTACGACCACTCAACCCTCTCCGTCACCCCCCGAATCAAGGCGATTTGGTTGCTGACGCGCGGGTGGTGTAACTTCGTTCAGGCAGTCAGGGAAACCTGAGGGCAATAACCAGGGGCTATGGCGCAGCTGGTAGCGCACCACACTGGCAGTGTGGGGGTCAGGGGTTCGAGTCCCCTTAGCTCCACAGAAATAGCAGGTCAGGCCCGGTCTAAGACCGGGCCTGACCTGTTTTTTGTGTCTGGCCCCGCGTTTACCCCCCGTTTTGGTCCTAGATCCTGTTTACCGAAATCGATGTGGTCGCGTGGGCAGCTGTGTTCACCGAGACCGGACCGGCGGATTCGATAGCAATCGTCCTGCCCAACCGTCTTGGATGCCGCGTGGCTGCGATGGAGCTGTCGATTGTCGTCGAGGGACGGTCGTGCCACGGTTGATCGCGCTGGACACGGCAGTCGACCTGGGTGGTGCCAATCCGATTTACGAATGCAGACTCACCCATTCCAACGATGTGCGCCCAGCCAATGGCAGCGCCCTGGTCGAACTGCGGCGCCCCTGTCTCCCCGTTGTGCACGCCGCCCGCAGCGCAAGTCGAAGGGGTAGGTTGCTGCGTCGGCTGTGGCCTCGTTCTCGCTAGTCGAGGAAGTAGGCGTCGACTTTCTCATCGGAATCCAGGATCTCGTCCGATGCCATGCCGAGTTCCGCCGCTAGCTCGACCGATCCGATGAGCGCGACCTGCACGTCAGGCGAGAAGGCTCGTTCGAGCAGCCCGAGATAGTCCGACATGCTCTGGTCCAGCTTTTCCAATGTGGCCTGGTACTCCGCGGCGAGGTGCTCGTCGAGTGTGCGCTGCTCGTCGAGGTAACGCATGCGAACCGTTCCGACATGCCCTTGACCTGTTGGAGCATGTCGACAGCTCGACGCTTGGCCGCTGGGCTCAGAATTTTCCCTTGGCGATCTCCCGCAGCTCCTTGAGCTCTTTCGCGCCGTCGGTGTCCACGCCTCCGTATTGGCGGCGCCAGTTGTAGAGTGTCGCGGCCGACACTCCCAGATCGGCGGCGATCTGCTCGCCCGTCTGACCCGCCGCTGCGAGCTCGTCGGCACGGCGCAGCTTCCGCACGATGTCCTCCGCGGAATGCCGCTTACGTCCTGACATGTCCTTCAGTGTCCCTTCCGGCCCTGACCAGGGCCAACAAGGACTCTAAAACCAGGCGGCCTCATTCACTGGGGACAGGCCACCACCAATATCGGCCTTGCCCAAGAAGCCGCCATTTGGTAATTCACGATCACCTTGATGCCATGGTATACAAACTGCTCAGCCTGCTGCGGTGTCCGCCCGTCGCCCATCGGCTCCGGCTTCCCCTTGGTGAGTGCCTCGTTGACTTGGGCGGGGGTCGGTCTATCCATGGTCGGATTTCCGTCGCCCGTATCCATTTATGAATTCCTCAATTTCGTCCTGAGTATATTCGCCATGCCGGAAGCCTGGGAGGTCAGGTATGTCGGCATCGTCGTCAACGAGTACACGCATGGCAATCATCTCGGTGAGTTTCATGCCGATTGCGGTGAGGGTAGGGACTTTGTCAAAGTGAGTAAGAACAACGGTGGCGGTCGCGGTGGCGGCAGCCAGACCCAAGAGCCTGTAAAATTTGCTGGCCGTGTAAGCAGTCCGGATGGCGTTGATTGTGTTGAGAACAAGGGCACCGACGGCGCCGCCGCTGATGGCAAGGCTGCCCCCGAAGCTGAATGCGGCCGCGATAATGCCAGCGGCGACAGCGATCCCCGCACTTACCACCAGGATGTTGATTTCGGACTCGAAGGTGCTGCGGGCTTCGGACGTGCCGGTATGGAATTCCGAGACTGGAGAGGCAAGATTCTGGGAGGCCAGCGTGACCTGACTGGCGCCGTCGCGCAATGTGGTCAGGTGGCCAAGGACCGGTTCCAGGTTCTTCTTGTCGACGACACCGTCGAACAAACCGATGATGGTAGTGATTTGACCTGCAGCGCCGGTGACGGTGGTGTGCTTGGAAAATTTGCTCCACTCGTCAGCGGCCTTGCCGAGCTTGGGAACGTCCCCATTGGGGAGGCATTCAATAGCCTGGCCTGCCGGACCCATTCCGTCTCCGACTGATTCAGAAGTCGGGCAATGCCATCGTCGAGAGAGAAGCCGGATCTGGCGCGCAGCAGCTCCCATTGCGGATCATCGCGTTGAGCACTGCCGACATCAGCTCGCGCAGATTTCCATCATCTCGCAGTTCATCCAGCGGGACGGACTTCAACACCATGCCGCCCCACAGCGTGTTCTCCGTCGCGTCGAACGCTGCCCGAACCTGCTCGTCGGTTGCCATCGGGAACAGCCCGTGTATGACCTCCTCCAGCCGATCCAGCACCGCAACCACGGCGGCGTGTACTTCGGGGCGGTGATAGAGGTTGCGGGCCAGTGCGAACTCGCCCATTCGGTCATTCCGCCAACCCTGGTCATCGGTGCGGGTGCCTGGTACTGATTCGGTCCCGGTTTGCGGAGGGGGGGAGTGGCTGGGCGTTGGCCTCGGGCGCGGCGACCGATTGCTGTGGTGCCGCCGCGGCGAGTCGCTCCGCGGCGTGAGCGCCCCACGGTGTCGGCGATTGGTCGGTGTCGATCCAGGACCGCGCCGACGCGCTCGGGGCTTCCGTCCCTAGAGGGACGTCTGGTTGCTGTGATTCGCCCGCTGCGGGCGGCAATTCCGTTGAACTGCCTGCAGCGGGTGTTTGCTGGTTGCTCCACGGTGTCGGCGCGGATTCGGCCTGGGGTGAAATGGCGCGGGCTCCTGGCGTCGAATCGTCCGTGCCGGTAGCCGGCGAGCCGGGCGTGAGGCCTTCGATCAAATCGTCGGTTTGCCGCACCACATCGCCGGGATCGGTATCCGTGCCGAACTCGACGGCCGTGGCCGGCGGCTGTTGGTGGTCTCCCGGTGTGTCTCCCAGGTTGCTCGCGCCGGATTCTGCTACGGCTGCGGCGGGATTCGGGTCGATCATTTTGTTGCGGATGGCGGCGGCGACAATGAGTTCCGGTTCCGGGGGGACCCTGAGCGCGGCCGCGATCGTATGCAGTTCGTGCTCGTCGTAGTACTCGGTTCGGCCGGCGGCGAGATTGTTCAGCGCTTCGATGAGGGCGTCGACGGCGTTGACGGTCCGTGCCGCGGCAGCTGCGTCGCTGGCCACGTGGAGTTTTGTGCGGATCGAACGCATCCGCGCGCCGACCGTGCTGGCCCGGATATCGAACAGTCTCGCGATGTCTTCGTATTTGGTGCCGCGGATGCGATGCGCCAGGACACCGATTTCCTCGACGGTGTACTGGGTGAAATGCTTCAGCGAACCATCCGGCTCGAAAAGGCCGTAGCGGACCGCCTTGGTCAGCATCGAAAGCTTCTCTTCCGGGGTGCCGAGTTTATCGGCGGTGCCGAGTTTTTCGGCTATTACCTTGGTTTGCTTCTTGACCCAGACGACGGGTTCATCCCAGGATCTCGCAATCTCCTTGTTGCTCAGATCATCGGCGAACTGGTGGAGCATTTCGATCCGGTCGCGGCCGAGCTGGGGACTCGCGGTGGGTTCCCGGCCGGCCGCGGGCTGGGTGGGGTCTGCGTCGGCGGGCTTGCCGAGGATGGGGACTGTGGCTAGTTCGTGGGCGGCGTTGTCGTCGATGTGCAGGGGGAGCTCGGTGTCTTCCGCGGTTCCGAGGAAGGCGGCGTAGTAGCGGAGGTTGGGGTTGGTGTCGTCGCTGTAGGGGGTTTCCCAGTCCTCGATGGGGCGCATACGGGGGATACCGGGTTCGTCGGGGATGAGGTTGTCGGTGACGAAGAATTCGCCGCCGATGTTCTGGATGGTCCATGCGTGTGCGGTTCCGGTGTCGGCGGCGGCGACGACGGCCAATTCCCCATCGCGCAGTGCGTTGCGGATTGCTGTCAGAGGAGTGATCGTCGTGCCGGTTTGCGGGACTTGTTGGGTGGGGACCGGGTGTAGGCGGGCGCCGATGGCGCGGTGTAGGGCGGCGAGGTCGGTGGCGTAGTACTCGGGGAGGACTCCCCGGTTGTAGCCGTGTGCCCGGACGGTTCGCGCCACATGGTTGATGCAGCCGATGGCGCGCAGAGTGGCCACTGCCTCGTCTACGACCTCATGCAGGTCGGTGAGAGTTTCGGCGACTCGCAGGGAGGCTTGTTCGTCGGTGGCTGCGACAAGTGCCGTATGCAGTTGTTCGAGCTCGGCGCGGGCGGTGCGGGCGGTGCCGATGGTGGATTCGATCGCGGTGAGGATGTCAACCGCGGATTTCAGATGTGTTGTGCCGGTGGCGATGTCGCCGGTATCGAAGGCGTGCCGGGCTGCGATCATCAGGTCGGCGAGGTAGGCGCCGGCGGTGCCTGCCCGGTCGGGAAGCGACTCGGCGCGGGCGAATGCTTCTGCACGATAAGGCAAACGGTCTATGGCCTCGGTGATGGCGCTGTCGTCCGGGGCCACAGGCGGGGCCGTCCGCGGTCGCCGTGCAACCGCATCGGGATCGAGGGGAGTGCGGACCCAGGAGTCCGGGCCGGGAGTATGTGCAGATGCGGGGTACGGGTTCCTCGATTCGCCGACAGGCGATGGTGAGGTGACCTTTCCGTGGTCCCCTGCGGGCGGAATCACGCTTGGCTGCGCCGTCGTATTCGCTTGCGGTGCAGGTACTCCCGGCCTGGCATCAGGGATGGAAACGGTCACGCCGTGGAAACCATCGCCGAGGGCCGGGGTGCTGTTCACCAGGTCTACCACCGGTGTGCCGTTGTCGCGGTGAACGACGGCTTTGAACAGTGGCCGTTGGAGTGGCTGGAGTTGTGGTTGCGGCATGGCAGCCGGGGTGATGAAGCTCTTCGGTTTCCAGTCGGCGCGCCCGACCGCTATTCCTCCGACGGCCGATCCGGCCATCAGGGCTGCTTCTATCCACCCGGTTGCGGACCCGAAGCTGCTCAGCATGGAGCCGATGACTGCGCCGCCAAGGAATCCACCCGCGTTGCCGACGGTATCCAGGGCCGCCCACGCGCTGCCGTTTACCTTTCCGTCGACTACGCGTGAAAAGTGCGCGTTGAATATCTTGTTGTTGAACGCGTTCATAAAACCGACCACACCCAGAAGGGATCCGACGACAATCGGATCGCCGGTGGTCGCATACGCGATCGCGGGGCCGGCCCAGGACAGCTTCGAAAGGATATCGAATTCTCTGGTACCGGAGGGCCGGTCGATGACTCGGTCGACAAGTTTCTGCGGCACCGCATACGCAATCATGAGTCCGATAGAATTTGCTGCCGAGACCGCGCTCAGTGTGGCTACCGAGTAGTGATTGGCCGTGGCGACCGCCGCCATATGCGTACCCATTGTCGTGGATACGAATAGTGCCGGAAAATTCATTGAGAGGAAGCCGCGCATAAAGCGATCTCGCCATAACTCGCGGAAGCCATCCTTTAAGCTCGGTTTTATTTTCCCTCCCGGCTCCGCCGCTGGAAGCGTGTTCAGTGCCAGGTGATATAGGGTGTTGGTCGCCGCGGTGGCCGCGTACGGGAGTAGCGGGATTGATTGCACGAGTCCGGTCATGGATCTGCCGCCTGCACTGCCGAGGGCATTTTCCAGAAGCTTGAGGTTGTCCGCGGTCTTTCCTTCTGCCTTTGATGCCAGCTGTTTGGCGTAGACAAGGTTGGCTGTCTTGATGAGGGAAGCGAGGGCCGTAACGGAGAGATTGGTGACTATGATGGCCCCTACGGTTCCGGGTAGACCGGTTCCGAGATAGGCGAGGCTGGCCAACCCCACTCCGGCTGCACCGGCTGTTGCCAGTTTGAGCGTTTGGCGGGGGTCTTTCCCATCCGCAATCGGCCCAGCGGCAGAACTAACTATAAATTGGGTTCCAAATGCGAGGGAGGTCGTCCAGCCGGCCACGTTCAGCGAGCCGCCACTGGCAAGTATCGAAAAGGGGGTAGTGGCGATCAGGCCTTGGGTACTCAGAGTGCCTCCCACCGAAGTGTAGAACCGGGTTTTGATATCCGATTTGAAGATTTTTTTCAAGATGCCGGGCTTTGATGCCACATCGGGTTCGGTTGCCGGTGTGGCCGGAAGGCTCGTGTCATCGGCGCCCGCGGGCGTGTTGTCTGCGCGTCGCCGCTTGAACCACGGTGTCCCGTCCTTGCGATGAAGATCGACATACGCACCATTACGCACCGGATCGAAACCGAACGCCGGCGCTGCTGTCCGGCCCGGGAGGTCCAGCGCGGAGTTCACATCGACGGCGGGGGCGAGGGGATCGGTCACCTGCGGGACAGACGTGCCGTGCGCCCGATGATCGCGTTCGGCAGCCGGAAGTGGTTGCGGGGCAGTGCTTTCAGCGAAACGTTCCGGTACGAAAAGTTGCCCGGCACGCTTGAAGCCGTCGGGAGTGGGCAGCTCCGCGAGCTGCGATTCGGCGTCGACCGGCTTGGAGTCTTTCGGCGTGCCGGCGCCGATGAGGACGCCGGCGGCCGGCGAAACCTCGGGTTGTTCGAGCCTGGTGCGCAAAACTCCGGCGACGGCGCGGATGGCGTGAAGCTCGCGCATCTCGAATGTCTTGATGGCGACGCCTACCTCGGCGGCGGCCTCCGCGCGGTTCAGTCCGCGCACGAATCGCAGAGTTAGCGCTTGCTGGAAGCGAACATTGGTGAGCTCGGCGATGGCGGGCGCGAGGTCTTCCCGGAGCAGGTCGACCGCTCGTTCCGGGTGGCCCTGCGCGAGATGGTCATCGACCTGCCGTTGAAGTTCCTGGGCCTGCCGTGTGGTGAGCCGGACTCGGCGCTGAGCCGACGATCCGGCCGCGGGGTGGGCTGCCGTACCGCGATCCCCGGCGGCTGCCGGGCCCGTATGCCACGGTGTCGTGGGGGGAGCGGGCGAATCTGTTGTGCTGGACTGTGGTGAACCAGGGACAGTTGTCTCTCGGCCGGAACCGGCGGCCAACCGCGGCGTTCCGGTTTCCGGATTCTGTTCGGACACAGTCGTATTCGCGCCATCTTCGGTGACCGCCGCCGGCGCTACTCCCGGCCACGAAGTGGCTGCGACAGCCGCGGGGTCCGCGTCGGACTCAGGGTCCTCGTGACCGAGGTTGATCGGGGCGGGGATGACGTCGTCGTTCTTGTTGTTGTGTGGTGCGCCGAGGATTGGGCTGGGGACTTGTTCGTTGCGTTCGGCTGGTGTCGATGTCGCTTGTAGTGCTCCACGATTGGGTGTGAATGTGGCGACGAAGCGTTTTTGGATGATTTGGTCGTTGTAGGTGGGGTTCCATTGGGTCAGTGGCCGCGCCCGGTGGTTGTCACCTTCGATCAGTTTGTCGAAGACCAGCACGTTGCCTTCGACGCCATCGACATGGGTGATCACCCATACGTGTGCGTCGTCACCGTCGTCGACGACGAACACCGCGGTGTCGAGACGACCTTCTCGAACGTCTTCGATGTAGGAGGCGAACGGATCTGTCTCTGGATGGTTGGGGTCGGGGTGGATTTCTTTCAGTCCCGCAGCGAGTGCGTCCTCCAGACCGAGCCCGGTGGTTTCGTCGTCAGCGGCTATCGTTCCGGCGTCGTTGCCCAGCATTCGCACGATTCCCGTTGCCCATGGGACGCAACCTGCTACGCGATCGTGAAGTGTGCTAGACGAATTCGGGCCGGGACGTGGTGGTCTCCAACTGGCCTGCTGATGCGGTTCACCCGATTCGTGTCGGGTTTCCTCCGGCCCTTCTTCTTGTTCACCTGGAGTTCGGTCGCCCGGCGGCGGTGTGTCGGTGAGCATCCACGGTTTGATCCCGCCGGGGACAGCTCCGATCGCGGGATCGCCCCCTGCTCGCCGCGGATCCGTATCCAGTGCTTCGGCGAACTCGTTCCTGCCCTGCGGCATCGCGCCCAGCGCTGGCAGGCCCCGAATGTGCTGTGTCACTGCGGGTATGCCGGTCATGATTTCCGACCATGGCGTATCGGTGGGTGCCGTCGCAGTGGACGGTAGTGGAAGGGTGTCATCTGACCAGGCGATCCCAGATGCGGTCAGCCACTGGGTGAGTACTTCGTGCACAATGCGAAATGCCGGAACAGTCCGCTCGGGTTCCGGGCCGGGATGGAAGTGCCGGTAGCGGGCGGTGGCTGGCGTGCCGGCCCGGTCGATGTCGATCGTCACCTCGGCGGGTTCGCCGAGAACGGGGTGGATGATCGCAGCGATCGACAGGCCACCGTCGTGTGGGAAGTCGATGTGCTCGACTTCGAACCAGAATTCCTCGTTGCCGCCGCGGAGGTGTTCGGATATTTTCTTCGTTACTGCGGATCGTTCATGATCAGTAGAAGGTCCCGGAACCAATTCTTCTGCAGAATACTCACCTTCGTTCTCCGGCGGGTCCTGCCACGCCCCTCCGACATGATTGTTATCGAACTCGATGAATATACTCGATAAATCGAAGTTCTGACTCAGGCGGTGACGGACTTGTGCCCAGAACTTTGGGGTCTTGGTTGCGTGTTCGATGATCAGGCCGCTGAATATCCCAATAATTTCCGGCTTTCCTTCGACGAGGCGCCAGTATCCCCCGCCTGCGATGATGTTCGGCCCGTGCCTTCTACGGTATATACGCCGTTCGTTGTCATCGGCATACTTGGAGATATAAGCGTACAAAAGATTTGGATGTTCGGCGCTGCCATCCGCCGTGGTGATAATTTTGCCGCTGCGTAGGAGCAGAAAGCAATTCTGATTGAGGCCGGTCGTGAAGAGGTCACCGTCAGGGCCGATGAACAAGCCGTCCTCGTTCTCACCGAGAACGACGACTTCGACCGGTCGTTGCCAGAATTCATCGAATTCGGGATGGAACTTCGTGACCAGTTCCGCGCCGTCGTACTCCGTTCGACTCGGCCGGGCGGGAATGGGCTCGTGAGGGTGGTTCGCCGATGATGGTTCGGGCGGGCCCGGCTCCGCAGTAGCGAATTTGTTCCCCTCCGGGGTCCGATGCCACGGATTGGCTCCGGCCGGTGATTCGGTTTCGGCATTCTCCGGTGAGCGGGAACTATCGACGGCCTCGTCGTCGCCGAGATCGATGGCGACGGGGTCGATGCGATTGGCGGATGTCCCGCCCCGCTTCCACGGTGAGGGCTCGGTGGCGGAGTTCGACTGTGGCGCAACGGTTTGCGCTGGACCGTCGGATGAGTTCTGTGCAGGCCCAGGTGTTTCGGTAGGTGCGAAGTATGCGGGCTGTCCGTCGGCGCCCGGCCATACAACGGGTGCGGCGGGGTCTGCCGGTGCCACGTTGTGCTGCGGTTCCCCCAGCATCTCGGCGATATTGCGCATCCCGCGGTCGGCCATGCCGTAGTTCTCTTCGGCTTGGGCGGCTCGTAGTTTTCGTTCGGTCGCCGCCGCGACGCGGCCCACAGCGTCATCGCGAATTTCGGTGGCCGCCAACAGGTCCGACACGGCACGGAAGTGATCGAGCAGCAGTATGCGGCGCGCCCGGCTCATCGTCGCCGGATCGGGCTGCTCCGCGAAGGCGAGCAGTTGCTCCAGATACTCCGATATGTTTCGCAACATGTCGTATCGCCGCGTGGCCTCGGCAAGCTGCTCCCGGTGTACAGGATCGACCTTGTCGGCCTCGTTCCCGGCGTGCGCCATATCCGTGAATATCGCCTCGGCCACATCCTGAAGCCGCTCGAGCTCGCCGGTGACAAAGTGTTCCGCGGGCTGTGCCGGAATATCCTCGGGCGCCTGGTGAATTCGGTTCCAGACCGCCGAGAACGCGGCGAGCGCCGTTCCCAGCCGAATCTCCGCGGCCTCCTGCCGAGCCCGCAGGACAGCGGTTGTCCCTTCTCTCAGGCCCTCTTCGTATGCGGTGCCGGCAGCCGCTGCCTCATCCGAACGTGCCAGCCACCCCGCCGTCTGGTGCGCGAGTTGCTCCAGCAACCGTAGCCGCTCCTGCGAAACCGGAATATCGGTCCCGCGCCGCACGGCCAGCAACTCATCAATCAGGCCGATCACGCGATCCAGCACCGGATCAGCCTCTGCGCCATAATGTCTCGCGGCGACCGCATCGCGGAGGGATTGCAGGTGCGCGACATCCGAGGATTCCGCGTCGTGGTCGAGGTCGATCGCGACGGGGTCGATTCGGGGGGCGGAATTCGTGCGGGTGGCGGCAGCGGTGGTCTTGTGTCGGCTCGCGACGACGGTTCCGGCGCCGCTGGCGACGGTGACGTATCCCTGTTCGCTCAATGTCCGATAGGCATTGGCCAGAGAGGATTTGGATGGCATGCGCGGGTGCTGTGCGAGTTCGCGCACGGACGCGAGCAACCGCCCTTCGGGCAGTTGTCCGGAAAGAATGGCTTCGACCAGGGCGGATACGACATCCTCCGCGCTCGCGCGATGGTCGCCGCCGGCGAGATGTCGTCCGGCGGAAGTCTCGGCCATAAGGGCCACCAGCTGTTCCGGAGTGATCGGCCGGTCGGCTTCCGGGACCGGCGTTTCCGGCCATAGGCCCGGGTCCGCCACCACGGTCCCCGAACCTCGCCTGGCGACCACGTACCCCTCGGCGGCCAGCTGCCGGTACGCCGCGACAAGGGCGCCCGACGGCGACCCCATCCGCTCCGCGAGTTCGCGAGCCGAAGGCAGCAGCGTTCCGGGAGCGACGGTGCCGGAGCTGATCGCGTTCCGGATCACGGACGCCACTGCCCCGCGCCAGCCGATCGCCGCAGCGGTGTCGGCAAGCTCCTGGTTCGACATCGATCCAGTGAGGATATCGAGGAGTTCGTACGGTTCCCGAGTTTCCTCGGCCGGCCAACGGTCCGAGGGCGCCACCTCGGTGCCGAGCCGGGTGTCGTGATCGACATACCCTTCCGCGCTCAGCTGGTGGTATGCCTTACTCACTGCATTGGCCGTCGCCATTCCCAGCTGCTCGGCGAGTGCGGCCTGCTTGGGCATCCGCTGCCCGGGAAACAATCGGTCCGAAACAATCGCGGACCGCAGTGCAGATGCAAGTATTCGCCACTGGTTTCGATGGGTCCCGATGCGCGCAATCTCGGGAGACACGTCGACCAGAACCGTCAGCAGTTGTTCGGCCGCATCGGGTGCTTCCGCCTGCCAGGATTCCCGGTCCGTCACAAAGGTCCCGATAGCGTGCCGGGACACGAGCAACCCTTCGGTGGACAGTTGCAAGTATGTCTTGGAAACCGAGGATTTCGACAGGTTCAGCTTCTCCGCGAGGTCACCCGCCGCGGGTAGCATCCGGTCCGCGGCCAGCTGCCCCGAGAGAATCGCCTGGCGCAGTCGAGATTCGACTTCGTCCCGCCAATTCATTGCGGCTTCCGGTTCCGCCAGTGCCTCACTGGAGGGCACCCGGGCGAATATCGGGAGCAGCTGTTCCACCGTGATCGGTGCGGTCTCCGGATACCTTTCCTGATCAAAGATTCCGGCCAAGGCACGCACTGCGCGACGGTGCAGTTGTTTGATCGCGTCTTCGGTGCGATCCCCCTCGAGTTCGGCCGCGATCTGCCGGAATGTCAACTTGTCGCGATGCCGAAGTTCGAGGCATCGCTGTTGATCCCGGTTGCCGAGCTGGTCCATGGCAGTCCGCAGCGTGTCGAGCTTCTCGCTATCGCCCAGTGCCACTGCGTCCAAGGCTTCGTCGAAGCGGGCTTTGATCTCGGGCAGAGTGGTCGTGTCGGGAGCCACCACACGCGGCGGAGCTTCGAATGCGATGACTCGCTGGAGTATCGCCTGCACGACGATCGGTTTACAGCCTTCACCGCTGACGCCCAGCCTCCTTGCTGCCCGGGCCAGATGATTCTTGACGGTGTGTTTGGTGACTCCCATCCGCTCCGCGATTTCCCGCGGAGTCAACCCCGTGGCCGCCCAGTGAACCGCTTGAACCTGACGCGATGACATCGTCCCGTGCGCCGCCACATTCGAGACCGGCTCGAAATCGTCCGGTTCACCGATCAGGAGTTCGCCGCGGTTCAGGGCCGCGGCCATGGTCGCGACCGCCCCTTCCGTGCCGAGTTTCGCACCGGCTCCGGCGATATGGGCCCAGACCTGGCTCTCCGGAATTCCCAGCCGTGTGACGATGGAGGCGAATGTCATGTTCCGCGCTACCAGGTCGAGCACATCGGCCTCGATACGCGAGAGCACCATCTCGCCCGGATCGTGGGATTGCCTTGTGGCCGGTCGCCCTCGAATGGGTGCGATGGTGCCTTCGAGGTCGGCGTCGTCTTCGGGAATGGTGCCTGGCGGCTGCTCGTGAGCGCTGTCACGGCCCGTCGTCGTGTATAGGGCGGTCGCGGTTTTTCTGGTGTCGCTCCGGCTGTGGGGTGCGGCAATGTCGCCTGCAGTGGGTGTCAGGTGGTATTCGACGGATTGCTCGATGGTGTTCTTGCCGTTGGCGAAGGTGAGGCGCCGGACGGCGACGGTGCTTTCGGCAATCATGATTTGGGTTCCGCGTCCGCCCTCGCGGTCCCAATCTTGTTCGCCGTCGGTCCATTTCGGCAGTTTCGCGGCGGTTCCCGGTGCGATTTCGTTGGTGACGGTGACCCGTACCTCGCGCTCGGCTCCGGTGCCCGACACGGTCACGTCGAGAACTTCCTCCGGCGTGAGCCCGTGACTCTCGGCGTTGCTCTGCAGATGCTTCTTGGCGTTGGTGACCAATTCGCTGACCGCCCGCGCCAAACTGTCGATCAGCTCGCGGCCGAGCCTCGGACGCAGTTCCTCGAGTCGTGCCACGACCGCACGGCGCGTCTTGCCCACCTCGCGCTGGTACGGCGGAATCTCGTCCTCGTCGGTGTCCCCGAATATGTCCGCCCAGCGTTTGAGATCGAGCTCTTCCGACGACGCTGCGACGGGTGGCCGGGCGGCGCGTTCCACCGGCCCCGGCGTCGACCCGAGATGCCAGTCGGCCTGTACGTAACTGTGGTCACCGGTGATGTCGACGAGCCCGACGCGCAGCCCGCTCTCGGTGAGAACGGCGGTGACGGAGATGGTGCCCTGCCCCCACCGAACCGACGCACCGACGGCCTCGGCGATCTCGCGGATGTATTCGGGATCGGACCAGCCGTCCAGCAGATCAGCGAGTTGCCGTTCCACCCGTTGGGCTGCCGCGTGGTCGCCGGCGGCGATATCGGTGATGTGGATATCCGGCGCTGGGGATTCATCGGGCTCGCCGAAATCGATGGCGACGGGGTCGACGCGGTGGCCGGGCGTCGTCCGCTCTTCGCCACCGTCGCTCGATGTATTCGGATCGAGGTCGGCGAATGCGGTCTGAAGTTTCTGTACGGCCGCGCCGACGATGTGCTCGGCTTGCTCCGGTGAGATTCCCAAACGCCTCGCTACCCGAGTCAACGGGAGCCCTTCGTGCAGGTGCAGTCGTACAGCGTGTTCCGCGAGTTCGCGGTCGGGCAGATCCGACAGCGCCTGGCGCAGCGTGGCCGAAAAGTCCTTGGAGAGCGGCTGAATCGCGGCCAGGCGTTGTTCGAGAACCGCGCGTGCTTTGGAGACCTGTGCGAGTTCGAGGTTCAGTGATTGCGCGATCTCGGTGTCCGGGATCGACTTCGGTTCGTCAAAGGACCGGAGGTGAGTCTCCACTCGGACGACAAGTTTCCGGGTGCTCTCGTCCATGTCGCGAAACCGGCGTTCGAAATAGTCGTCCATGCAGGCGTATCTAGCGGTCGACCATGCGACATCGGTGAAATCGTCGACCGGTGCGAAGTTCAGGATGGCGATAGATATGTCGCGGGCAGCCAGTTGCACGAGGTCCTTGCGATGCTCGTTCGACTCGGCCCAGCTCGGTGCCGCCGCCCGGGCGATCCACGCGTATTCGTTGTAGATCTGCGCTTGGAGCCCGGCTTCCTCGCGAGATCCTTGCCGGGTGGCGATCAGATTCCAGAACAGGTTCTGTACCGCCGGGTTGACCACCTTCGCATTCGGGCGCGCATAAAAGCACTCGATCGCCTTGACCAGTACTTCGTTGGGGAATCCGAGGTTGTCTCGCAATGTCCGGAGCACGACGATCCGCGGCTTCGACAGTCCCCGCTCCATCCGCGAGACTGTCGATGTCGCCGTTCCCGCGCGCTCGCTGAACTTTTCTTGCGTCATCTCGAAATGGCGTCGCAGAGCCTTCAGCCATTGATCGATCGAGGTGTAGCGGGGATCATCGGGGCGCGGCAGTGTTCTCGGCGCGGGTGTTGGTTGCGGAAATAGTTTGCGTAACCTTTCCTGTCGCCGATCTGGTGTGGTCTCGTCCGCTCGGGAGTCGACCAGAGTAATGGAGAGGGCCACCATTTCGGAACCGGTTTTGGCGCCGAGCAGGTGGCGAATATCCCTGAAATACTCACTCACCGATGCGGGTGTTCTTCCAATGAGCTTCGCAATCTCCGAATAGGTCATACCCTCAGCCGCGAGCTCTATCAGTGCGATGTCTCTCGGGCTCGGCGTGACCTCGGCTGATTCGCTGTGCCGGCTGTCGATTATTCCTCTGCGTATTGCCTCTGCTACTACTCTCGGGCCCCGGCTCGGTATCCCGAACTGCTTGGCCACCGAAGTCAGTTGTTTTTCGGCGGTTCTGGGCGGTGCATGCCACTGTTCGTCTATGGCGTTGCTGACCCAGCCTCGGGCGAGCAGGCGCAGCAGTTCGACCTGTTGGTCGGTGAGTTGGTGATTTGCTTCGCCGTTCGCGTGGCGTCCCACCGTCTCGGACGGTGAACTAGGGTCGGTACCAGCCTGTGCGACGAAGTCCAGCAGGTCGCTGCGGAATTCGATACCGAGCTTGTCGGCGAGCTGGAGCCAGCGCGCGATGACATCATTCGCTGATATTCCCCACCGCTCCGCGATCTCGGCGTCGGTACGCCCCGCCACCGCCATTCGGAACAATTCCTGCTCGCCTTTGGTGAGAGCGCGATAGAGTTTCCTCTTGCTCACCGTCATGGTGCGGGCTTGTGCGTCAGGTGCGCGTCTGGCCGAGTTTGGACGCGGGGCTTCGGTGAACCAGTGATGCGCCGCATCGAGAGCCGCTTCGCGAACGTTGAGGTTCACCCGATGGGCGATCCGCAGAAAGTGCCCTGCGACGCGGGTGGTGGAGATCCCCCAACGCTCCGCGATCTCCTCGTTGGACAGTCCGCGTGCGGCCAAGTCGAGCAATTGGAGCTGCAGGCCGTTCAGCTCTGCCGATCCAACCCGGATCGTCGAGTGCGCGCCCCGTTCGGCAGCAACGGCGACCACGAACGCCTGAACAGCGGACCACAGTGCGCGGTCCTGCTTCAAGCGGTTGCCTGGTGGCACCGGTTGTGTGGCTCCGCCGGGCCGGAAGCGTCCTAGCCTCGTGCGCTGTGTGTCATTCAGTTCTGCGAGCGCGCGTTGCAGTTCCGATGTTGTCGCCTCGGCCAGCGATTGCCGGAGTTCGTCAGCGCCCCCAGCCTCGGTGAAGACCTGCTGGATGCGCTGCCGCAACTGTGCAAACCCGGCATGCTTGGGCATGAGGTTGCGCGCAATGAAGATCACCCAAGCCTCAACGTCCCGGTCGGGAATCTGAGTGAGGCGATCGACACTGGCGGCAAACGCCTCGTCCGCTATCTCCTGTGCCACTCGGGGTTCGGCAAAGGCGGTTGAGATCCACCGAAAAACTCTGTCGCCGAACTGGCGCCGCAGCACAGCGATTGCCTCGTCCCGGCGATCCTGTGCGACGTATCGCTCGAGCAACTGCCGGAATGCGGTTGCCGGCACACGGGCGCTGGGCGACCCTAGTTCACCCGCTGATGCCGCGACGGACTCCTCAGAGGACAGATCAATCGCTCCCGGATGGGCCGTTTTCCCGTGCCGGGCATCGGATTCGGAAGATTTCTCTCCGTCGGAGGTGTCGTCGAGGTCGATGGCCGCCGGATAGCTTCTCTGTGTGGGTGTTACGCCGGGTTGCTGCCACAACTCCGCTGGAAGGGCCGACCGGTCCTTCCAGCGTTCGCGCGCCTTCGCCGCAGCTGAATTCTTCTTCGCTGCAGTCGGTTCGGGTGTTTGCGGGGGCGTCTGACCGGCGCTTCGGGCCCCGTAGGAGGCGGCGGTTTCGCGGTGTTCGTTCTCGAGTCGGTCCAGTTCGTGGAGGACGAAGCCCTGCGGCCCGCCGGGGTTCAGGAATGCCGGAGCCTGATCCGCGCAGGCCGCGCGGTCCCCGGGAGACATGGCGCGCCATGCCTGGGCGAGCTTTCTCGCGATGCCGTCCGGACCGACGCTGGGACGGAAGCTGGAAGCGACCGGGATGAGTCCGGGATTGCTTGCGCGCGCAGCGGCAAGGGCGTTGCGGTGCTCGGCGTTTCGCCACACCTCGGCGACCGGGACTCCGCGCAGCAGCGCTTGAAGTGCGTAGGCCGGATCGGTGAAATCCTTCGGTGCGCTCCTGCCGAAGGCGTTGTTCGCCTCGGCCAGTGCCTCCGCCGGGTTGAATACCGGGAGGGTGCCCAGGGTCAGCTTCGAGCTGGGCTCGGCCTGGATGATCCGTTCGCGGGTGCCGGCGTCGAGTCGTTGTAGCCATGCCTGGTACAGCGGTTCGAGCTCGACCTTGCCGTCTCGGGTCGACAGCCCGGCCCGCAGTGCCCACGCCTCGATCGACTCCTGGCTGTCGAAACTGCTCACCCACGCGTCGAACGCCTCAAACAGCCGGTCGTCCGCGCGCAGCGCCTTCCTGCCGCGGCTGTATCCGTCGAGCTGTCCCATCCAGTCGTCGAACCGAGCGTCCCGCGGAAGCGAACCGGCCGCCCGCAGACCCGTGAAATGCGAGTACATGAAGCCGAATGCCCGTGCTTCCACCGAATCGGCGTAGTTCCCGAGTCGAGCGGCCTGGTCGCGTAGGTGTGACATCTCGTGACTGATGGAGTCGTACACCGGATCGCCCGTGGGAGCCATCAATCGGCCCTTGCGGACCAACATGTCCATGGCGTTGCGGAACTCCTCCGGATTGCCGAAGAGATTCTCGTTGAGCACCATGACGACCGGTGGCGTGTCGGTAATGCTTCCGGCGTCCCAGATGACAGCTCCCGTCATACCCGCCATGGGCGCCACCAGAATGACGTCGAGACGGATGAACGGGTTCTCGTCGAACGCGTCCACTATCGCGTTCCTGACGGACAAGGCCGTGGCCACCGAAATACACGCCTTGTCCAACCCGAGGACCTCGACGCCGTAGGCATCGAACAATTCGGCGGCGACGGCCTGCTTGGTGAGTCGCTCGGACTCCGCGACCGGTGCCGGATCCGCAACGGCGGGTGCAGCGTCCGCAACCTGCCGGGAATCCGTCTGCGGCGCGAAGACCTGTGGTCCCACACCGGAGACGACTCGTTGCAACACCGCCTGCACCACGGTCGGAATCAGGCCGACCGCACCGAGTTTGCGGCCGGCGCGAGCGAGATGGGCCGCGGCGGCATCCTTGGTGATCGTGAGCTGTTCGGCGATCGCGGCGGGTGACAGTCCGACGGTCGCCAGCTCCAGCACCTCGACCTCACGCGGGGTCAGGGTGCCGTGGGCCACCGCATTCGACAGCGGACGGCTGTGGTCGGGCGCGCCGACGGCGAGCTGCCCGCGACTCAGCGCCGCTGTCATCGTCGCGACATCGCCTCTGGTGCCGAGCTTCATCCCCGCCCGGGCGATGTGACCGCGCACCGCCCGCTGCGTCATCCCCAACGTGGCGCAGATGGCTTCGAGCGCTACGTCGTTCGCAACCAAGGTGAGTACCTCGGCCTCGATGGCCGCCAGATCCGGCATGTGCTGTGGGGCGTTCTCGCCCAGTGCCAGTACCTGCTCGCCCAGCTGTGCGATGGCCTCGGCGTGGGCAGCGGTGAGGCCATCGCCCTGCTGCACCGTCTGCGCCGCGTCGGCGACCAGTTGCCGCTGTTCCGGCGTGAGGTGATTCAGACCGGTGTGCAGCATATTTCGGGCGGCTTCGGTCAGGTCCTCGCCTCCGGTGGGGTGCGTCCCGGTTTGTGTGTGCGTTACCGCGGCGATGGCCTGCACCACCGGCGAGAAGGCCGCAGCCTGTGCGCCGGGGGCCTGCAACACCCCCACGATGTTCTGGAAGGCGTTGTTGCCATTTGTATTACGGGGGTCGAGGACGGACGGTGAATCGTTCTGCCGACCGCCGGATGGCACATTCGTGTCGGCCGCGGGGTCCCCTGCCGAGCGCGGATTCGCGGTGGTTACGGCAGCGTGCTGGTCGTCATTCGGTCGGGCACCGTCGGTGGTCGGCATGCCCGGCGTCTGCACTGCTTCGGCAGTGGGTGCTGCCGCACGGTGCTGACTGCCCTGTGCGTTCGTCGGATGAGCGGCGGATGTTGCGGAGTCGGTCGTGCCGTCGGTCGTGCGGTCGTCCGATCGGCCTTCGTCCGATGCGCTCGCTGCGGCGGCAGTCGCGGGAGCACCGACGATGTGCTGGGTGCCAGTCGCTTTCGCAGCATCGGCGGCGAGTGGTACGGAGTCCGGCCGATCGCTCGGCCTTCCCGTACCCAGCCCGTTCGCACCGCCATTGTCCGATGCTCCGGGCGCCGTAACTCCCGGTGTGCCGGCCGGGACTGCCGCAGCCGCGGCCTGCGCACCGGCCGCAGCCGAAGCCGGTGCACCAACTGCGGTGGTCGCGGCGACTGAGTCAGCCGGAGCGGTGGTGGTGACGGCCGTGGCCTGTGGTGGAGGCGCTGGCGGCCGATGTCGTGGTTGTCCCGAAGCCGGTGTGGCGGCGGGATCGTGACCCGAGGCCGGTGGCGCGTTGGGCAGGTGAGCCGAGGCTGGATCGGCGGTAGGGCGGACGACGCCGGACGGCTGGAGTTTCGACACCAGCCCGCGGATATCGGCTTCCGCCGCATTGAGGTTGTTTCGGCTGTTCTCGAGGTTGTTGGTGGCGGCGTCCAGTTTCCGCTGGGATTCCGTGGTGGGCGCGGCGCGATGCTCGCCTACAGCGGCCTGATGCTGGGCGAGCGCGGACTCGTGCTGGGTCTCGGCCGCGATGTATCGGATGACCGAGATCTGAGCCTGGGGGCTCTTGGCGAAGAGGGGATCGTCCAAGGCGATGTAGTACTGGACGCTGCCCTTGCCGCCGCTGCGAGCGGTGCGGTTCTCGGCCTGGATGTCGATGTCGCGGTGTTCGGCCGACCGGCTGGACTTCAGGACATGCAGCCCGCCGCGCTCGTTGATCTCGGGGCTGATGGGAATGTCGACACCGCGCGCACCCTGCCGGTTGATGACAAGGACCATGCCCTCCTTGCCGGCCTCCTTGAAAATCGCCAGCAGATCGGCTTCGGCGGTGACACCGTGCTCGAGGAACCATTTCGCATCGACGGCAACGTGTTCGATGCCCCGCGCGGTCAGCTTCGCCGATACCGCGGCAACCTCACTGTTGCGGTCGCAGATTACCTCTATCGGGCGACCGGTGGCGTGCATCTCGGCGACGCCGTCGGCCATCGCCTCATGTTTCTCTCCTTGGGTGCCGACACGGATGTCGTTGGCGGGGTCGGCACCCTCCAGTTCCGACGGTTTCAAGCGGGGAATGTCGATGATCTCCCGCGTGGACTTGTCGGCACCGTCCGTTCCGATCTGCCGCAGTTCGGCGTCGGCGTTGTCGGTGGTGGCAGAAAGGCCGCTGAACTCGTCGCACAGCTCCGAGGAGAACAGCTCCCGCACGGTGACGGTTTTGGTGCTGGTGGGATCGGCGCGGATCCGGATGCCGTGCTTGGCTTCGACGGCTTGAGCCAGCCCACCGTTCCAACGACTCTCGGTCGAGGTCTCCGCATCGAACATCACCTTGTGCGTGGTCTGATCGATGATGTAGACCTTGTGGGAATCCGGGTTCAGTACCTTCTTGCTGTTGACGACCAGGACGTTCCCGTCGCTGTCGGTAAGGAATTCCGGCCCGAGTTCAGGGTGATGCCAGACCACGTAGTCGTCGTTCTCGATGTGGCGCCACTTGGCGGTGGCGGCCATGGCGATCCGGTGCGCCTCGGACTCGCTCGGGATGCGGCCGATGATCTTCTCGAGCTTCGCGGTCAGTTCGCCACCGAGGATGTGCTCGACCTTCGCGCGGTCGCTTCCGGTCAATGTGGTGTGGTCTTCGCTCGCCCCGGCGGCACGAACGAAATCAGCCTCGCTCAGCAGTCCGGCCTTCACGGCGTCCTGGAGGAAGCCGTGGACATCCTCGACTCGTGCGGTTACCTCCGGACTGGCAGCGTTGCCGGCACCCTCGGAGAGGATGAACACCGAGCCCTTGACGGCCGCGTCGACTTCGTCGACCTGTTTGATCCTGCCGGGCGCGACATTGCCGCGGAGTTCGCCGAAGCCGTCCGAGTGCAGCGTGCCGAAGGAGATCGTGGCCTGGCCCTCGGCCACCGGTGCATAAGGATTGTCCGGGTTCATGAGGCGGATATCGAAGCCGTAGTTCCCGAACAACTTCTGACCGATGTCGTATGCCTCGAGTGCGAGGGTGTCCATGGTCGTGAGCACTCGCACCGGTTCGCCCCGGGCGGCTCGCAATGCCGACGCGGCCTGGAATACCAGTGTCTTGCCCTCACCCGCCTGCATCCTGCCCACATGACCGTCGCGCACGGCCAGCATTCCCATCACCTGGGTCCAGCGCAGGACCTTGCCTTCGCCGCGATTGATCACCTCGATCACGGCCAGGGCGGCCTCGCGGTCGTTGCCGCTGAACAGCATCGCCTTCAGTTCCTGGTCCGAGACGGTGCTCCAGTCTCGGGACTCGTACTCCATGAGGATGTCGTCGGCCTGGGCCCGATACGCCCGCGCCAGCGCCTTGGCGGAATCCTCGCCTGCATCGGGTTGCTCGTCACCACGATGCTGATCGCCGTCGTCGTCTGCGCGCGCATGCTCCGGCTCGGGCTCACTACGCGTGCCGGTGGCCTCGGGGTCGTCGTCGGCCTGCGTTCGGACGCCCTCCTCGTCCGAATGCGTGTGTTCCGGCTCGGGCTCCTTGCCGGTGGCCTCGGATTCGGGCTTGTCTCGAGCACCGGTGGCGTCGGGATGGTCGTTGGCCTGCTGCTCGGGGCCGTCATCGGTCGCGCGGCCGTGTTCGGGCTCCGGCTCGCGCGAAGGAGCGTCGTCCTGGCCGCGGCCGCGCGACGACTCGTTCGGGTCGACCGCCGGAGGACGTTCTCCCGCAGCGGGTTTCGGGGCCGAGACTCGTGGTGGGCCGTCTCCCGGGGCAGCGCGCGAGTCGGATCCCGCGGGCGGTCGTTCCTCGCCGGTCACGGCTTTTCCTGCGGGTCGCGGCCGCGCCGCTGCGGCGGGCCGGTCGCCGCTGTTGCGCCCGTGCTCATCGAGGTGCACAGCCGGCGCTTTGGGCTCCGCCACCGCCGTCATGGTGGGCGCGAGACTGTCATCAGACGTCTTCGGGGCCGAACCGTCGGGTTGTCCGGCCTTGATGTGCTCGGAGTCGACCACGCGGGGCGCCCGAGCAGTCGGCTGGGCGGCTTCGGAGTTCGCCGGAATCGGTTGCTCTGATGCGTCTTTCGCCGCCGCGGGTGCCTCGCCCGGATCGCCGTCGGCGCGAGTCCGCACTGCGCCGGAGCCGGCGTCGGAGTCGGTGGAGTGCCCGCCTGCCTTGGTTTCGGTGGCTTGGTCCGCACGCTCGGCTGCCTTCGGTGAGGTGGCGGGCCCGTCTTGTGTTCGGTCACCGCTCGTTTCGGCGTGACCGCGTGCCTGCCCGGCACCCGATCCGGATTCCGAGTCGGCGGGATGCGGTGTCGCTGTGCTTGTTTCAGGGCGCGTGTGTGTGTTGTCGCCCTCCACCGCCGGCCGGGCGCGATTCGGTGCGCCGTCTGCCGGGTGTGGCGTATTCGGTGCGGTAACCGTTGCGCGTTCCGGTCGTACGGAGCTCGGTGATTTGGGGCTTTCCCCCGGAGCGGGGTGCGCCGTGACCGCCGCACCATCGGCGGGATGCTTCGGCGCGGGTGTTGTTCCGGAGACGGTTTCGCTGCCCGCGTGTTTCGGTCCGCTCGAGTTCTCCGAGTTGTGGCGCGCGGCGAGGATATCCCGGAGCGGAGTGGCGTGCGGCTCCGGCGATTTCGGTGCGATTGGGTTCGCGGCGACCGGGTCGGCGGCCGGGGGGCGAGACGGGAAATCGACCACCTTGACCGAATTGACATTGTCGGGCAACGCATTCCGCAATCCGACGGGATTCCAGTCCGAAGTGTTGACGGTCGCGGACGGCGGGGCGGACCGATCTCCAGTGGCCTCCGGCCCCGCCAGTGCGAAGAGCTCTTCGAGCTGCATCTGCCCACGCCCGGCCGGTGGGGTGCTCGAATCGGCATCGGCGGCGGTCGGGCGAGGGAGTGCGGCCACCGCCTCGGCGAGGTTGCTGCTGTTGGAGGCAGCTTCCCCCCGCGCCACCGGCGGGGCGGCACCCACACCAGGCTGGGCGGCCGCGCGTATGCCTGCGGCACCGTGCGCGGCAGCACCGACGAATCCACCCGTGATCGCGGGCAGCAGTCCCTCGGAGAGGTTACCGAGGGTGAGATCTTCCCCGGAGAATTTCAGCGCCGCCGCGGCACCTGCCAGACCACCGGCGATGCCGCCGCCGGCGCCGACTACGGCGGTCCCGGAGACTTGAACCAGCAGACGCACGCCGGTGCGGGCGGACCGCCCGGCCAGGGCGGTGGTCGCCGGTATGGCCCAGCGGTTTCCGAACCACCGGCCGAAGAGCATGCCTACCCCGCCACCGATACCGCCGGCACCGGCGGCGATACCTGCTGCTTTCCGGTCCATCTCGTCGCGATCGCCGTCGGCGACCTGGTTCAGCTGCACCGCGGCGTTGATGCCGCCACCCTGGATTGCACCGATCGCCGCCATCTTGCCGGCCAGCCTGAGTGCGCCACGTTCGGCCGCCAGCCGCATGCTCTGCCCGGAAAGGTACTGCAACATTTTCGCCCAGGCCCACCGCACCGCGGTCTTGGTCCGCATTGTGGCGATGTAGGCCTCCAGCGCACCACCGAAGGTGAAGGTGATGGCGGCGTGTGCCAGGGTCCAGGTCAGGATTACCGCGAATCCGATGACGGTCCACTTCTGCACCTCTAGGCTGTTGGCTCCCTCGTACTGCTCTTCGGCGAGCGTGTCGGTGTCGTCGGCTTGGGCACGGAAATACTCCGCTGTCTGGCGGTACCCCTCCTCGGCGCTGTCACCGGTCTGCCCCCGAATGATGTGCCGCAGCGTGGCCTTGTTGTCGTAGTGTTCCGCCTGTGTGCGGAGCCAATCGGCCTGGTCCGACAAGTAGTCGCCGCATCGGCGCATCGCGTCTTCGTTGCCGACCGGAAAATGGCCCGCCACGCACTCCACGACGGGTGCGGGCAGCCAAGAAGGGAGGTCTAGCGGCATAGTCGAGCCGGTCCACTCATCTGGCGGCCGGCGGCCGCACTCGTGGCGTCGCCACCGTCAACTGCACCAGCACAGTGGCATTCTCCTGCCCGGCGCCCGTCTTCCTGCCGGTGGGAATGGAGTTGAGCGGAATCGTATGTTCATCCGTCTGTCACGGGGTCGATGTGCCGGTGTCCCGGAAGAATTCACGGATGTCACGCAGAGTAGGTCCCTCGCCCATGATGTCGGAAAGATCAGGCTCGTCGTCGAGGGAGGCGGCAACCGGCGCCGCGGCATTCTCGCTGTGCTCCCGGGCCTGGCGGGCGGCCTCCTGTGTCGCTTGCACGATCATGCGGGCGAGTTCGTCTGCCGTCCTGCGGAGCGCGGCCGGGGTCAGCGACAAATCCGTGAGAACACCGTTGGCGTCGACCGTTACTTCGACCGATCCGTCGGACGACCGGGTCTGCAGGCGAAGGGCATCCAGCTGCCGATGGATCTCGGTCAGCCGGTCCTGCTGTTCCTCGTAGGAGTCGATCAGTTGCTCCACCTGCTTGCGCAACCCATTGTTGGCCGAACACAGACCCTCACGCTTCCATCGGTCCATTCCCTCGTCCCTTCCCATCCCGTTTGCCTGACCGCATGTCCAACCGCGCCATGACCAGCAGCAAGCGGTGGAGCACCTTGGCCGGCCCGGGTGCCTGGGCGCCGCCCTGCTCGACCGCGGCGTATCCCTCGGCCAATGCTCGGCCGGGATCCAGTACGCCCGCGCGGAAGCAGTGTTCGCCCAACTGGTCTCGCCAGCGTCGATAGCCGTCGACGACCTGTGCCAGGGTCTGGTTCTCGATGCCGGTGACTCGCAGGTATTCGGTGATCAATGCGCGCTGGGCCGTCTGCCGCGCCCGGAACCCGCCGGCGAGATCGGCCACGTGACCGAATTCGCGCAGCATCCGTGCCTGCATCGGGCGGTGTGTGTTTTCGCCCGGCCGAGTCCAGGGCTGGGCGCGGCCGGCCAGTCCACCCGGGTCCGCCACCGCCCGGCGGTCCAGGACGATCCACGGCTCCGGTGTCGCGGGCTCTGCTCGGTTCTCCACTCTCGACAGGTCGCCGTCGCAGTCTCCGATCTCGATGCCGTGCAAGGGGAGTGGGTACTTGTCCAGCACGGTGTCGACGGCGTCCGCGATTTCCTGGGCCGACTGCGTGGAGATTCCCGACGACTCGAATCCGGTGATCCGCAGGTTGTGCCGGGCAGCCATGGCGTTGACAATCTGCATCGCCTCGTCGGCTGTGATCGGCTGCGGCTGCGGCTGCGGCTTCTGTGCCGGAGCCTTGCGCTGCTTGGGTTCAGCGGGAGGTTTCGGTGCGTCGGGCCGTCGAGGCGGTGAGACCCGTGGCGGTGACTGCTGCTCCGGTGAGGTCCCCTTGCCGGGTTTCGACCATGGGGACGCGGAATTCCCGGGTGCTGCGGGCGGCGAAGCCTGCCGGCCGCCAGGTGACCGGGTGTCCGGTGTGGCCGTGGTATTGGTGCCCGAACTGCGACCGGACCCCGTGGGCAGCACCGACGATGGTGGCGCGGAAGCCGAGGACCGCGATGCCGGTGCGGCCGGGGTCGGGGCGGTAGGGCCGGAAGTTGCGGGCTGGGAAGGCGTTTGCTGTCCGTGGCCGCCCTGTCCCTCGGAACCGGCGCCATTCGGATCGGTGTTGTCCGGCACGGCGCCGGAATCAGCACCGGGAGAATCGGTTCCGGCGGGCGAGTCCGTGGAACGCTGTCCCGTGGGCTGCCGTGCGTCGGTGCTGGTGCCGCTTGCTACCGGTGAGCCGGAGTTCGATTGCTCGGTATCTTCCTGTGTCTGCCTCGCACCGGACGATTGCCGGTTCGGTTCGCTGACGTGGCTCGTTTGATCGGTCTGCGGAGCAGACGCTGTTTCGGGACTCTTCGGCACCGCGATATTCGGAACTGCGATATCCGGCAACGAGTTCCGGACTTGGTTGCCGGCGTCGCGATCCTGATTTTCGAAATTCTCGGCGGTGGCGCGGAGATTGGAACCCATGGTTGTGATGTTATGGACGAGGTTCTCGAATCCCGCCATGTTCCGTTTCAAGCCCGGTACATACGATTCAGCGAACATCTTGCCGGGTTCGTCGTTGCCCCAGCACTCGCCCTCGCCGGCGAGGGCGGCCTTCAAATTCACCAGCATCCGTGCCGTCTCTTCGGCGAGCGTGTGGAGTTCGTCGGCGGTATTCCGTAACTCGTCCGGATCGACATATAACGATTGCTCCACGGGCCCTCCGTTGTGGCCGTACTCACTTCGGATGTGCCTGCGCCGATGTCGGCCCCAGTCACCTCCCGGTGTTGCTGGGAAGGCGATTGTGCACCGGCGACCCTCATCGCGCATGTCGCGTCTTCTCGCCAGTGGGAACTTGCTTCCTGGTGTCGGAATCAGCGGCACCGCCGGCCAGCGAATTACCAAGCTGGCCAAAGACTTCCGAGCCGGCTTGCCGCTGCGGACTGTCGAGAATGATGCCCTGGCCACGCTGTACAGACAGGATGATCTATGACGCGGATTGCGATTACCGGACGTGCGACGTGGACCCGCTCGCGAAACCGCAGCGTAGGAGCGACCGCTGGTCGCGGCATTGCGAGCCGACGATGTGCTCGAGGTCGTGTTGTCGCGAGCGGAGCGACAGAACGCGATGGACCGCGAGCTGTGCGAAGACCTGGTCGAAGCATTGACGATCGCGCTGGCGGACCTGGTGCGCGTGGAGTTGAGCGGTGCGGGACCCGCGTTCTGTGCGGGCTGGGATCTGGACGAATTCGGGACGGCCAGCGACTACCTGGCCGCGTACTTCGTTCGGCTGGAACGTAATCCGGGCTGGCTGGTGCACCGCATCCGGGAGCGCGTCACCGCCCGCGTGCATGGTGCGTGTATCGGGGCGCGCCGAGCTGCCCCCGTTCGCCGGGCGGGTGGTCGCCGTGCCGGACGCACAGTTCGCGTTGCCGGAGGTACCCATGGGGTTGATTCCGGGAGCCGGTGGGACGGTACGCATTCCGCGTCGAATCGGGCGGTGGCGCACGGCATGGTTGGCGCTGACCGGGCAACGGATAGACGCGACAACGGCTTTGGAGTGGGGACTGGTCGATGAGGTCGGCGATGGCGATTGGCGAGTTCGAATACCTCTAGGTCAGTGTGATTCACCGCTGCGGTACCTGGTGATGGCGTGGTTGATTTCGTCGTCGGTGAGTCGTCGCTGTAGTTGGTGTGCGCGTCGGGGTATGACCTGGTCAACTTGTGGCAGCGTCGGAACTCTGGGGTTCGGCAGCTTCGCCAGCAGTGCCTGCAGTGTGTCTGCCTGCGTGTTTGTGTTGTAGTAGCGTCCCCCAACGTCCACTTACACAAAAGGCCGGGTCCGATTATTTCGGGCCTGGCCTTCTTGCTATCTGGCAGTCTTCGCGTTTCTCGGTTGACGACACCTCTGACGACAGTTCACCCAGTGCTGTCGTCGTCCGAGTCGAACAGGGTGTCCATCGAATCCAGGGCGTCGCGCTTCACGGCCTCGATCACCTCCAGATAGCCCACAGCACCCACTGCTGTTCCTCGATGTCGACGGGCCGCTTCTCCCGTTCGGTGAAGACCCCGGACGCGAGCCGCGCAGTGTCGTGTCGGACTCGCACTTCTCGCGGCTGCGCCTCGAGGTGGGTCGCCGGCTGGCGCAGCTGCCGTGCCAGCTGGTCTGGGCCACGACCTGGGAAGACGAGGCCAATACCGAGATCGCGCCCCAGCTCGGGCTGCCACGACTGCCGGTCGTGCGCTGGCCGGAACCCTCCGCTGAACACGAACGCGAGGACCGATGGTTCGGGCTGTGCTGGAAGACCCGGACCCTGGTGGACTGGGCCGACGGACACCCGTTCGCCTGGGTCGACGACGAGATAACCGACGCCGACCGCACCTGGGTCGCCACCCACCATCCCGGCCCTGCACTCCTGCGGCACGTCGAGCCATTCCGAGGACTCAGCAACGAGGACTTCGCAGCCCTCGATCACTGGCTGCGAGCAACCTGAGAAACACGGAGATCCACAGGAATTGACAATAACTCAAAGATCTCGCGGCGTGGGTCGTCGTATTACTGGGGCGGCGAGAGCCCCGCCGTAGATGCGGATCTTTGATTCCAACTGCCGCGGACAGAGTTTCGAACCTCGCAAGCTGTGCTCGCCAATCGCGGGAGCCCGGCACGCTCGAACCGGAACGGGTGTGATGCGATAGCTCGGCTCACAGCGGCCGGAAGGCGCGTGCGGTAGTGGAATCGGTTGCGGCGTAGATGATCTCGCCGAGCACCGCCCGCACGGCGGCGATCTGATCCGCGCCAACCCGTGCGGTCAATCTCCGCTCATAGTCCGCGTGGAAGGTCCGGACGGTGTCGAGCATGTCGCGCCCGCGCTCGGACAGATGCAGCAGTTTGGCACGCTTGTCATTCGGGTCGGCGCGGCGCTCGATATAACCCTGCCGGACCATCTCATCCACCACCTTGGCCGCACCCTGCGCGGTAATCCCCAGGCGCTCGCCCAATTGGCTCGCGGTGAGCGCGTTGTCCGCGAGTGTGCGCAGCACGTACCCGTACGACGCGCCCAGCACCTGATGTCCGTGCCCGGCCAGGTGCGCGTGCAACTCCTGCACGAACCCCTGGTAGGCCTGCCCGAGAAGTACGCCGAAATCCATACTTGACTCCCTTCGCTCAATATGTTCAACTCAAGTTGTACACCACAGTTGAACACCTTGGTTGAATATCAGGAGTAGAGCATGCCACTCATCAAATCCGCCAACGCACCCACCTTCCGGGCCCCCCTCATGACCGCCGTCGGATTGGCCGCTCCCAGCCGGGGTTCCAGCGAGAACAGCGTGTGGCGATTCACCCTCGAAGCGGGCAATCCCGGTCACGCACACGCGGTGTCGCGTGAGGAGATCTTCATCGCGCTTTCCGGACGGGCGCAGGTGATCATCGACGGTGAGACCGGCGAGCTTTGCGCCGGGGACGCCCTGGTCATCCCCGCGCACACCGTCTTTCACCTGAGCGTCCCGGGCGATGAGCCGTTCGAGGCGGTGGCGGTGCTGCCGGTCGGCGCGTACGCCCAGGCCCCCGGCGGCGATCGCGTCAGCCCGCCCTGGGCTCAGTAGTCCACGTACACAACCTCATTCACGCCGCACAGGAGAGACCCATGCCGCTCATCACCGCCGACCAGGCCCCGCGATTCGAGAACGACCACGCCGACTTCGTCGGCCTGGCCGCCCCCAGCCGCGGTTCCACCGAGAACTGTGCCTGGCGGCTCAGCATCAAACCCGGCGTCGACGCCCCGCCGCATGCCCTGGACCGCGAGGAGATCTTCATCGCGCTCTCGGGATCGATGATCGTCACTATGGGCGACGAAACCCTCACCGTCGCAGCGGGAGACGCCCTCATCCTGCCCGCGTACCAGCAGTTCGCCATGGCCAACCCGAACGCCGAACCGTTCGAGGCGATCGTGGTGCTGCCCGTCGGCGGGCAGGGACTGATCCCCGGTCAGCCGCCGGTCACCGCACCCTGGGCGCGGTGACACCCGGCGCACCTACTGGTAGGCGAAAACCGCTCGTGCGAACTCATCGTGCTCAACCGCGCGGACGAAGGCCGAGTACTCGAGCTCGTCGAAGAACAGCACCACCATGCCCGCCGATCGCGTCCACTCCGGTGCCTCACTGAATTCGTACAGCCCAGGGCACTCCTCGGCGAGAATCGAGTTTGTTGCGCGGCAATGGTATCGGTGCGGTCATCCCGGAACGGGCAGATCAGATCGCGAACCGCAAGCCGCGAGGATACTTCCCACACCCGAGCGTCCTCGGCAGATGATCCAGGTAGGCACGAGCTCACCCAGTTCTGGCGCTGTAATCGGCATGTGCGTGCGTTCGCAAGAACGACTGGCAGCCGGCCGGACCGCGCGCCCAGCGGCCAGAGGACGTTGGAACACGGGCGCAAACCCTGGTGAGAAGTTCGTTTCCCGGCCGTATGAGGGCGATTGCCAGGACGGCGGCAGCGGTTGGACTCGTCGGCGGACCTCGATCATGTGGTCGCGTGGTGTCCACGCATCTTTCCACTCTGGGACCGCGATTCCAGCCTCGGTGACGCCGAGATCGTCGCGAGCCGCGAAACTGAAATCCTTGCGCAAGCGGTAGGCATCTCGGACGATCAGCAGCCAGTCGGCGTCACCGGTGAGTTCACCGTATGCGAAATACTCCAAGGTCCATGTGCATCTGTTTAGTTCGTCGCCGATCGCCACCGCCTTGGGGCTGCCCAGCAACTGCACCTCCTGCCACCGCTGGATTCAGCGCGTGTCTGACATCGCCGCCGTGGCGAGCTTCTTGTAGCAGATGCAGAGGACGCCGTGCAGCCGACTTCGAACATCGACAGGCGGCCCCCATGCCTGCGACCGCAACACGATTGGGCCGTCGGCAGGCAACTACCCACCTACGGCCCAGCCACACCCACCGTCAGACATAGGTGTAGGGCAGTGAGTTGCTGGTGCCGTCCAGCTCCACCTTGACGGTGACGTTCACCGTGCCTGTCCCCGTCGGGGAGATGGCCGTGATCTGGGTGTCGGAGTCGATGGTGAATGTGGTTGCCGTGGTACCGAACCGCACGGACAAAGGACCGACATTACTGAACCCGGAGCCGGTGATCACCACAGGGCTGAAAACCGTCGCAGGGCCGGAAGAGGGTGTCAGGGAGGTGAGAACAGCTGCCATGGTCCGACTCCAAGCCGAAATAGAATGAAAAGGGTTACCTTGCAACGGATGCCGAATTTTCTGGGGCAACCGCTACATATATCCAGTAACCCACAGGCGACGGCACTTCGGCAACGGATCCACAGTCCGTTCTCGTCCGTTCTCGTCCGGTTTTGCCCGGTTTTGCCCCGGTGATGCGTGGCGATGGGTCGGGACACGACGACCCACCCGACTGCGATCATCGCCGCAGCCCGCAGCCCGCAGCCCGCAGCCCGCAGCCCGCAGCCCGCAGCCCGCAGCCCGCAGCCCGCAGCCCGCCGACCAGCGGCCGAAGGATGCACGGGGAGCGGCGGGCAACCGCGCCATCCGCCGAGAGATCCAACAGCCGTTCCTCACGTGCGCGTCGAACGACGCTCTGCACCTCCGGGAATCCGGCGCGAAGAACAGCTCATGGGCTGAACTCGGGCTTCATGAGGTGCTGCCGCGGGATCCGGCCGATGCAACCGAATGGTCTGCTGCTTCGTCCTCGGCATCGGGGATCTGCAATTGACCGCCAGTGAGGATGGCGGCGGCGGCCAGGTCTTTGATGAGGTCGGTTTCGGCGGATCGGCGCCAGATCAGGGCCCAACGGGCGGGTGGTACATCGGGCATGGGGATGTAGGTGACGTCGGGTCTCGAGTAGTAGCGGGCGGCGTGGGCGTGCACCGGGGTGATGGCCTTGCCCGCCGCTACGAGCAGTATCAGGTCTTGGAAGTTGGCGGCGTGGGCGGTGCGGAGGATGGGGCGGCCGCTGGGGGTGAAGTAGGGAACGGCGGCGGCCATCCAGTAGTCGGGGGGCAGGTTGACCGGGTCGGACGGGGGCACTCCGAAGACGCCGTAGTCGGCCAGATCCTCGTAGGAGGCCGATTCACGTTGTGCCAGTGGGTGATCCGCACCGACGAGCAGCATGAACGGTTCCTCATAGAGAGTCGGGCCCACCACCAGATCGGGCTCCTCGATGGGAAGCCAGCTCACCAGTGCGTCGATGTCATCGCCACGCAGAGCGCCGAAGGGGTTGCCGAAGTGGACGTGCTCGATGTGCAAGGTGCAGTGGGGATGCTGGGATTGGAAGGTGTTCAGCAGCGGGCGGACGTTGCCGAGGTTGCTACTGGTGATTCCCAGCCGCAGTATGCCTGCGTCGCCGTAGCGGGCTGAGCGGGCCGCCCGGCCCAGGCTGGCCCGCAGGTCACGATAGTTGGTCTGCAAGTCGTCACGCAGCTGTCGCCCGATCGGTGTCAATGTCACTGTGCGACTGGATCTTTCGAAGAGTTTGCCGCCGATGCGACGTTCCAGTTTCGCGATCACCTGACTGACCCGGGCTGTTGAGAGGTGCAACCGCTCGGCGGTCCGGCCGAAATGCAACTCGGCGGACAACATCAGATAGATCTCGATGTCGCGCAGATCCAGATCGCGCAGGTCCATGCGGTTTTCCTATCAATCACGGTGGCTTACCGCATTATAAGCAGTTCGCCGTTGATGAATTCTCACCGCGAACCGAGGCTGAAACCTCGACAACCTTTGAGAAGACGGCAGTTCGTCGCCGCCCTCCTGATCGAAAAGAGCAGCCAATGCCAACGCTTCCGTGGAAGACGGTCGGTAACCCCACCACCCCCGAGGTCCAATGCATGGCTTCGCGCCTCGAGGTCAAGTCGTTGGTAAACGCCCCCGGCTTCCTCATCGCGTCACTGACCTTGTGGTGGCAGGCCCGCCGTTCTCCAGGAGCGCTGGGTGTGGCCTTGAGAGCAGAAATGCTGAAGGGCACCTTCTGGACCTACTCTGCTTGGGACGACAAGGCGGCAATCTACGCCTATGCGGGCTCCGAGCCCCATAAGTCGACTGTCGCGCGCAAGCGAAGGGTCATGCGGGATGCGACCTTCGTGTTCTTCACTGCACCGGCGGACGAGTTGCCCCTGTCGTGGGGCGAGATCAGCCGCCGAATCGCCGAGAAACGCGACTCGGCAGCACCGGATCGCGAGACTGGGCCGACCGCCTCGCCGACCGCCTCTCCGGCGTGAACCCCGAGGTGCGATACGCCAACCCCGCCGCCCGCGGAAAATTCGCCGGACAGGTCCTTGCCGAACAACTCGAGGCGGCGTTGACCTTGCTATATCGCGGTAGGTTAGCGGCCGTCGCCGACGAACCGAATTGGGCTGCAACATTTCTCGGCTCATGGTTGGGGCAGCGCCCGGCAAGGCGATCCTCCGGCGGCGGTCGCTCCGCCAAACGCCCTGTCCTGAAACTGGTTCGCAGAAAAGGGAGTTCTCCGGTAACCGTCGAATTCCGCAATTCCCTGAAGATCACCCGTGACTTCGGCCGCCATCCCGGCACCTGGTTCCCGCCGTTGGTCGTAATGCTGATCCTGGCACTAACTCTGCCTGCGGTCTATCTCGGCGGTACCCTCGACCCGATCGGAAGCCTGCGCGGGCTTCCGGTCGCCATGGTCGTCGAGCCTCAGACCGCCAGCAGTATCGGCGCCGCCGATCAGGTCAGTGCGGCTATCACACAGGGCGTCGACCATGAGGCAGTCGAGCTCATTCCGATGACTGCCGAGCAGGAACGCGAGCAGATGGATGGCGGCAAGATCTTCGGAGCCGTCCGCGTACCCGCCGATTTCAATGCCGAGATCGCCCGGCTCGCCAGCGGCGCGCCAGGTCCTGCCACGCACGCGGTGATCCATCTTGACACCAATCCGGCTGCCGCGACGATGGGCACTGGATTGTTCACCGGGTACCTCGCGCCAGTAGTCGCCGCAGTAAACGCGGGCTTGGGTGCCAAGTTGCCGCAGAACGCGCCGACCGCTGCCGCCACTACTTCGCTGGCCAACCCATTCTCGGTTGCGACCGCACCTCTGACACCACTGCCGGCGCACACCGGGTCCGGGACCAGTGTCTTCTATTACGCGGTGGTCTTGGTTCTTCTCGGCTTCGTCGGCGCCTCGGCGATCCACCCGATGGTGGACTCCGCCAGCGGGTTTCAGCCCACTGAGCTCGGACCAAAAGTGCGACGTCGCGGCTACACCCACCTGTCCCGACTACACATGCTGGTTGTCAAATGGTGCGTGGCGCTGATCGCGGCACCTCTGAGCGCTGGGTTGATCCAGCTCCTGGCGACCAAAACACTCCACATGCCTGTCGCCTCGCCGTGGCAGCTGTATCTGTTCTCCGCCACCACGATCGCCGCCGTTGCCCTCGGCGCCCTGACGATCTTCGCGATCTTCGGGTCTCTCGCTCCGTTGATCAACATGTTCTTCTTCGTTGCCATGGCCATGACATCCTCAGCGGGCACAATTCCCGTCGAAGCGACTCCCGCGTTTTTTGGCGTGATCGCGAAATTCGAACCGATGCGGCCGATCGTGGCCGGCCTGCGCTCGATTCTCTATTTCCACTCGACACCACTGTCAGGACTGCACTCGGCATGGATCCATGTCATTATCGGTGGCCTACTAGCTGTCGTCGTCGGTGTGGTGATTACCGGACTCTACGACCGGAAACCGTCCTTCACCCGGCAACCGGTCCTCGCCACTGAATGAGCCTGCCCGAAGGTGTGTCGTACAGCCGTCGCTGGCACGCTGAGTATTGGCGGGCAACAAAGGCGAGCAGCGTGAACCACCTCCGTCAAGTGATCGCGTCGGCCCCTACGCCAAGGGACGCTTGGCGAGCTGTGCATGCTTAGGGGCTGAACCAATCAGTGCCGAGCACGCGGCCGAACTTCAATGCTCGATCGACACGCACTGCGGCCGGGTCGCCGACCGAGCGACCGTTGCTCCAGGACTTCGACCACGCTTTCACCGATATTCAGCGACTACATCGTAAAGTGCCGGGTTCGCACTCGCGACCTTCCTCGCGGTATCGACCGAGGAAACGACGGCCGGATTCGCACCGGCTGCCTCGCACGCCTCGGCGCTATCCCAATGCGCGACGTTGACGAGTTGGAAGCGGGTGTCCGACAGCAGAGCCCGGTGGAGCCGCACGTCTCGGAAGCCGGGTGCTGTCTGCATCAACTTCGCTCTGTCATGCCAGTTCTCGAGGAATTCGTCGACCTGGTCGGCCGGTATCTCGATGACGTTGATGAAGGTGATTCCGGTGTCGGTCATACGGATGTCGGCTCCTTCGTGGTGACACTTTGTGACACGACAAGTGTCTGCACCCTCGCTGTCGCTTTCAAGGACCTCCTGCCCACAGATCCGGCCGCGAAGGGTGGCCGGGAAAGGGGGGGGGCGGTCCATTGGGCCAATTGCCCCGTTTCGCCGATGGCGGGCCAAGTGGTTACCCCGAAAAAAAAAGTTAG